>NZ_JBIWDW010000003.1:0-590920 GCF_044762205.1 Arthrobacter sp. NPDC097144 | reverse complement strand
TGCCTGGCTTCATCACTACAATCATCATCGACCCCATACCGGGATCGAGGGCCTCTCACCTATCGAACGCGTTCACAACGTCCGTGAGAGTTACACCTAGCTGAGGATGAAGTTGAAACTTCCGGCTGCAACCGCAGCCGTCAGGGCCCCGGCTGCCAGCACCAACCCGTAGAGCGTGACCCAGGCATCCACACCGGTGAACACAGAGGTCCGGGCCCAGGTCCTGCCGCCGCTGCCAAAGCCGCGGGCTTCCATGGCCGAGGCCAGGCGGGTGGCGCGGCGCACGGCCTGGACCAACAGGGCGACCGCCTGGCCGAAGAAGGAGCGGACGCGTGTCAGGAGGCCGGAATCGGCTCCCACACCGCGTGCATGCCGGGCCATGCCCAGGGACTGCCATTCCGAGACCAGCAGTCCCACCAGCCGCATGCCGGCAAGTGCCCCGAGCACGAACCGGTGCGGCAGGTGCAGTTTTTGCGCCAGGGCGTCGGCCAGATCGGTGGGGTCGGTGGAAGCGAGCAGATAGATCCCGGGCAGCGCGATTGCCAGGCCCCGCAGCCCGATCGCAATGCCGGCGGCCACCGAATCGGAGGTGAAGAGGACGGGACCGGCATCCAACAGCACCGTGCCGGTCTTTTCCGCCAGCAGGGCAGTGCCCCAGGCGCCCACCAGCGCGCCGATGAGCAGCGGCCAGATGCGTTTGAGCAGGGTGAGCGGCGCGATCCGCAGCAGCGGAAGCAGGAGAAGTTCCCCGGCCAGGATGATGGTTGAACTGACCCAGTCAACGCTGACCAGCACGGCAAGCGTCACCGCCAGGGCGGCAGCCAGCTTGGACAGCGGGTTGGCTCGTTCCAGCAGTGTTCCGGCGGGACGGCTGGAGGGATTGCGCAGGTCCGCATGTGCCTCGATGGAAAGTGTTCCTGTTTCCGGCGCACCTGTTTCCGAAGCCCTCATGGGAGCATCCCCCTTCCCGCGCGTGTCCTTCCTGCCCGGCCCTGCTCCGCGGTTGCTGCGGTGCCGTCCTGCACGTGCAGCACGTCTCCGCCCAGCGCGGCCAGGAAATCGGCGTCGTGAGTTACCGAAACCACCGAGCGGCCCTCGGCCAGCAGGGCGCGGAGCAGATTCACGAGTTCAGCCCAGGTATTGGCGTCCTGTCCGAAGGTGGGCTCGTCAAGGAGCAGGATGTCCGGTTCAGTGGCGATCATGGTGGCCACTGAAAGACGGCGCTTTTCGCCGCCCGAAAGCGTGAACGGATTGGCGTCCAGCAGCGCGGTGAGCCGCAGCCGGCCGGCCAGGGATTCTACGATGTCCTCCGTCGCGGCTTCCGGCATTCCGGCGCGGCGGGGCCCGAATGCCAGTTCACCGCGGACGGTCCCGGTCAGGAACTGATGTTCGGGTTCCTGGAAAACGGTTCCGATCCGGGTCACCAGCTCAGTGGATTTCCAACGTCCCGGGTCCGCTCCGGCGGAACCGGAAAGCGCCGGTGTTGCGTGCAGGGTGCCGGAAACGGGTTTCAACAACCCGCCCAGCGTGAGGGCCAGCGTGGATTTGCCCGCCCCGTTGGGGCCGGTGATTCCCAGCGATGTCCCGGCGCGCAGCATCAGGTCCACGCCTGCCACCACGGCAGGGGCGCGTTTGCTGCGCCCGGCTCCGAGGCCGCGGGCTTCCAGCAGCGCTGCCCCCGGTTCCTGCGGACGCGGAGCGCTCACGGCGGGCGCTGATCCCGGAAGCCAGACCCCGGCAGCGGACAACCGCTCCCGGTGGCCGGGATCTGCCAGCACCTGTGACGGCGGACCGTCGGCGAGTATTCCGCCGTCGGCCGCCAAAACCACCACCCGGTCCACAACGTCCGCCCACACCGCTACCCGGTGTTCCACCACAATCAGCGTTGCACCGGTGCGCGCCAGCACCCGTTCGACGGCGGCACGGACTTCCGTCACCCCGTCCGGATCGAGGTTGGCTGTGGGCTCATCGAGCAGCAGCAGGCCCGGCTGCATGGCCAGCACTCCGGCCAGGGCCAGGCGCTGCTTCTGCCCGCCGGAGAGGGCGGCAGTGGAATGGTGCAGCGGTACCCGCAGTCCGACGTCGTCCAGGCTTGTCCGCACCCGCTGCCAAATCTCCTGCGGCGGCACCCGGAGATTTTCCGCGCCGAAGGCAACTTCGTCCCCCACCCGGGAGAGCACCAGCTGGGACTCGGGATCCTGCAGCACCAGTCCGGCCCGGCCGCGGGCCTGCAGCGGCGCAACCCCGTCCAGGGTGAGGCTGCCCTGTTCCTCTCCCGCCGCGTCCGGTCCGGAGCCCTCGCCGAGTACACCGGCCAGGGCATGCAGCAACGTGGACTTCCCGGCGCCGGAGGCTCCGAGCAGGAGCACCTTTTCGCCCGGTTCAATGTCCAGGGTCAATCCCGAGATCGCGGGGGTGCTGCGTCCGGCATGCCGCCACCCGTAGTCGCGTGCCCGCACGGTCACGGGGGACGGCACGGGGGACGGCAGGGCGGACACCGGGGACGAAGATGGGTTACGACCGGGCATTGGAGCCCGCGTCAGCTGCCCGTCCCGAAGCGAACGGAGCCAGGACACCGGTCCGCGCCAGCGCCCGGGCGGCAAGCCAGGACAACACCCCGGCCAGGACAGCGCCGGAGACAGCCGCGAAGAGCACGTAGAGCGCCTGCCACTGCAGCGCCCATTCAGGACGGTAGAGGATGTTCTCGCTGACCCCCAGGAACACTCCGGACACCAGGCCGGCCAGCATTGCCACGGGCAGGGTGTACCGGACATACAGGAAAGCGAGGAATACCAGCTCCGCGCCCAGCCCCTGGACGAATCCGGACAACAGCACCGAAAGGCCAAACTGGGTTCCCAGCACGCCTGACACCGCAGCGGCGAGAACCTCGCAATAGATGGCGGCTCCGGGCTTGCGGATGATTAAAGCACCGAGGACCCCGGCGATCAGCCAGCCGCCGGAGTACAGGCCACCGAGCGGCGGAAAGGCCAGGAACACAACTTCCACGCCGTTGTAGGCCAAGGACCAGGCCCAGAAAATGACGCCGACGGCCACAGCGAGCACGGAGGCCACCACAATGTCGACCACGCGCCACGGACGCCGCCACGGTGAATTCTGCCGGCGGGAAGATGATGCCGGGGACATATTCTGCTGCATGAAAAAACCTCCTGAGGAACAGGAGGGGAGGGACTGCCCACGACGGATTGCCGTGAGATCCCGTGAGATCTCGACTCCCTAGCGCCGGTACTAACCGGATCAGGTTCGAGGGTCTGCGGTTGTCCGCACTCTCAGCGCCTTGGTCTTCCCGCATCGTGCCGAGGCACGGGCGGGGAGGGCGCTCCCCTGTCGTATGTTTTGCGTTCCCCACTCTACACACGGGCAAACCATTTTGGGCGGCCCGGCGGGTAGGGTTAGGGAAACGGCCCCCACAACTAGGAGCATCCATGAACCTGATCCTGAAACTGCTTGGTACCGGCGCAAGCATTGGCGCGGGCATTCTGTCCGCGAAAATCCTGGACTTCGTCTGGACCAAGGTGACAGGCAACGAACCGCCCCGGGACAAGGACGGCGTGCTGGACGTCAACCTCCGTACCGCGGTGATCTTCGCCGTCGTATCCGGCGCGGTCAGCCAGGCTATCCGTGTCCTGACCAACCGCGGCACGCAGCGCGCCATCCAGCGTTACCAGAAGACGCCGGACGTCGTCTAGGGAGCACCAACTTCACCACAGGGCGCTCAGCCCTCGGGATTTCCTCCCGGGCGGCGGGCGCCCTGTGCTGTATCCGGGCCTAGTCCGGCAGCCGACTGGACGTCATCATCCAGCGAGCTTTCCCCGGCCGGTGCCCCGGGATCATCATCCACCAGCGGGTCTTCCCCGGCTCCGTCGTCCTCGGTACTGTCCGTCCTGGCCTGGATCAGCAGTTCCTGGGCACGGCCCACAACGTCATCCAGCTCGTCGATGCTGAGCAGCTCCGGGCGCAGGTGCTTGGTGCGGTAGCCGGCCCGGCCGACCATGTGCGCGGAGACCGGCGCGGTGAGGATCATGAACAGCCAGCACACCGCCAGCACCGGCAGCAGCGACCAGCTCTCGAACTGCACGGCCATGGCCAGCAGGAACAGCAGCAGGCCCAGCACCTGCGGTTTGGAGGCCGCATGCATGCGGCTCATCAGGTCCGGAAACCGCATCAGTCCGATGGCGGCGGCAAGGGACATCAGCGCCCCGCCCGTCATCAGGATTCCCACGATCAAATCATTCAGTTCCTGGCTCACGGGCTACCTCCGGTCCGTAACAAAGCGGGCAACGGTGACGGAGCCGATGAAGCCAATCAGGGAGATCGAGACCAGCAGCGCCAGGTAATCCAGGTTGCGCTCCACGATCATCTCCGTGGCCAGCGCCGCTCCCACAATCGTCAAGAGCACGTCCGCTGCCAGTACCCGGTCAAGGATGGAAGGCCCCCGGGCAATCCGGAAAATGGCGCCGGCAGCCGCGAGGGACAGCATGACGGCCACGAGGACCAGAAAAATGCTCATCATGAGTTTGCTCCCTTTGTCGACTCGGCCTGTCCGGCACGGAGTGCATTGTCCCGACGGGCCAAGGCCTTTTCCGCTTTCAGCACCTCAAGATCCTCGCGGGTTCCAATGGAACGGATCAGCCACGACTCGGTGTCCCGCACATCCTTGCGGACCTTGTCTGCCTGCTCAGGAGTGGAGACATTCAGGCAGTGCAGGTACAGGGTGGAGGTGGACCGGTCCACCTCCACCACCAGCGATCCGGGGATCAGGGAGAGCGCGTGTCCGGTGGCGGTGACCAACAGATCCGAATGGCTGCGCAGCTTCACGCCGACCACGGCATTCTTGATCTTCGGGCCCTTGGCAACGGCCAGCCACAGCACTTCAAAGCTGGCGTGGACCAGCTTGTAGAAGAACCGGACGGCGAAGCCCAGGGCGTAGAGCGGGTTGAAGCGTCCGCTCAGGTCGACTGGCGGAAGATAGAAAATATTCGCCACCACAAAAGCGATGACAGCGCCGAAGATCAGGTTGCCGGCGCTGAAGTCCTGCCAGAGGGCTCCCCAGAGGAAGACCAGCCAGATCAGCAGCGGGATTTCCTTGAGCAGCGGTACGCGCGGCCGGTTGCGCATCTGGGCTCTGCGGGTCATTGTCCGGCCCCCTCTCCCAGTACGGCTTCAATGTAGGGCGTTCGGTCCAGCAGATCCTGGGCGGCGTTGTCGCTCAGCGAGAACAGCGGCCCGGCCAGGACAGTCAGTGCGACGCCGAGGGCCACCAGTCCCACCGTGGGATAAACCATGGTGCGCGGCAGCAGGTCCACTGCTTCGCGGCCGGAGAATTTTCCGGTGGACTTCTCGTTCACCTCGCCGGAGTGCCGCAGCGATGACCCGTCCGCGCCGGTGGCCAGCAGGATCGGGTCCGGATGGACAGCGTCCTCCGGTGTGCGCCAGAAGGCACGGTTCCAGACCCGCGCCATCACCAGCAGCGTCAGGAGGCTGGTGACCACGCTGGCCGCTATCAGGACGTAGGCCAGCGGGGTTCCCAGATCCGCACCGGCTTCCAGAAGGCCCAGCTTGCCCAGGAAACCCGAGAACGGCGGGATTCCGCCGAGGTTGATGGCGGGGATGAAGTAGAGCACGGCCAGCAGCGGGGACAGCTTCGCCAGCCCGCCCAGCCGGTCCATGTTCGCGGTACCCCCGCGGCGCTCGATCAGCCCGGTGACAAGGAACAGCGAGGTCTGGATCGTAATGTGGTGGACCACGTAGAACACTGCGGAACCAATGCCGATCACAGTGCCGACCGCCAGGCCAAACACCATGTATCCAATGTGGCTGACGAGGGTGAAGGACAGCATTCGTTTGATGTCAGTCTGCGCCAGGGCGCCGAGGATACCCACCACCATGGTCAGGCCGGCCACCACCATCAACAGCGTGTTGATCCGGTCGCCCGGGAAAAGCAGCGTCTCGGTGCGGACCATGGCGTAAACACCCACCTTGGTCAGCAGGCCGGCAAACACTGCCGTGACCGGCGCCGGAGCCGTGGGATAGGAGTCCGGAAGCCAGAAGGACAGCGGGAATACAGCCGCCTTGATGCCGAACGCCACCAGCAGCATGAGGTGGAGCATCAGCTGGGTTCCGGGATCCAGGTCGCCGAGCTTCAGCGCCAGGTCGGCCATGTTCACCGTGCCGGTGGCCGCGTAGATCATGGCAATCGTGATCAGGAACAGCAGCGAAGACACCACGCTGACCACCGTGTAGGTGATACCGGCCCGGATCCGCGGGGTGGTTCCGCCCAGGGTCATCAGCACGTAGCTTGCCGTGAGCAGGATTTCGAAGCCCACGTACAGGTTGAACAGGTCCCCGGCCAGGAAGGCGTTGGATACGCCGGCCACCAGGATCAGATAGGTCGGATGGAAGATCGAGATCGGGCCGTCTTCATCGCCGTCGGTCATGCCCTGGCCGGCAGCGTAGATCAGGACCGCCAGGCTCACGGCGGAGGACACCACCAGCATCAGGGCGGAGAACTGGTCCACCACCATGGTGATGCCCACCGGCGGAAGCCAGCCGCCCAGGTCCACGGCCTGCGCTCCGCTGTCCCAGACGGACAGTAGCAGGATCACTTCAAGAATCAGCGTGACTGACAGGATGCTGATGCTGATGGTGCGCTGGGCGCGGGTGTGCCGGATCAGGATGAAGGCCAGCGCCGCGCCGAGGAACGGCAGGACCACCGCCAGCGGGGCAAAACTTATCGTATTCATTCCTTAGCCTCCGGAGTGGTGGTCTGACCGGTGGCGCGCAGGGACCCGGGCGCCTCCTCAGCCTCTTCGGGCGGAGTGAATTCGGTGGTGTCCTCGGGGACGTCGGCGTCGTCTTCCGCGTCGAAGCTGCTCTGGCTGGCCACGCGGCGGTCTTCGATGTCGTCCTGGACCTCGTCCTGCCGGCTCAGCACCCAGGAGCGGTAGATGATGCCCAGCATGAAGGCCGTCACGGAGAAGGAGATGACAATGGAGGTCAGAATGAACGCCTGCGGCAGCGGATCGTTGTAGTCCTCCGCCGGGATGTCCGCGCTGAACAGCGGGGCCAGCCCCTGGAATCCGCCGGTGGAGAGCAGCAGGATGTTCGTGGCGTTGGTAAGCATGGTCAAACCCAGCACCACGCGGGTCAGGCTGCGTTCCAGGAGCAGGTAGATGCCGCAGGCGTACAGCGCTCCCATGATGATCATGAAGGTGATGTTGACGCTCATCGGGCTACCTCCTCCTCTCGGCTGGCAATGTCCGGTTCGGGCTCAATCAGGTCCTCGTCATCGGAGGACCCGCCTTCGCTGCGTTCGTCGATCTCCGATCCCAAGCTGCGCAGGACGTCCAGGACCAGTCCAACCACCACCATGTAGACACCAATGTCGAAGATTGTGGAGGTCACAAACTTGACCTCGCCGAAGATCGGCCAGGTGAACTTGATGATCGCGCTCTGCAGGATCTGGCCGCCGAAGAACAGCGGAGCGGCAGCGGAGAGGCTGGCCAGGCCCAGACCGCCGCCCAGGAGCAGGCCGGCGCTGACCGGGCTGGCTTCGGCCAGTTCAAACCGGCCGCCGGCAAGGTAGCGGATGGTCAGGGCAAGTCCGGCCATGAGCCCGCCGGCGAAACCGCCGCCGGGGATGTTGTGCCCGGCCAGCAGCAGGTAGATGGAGAACAGGATCACGGAGTGGAACAGCAGGCGCGTGATCACTTCAAAGATGATGGAGCGGCGTTCCGGTGCCAGGGTCCGTCCGGCCACCAGCCACGCGTCACGGCTGACACTGGAGAACTTGCGGGCCAGCGCCAGGGTTGCTTCCTGGCGGCCGGAGGAGGCGAAGTGTTCGCGTCCCCGGTCCACGGAGCCGGTGGCAATACCCTCGGCACGGCGGCGCTTGTCTCCGCGTCCGCGGACAAAGATCAGGGATGCCACACCCGTGGCGGCCATGGCCAGCACCGAGATTTCTCCGAAGGTGTCCCAGGCGCGGATGTCCACCAGCGTGACGTTGACAATGTTGGCACCGCCCCCGCCCTCATAGGCGAGATCCGGGAAGAGCAGGGAGATGGGATCCGCAACCCGGGAGGCCATGGCGGTCATGGCGATGATCACCATGGTGGCCCCGAAGGCGATTCCCAGCAGGGCGCGCAGCAGCCGGTGCCCGGCGGGCTCGCGTTTCCACAGCCGCGCCGGCAGCGAACGCAGTGCCAGCACGAAGGCCACCAGGACAATGGTTTCCACCAGCATCTGTGTCAGGGCCAGGTCCGGCGCGCCCTGCAGGGCAAAGATCAGGGCGATTCCGTAGCCGGTGACGCTCACCATCAGCACGGCCAGGAAGCGTTTGTTGGCCCGGGCCGCCGCGACGGCGCCGAGGATGATGCCCACGCCGATCACAGGCTGCAGCGGAGAATCAAACCAGTGGAACTGCTCCGGCAGCGGGGCTCCGCGCCACACCAGGGCGGACAGCGGCGTCACTACCGCCACCAGGAGGATGACAAAGAGGTAGAACATCAGGGAACCGCGCTGCGTTCGGCCGGTGACCCACACTGCTACGTCGTCCAGCACGCCAATAATCTGCCGGTAGGAACGCTCGGCATCCAGCGGGGCGGTGAACCGTGCCTGGGTTTTTTCCACCCGCACGCGCTGCCAGAACAGCAGGACTCCGGCGCCGATGGTGATAACTGTCAGCAGCAGCGCCGCCGTAAAGCCGTGCCACAGCGCCAGGTGCGTGGGGTCGCCGTCGGCCGGGTACAGGTTGGCGTAGGAGGCAATGGCGGCGTCGAGCGGGTGCGGCCACAGCCCAAAGATTACGGTCACCACGGCCAGCACGGCGGGGGCCGCAATGAAGGCGCCGGGAACCCGCTTGAAGGGGGTGGGCTGACAGCCGGGCTTGACGGCGAAACCTCCCCACACGAAACGGGCAGAGTAGGCAAAGGTGAGGATGGAACCAATGACGACGCCGGCCAGCAGCACGGCTGCGCCCGCGGTTCCCTGGTGCTCGGTGAAGTGGACAAAGGTCTCGTAGACCGATTCCTTGGCCACGAAACCCAGGAGCGGCGGTACCCCGGCCATGGAGGCGGCACCGATCAGGGCCACCGCAAAGAGCTGGGGCGAGGAACGGAAGATTCCGGACAGCTTACGGATGTCGCGGGTTCCCGCCTGGTGGTCCACAATGCCCACCACAAGGAACAGCGTTGCCTTGAAGAAGCCGTGGGCCAGCAGCAGTCCCAGCCCGGCCACCGCAGCTTCGCGGTTGCCCAGGCCTACCACGAGGGTCAGGAAGCCGAGCTGGCTGACGGTTCCGTAGGCAAGAATGAGCTTCAGGTCGTACTGGCGCAGGGCACGCCATCCGCCCAGCAGCATGGTGGAGAGCCCCAGGATCAGGACGACGGCGTGCCAGTAGGTTGAGTCGGAAAAGCCCGGTGCCAGCCGCGCAATGAGGTAGATACCGGCTTTGACCATGGCTGCGGCGTGCAGATAGGCGCTGACGGGGGTGGGTGCGGCCATGGCTGCGGGCAGCCAGAAATGGAACGGCAGCAGCGCGGACTTGGAGACCGCGCCAACGAGCATCAGCACAATGGCCACGTCCACTATGGCGCCGCGCTCCAGCAGCTGCGGAGCCATGGCCAAAATCTCGGAAAGCCGGAAGGTACCGGCGGCGTCTCCCAAAAGCACCATGCCCACGAGCATGGCCAGTCCGCCGAAGGTGGTGACAATCAGCGCCTGCAGGGCGGCCCGCCGGGCCGAAAGGCGGTGGGCCGAGTACCCGATCAGCAGGTAGGACAGGACGGTGGTGATTTCCCAGAAGATGAACAGCAGGATCAGGTCATCTGCCGTCACAAGGCCGAACATCGCGGCCGCGAAGGCCAGCAGCTGGGAACCGAAGGCCCCCATTTGGGTGTCTCCGGGGCGGAAATACCGCGCACAGTAGAACAGCACCAGCGAGCCGACGCCGAGGATAAGGATGGACAGAACCGCGGACAGCGTGTCCATCCGGAACGCGAGCTCAACTTTGAGGTCGGGAATCCAGGGGATCACTACGGACGGCGGGGCGTTGGGAGCGCCCGAGGCTACCATTTGGCTGGCTGCTGTGTAGCGGTGGAACGTGGCCAGCAGCCAAACAAAGGCGGCAGCGGGGACGGCAGCCAGGACGTAGAACGCCGACCGGCCGATCCTGCGGAACAATAAGGGCGCCACCAATGCCACCGTAAACAAAACGGTGAGCACAATCAGCACTAGGTCTCCCGAGCTTTATTGACAGTCTTCCAGCGGTAAATACAGCTGTAGTTATCAAGGTGGTGGTCAGAGGGCGTACATCTATTCTACCCATGGCATACACCTCTGAAATTTCGTTCACCCCTAGTCAGGCGTCCCGAATCGGCCGTCGGACTGCCGGCGGAGGGCCAACTTGCGGCCGATCACCCGGCAGCAGGCGGGTCCGACGGACATGCCGAAGCATCGAAAAAGACAATGTGACTCGTGACACCTATAGCATTCGGCTATGGTCTCCAACACTCGATTGACCGGCCCGGCTTCCGCCGCTGCCGCACCACGCATCCGCATTCGTCAGGTCTTGGCGTGGGCGTCCTGGGACTGGGGTACTGCCGCGTTCAACGCCGTGATGACCACCTTTGTCTTCACGGTCTACCTCACCTCGGACAGTTTCGGTGGCGAAGCCTACGCTTCATCCGTGCTGGGGTACGGCATTGCGCTGGCGGGAGTGGCAGTTGCGGTGCTGGCACCCGTCATGGGCCAGCGCTCGGATGCCGGCGGCCGGCGCCGGACCTGGCTGGGCATCAACACGGCCTTGGTGTGCCTGGTCAGCGCCCTGTGCTTCTTCGTTTTTCCGCGGCCGGAGTTCCTGCTGCTGGGTGTGGCGCTGATCGCGCTGGGCAACGTCTTCAGCGAATTCGCCGGCGTGAACTACAACGCCATGCTGTCCCAGGTTTCGACGCCGGCAACAGTTGGCCGGGTGAGCGGGTTTGGCTGGGGGATGGGTTATGTCGGCGGGATCGCTGCCCTCGCTGTGGTGTTGGTGGGATTCATCAACCCCGAGACCGGGTGGTTCGGCGTGACGGGTGCGGACGGACTCAACATCCGCGCCGTAGCCGTCTTTTCCGCCGTCTGGCTGGCCGTTTTTGCACTGCCCGTCATGTTCGCCGTTCCGGAAGTGCCCCGCCAGGACCGTGCCGCCGGCATCGGTTTTCTCGCCTCTTACAGCCTGCTTTTCCGCCGCATCAAGGCCATCTACAAAACCAGCCCGCACACTATTTGGTTCCTGCTGGCCAGCGCCGTATTCCGCGACGGGCTGGCCGCAGTCTTCACGTTCGGCGGGGTCATCGCGGGCGGAACGTTCGGCTGGTCCCTCTCCGAAATCATCATCTTTGCCATTTTCGGCAACGTGGTTGCAGCGGTCGGCGCCATAGCGGGCGGATTCCTCGATGACCGGGCCGGGCCCAAGAACGTCATCATCTTCTCGCTGGTCGGCCTGCTGATCTCCGGCGGAGTGATTGCGCTGTTCGGCGCCGAGCCGCAGGCCATGCTCGGACTGCAGTGGAGCGGGGACACGACGTTCTGGATCTTCGGGCTCCTGCTGTGCCTCTTTGTCGGTCCTGCGCAGGCATCCTCCCGCGCATTCCTGGCCAGGCTGGCCCCGGCAGGCGAGGAAGCGGAACTCTTCGGGCTCTATGCCACAACAGGACGTGCCGTTAGTTTCCTGGCACCCAGCCTGTTCGCCGCATTCATTACGATCTTCGGTGCCCAGCGGTACGGCATCCTCGGCATCCTCGCGGTGCTGCTGGCGGGACTGCTGGTACTGCTGCCGGTCCGCTCCCCCGGCCGCGCGCCGCGCGCCGTGGTCCCGGAGGTTTAGACCGAGGTGCGGTGGAAGTTCAGGTGGCTGCGCGACGCCGTCGGCCCGCGCTGACCCTGGTAGCGGTTGCCGTACTGCCCTGAACCATAGGCATATTCCGCCGGCGACGTGAGGCGGAAGAAGCACAGCTGGCCGATCTTGGAACCGGGCCACAGCTTGATCGGCAGTGTTGCCATGTTGGAGAGCTCAAGGGTGACATGCCCCGAAAAGCCCGGGTCGATGAAGCCTGCAGTGGAGTGCGTCAGCAGCCCGAGCCGTCCCAGCGAAGACTTGCCTTCAAGCCGGGCGGCGATGTCATCGGGGAGGGTGACCGTTTCGTAGGTGGAGCCCAGGACAAATTCGCCCGGGTGGAGGATAAACGGCTCGTCCGGGTCCACTTCCACGAGCCGGGTCAGCTCCGGCTGGTCCACCGAGGGATCAATGTGCGCGTACTTGTGGTTGTCGAAGAGCCGGAAGAACCGATCGATGCGCACGTCCACACTGGAGGGCTGGACCATCGAGGGATCATAGGGATCGAGGACGATCCGCTTGTCGTCAATTTCGGTTCGGATGTCGCGGTCAGAAATCAGCACCCTCTAAAAATAGCGCATGACGGCGGGGCTCTTTTCCGGCGCCGATCAGCGGCCGATCTCCGTCCTGACCGCATAAAGCTCAGGGAAAAAGGTCAGTTCAAGTGCCCGCTGCAGGAATGAGGCACCGGAGGATCCGCCCGTTCCCCGCTTGAATCCAATGGTCCGCTCTACGGTCTTGAGGTGGCGGAAGCGCCACAGCTGGAAGTTGTCTTCCAGATCCACCAGCTCTTCACAGGCCTCGTAGATGTCCCAGTTCTCCGCCGCGTTCTCATAAACGTGTTGGTAAACACGCATCAGGGCTTCGTTGGGCACGTGCGCCTGGCTCACGTCCCGCTCCAGCAGTTCTTCAGGCACCGCGAATCCGCGCCGGTGCAGGAGGAAAATGAACTCGTCATAGATGCTGCTCTGTTCCAGCAGCTCGGTAAGCAGTGCCTGTGCGGCCGGGTCCGCGGCGAAGACCTTCAGCATTGCCGCATTCTTGTTGCCCAGCAGAAACTCCACGGCGCGGTACTGGTAGGACTGGAAACCGCTGGATGCTCCCAGGTCCCCGCGGAACTCCGCATATTCCGACGGCGTCAGGGTGGCCAGCACGGACCACTGCTCGGTCAGCGAGCGCTGGATGTGCTTGATGCGGGCAATGCCCTTCATCGCCCCGCGCAGATCATCAGCGGCCAGCTTGCTCCGCACGGCCCGCAACTCGTGCAGGACCAGCTTCAGCCACAGCTCGGAGGTCTGGTGCTGAATGATGAAAAGCATCTCATCGTGGTGCTCCGGGCTGCTCACCGGATGCTGGGCGGACAGCAGCTCATCCAGTGCCAGATAGGAGCCGTAGCTCATTTTGTCGGTGAAGTCCCGCTCAATGCCTGGCTCCAGGCTGCGGGTGTTCCTGCTGATGCTCATCGGGTGCTCCATGCTGCTGGGATGGTCGGCCAGCTCCTACGGTAGCTTGTTCCACCCCCGGTCCCCTGTGCCAGACTTTGAGGCTGGAACTGTGGCCGAAACCAATACTCAAGGAGATACCCGTGGCTGAAAACATGGCAGAGAATACGGACAACACAGACGGCGGCGCCTCCGGGCAGGAAGCCGGCCTGCCCGGCTCGGCGCAGTACTCGGACCCCGCAGGCGCAGCTGCACTGGAAGAAGCCATCACCGCAGGCCAGGAAGGCCGCATCAGCAGCCAGGAACTGGTTGCCCGCATCTGCGAATCGGAGCTCCTGAGCGTGGGCCGGCTTCTGGACGAAGCGGATCCCGCCTCCTTCCAGGCCCTGGTCCTGAAATCTCCGGAAAGCGACTCGGCCGTGGCCGCCACCTTCACCAGCGCCGAGCGGGTGCCGCAGCAGATCCGCGAAAAGGCGCCGGTTATGGTCAAGGCCGGCGGAGAGGCAACGCTGCGGAGCATCGCCGAGGGCTACGGTCTGGCCATCAATCCCGGCAGCAGCGTGGGGCTGGAAATGGGTCCCGAAGGCGTAGCGGCCATTGTTGCCGCCTACGACCAGGCGGCAGCCAACCAGGCGGCAGCCAACCAAGCAGCCGGCAACGACCGGCCGCAGGAGCAGTAACGTCCTGTTCGGCCCTCCTCCCTTGCGCTGTCAGAGGAGGGCCCTAGGCTGGGGCCATTGGTGCAGCAACCCGACCATGGAACACCCTGGAACGGGACACCATGAATCCCGGTACCCGGACCTCGGAGGACAGCATGACCTGCTCAATCGTTCCCCCTTACCTTTTGTCCCGCATTGTTGAGCAGCAGCAGACGGACGGCTTCGGCCGGGCCGCGGAAGCAGCCCGGCGGGCCCTTGCTGAGATCCCTCCGGTCCGGCAGGCCAGAGCCTCTGCCCGGCAGGCTCCGCCGCCGCAGCGGGGCACTGCGGTGGCACCCTCCCTTCGGCGGCAGGTTTCCGACGCCAAGCAGAGCGAGACGCTGCCGGGTGTCCTGGTCCGTTCCGAAGGGGATGAACCCACCCGGGATGAAGCAGCGGACGAAGCCTATGAGGGCCTCGGTGCTGCCCACGCCCTCTTCCGCGACGCATATGGCCGCCCGTCCCTCGACGGCGCCGGTTCAGCGCTGGCGGCCACCGTCCATTACGGCCGCGACTATGACAACGCGTTCTGGAACGGTGAGCGCATGGTCTGCGGCGACGGCGACGGCGAGGTTTTCCTGCGGTTCACCAAGTCCCTGACGGTGATTGGGCATGAACTTACGCACGGATTGATCCAGTACACGGCCCGGTTGGATTATCAGGGGCAGGCCGGGGCGCTCAACGAGTCCGTTTCGGATGTCTTCGGCGTCCTGGTGGAACAAAAGCTCCTGCATCAGGAGGCGGCCAGTGCCAGCTGGCTGGTGGGTGCGGGCCTGTTCACTGACCGGGTGTCAGGCTCTGCGCTGCGCTCCCTCAAGGCTCCCGGCACGGCGTACGACGACGACGTGCTCGGCAAGGATCCGCAGCCGGCCACCATGGCCGGATACGTGGAGACTGCGGCAGACAACGGTGGAGTCCACCTCAACTCGGGCATCCCCAACCACGCCTTCTATCTGGCGGCCGCCACCCTGGGCAACTTTGCATGGGAACGGGCCGGGCAAATCTGGTACGACGCCCTTACTGAGCAAAACCTTCCGGCGGACTGCACGTTCACCCGGTTCGCCGCTGCTACGCTTTCCGCTGCCGACAACCGCTACGGATCTGCAGGTGAGGAGTACGGTGCGGTGTCCGATGCCTGGGAAGCAGTGGGCGTTCTGCCGTGAGGATAGTGGTGGTCCGTACCGGAGGCTTCGGCGGACTGACCCGGGTCTGGAGCACCCAGGTCAGCACCGAGGAGGCCGAGCGCGAGTGGCTGCCCCTGCTGCAGGAGGTTCCCCCGGAAAAGCCCGCCGGTGCGGACCGGTTCATCTACGAGATTACGGTGGGCCCGGCCGCCGTCACCCTGCCCGAGCACTGTGTGCAGGGCAAATGGCGTGACTTGGTGGAACGCGCCCGGGAGGGCGGCGAGCAGGAGTGAGGCCCTGGAGATATCCGTTCTTCCGACGATCCCCGGCCTCTATCCTGCTCCCGGTCATCTTTCCCCCGGGTCACTGCCGCCAAACATGCCCAAGATACCGTCGAATTCGGTGCGGCCCGGGTTCCATGTAAAGTAGTTTTTTGTGCCGGAGGACTTCGGCGCTGCGGGCGTAGCTCAATGGTAGAGCGCTAGCTTCCCAAGCTTGATACGCGGGTTCGATTCCCGTCGCCCGCTCCACGGTGAAAGACCCCCGGAATCAGTGTGATTCCGGGGGTCTTTTACGTTGCGTGAGGGGCCTGAAGCGGAGGCTATACTTGCCCCGATGATCCGCTCCGCGTCCCGGCCCGCAGATGCCGCACCCCCAGTCCTCCGCCGTGCTGCTCCGGTTCCCGCTACGCAACGGCTGTCCCGCGCCGCAGACAGCTGGTAGAAGCCGTTGCTGGGGGTACTGACCGGATTCGCAGTTGTCTGGATCATCATTTTGGTGGGCTACCTGATCGGGCGGCTGGACGCCCTGGGATCCAATGCGCAAAATGTCCTGAGCAGGCTCGCCTTCTTCGTGGCCTCTCCCGCCCTGCTGCTGGTCACCCTCAGCGACGCGGACCTGCACACCGTCTTTTCCCTGCCGCTGCTCGTTGCCGCGGCCAGTGCCTTCGGGACAGCACTTCTTTTTGTCCTGTGCACCCGCTGGTGGCTGCGCCGCCCGCTGCCCGAAGCGCTGATCTCCGCGATGTCCTCATCGCTGGTCAACGGTGCCAACCTCGGCCTGCCGATTGCGGTCTATGTCCTGGGCGACGCCGCGTATATTGCGCCGGTCCTGATTTTCCAAATGGCATTCTTCACCCCGCTCTTCCTGATGCTCATGGACTCGGCCACGAGCGGCCGGCGGACCTCGCTGCTAACCTTCCTCGCCCAGATCGTGCGCAATCCCATCATCATCGGCACTCTGATCGGACTGCTCCTGGCCGCCACCGACACTGAGCTTCCCGTCATTATCCGGGAGCCCGTAAGCCTCATCGGCGGAGCCGCCGTCCCGGCCATGCTGCTGGCCTTCGGCATCTCGCTGGTGGGCTCGCGGCCGTTGACGCGCGACGGCGGGCGCCGCACCGACGTCGTTCTGGCCACCGTCTTCAAGCTCGGACTGCAGCCGCTCCTCGCCTACGCGCTGGCCCGGTTTGGGCTGGGCATGGACGGGCACCTGCTGTTCGCCGTCGTGGTCACCGCGGCCCTCCCCACAGCCCAGAATGTCTTTGTTGCTGCCAGCCGCTACGGGGAAGGCGTCCTCGTAGCGAAGGACACCGTCCTGATCACCACCATCATGTCGCTGCCCGTGCTTGTGCTCATTGCCGCCCTCCTGACCTGACATTTCACTGCAGACACCCCCCTTCCGCAGTGGCGGAATTCACACCTAGGGCATAGTGTCTTTTGGAAGGCTGCTTAGCGTGCAGTCCCGCGGAAGCAATGGGGCCCCGTCGCCTGATCCGGGCCCCGACATCCGCGCCTACGACGAGGTGGAGGCACTACACCGATGCCAACGGACGCAATACATTACGGCCGGCCCGGCAAGAGGGCACGGACAGCGGCAGGGTTAGCCCTCGCCGTCGGCGCCACACTGCTGAGCGGCTGCGCTTCCTCGGAAGGTCCGCCCGTCCTCACGTGGTACATCAACCCCGACGACGGCGGGCAGGCGGCCATCGCGAAGATCTGCTCCGACCAGGCAGACGGGGCCTACACAATTGAGACTTCGCTGCTGCCCAGCGACGCGGGAGCCCAGCGGGAACAGCTCGCACGGCGCCTCGCTGCCGGAGACGACACCATGGACATCATGAGCCTGGACCCGCCGTTTGTTCCTGAACTCGCCGAACCCGGCTATCTCGCACCGGTGCCGGATGACGTCGCGGAGCGCACCACCCGGGACGTCGTTGAAGGCGCAGTGACCGGGGCCAAGTGGAAAGACAAGGTGGTGGTCGTTCCGTTCTGGGCCAACACCCAGATCCTCTGGTACCGGAAATCCGTAGCCGCAGCGGCGGGCCTGGACATGACCCAGCCCGTCACCTGGCAGCAACTTATCGACGCAGCGCAAAGCCAGGGAAAGTACCTGGGCGTCCAGGGCGCACGTGCGGAGTCCATGACGGTTTGGGTCAACGCCCTCATCGAATCCGCCGGCGGCACCATTGTGGAAAACCCCGATGCCCCTGCAGACGAAATCAAGCTGGGCCTCGATTCGGGGGCCGGCACGCAAGCGGCGGAAATCATTTCCACGATCGGCAAGGCAGGCCTGGGCGGCCCCGGGTTGCCCACCCAAACCGAGAACACCTCCATGATCCAGTTCCAGGGCGACCAGGGGTCCTTCATGGTCAACTATCCCTTTGTCTGGCCGGCCACCAACGCCGCGGTGGAAGCCGGAACGCTGCCCGCCGACCTGATCGACGACATCGGATGGACCCTGTACCCGCAGGTCAACGCGGGCGTGGAAACTGCTCCGCCGCTGGGCGGTATTGATCTTGGTGTCGGCTCCGAGAGCAAGCACCAGGACCTTTCCTACCAGGCTATTGAGTGCATAGTCAGCCCGGACAACCAGTCCCTGTACTTCACGACCAACGGCAATCCGCCGGCAAAGACGGCGGCGTACGACGCGCCCGGCGTGTCGGAAACGTTCCCGATGGCGGACACCATCCGTGAATCCCTGGAGCTGGCCAAGCCCCGCCCGCAAACCCCGTATTACAACGAGGTTTCAACCGGCATCCAGCAGACATGGACCCCGCCAAGCGCGGTTAATCCGGACACCACGCCGGCGACCAGCGCCGAGTTCATTCTTCAGGTCCTGAAAGGGGAGAAGCTGCTGTGAGTACTTCCGTAGAAGCTCAGCGGGGAGCACCGCCCGCGCCGAAGCCGGCCAAGCCCCGCCTGAGTGACCGCGCCCGGTCGGAGCGGCGGCTCGGGCTGCTGCTGGCGGGCCCGGCCTTCGTCATCATGCTGGCGGTCACCGCCTATCCGATTCTCCTGGCTCTCTGGGACTCGCTGTTCAAGTACCGCCTGACCGCTCCGGCGGACCGGGAGTTCATCGGCCTTGGCAACTACTCCGTCATCCTGACCGACAGCGTCTTCTGGCGGGATCTGGGAGTAACGCTCCTGATCACGGTCATCACCGTTGCCGTTGAACTTGTCCTGGGCTTTGCCCTGGCCCTGGTGATGAACAGTGCCCTGAAAGCGGTCCGCGGCTGGCTTCGCACCGCCATTCTGGTCCCTTACGGCATCATCACGGTGGTGTCGGCATTTGCCTGGTTCTACGCCTTTGACATCAATTCCGGGTACATCAACCACTGGTTCGACTGGGTGCCGGGCATCAGCCCGGACCTGAACTGGTTTGCCGACGGACCCACCGCGCTGTTCGTCATCATCGCGTCCGAAATCTGGAAGACCACGCCTTTCATTTCCCTTCTGCTGCTGGCCGGCCTGGCCCAGGTTCCCGGGGAACTGACGGAAGCAGCCGAGGTGGACGGAGCCACCTGGTGGCAGCGGATGGCCCGGGTGATTCTCCCGAACATGAAGGCCGCCATCATGGTTGCAGTCCTGTTCAGGGCGCTGGACGCCTTCCGGATTTTCGACAACGTCTACATCATGACCAACGGCGCCTACGGGACGGAAGTCCTGTCCCTGCTGGCGTACCGCACCTCGATTTCCCGCCTGGAGATCGGCATGGGCTCCGCCATCTCGGTACTGCTGTTCCTGTGCGTCATCATCATTTGTTTCATTGCCATCAAACTGTTCAAGGTGGACCTCACCGGTGCACGAGGGGGTAACTAATGAAAGCCTCACCCGTCCGTCGGAGACTTGTCTGGACCATCATCTCGATCGTCGTGATCGTCTACGCACTGTTTCCTGTGGCTTCCATTTTGGCCACGTCGTTCAAGATCCCCAGCGACCTCACCTCGGGAACCTTTCTTCCCAACACCTGGTCCTGGAGCAACTACGAGGAAATCCTGGTGGGCGACGCCCAGGACCTCTTCCTCTCGGCGCTGCGCAACTCGATCGGAATTTCCCTGATTGCGACCTTCGTTGCCGTGGTCCTGGCGACGCTGTGTGCCTACGCGATTGCACGGCTGGATTTCCCGGGAAAAAAGCTGATCCTGACCACCGCACTCGGTGTCTCGATTTTCCCGGTCATTTCCATCGTGACCCCGTTGTTCAACCTCTGGCGCACCATCGGTTTGTATGACACCTGGCTCGGCCTGATCATCCCCTACCTGTCGCTGACGCTGCCAATCTCCATTTGGACCCTGTCCGCGTTCTTCCGGCAGATCCCCTGGGAACTGGAACAGGCGGCCCAGGTGGACGGGGCCACCACCTGGCAGGCCTTCCGCAAGGCGATAGTCCCGCTGGCCGCACCCGGAGTTTTCACCACGGCAATCATTGCGTTCTTCATTGCCTGGAACGACTTCGTGTACGGCATTTCGCTGACCTCCACCGATGCGGCCAGGCCGGTTCCCGCGGCCTTGGCGTTCTTTACCGGCGCCTCCCAGTTCGAAGAGCCGACGGGCGCCATCTCGGCGGCCGCAATCATTGTCACCATTCCCGTTGTCATACTGGTGCTGGCGTTCCAGCGCCAGATCGTCTCCGGTCTAACCCAGGGCGCAGTCAAGGGCTAGTTCCTTTCGTCCGGTCGAAGAAAAGGATTTACTCTCATGGCATCGATCACCCTCAACCACCTCGTCAAGAAATACGGAGACGGTTTTCCGGCCGTCAATGACGTCAGCCTGGACATCGCGGACGGCGAGTTCATCATCCTGGTTGGCCCCTCCGGCTGCGGAAAATCAACCCTGCTGCGGATGATTGTCGGCTTGGAGGACATTACGTCCGGAGACCTGCTGATCAACGGGGAGCGCGTGAATGACAAGGCGCCCCGGGACCGCAATCTGGCCATGGTGTTCCAGAACTACGCCCTGTACCCGCACCTGACGGTGTATGAGAATATCGCGTTCCCGCTGCGTCTGGCCAAGGGGAAATACACCGACGAGCAGGTGAACAAATTGGTGCGGGATGCCGCCGCCACACTGGAACTGACGGAGCACCTGGACCGCAAACCGGCCAACCTCTCGGGCGGCCAGCGTCAGCGGGTTGCCATGGGGCGTGCGATTGTCCGCCAGGCGGATGCCTTCCTCTTTGACGAGCCGCTGTCCAACCTGGATGCCAAGCTTCGCGGCCAGATGCGTTCGGAGATCTCCCAGATGCAGCGCCGCCTGGGCGTCACCAGCGTCTATGTAACGCACGACCAGACCGAAGCCATGACCCTTGGGGACCGGGTGGCCGTCCTGAAGAAGGGCATCCTGCAGCAGGTGGCCTCCCCCCGTGAACTGTACGAGCAGCCCATCAACCTCTTTGTGGCAGGCTTTATCGGCTCGCCGTCGATGAACTTCCTGCCCGCGACTCTGGACGGCAACGTCCTGCGGACCGCCGTCGGCGACCTCACGATTCCCGCCGATAAGGCCGAGAAGGCAGCCGGAAAGAAGATTGTGCTCGTGGGCCTGCGCC
Source organism: Arthrobacter sp. NPDC097144 (assembly GCF_044762205.1). Lineage (NCBI taxonomy): Bacteria > Bacillati > Actinomycetota > Actinomycetes > Micrococcales > Micrococcaceae > Arthrobacter > Arthrobacter sp. NPDC097144. The sequence continues at coordinate 569,938 of NZ_JBIWDW010000003.1, read as the reverse complement.
CGGAGTTCTTCGAGGACGCCAAGTTTGTGGACGAAGCCAAGCGCCCCCACGGGTCACACTTCACCGCTCCCATCAGCCACACGGAGTGGTTGGGCAACGAGCAGTACGGCTACATCCCCTTCCACCCGGACCCCGAGGTGAAGGAACTGCTGGATAACCTGGCCCGGGAGATGGATGCCGACGAGCTGCGCCCGCAGATCGTGGTGACCATCGATGCGGCCTCCCGCATCCGCGGCGGCCGTGACGCCGAACTGTGGCTGGATACCCGCAAGGTGCACCTGTTTGATCCGGAGACCGGAGAGAACCTGACCCGCGACGCACGTGCCGGAGCGGAGCTGACCGAGGAAGCGAACGCCGCACGGGCTGAAGAGATTGCCATGGCCCGCGAGAATGATGCGGTCACGAGCGGCGCCGATTCGTAGCAGCCGCACGTTGAAAGCCCGGGCCGGCGGACATCGCCGCTGGTCCGGGCTTCAATGTTCCAGCCTGGATGCCTTTGGCCCGGTAGTGTTTGAGCAGTGCACGGAACAACTCCAGTAATCAAGGCGGTGGCCACGTGGCTGCTCGCGGCAATGCTCACCATCGGGGCTGCTGCGGTAGTTATCCACTTCGTTAACGCCAACGTTTACGGACCTGAGCAACAGGTGGCCGGCTACCTGGAGGCGCTGCAGGAGGGGAACGGAGAGCGCGCCCTGGGTTTGTTGGGCGCCAAGGTCCCGGACTCCAACGCAGTTCTTCTGGATGACGCCGGGCTGGCGGCTTCAACAGCGGATCTGCAGGTCCTGGAAGTTTCAGAGGCGGCCCGCTCGGCAAATGACCGGGCGGATGTCAGGGCCAGGTACATACTGGGCGGTGAAGAACGCGAGAGCAGCTTCCGCCTCACCCGCACGGAGAAGCAGTGGCTGTTCTTTGACCGCTGGTCCTTTGCCCCCTCCACGCTTCCCACTGTGACCGTCACGGCTGCCAGCCAGCGGGAAGCCACGGTCAACGGCGTCCGTGTTGCCCTGCCCGCCGAAACCACCACCTTCGCGGCCTTCTACCCCACCCGCGTGGAGGCGTCCTACACCTCGGAGTTTCTGGCCGCGCCTGCGGCATCCGGCATTGTGGGTTCTGCCGCGGATACCGTTGACCTGGTGCTGACCACGGAGGCAACCGAGGCCCTGAAGACCGCGGTGGATGCCCGGGTCCGGGATTTCCTTGACGGCTGCACCAGCGCGCGGGACCGCCTCGCTCCCCCGGGCTGCCCCTTCTTCCACTTCACCGATAACCAGGTACAGCCGCCCATTGTCTGGACAATCACGGAATATCCCACGGTGGACATCAGGAACGTCGCCGGCAAGTGGGTCCTCTCGCCGCTGACCGGGAAGGCCCGGCTCACCGCCACGCAGACCGACCTCTTCAGCGGTATGAAGAGTCCGCTGACAGTTGAAAAAGAGTTCAGCTTTGCGGCCCGGCTGTCCATGGGCTCCGGCGAAGTCACCGTCACCCCTCTCATCGACTGATCCCGCTGCCCGCGAGATAGCAGAAACGGCGCTTCCCAGAGCTGGGAAGCGCCGTTTCTGCTATCTCGGGGGGGAAAGGAGCGGCTAGTCCAGTCCGCGCAGGTCCAGGGTCAGGGCGGTGTCTCCGCCGGCGTCAATCGTCACCGGAATGCCCCAGTCCTGCTGGTACATGTGGCAGGCAGCATGGTCCGGGATTTCCCCGCCGGGCTCGCCGTCGCAGGCCGCCGCCCGGGCGGTGATGTGCAGGACACCGCCGGCGACGGAGTCCGACAGCACCAGCTCACGGGTCAGGCCGGTGGAGGTTCCGCCGCCCGAGACCAGCAGCTCTTCCGGGGAGGAGGAGATTTTCAGCTGCGTGGGGTCGCCCCAGCGGTCATCGAGCTTCTGGCCCTTCGGCGCGGCAAACCGGACGGACAGGCCCACCGGACCGGCCGCCACGGGACTGGCCGGGCGCTGTGTCTGACGCGCTCCCTCGTCCACCGACTGTGCTTCCTTGGGGATGGCCACGCGTACCAGTTCGTGCTTGTTGGCTTCCACCACAACCAGCAGCGGCTCTCCGGTGGTGGTGTCCACCAGGACATCGGAAGGCTCCGAGAGTCCGCGGGCCAGGGTTGATACGGTCTGCGTCACCGGGTCAAAGCGGCGGACAGCACCGTTGTAGGTGTCAGCGATCGCCACCGAGCCGTCCGGCAGCACCGCAACGCCCAGCGGGTGCTGCAGCCGCGCTTCGCCGGCGGCACCGTCGCGGAAACCAAAATCGAACAGCCCGGCGCCGACGGCGGTGCTCACGGATACCCGGGTGCCGCCGTCGTCGTCGGTGAAGCTCAACCGGCGCACTGCCGATGTCTCAGAGTCGGCCACCCAAATGTTGCCGGCAGCATCTTCGGCAAGGCCGGAGGACTGGGCAAACCAGGCCTCGCTGCCGTCTCCGTCCAGCAGGCCTTCCAGCCCGGTCCCGGCAAGGATGCCCACCGCGCCGGTGAGCGGATCAAAGGTAAAGATCTGATGGGTGCCGGCCATGGCCACCACCAGCCGTCCCAGCACAGTGGACCAGGTGAGGTCCCACGGGGAGGACAGCGAAATGTCCAGCGCGTCCGTCCCGAGCAGTGCCGGTACGGTGCCCGCCCCGGCTGCGCCGCCCGGAGCCGCTGTACGGGACTCGGAGGGATGATCCCCGCCGGGAGTGCGCTTTGCCGGGTTTCCGGCGTCCAGGAGGCGCTGAACACCGTTTCCGGCCACGGTGGCCACAGTCCCGGAGGACAGGGACACGGCGCGAAGGCGGTGGTTGACGGTATCCGCGACGACGACGTCGTACCCCGCCTGCTCAGCCACGGCGGCCGGCAGGACTGCCACGCCCTGGGGTTCGTTGAAGCGTGCGGTGTCAGCAGCGCCGTCGCGCCAGCCCTTGGTGCCGTCGCCGATCACGGTCCGTACCGTGGTGAGGTCCGATTCCAGCTCCACCAGCCGGTGGTGGCCGGTGTCTGCGACCAGGAAGCTCCCGCCGGGCAGCGGAACTGCCTTGCCCGGGAACCGCAGGTTCCCGGCAGTGGGTTCGGCCGGCACGTAGGGACCGTCGCCGCGGTGCAGGGTGCCCTTGGCCTCGTGTTCAGCTACGAGCTCGCTGACCAGTGATTCCAGGCCGGCTGCGTGGCCTTCACCGGAGAGGTTGGCCACGATGTAGCCCTCGGGGTCCAGGACCACCAGGGTGGGCCAGGCGCGTGCCGCGTAGGCCTGCCAGGTGAGCAGCTCGGGGTCATCCAGGACCGGGTGGTGGATCTCATAGCGCTCCACGGCCGCAGCGAGGGCCACGGGATCCGCTTCGTGCTCAAATTTGGGCGAGTGGACGCCCACGGTCACCAGGACGTCGGAGAACTTCTCCTCCAGTGGCCGGAGCTCGTCCAGGACGTGAAGGCAGTTGATGCAGCAGAAAGTCCAGAAATCCAGGAGGACGATCTTTCCGCGCAGGTCTTCCAGCCCGAGCTGGCGGCCGCCGGTGTTGAGCCAGTTGCGGCCCTCGAGCGCCGAGCCTCGCACCCGGTATCCGGCGCGCACGGTTTCAGTCATTAACGATCTCCTTCAGAGCTGCTGGCATCCCGCTTGGCCAGATTGGCGAACATATCGTTGTAAGCATTCAGCTCAGCGTCATTATTCCGCTCAGCCGCCCGGTCTTTACGCCGTGTTTCGCGGGCGTCCGTCCGTGACCACTGCAGCGCGACGCCGATCGCCACCATGACGGTGGGAATTTCACCCAGTCCCCACATGATCGATCCGCCCAGTTGCTGGTCCTCAAGGACGCCCAGCCCCCAGTCCCGGCCCATGTTCCCGAAGTAGGAGGCTTCGATCAGCGACGTGCCGCCCATCACCGCCACCCCGAAGAAAGCGTGGAAGGCCATCGTGGCCAGCAGGATGACCAGGCGCAGCGGATACGGTGCCCGATAGGGCAGCGGGTCGATCCCGATCATGGTCAGGACAAAGATGTATCCGGTCAGCAGGAAGTGGACCACCATCAGCTCGTGGCCCACATGCTGGCGCAGGGCAAAGCCGAACAGCTCTGAGTAGTAGAAGATCACGATGGAGCCGGCAAAGTTTACGGCGGCGAAGATGGGGTTGGTGACCAGCTTGGAGAACCAGGAGTGCACCCCGATGAGGATCCATTCGCGGATGCCGCGCGTGCCGTCTCCGCGCGGAGTCAGCGCCTTCAACGCCAGGGTCACCGGGGCTCCGAGGACCAGGAACAGCGGAATCACCATGGTCAGGGACATGTGGGCCAGCATGTGGGTGCTGAACAGGACCATGCCGTAGACGGCGGGTGCACCGGAGGTCACGTAGGTGAGTCCGGCCAGGCCCACCAGCCAGCACAGGCCGCGGACCACGGACCAGGAATCCCCGCGGCGGCGGACCTTGATCATGCCGGCAATGTAGGCGACAGCCAGAGTCAGCACAATCGCCACCCACAGCCAGTCCCAGCGCCACTCGGTGAGGTAGCGCTGCGTCGTCAGTTCCGGCGGAAGGTCGTAGCCGGTGAGGATGCGTGCCGGAGTGGCATCCGGCGGGAGTTCCTCCGGCCGCGGCGTTGCGGTGCGGCCCAGGGCCACTGCCACACCCGAGACGGCGGCCATGATCAGCAGTTCCACGCCGATCAGCTGCCAAAGCACGCGCTGGGCACCCTTTGACCGGGGTCCGCCGTGTTCGCTGGATCCGGCGGCGGAACCGGGAACCTTGGCCGGCAGCTGCGGGATGATCCAGCGCCGGTGGAGGAATCCAATGACGCCCAACACCAGGGTCGCTGCTGCCTTGAAGATCACCAGCTGTCCCCACTCGGAGTTCAGCTGGGACAGTGACGTGATGCGCAGCGAGGCGTTCACGATGCCTGAGAGGAAGACCAGCGCGAAGGCAAAACCTGCCAGCGCGGAGTAGCGGCGCAGCACTACTCCGGTGATGGGGCCAAGCTGGCGTGAGATGACGGCGAGCACAATGAGCCCGCCGATCCACAGGCAGACCCCGGCCAGGTGCAGGCCAATCGAGTTCACGGCCGCACTGTGGTCGTCGCCGCCGGCCGAGTGGCCCACCAGGGCGATGGGAACAATGGCCCCGAAGGCGAGCACAGCCGTGGCCGCCAGGGCGTTCAAGGACCGCACGCCGAAGCACAGGGTGGTTACCACTGCCGCAATGATGCTGACGGCCAGCCAGGCACGGCCGGTGGAGAAGTCAGTAAGGAAAGATCCCAGCCCCTGCGTGTAGGTGGCATCGGCGCTCAGCGGCAGCCCGGATACGTCCGAGTAGGTGAACAGCAGCACCGCAACGGCGGACAAAGTCCAGATTCCGGCGGCAACCCCGGCCAGCGACATTGCCCGGGCAAAGGCCGGATGCTCGGGTTCGTCCGCCCGGACCTTGCGGCCGCGGGTGAGCTTAAGGGATTTCGGCAGGATGGCCACTGCAAACACCAGGGAGCCAATCACCGCTGCCATGGCACCGTTCTGCACGGCCTTGGCAACGGGCAGCGCCCAGCGCGTCAGCGCACCGGGATCGGAAAGCTCCTGCGCGGCGGCGGCACCGGAGAAAAGCAGCGCAGCCGTCAGCGCCAGGATCATGACGGCGGCGGCAGCAGCCAGCCAGCCGTTGCGGACGGCAGGGGCGGCCTGCGGAGCGGCGGGGACCGGGCGGGTGTTCTTCGCCGTCCGGTTGGCGCCAGCGGTATCGGTGTTGGCAGTTTTAGGCACGTTACCTATTCTCTACCCGCGGTAGAAATTTGGGCGAATTGCGCAAAAAAGGCCGGCGCCCCCAGGCGCCGGCCTTGCCTCCGGAGAGGTTACTTCTTGGTGGAGACGGCAGCCTTCAGCTTGGAGCCGGCAGTCAGCTTGACGCTGTGGCCGGCGGGGATCTGAATGGTTTCGCCGGTCTGCGGGTTGCGGCCGGTACGGGCAGCGCGGTCCGTGCGCTCGACTGCAAGCCATCCGGGGATGGTGATCTTCTCGCCATTGGCAACAGAGGTTGCGAAGATGTCGAAGACAGCGTCAAGAACGCCGTTCACTGCGGTCTGGCTGTTGCCGGACTTCTCTGCGACTGCTGCAACAAGTTCACTGCGGTTCATAGCCAATTTATGTCCTCCTGGACTAGGTGTTAGCTCGAGCGGATCACGGATGCGAAACCGCCACTGTTGGAAAACTTACCAGTCCGACCCGGAATATCAGGAAAAATCCGCTGTTTTTCGCGGTTTTTTCCGCTCTTAGCCCACAAAACGGTGCCATTTTCCCCTCTTGGCCTTCTAGTCTGCTTCCCAGCAACGGCGCGGAATTTGCGATCCGGCCGGGGCAGGGTGTCCGGACAAGCAAAAAGGGCGGCAACCCGAAGGTTGCCGCCCTTTTCAAAGCGGGATAAGCAGTGCTTACCAGCTGGACTTCTTGACGCCCGGCAGTTCGCCTGCGTGGGCCATGTTGCGGAAACGCACACGCGAGATACCGAACTTCTGGAGGGTACCGCGGGGGCGGCCGTCAATCTGGTCGCGGTTGCGAAGGCGGACCGGGGAAGCGTTGCGCGGCAGCTTCTGCAGGCCGAGGCGTGCAGCTTCGCGGGCTTCGTCGGTAGCGTTTGCGTCTACCAGGGTCTTCTTCAGTTCGAGGCGCTTTGCAGCGTAGCGCTCAACAACGACCTTGCGCTGCTCGTTGCGGGCAATCTTGGACTTCTTTGCCATTCTTAGCGCTCCTCACGGAATTCGACGTGCTGGCGGATCTTCGGGTCGTACTTCTTCAGGACCATGCGGTCCGGGTCGTTACGACGGTTCTTGCGGGTCACGTAGGTGTACCCGGTGCCGGCGGTCGACTTCAGCTTGATGATCGGACGAACGTCCTTGTCCTTAGCCACTAGAGCTTCACACCCTTCGCGATAAGGTCAGTGATGACGGCGTCAATACCGCGCACGTCGATCGTCTTGATGCCGCGGGCCGAAACCTGCAGCGTCACGTTGCGGCGCAGGGACGGAACCCAGTAGCGCTTCTTCTGAATATTCGGGTCGAACCGACGCTTGTTGCGGCGGTGCGAGTGCGAAATGCTGTGACCAAAGCCGGGGATGGCTCCGGTTACCTGGCAATAAGCTGCCATGATCTCTCCTCCAGTTGTAGTAAATATGACGGTCCTCAAAAAACAGACACAAGGCCAAAGCGCCTAAGCACCTGCCATAAAGAGCGTCCCGCCACCAGTTTTGACACCGTTATTACTGCGACTTTCCGGAGGTTGACCTGGCGGGGTGAGATCCAGCCGAAGTGCCTCGCCGCGGGGAAGACGGTGAAGTTCAGGTTGCCAAGCAGTATCTGCCGGGACAGCCTTCAATTCTAGGTTTATACGGGTGGCCGCGCAAATGTCCATTGTCCCTCTGTGGAAGCGGGCCCTCTGAACACAGGCGCAACTTAACGCCTCTCTATCCTAGGGGCAACCCGGCTCTCATTCAAACCGGCGGGATACTGTACCCCGCAAAGGTGCCTGACCTCACCCCTGGGACGGCGACGACGGCTTTTCCACCGCCCCGTCCGCGCCCACAACCACCACCGCAGCATCCGGATCCAGCTCTGCGCCGTCCAGTTCGGTGCCGCCGCCGATCACGGCGCCGGCATCAACGATCGCATTGCGAAGCTTGGCCCCGGATCGGATCCGGACATCGCCCAGAATCACGCAGTTTTCCACCTCGGCGCCGGCTTCCACCAGGGAGCCGGGGCCCAGGACGCTGCGGCGGACGCTGCCCTCCACCCGGGAGCCCGGCGCGAGCAGGCTGCTGGACACCCTGGCACCTTCACCGGCGAAACCCGGCAGCCGGCGCGGTGCCGCGCTAAGGATCGGCCACCGCGGGTCATCGAAGTTCAGCCCCCGGCCGTCAATAAGGTCCATGTGCCCCTGGTGGTAGCTGCGCGGTGTGCCCATGTCCCGCCAGTAGCCGTCCAACCGGTGTTCAGCTACTTTTTCAGTTTGGACCAGGTGGGGAATCAGCTGGTCGCCGTAGTCTTCCAGCCGGCCGTCCTTCTCCATCAGATCATCCAGCGCCTGCAGCAGGACTTTGGCGTCGTAGAGGAAGATCTCCGCAGCGACGAGGTCTGACTTCGGCTTCTCCGGTTTGTAGTCAAAGCCCGTGACCACGCCGTCCTCCACCTGCACCACCCCGTGGTCGGATGGGTTGTTGCGGATTTTCGTGGTCACCAGGGTCAGTGCGGCCTTGGTCCGCTCGTGGGTGTCCAGGACGTCCCGGTAGTCGAGCCGGTAGAGATGGTCAGCGCTCAGGACAAGGATCAGATCCGGATCATATTCCCGGATGTAGTCGGCCTGCCGGTACAGGGCGTCTGCGTTCCCCTCGGCGAAGCCTTCGCCCTCCCCGCCCTGGTAAGGCGGCAGGACCCGCAGGCCGCCGTTGGTCCGGTCCAGGTCCCAGGGACGGCCGCTGACCAGGTGGTCATTGAGGGATTTCGGCTGGTACTGCTCCACAATCCAGACATCGGCCAGGCCGCTGTTGTGCAGATTGGACAACGGAACGTCAATCAGCCGATAGGACCCGGCGACCGGCATGGCCGGCTTGGCACGGTGGTCGGTGAGCGCGCCGAGACGCCCGCCTGTTCCGCCGGCAAGGATGATGGTCAGGATTCGGGGGGCCTGCATGGGGGATTACCTCTCGGTGGGGGCGGTAGTCTCTCTGCTGTCCTTCAAGGCTAACAAATGCCGTTTTCCGGATTGTTGTCCTCAACGATGCTGTTGCCTGGCTCGATCCGGCTCAGGATGCGGCGGCCTATGCGTTCAAGGTCCGCCACGTCCCGTTCGTCCAGGCCGTCAAACACAAGGTTCCGCACTGAGCGGACATGATCCGGAGCCAGCTGCTCCAGGGCCGCCATGCCCTCGTCCGTCAGGGAGGCGGTAGTGACCCGCGCATCATCCGGAGACGGAGAGCGTTCCATCCAGCCGCGGCCTTCCAGCTTCTTGACCACATGCGAAAGCCTGGACAGCGATGCGTTGGACCGGGCGGCCAGTTCACTCATCGGCAGGTTCCGGCAGGGAGCCTCGGACGTCATCGCCAGGACGTGGTAGTCAAAGAGCGTGATCCGGGACCGCTTGAACAGCTCGGCGTCCAGCGTGGGATTGAGCCGGGTGGCCAGGGCGTACAGCGCGAGCCACGCCCGCCGCTCATCGGGGCTCAGCCACGGGGCAGAAGAAGCATCGGAGTTACTCATGCATCCATCCTCCCACGGTTAGTTGAGGCTTCAATGATTGGCGGGCGCGGCGGCCCGCTGTTCCGGCTACTTGCCGGACTCGGCGGGCACGGCGTCGAACGGCAGGGAATCGACATCGAGCCGGGGGTTTTCATCCTGGGTGGCCACCAGTTCCCGGGCTTCGGCGGGCGTGTCCACGCTGGGCATCGAGCCGGGCATGGGCCGGTTGGCGGATTCCCTCATGACGTAAACGGCCACGGCACCAACCACGGATGTTGCCATCAGCCAGAAGGCCGGCATCAGATCATTGTCCGTCAGGTTGATCAGGCCCTGCATGATCAGCGGGGCAGTGCCGCCGAAGATTGCCACCGCGAAGTTATAGGAGATACCCATGGCGCCGTAGCGGCTTGCTGTGGTGAACAGCGCGGGAAGCGCGGAAGCAAGGTTGGAAACGTAGAACGTCACGGGCACAGCCAGCAGCACCAGACCCAGCAGGGTGGACCAGACCGGGCCCAGGGCGATCAGCAGGAAGGCCGGAACCGCCAGCACAATGGTGGAACCTGCACCCATCAGCAGGACCGGACGGCGCCCGATGCGGTCCGAAAGCTTGCCGCACAGCGGAATGCACAGCGCCATCAGCACCAGCACGGGGATGGTCAGGAGCGTTCCGTGCAGCGGGTCGTATCCCATGGAGTCCGTGAGGTAGGACGGCATGTAGGACGTGAGGGTGTAGCCCACGGTGTTGGCAGCAGCAACAAGCACCATGGCCACCAGGATCGGGCGCCAGTAGAGGCCGATCATGGCCAGGGTGCCGGGAGGCGCCGTCTCGCTCTGGGGATTGTCTGAAGCGGCATTTTCTTCCTGCGCATCCAGGGTTGCCTGGAAGGCCGGGGATTCTTCGATCTTCAGCCGGAAATACACGGCAATCAGCCCCAGCGGACCGGCGATAAGGAACGGAATGCGCCAGCCCCAGTCCAGCATGGTTTCTTCGCTGAGGGAGAGCTGCATGATGGAGACCACGCCGGCACCGAGGGCGAACCCCATGTAGCTGCCCAGGTCCAGGATGCTGGAGAGGTAGCCGCGGCGCTTGTCCGAGGCGTATTCCGTGACAAAGGTGGTGGCACCGGCATACTCGCCGCCGGTGGAGAAACCCTGGATGAGCTTCATCAGGATCAGCAGGACCGGAGCCCACATGCCGATCTGGTCATATCCGGGCAGGAGCCCGATCACGAAGGTAGAAGCTGCCATCATGATCAGCGTTACGGCCAGGATCTTTTGGCGGCCCAGCCGGTCACCGAGGCGGCCGAAAACAACTCCGCCCAGGGGGCGGGCCAGGAAGGTGGCAGCGAAAACGCCAAGGCTGAAGATCAGCTGGGCGGAGGCATCGGCCTCGGAAAGGAAAACGGCGCCCATGGTGACGGCAAGGTAGCCGTAGACACCAATATCGAACCATTCCATGGTGTTGCCGACGACGGTTCCGCCAACGGCTTTTTTCATCATCGATTTGTCGACGACGTTCACGTCATCGACCTTCAGTCGGCGGCGCCTGAGGACAGGACGGCGCACGGTGGGTGCATCTTTAGGCATGGTGGCTTTCTTTCTAGAAGTCAGCTGCGTGTATCGGAAGCAACCGGCCATACGCCGTGAAAGGCGTCAGGCAGACCATCAAGTTTAGGAAGAACACCGGGGGTTACCGAATTATCAGCACGCCCGCGCCGAATTATGTGCACTTATTTGGAGGTAAATTCCACGAATTTACAGGGCGGTCGGGGAATTCTGTGAAACACCTCACCACAACCGTTTTCAGCCCGCTGAAAACCCGGTTCAGGAGCGCACGGGAACCGGCAGATGCACCGGAACGGGGTACTTGGGCGAGAGGTTGTCCCCCGAAGAGACCCCCCTCAGCCGGCGGCCCACCCATGGCCCCAGATACTGCTTGGCCCACTGTGCGTCCCGGCGCAGCTGGTCCGCCCGGGTCCGGGCCGGCAGCTCGTCCAGCTCCGGCACATCAATGGCATCCGTGTGCCGCAGGACCTCCAGGACCTTCTTGGCGGTGAGCATGTGTCCGGCCGGGGACATGTGCAGCCGGTCGACGTCCCAATACCTTTCATCCTGCAGTTCCTTCATCCGCCAGTAATCCACCAGTTCCGCACCGCGGCGGTCCGCGGATTCCCGCACCAGCTCGTTGTACAGGGCCGTACGTCCCCTGGTGGCTCCAAAGACGGGGGCGCGGCCGGAGTCGAACCCGGTGAACACGAGCACCGCGGCGCCTGAGGCGCGCAGTGCTGCTATCCCGGCGTCGTACGCGTCCACCAGGGCATCAATGTCCACCCTGGGCCGCAGGATGTCATTGCCGCCGGCGTACAGGGTCACCAGCGTGGGCTCCAGGGCGAGGGCGGCGTCAACCTGCTCTGCGAGCACCTGGTGGAGCTTCTTGCCGCGGATTGCCAGGTTGGCGTATCCCCAGGACCCGTCGGCAAGGATCAGCTGTTCGGCCACGCGGTCCGCCCAGCCACGCACGCCGTTGGGGCGGGAATCATCCCAGTCCCCCACACCTTCGGTGAAAGAGTCACCCAGGGCCACGTATCGAGAAGTAAAAGTCACTCCCACAGGGTACAAGCCGATCCGCCACTTTCCGCATCCGCCCCGGGCCGGTGCCGGGGCGGATTAGACTCTGAACAAGCCGAACAGCAGCAATCAAAGGAACCCATGGCCAGCTCATCTGCCCAAAAGCGCCAGCGTGTCGCCGTCATCGTCAATCCGACCAAGAAAACAGATGTGGACATCCGCTCCCTGGTGAACGGAATCTGCCGCGACGAAGACTGGGATGAGCCCCTGTGGCTGGAGACTACTGCCGAGGATCCCGGCCGCGGCATGGCACGCCAGGCACTGGAAGCGGGCGTTGATCTGGTGATCGCCGCAGGAGGTGACGGCACGGTGCGCTGCGTCGCCGCGGAGCTGACGGGTACGGATACTCCCCTGGGCCTGCTTCCTTTGGGGACGGGAAACCTGCTGGCCCGGAACCTGGATATTGCCGTGGACGATCCGGCAGCCGCAGTCGCAGCCGCCCTGACCGGAACCGAGCGCAATATCGACGTCGTCCACGTCACCCTGGACCGGGCACTGAAAGGTGATGTCTTCCTGGTCATGGCCGGGCTCGGCTATGACGCGGCGCTCATGGGTGATACGAATGACGCGTTGAAGGACCGGGTCGGCTGGCTGGCGTATGTGGACGCAGGCATCCGCAACCTGCCCGGCAAACCGGTTAAGAGCACTATCCGGCTGGACGGCGGCAAGGAAATTCACGGCTATCCGCGCAGCGTGATGGGCGGGAACTGCGGAAAGATCATGGGCGGACTTGAGATCTTCCCCGGTGCACGGATTGATGACGGGCTGCTGGACATCATGACCATGGCCCCCAAGGGCCGGCTTGGCTGGCTCGGTGTCGCGGCCGGCCTGCTGCGCCGGGGCAAGGGCAAGCAGGCGTCGGTGGAGTATTACCAGTGCAAGGAAGCGGAAATCTTCACGGAGACACCGCAGGAGTTTGAGGTCGACGGCGACAACTTGGGCAAGGCGTCCCACGTCGCCTTCCGGGTGGACCCCAGCGCGCTCCGGGTCCGCATGCCGCACGGCCCCAAGGATCCTGCCGTCCTCAGCAATCCGCAGGTTTAGCAAACGCCGGAGCCGGCCCCGCATGCGGGGCCGGCTCCGTGCCGCGGGTATGCAGTTCTGGAATATGCCGCTACAGGAATATTCCGCCTAGAGTCCCAGCCAGACCGCGGGATCCTGGTATTCCTCATTCAGCAGCACTTCAAAGTGCAGGTGCGGACCGGTGGAGTTCCCGGTGCTGCCTACAGAGCCAATCACTTCGTTGAAGCCCACTTCCTGGCCCACCTCGACCCAAATTTCGTTGAGGTGGTTGTAGGTGGTCTGAACGCCGTCTCCGTGGTCCACCACAATGCGCAGGCCGCCGTACTGGTGGTACTCCGCGTAAACCACGGTTCCCGGGGCGGTGGACTTCACCGGGGTACCCATGGGCGCGCCGAAATCGATTCCGGTGTGCCATTCCAGGGCACCGTTGCCCAGCAGCGGGTTCTCCCGCCAGCCAAACGGCGACGTCACGCGCAGGGAATCCAGCGGGACGGAGGCGGCTTCCTCTGCAGGTTCCGCAGCCGGTTCAGCCGCAGGTTCCGGAGCCGGCTCCGCAGCCGGAGCTTCCTCCGGGGCGGGAGCTGCCGCGGCGGGAGCTTCCGGGGCGGGAGCTTCCGCTGGGGGCGGAGCAGGCTGGGCATTCTCTTCAGGGGCTGGCTGTGCCGGAGCCAGATCCGACACTGCTGCTGTGCGGTCCAGGGCCAATGCATTCCGGGATGCTTCAGCGGTCCCCATAACCACCGAACCCAGTGCGAGCACTGCGCCCGCGCTCAGGGCGCAGGTTCGGCGGACCGGATCGGGCATCCGGCGCGGATTCAGCTGCGTTGCCAGATCCGACACGCGTTCCCGGAGCTCGGACAGGAAGTGGGGGGTCTGCAATGAGTATTTCGTAATCCATCACCTCTGAGCAGTTGTCGGCAAAGGGGCAGTGAAAGACAGAATCTCTTTGAGGCGGGAGCCCTGCTCCCAGCGGTTTTAACTTTACCGGCCGGGCATGGGCCACTTACACAAAATGTGAGGAACTACCGGACCCTCTCAGATCCGCGTCACAGCGAAGCTTTTCGGCAGCGGCAGGCTTGAGGCATTACGACTCGGCGCGCCCGCTGCGCCAATACCCCATAAAGGCAACCTGTTTCCTGTCGATTCCGGCTTCGGTGACCAGGTAGCGGCGCAGCCCGCGAACCACTGCGGCTTCACCGGCAATCCAGGCATAGAACGGCAGCGCGCCGGACGGGGTATGCGGGTTCGGCGTTCCCTGCACTGCCGTAGGAGTCAGCCGCTGCGGGGTCTCCCAGAGGATGGTTTCGTCCACATTGACGTCTTCAATCTGCGGCCGGGGCGGCACCGGCGCTCCGGCCACGGAAGCCCAGCCCGGCAGGGCGACGGCGCTGCGGACCGCGGCCTCGAGCAGTTCACCGTGCGGCCGCGCGCCGCGGGGCAGCCAGGTCACCTGCACGGAGGATTCCGTGGATACCGGCTGTTCGTCGGACCCGGAGGGAACCTCCAAAAGCGCGTGTCCGGTGATATCGGCGGGCAGGGATTCCAGGATTGCGGTGATGGCGGGAACTGCGGTTTCATCCCCGGCGAGCAGAATGTGGCGGGCCATGCCCGGCCGCCATTCAATGCCGCCGTAAGACTCGGCGGTGACGCAGTGGGCAACGTTGGGGCCGATAATGCTGACCCGGTCCCCGGGTTTCGCGTCGGCGGCCCAGCTGGAGGCGGGACCGCCCCGTCCCTGCTCATCGAAATGCAGGACAAAGTCCACGTCGATTTCGGGGTCCGCGCCGGAGCAGCGGGCGGACCTGACTGTGTAGGTCCGCATGGAACCCCTGACGGAGGCATCCAGCTGCAGCCAGTTCCGGTACCAGGAGGTGTCGCTGCAGTCGAACTCCGGTACAGGGATCTGCCGGCCGTCGGCGCCGACGGAGGGCACCACTACTTTGATGCGCAGGTCATGGGTCAGGCCCTGCACACCGAATTCGGCCAGGCAGGGCCCCGCAAAGGTGATGCGCTGGAAGTTGTCGCTGAGCCGCTGGATCCGGCGTACTTCCACATCGAAGCACATCACGGCTCCCGCACTTGAGGCACGGCGGGCCTTGCGGGGTACCGCAGTTGCTCCGGTGCGGGTATTGACCTGTGTCACGATGCGGCCTCCAGGCGGGTTTCTGATTCGGGTTCGGGGCGGGCGTCCTGCGGGTTGGGCAGATAGCCCACGGGTTTTGGCGGTTCGGTCTCCGTGCGCGGACGCGCATGGTGGCGGCCGAGCGGCACCACCATGGGGGTTCCGGAGACCGGGTCCTCAATGACCCGGGACTCAAGGCCAAACACGTCGCGGACCAGGTCCTCGGTCAGGATGTCCGCCGGCGCACCCTGGGCAGCAATGGCACCGGACTTCATGGCGATCAGGTGATCGGCGTACCGGGCAGCAAGATTCAGGTCATGCAGGACGATTGCCACGGTGGTGCCCGCCCGGCTGTTGAGGTCGGTGACCAGATCCAGCACCTCAATCTGGTGAGTGACGTCCAAGAAGGTGGTGGGCTCATCCAGCAGCAGTATCTCTGTCTCCTGGGCCAGGGCCATGGCAATCCACACCCGCTGGCGCTGGCCGCCGGAAAGCTCGTCCACGTTCCGTTCAGCCAGGTCCAGGGTCCCGGTTGCTTCCAGCGCGGCGGCGACGGCGGCGTCGTCGTCGGGCGTCCACTGGCGGAACCACCCCTGATGCGGATAGCGGCCCCGCCCAACCAGGTCCGCCACGGTGATGCCGTCCGGTGCGGTGGGCGTCTGGGGCAGCAGGCCAAGCGTGCGGGCCACCTCCCGGGCGGGCCGGGCATGGATGTCGCGGTCCCCCAGCAGTACGACGCCGCCTGCCGGCTTGAGCAGGCGTGACATGCCGCGCAGCAGAGTGGATTTTCCGCAGGCATTGGCCCCGACGATGATCGTGATCCGGCCGGCGGGCAGAGTGACGGACAAGCCGTCCACCACCACGCGCTCGCCGTAGGAAAGCACCAGGTCCCGGGCACTCAGGGTGTTGTCGTTGGGTTTTTCGCCCATCTCAGCCTCCTCGGCCTACACGGTTGGCGGTGACCAGGAGCCACAGCAGGAACGGGGCGCCGAGGGCACCGGTCACTACGCCCACGGGCAGTGATATTCCGGGTACCAAATTGGCTCCGGCAAAATCGGCCGCGAGAACGATCACCGCTCCCACCAGGGCTGATACGGCGAGGGAGTTGCGCCCGCCCAGCAGCCGGCGCGCAATGGGCCCGGAGAGGAACGCGATGAAGGAGACCGGCCCGGCAGCGGCGGTGGCCACGGCGGCCAGTGCCACGCCGGCGGCCAGCAGTCCCAGCCGTGACGCTTCCACCCGCACGCCAAGGCCTGCGGCTGTGTCATCACCCAGTTCAAGTCCGCGCAGCTGCCGCGCCAGGACGGCAGCGGCAGGGAGCAGGACGAGCAGTGCCGCAGCCAGGGGAACAGCGCGTTCCCAGCTGCTGGAATTCAGGGAACCGTTCAGCCAGACCAGCGCCTGCGACGCAGTCCGGACGTCGGTGCGCGTCATCAGGAAGGTCACGATGGACTGCATGACGGCCGCGAACCCGATGCCCACCAGGATCAGCCGGTAACCGGCTGCAGCGCCCCGGCGGGAGAGCAGGTAGATGGCCAGTGCCACCACCAGCGCCCCGCACAGGGCAGCCAGTGACACCGTGCTCCCGGCGGCACCGAAAACCACGATGGCCGTTACTGCACTGGCACTGGCACCGTAGCTGATGCCGATAATGTCCGGGCTGGCGAGCGGGTTGCGCAGCATGGTCTGGAAGATGCTGCCGGAAATCCCGAACGCGGCGCCCACCATGAGGCCGATGACGGCCCGCGGGAGTTTGCTCTCCATCACGATGAACGTGGCGCCGGGAATCTTCTCCCCGCCAAGGATCCGGAAGAAATCCGGGATGGTGACGGTGTAGGTTCCCAGCAGGATGCTCACGGCAAAAAGGATGACGACGGCGGCGGCCAGGACCGCGGTTATGGTCCGGCCGCGGCGAAGGGACCTGCGGCGGGCTGCCCGGACCAGGGCCGCTCCGGGGCCGGCATCCGTACGCCTGCCACCGGATTCCGCCGGTGTTCCCGCCTGCTCCAGCAGCGCGCTCACAGCTGGGCCTGCTTCCGGCTGCGGACCAGCCAGATAAAGACCGGGGCGCCGATGATTGCGGTCATGACCCCCACGGGAACTTCACCGGGGGGCAGCACCAGGCGTCCAATGATGTCCGCCACCAGCAGCAGCACCGGTGCCAGGACGAGGGAGAAAGGAAGGATCCACCGGTAGTCCGGGCCGGTCAAAGCGCGGACCATGTGCGGGATAACCAGCCCGACAAAACCAATGGGTCCGACGGCAGCCGTGGCGGCGCCGCACAACAGCACCACTCCCAGCGCAGTGACTGCGCGGCTGAGGCCCACCCGCTGCCCCAGTCCGCGGGCCAGGTCATCCCCCAGGGACAATCCGTTCAGTGCCCGGCCGGCACACAGCGTAATGACGGCGCCCAGGGCCAGGAAGGGAACGACGGCGGTGATGACGTCCCAGCCCCGGCCGGAGAGGCTGCCCGCCTGCCAGAACCGGAAGATGTCCAGTGTCTGCTGGCTGGAGACCAGCACTGCGCTCATCAGCGAACCGAGTCCGGCGGACAGTGCGGCGCCGGCCAGGGCAAGTTTCACCGGAGTGGCGCCCTCGCGGCCCAGGCTCGCCACGGTATAGACCAGGACGGCGGCCAGTGCCGCCCCCGCCAGCGCGAACCAGACGTATCCGAGGAAGGTGGAAACACCGAAGCCGTAGATGCCGAGGACCACAAAGAACGCTGCTCCGGCATTGACACCAAGAATTCCCGGGTCCGCCAGCGGATTTCGTGCCACGCCCTGCATGGCGGCACCCGCGAGGCCCAGCGCTCCTCCGGCCAGCAGACCGAGCACGGTACGGGGAATCCGTGACAGGACCACCGCGTGGTCGCCGTTCGCCGGGTCGTTGGCGGTCAAGGCGTCAATGACGGTTCCAAAGGGCAGTGCGCGGGCTCCGAAGGTCACCGATGCCAGGCAAGCCAGTGCCAGCAGGCCGATGAAGGCCGCCAGCAGGGCCAGCCGGCGGCCGTTCCGGGCAGGCCCTGAAGGGGACGGCACGGTCCGCGCCGATGCCCCGGACCGAAAATCCTGCGGTGCCGGAGCGGGGGAGCTGATGTTCACGCCCACGGCGGCACCTCCTTAAGACGGAATGATCTTAAGTAAGGCTAACCTACCGTCGAGGCGCTTAAGAAACATTTCTGTGCCCTATTAGCGTCCGGCCGAAGTAATAGCCGCAGGACGGGCCGGGCTCAGAGTGCTCCGTGTCCCGGAGCGACCTCTTCGCCCTCGCGGACCGGCCCCGGAGGCGTTCCGTCGCCGAACGGCCGGCCGCCGAGCTGCTCGCGGTGATGTTCGGTCAGCCAGCCGGACAGATCCGGGCCCTTGGGCACGATCCCGGTGGGGTTGATGTCCTCGTGGACGATGTAATAGTGGGCTTTGATCTGCTCAAAATCCACGGTGTCCCCGAAGCCCGGCGTCTGGAAAAGATCCCGGGCGTAGCCCCAGAGGTTCGGCATTTCCGTGAGCTTGTTCCGGTTGCACTTGAAGTGGCCGTGATAAACCGCGTCGAACCGCACCAAAGTGGTGAAGAGCCGGACATCGGCCTCGGTGATCGTGTCCCCAATGAGGTAGCGCTGGCGGGAGAGCCTGTCCTCCAGCCAGTCCATGGCCGCCCACAGGCGGTCGTAGGCGGCGTTGTAAGCTTCCTGGGATCCGGCGAAGCCGCAGCGGTAAACGCCGTTGTTGATCTCGGTGAAGACGCGCTTGTTGACGGCGCGCATCTCCTCCATGTGCTCGGCCGGCAGCAGGTTCGGTGCGCCGTCGCGGTGGAAGTCTTTCCACTCGGTGGAGAAGTCCTCGGTAATCTGCGGGAAATTGTTGGTCACCACGGCTCCGCTGGGAATGTCCACGATCGCCGGAACGGTGATCCCGCGGCTGTAGCCGGGCGTGCGCCGGAAAAACGCTTCCTGCAGGCGCTCAATACCCAGCACGGGATCCCTGCCGTCCGGATCCAGGTCGAAGGTCCAGCTGCGGGCATCGTGGGTGGGCCCGGGGGTTCCCAGCGAGATGGCATCCTCCAGGCCGAGGAGCCGGCGCACGATGATGGTCCGGTTGGCCCAGGGGCAGGCCCGGGCGGCGATCAGCCGGTACCGCCCGGCTTCCACCGGATAACCGTCGCGCCCGTCGCGCGTGATCCGCGTTTCGATGTAGTTGGTGTCCCGGGTGTATTCCGTTCCGCCGGTGACATACGCTCCGCGCGTGCTGAACTCCGAGCCGTTGTCCTGGTCTGTTGCAGTGCTGTCAGCCATGGGATTTCCCGTTCTGGTACGTACTTCGTTCTGGTACTCAACCCTAACGGCACCAATCGGTCCTGCATTCCCTGTACTGCCGCCCCACCGGTAGAGTCGTGGTCAGCGCCAGCCCTGTCCCATCACCATAAGCCGGAGGAATTGAGCCACATGCGAGTAGCTGTTATCGGAGCAACCGGAAATGTTGGCACAGCCCTGCTGCGCCGGCTGGCACAGGCCCGCGGTGAACGCGGAGGGGACCTGGAAATTGTGGGTATTGCCCGCAGGGTGCCAGACACCAGCGCCCCGCCGTACGACGGCGTCCAATGGCACAGCATCGATATCGCCACCGGTGAGGGCCGGGAGAAGCTGACAGAGGCGCTGAGGGGAGCCGACGCCGTCGTCCATCTGGCCTGGGCCATCCAGCCCAACCATGACGAGGCGGAACTGCACCGCATCAACGTGCACGGAACCGAAAACGCGCTGGCGGCAGCTGCTGCGGCCGGAGTGCGCCAGTTTGTCTGCGCCTCCTCCGTGGGGGCCTACTCCCCTGCGTCCAAGGACAAGCTCACCGACGAGTCCTGGCCTGCACGGGGTATCGCCAGTTCGCACTACAGCCGGCACAAGGGCGAACAGGAAGCGCTGCTCGACGCGTTTGAGCGTGAGTACCCCGAGATCCCCGTGGCCCGCCTCCGCCCGGGCCTGATCTTCTCATCGGACGCCGGAAACGAAATCGGCAATTACTTCCTGGGGCCGCTGGTTCCCAAATTCATCCTGAACAAGCTCAGCCTGCCGCTGATCCCCCTGCCGCAGGAGTTTTCCTTCCAGATTGTCCACGCCGATGACATGGCAGATGCCTACTGGCGGGTGCTGGACCAGCGCGCCGAGGGCGCCTTCAACATTGCCGCGGATCCGGTGATTACCCCGGAGATCCTCGCCGGGGTCCTCGGTGCGCGGCGCCTGCTGAACATTCCGGTAAAACTGGTGCGCGCCGTCGTCGGCCTGACCTGGGCCGCGCACCTGCAGCGCACCGATCCGGGCTGGATCGACATGGCGGCCGGCGCCCCGATCATGGACACCTCGCGGGCGCGGGAGGTTTTGGGCTGGAATCCGCGCCGCACCTCCATTGAATCGCTGAAGTTTGTTCTGGACGGACTGACCCGGGGCGAGGGAGTTAAAGGCTCGCCCCTTCTCGCTCCCCGGCGCTGAGCGCAGCCCGGACGTCCTCTTCCAGCAGCTCCGCATTCAGGCTCACCGCAAGGCGGTAAGCGTCCCCGGCAGCAGCCACCACCTGGCTGGACGGATCGGTGACGTTGCCAACGGCCCAGACGCCGTAGGCACCGGTCCGTCCGGCGGCGTCGGTTTCCAGGCAGCCGTCGGCATCACGGCGGCACCCGGGAACGGACCACGGCAACGGGTCCACTGAGGCGCCGGGTTCACAGAACACGGCCCGGCAGTCCAGCTGCCGCCCGTCTGCCAGTTTCACGCCCGTCAGGGCATCGTCATGCACCAGCAGGTTCACCGCGGCACCCTCCACGATCTGCACGCCCATGGCCGCCAGGGACCGGGCATCCTCCGAGGTCAGGTCCAGTCCCTCCTGGACAATCAGCGTCACCTCCGACGAAAAGCTGCGGACAAGGAATGCCTGCTGCACAGCGGACGGACTTGAACCCAGGACAACCAGCGGACGGTCCGCCACCTCCCAGCCGTGGCAGTAGGGGCACTGCAGCAGGTCCTTGCCCCAGCGCTCCCGCGCCCCGGAGACTTCCGGCAGGACATCCCTCAGCCCGGTGGCAATGACCACGTGCCGGCCCCGCAGCACCCTTCCGTCTGCCAGCTTCACCGACCGGTCCGGCTCCAGCTGCTTGGCCCGCCCGGACAGCACCTCCACGTCATACCGTTCCAGGTCGGAGCGGCAAAGCTCCAGCAGATGCTCCGGATCAACGCCGTCGCGGGAGGGAAAGCCGTGAACATGGCCGGCGGGAGAATTACGGGGATAGCCGGCGTCAATCACCGCCACCCGGCGGCGGGCGCGTCCAAGCACGGTGGCCGCCGTCAGGCCGGCGATTCCGCCGCCAATAATCACCACGTCATGGCTGGCGGCGCGGGCCGCAGAAGCAACAGTCATGATTCTTTTGTACAACAGATTTTGGAAATGGTCAGCAACCTTACTTTTGTCCTAAAGTTGCTCCCATGAACAACAGCACACAGGCCGCATCCGGCTCCAAACTCAAGCAGGGGATCACCGGGCCCATGCTGTACCTCTTCATCCTGGGGGATGTTCTGGGAGCAGGCATCTACGCCCTGGTGGGCGAGGTATCCGGCGAAGTCGGCGGTGCCGTGTGGGTGCCGCTTGCAGTGGCCCTGTTGCTGGCACTGCTAACTGCTTCCTCCTACGCGGAACTGGTCACCAAGTACCCCAAGGCCGGCGGAGCGGCGGTTTTTGCTGAACGCGCCTTCAAGCGCCCCGCCGTCTCCTTCCTGGTGGGGTACTGCATGCTGGCCGCCGGTGTCACCAGCGCCGCCGGGCTGTCCCTGGCCTTTAGCGGCGACTATCTGTCGCCGTTCCTGGACGTGCCTCCGGTGCCCGCGGCAATTGTCTTTCTGCTCCTCATCGCCCTGCTCAACGCACGGGGAATCTCCGAGTCCGTGCGCAGCAATGTGGTGATGACCGTTATCGAGCTCTCCGGCCTGATCCTCGTGATTGTGCTGGTGGCGTTCATGGTGGGCCGCGGAGACGGTTACACCGAGCAAATCACGCAATTCCCCGACGGCGTCAACCCGGCAACGGCCGTCCTGGGCGCCTCGGTGATCGCGTACTACTCCTTCGTGGGCTTTGAAGTGTCCGCCAACGTTGCCGAAGAAGTCCGCGACGTCAGCCGCATCTATCCGAGGGCACTCTTCGGTGCGATGCTGACGGCCGGGGTGGTGTACGTGCTGATCGGCCTGGCGGCTGCCTCCGCCCTGCCCACTGAAGACCTGGCCAATTCCAGCGGACCGCTGCTGGACGTGGTCAGCGCCACCGGATACGGCGTACCGGACTGGCTGTTCAGCCTGATTGCGCTGGTGGCCGTTGCAAACGGTGCCCTGCTCACCATGATCATGTCCAGCCGGCTGACCTACGGAATGGCGGAACAGGGCCTCTTCCCCGGGGTCTTCGCCAAGGTCCTGCCGAACCGCAAGACGCCGTGGGTGGCCATCAGCGCCACCACGGCCGTCGCCATGGTCCTGACGATGACCGGTGAGCTGGCCTCGCTGGCTGAAACCGTGGTGCTGCTCCTGCTCTTTGTCTTTCTGAGCACCAACATCTCTGTGATTGTCCTGCGCAGGGATGCGGTGGACCATCAGCACTTCCGCACTCCCCTGGTACTGCCCTATCTGGCCATTGCGTCCTGCATCCTGCTGCTGGCCCAGCAGTCCGGGGCGGTGTGGCTGCGGGCCGGAATCCTGCTCGCCGTCGGTGTGATCCTGTACTTCGTGCGCCGGGTGGTTAAGGCCAAGCAGCACTAGCCCTGACACATCAAAAGAGGCCGGCCCCGAGCGTTCGTGCTCGGGGCCGGCCTCTTTTGAATCGCCTGACCCGCAGGACGTCCGTGCTGTCAGCTAGCGCAGGTCGTCGTCGTAGTCCTTGCCCGCGTGCTGCTGGCGCAGCTCGCGGCCCTGCTCAATGTCTTTTTCCATCTGTTCCTGGCGCTTGTCGATCTGGCGCGTGTCGCGCGGGGGCAGCTGGACGGACTCCTCGGCCTGGATCCCGGCCTGCAGTTCGCGTCCACGCTCCACCTCGGCGTCAAACTCGGCGCCGAACAGCAGGGATACGTTAGCCAGCCAGAGCCACAGCAGAAGCACGATCACGCCGCCAATGGCACCGTACGTGGCGTTGTAGTTGCCGAAGTTTGCCACATAGAAGCTAAAGCCCAGCGTGACGATCCCCAGCACGATCAGTGCAATGAAAGCACCCATGCTCATCCAGCGGAATTTGGGCTGCTTCACGTTGGGGGTGGCGTAGTACAGAATGGCCACGAGCAAAACGGCGAAGATCAGCATCACGGGCCATTTGGCGATGTTCCAGACCGTGACGGCCTCGGAGCCGAGCCCGATGAAGTTGCCCAGTGTCTCGGCAACCGGACCGCTGAGCACCAGCATCATCAGCAGGGCGGCAACCAGCAGGATGAGGATGAGGGTAACCAGGAGCTGGGTCGGCAGCAGCTTCCAGGCCGGCCGACCCTCCTCCACCTCATAGATGCGGTTCATGGACCGGCCAAAGGCTTTGACGTAGCCGGAGGCGGACCAAAGGGCGCCGACAATACCGACGATCAGCGCGAGTCCGGCGCTGCTCGAGGAAGTCAGCTGTTCGATCGGGCCTTCCAGGACCTCCACGGCGCTGCCGGGGGCGAATTCCTTAAGGAGATCCAGCATGGCGTTGGTGGTGCTCTCAGCCTGCCCCACCAGTCCAAGAATCGACACCAGTGCCAGCAGTGCCGGGAAGAGTG
Organism: Arthrobacter sp. NPDC097144; assembly: GCF_044762205.1. Taxonomy (NCBI): domain Bacteria; kingdom Bacillati; phylum Actinomycetota; class Actinomycetes; order Micrococcales; family Micrococcaceae; genus Arthrobacter; species Arthrobacter sp. NPDC097144. The sequence continues at coordinate 546,225 of NZ_JBIWDW010000003.1, read as the reverse complement.
CCAGGACCGTGTAATATGTCAGTGCCGCAGCGAGGTCGGTGCACTGATCCTTGCTGAACTCGCGGAGCGTCTTCCGTGCAATGTACTTCCAGCTGGGCTTGGTGACCTCTGCCGGGCTGTCCGGTTTACTCGCGTCGTCCGGGCTGGGAGCCGTTTGGGCCCCTTCCCGATTGTCCTGCTGTGCCATGACGGCCTCCTGGATCCATTGGACTACTGGCCTTCATCCTATTGGTAAGTGTGCTTACTCCCAAAGGACCTCCCTGTATGGATCCGGTTGCTGCGGCCTAAAGTGAGAACTTCCGGTAATAGTCGGCCAGCAGCGTCTCTTCCTCCGGGCTGAGGGCGCTGTCGGGGTCCACCTGCGGCGAGTCGTCCACGGCCTGCCGGGTGTAGTTCACGTAGATGTCTTCGTCATCGCGCCGGGCACCGGCCAGCGGAACAAAGTGCTGACGCGTTTCAAAGAGCCCGAGCGCCACCGTAATCCACTCGGGGGCACCGGTGGCGCGGTCCAGGTGCACCTCGCCAACAAGCCCCAGCCGCTCACCGTCCTTGGCCCATACCGTGGAGCCCTGGAGTTCGTGGACCACAAATTCATCAGCCATTGCTGCACCCCTCTTCAGTGCCCGCCGGCCGCGGGTCGCCTGCCCCAAGCCAGCCAGACGGCACCCGGGTTGTCAACGGCGGGAAGCTGAACGGCAGCCTTGAACCCCGTGCTACTCCTCTGAGGTTGATTCCTCACGCTCGTCAAAAACCTGCTGTCCCGGTCCGGTGAAGGAGTGGCGCCGGTCCACTGCTTCAAGGGAGCCGGTGAAGAACTGGGACGTGCTCGTGTCCTGCGGATCTCCGCCGCCGGGGATGGACCGCGGGCCGCTGTGGACCTTCGGCCCGTCTTCCTGGACCTGGGCCCAGCGCTGCCGGGGCAGGGCTCCGGGGTGCCATTCCTGCAGATAGGTCACCATCGCCTCGCGGACCAGGCAGCGCAGGTCGAACAGTGCGCCGCTGTCCGCGGCACTGACGAGGATGCGCACGCGCACCAGGCTGTTGACCGCATCGGTGATCTGCAGGACGCCGGTGCGGCCGTCCCAGAGCTCGGTGCCGGCCAGAGTTTCCTTGAGGTGGGCGCGCAGGTCTCCCACCGGGGCGCCCCAGTCCAGGTCCAGTTCCACGGTGCCCAGGATGGCGGACTGCTTGCGGGTCCAGTTCTCGAACGGGGTGGTGGTGAAGTAGGTGGAGGGCAGGATCAGCCGCCGGTCATCCCAGAGGTGCACCACCACATAGGTCATGGTGATTTCCTCGATGGTTCCCCACTGGGTTTCCACGACAACAACGTCGTCCACGCGGATGGCGTCGGTGAAGGCCAGCTGCATGCCGGCAAAAACATTGGTCAGGGTGCTCTGCACCGCCAGACCGGCAACGATGGAGATCAAACCGGCCGAGGCGAGGATACCGGCACCGAGGGCCCGGACCTCCGGAATGGTGAGCAGCACGCAGGCCACGGCAACCGTGATGATGACGGCCACCCCGACCCGCCGGCCCAGTATCACCTGCGTCTTGAGCCGGCGCATCCGGCGGTTGTCCTTGGTGTCCGTCTTGTACTTGGTGAGGAGCATCGCCTCAATGATGAGCAGGATCACCACGGCGAGCCAGGCAAGGGATGCAATAAGCGCCAGGGTCAGTCCGTAGTTAATCGATTGGAACCACTCGGAGCCGCGCATCGTGATGCCCATGGCAATCCGGATGCCCATCAGGGACAGCGTCAGCCGCAGCGGGTTGCGTCCGAGCGCGGTTACCTCGCGGATCCTCGGAACGCGCCGGAATATCCTTGCGGTGGATTCCCTCACCATCCGGGCCAGCAGCAGGGCCGCAGCCACGGCTATGAGAACACCTAACAGGGGTTTGAACCCGGACACAGCGGTAAGAACATCTTGCATACTTTCGATCGTGACAGCTCCCCCGGGGGTCCTGTCCAATCGGCAGCCGGATGATTTCCGTGAGATCGGCAATGCCTCAACAACGCAAGAGGGCATCCCTCAATTCAGGGATGCCCTCTCGAATCAGCCTCGCCCGCCCAAGGGGGCGAACGGCGGACCTACTTGGCGGCGTCGGCCGCAGCGGCCGCCTTTGCGACCATCGGAACCACGTTGTCCAGGGCGTACGGCACGCTCAGGACGTTGATCGCGGAGACCGAGAAGACGCGCTCGGCGTCGGAATCGGCAACCAGGGCGCCGTTCTTTACGGCGGGGATCTGGCCGAGCAGCGGATCCGCAGCGAGCGAGGCAGCGGCTGCGTCGTCAGCAACCCAGGTCACGAAGATGTCGGAATCCAGCTGGTTCGCATCTTCATCGGCCCACGGGAAGTAGAAGGCATCTGCGGGAGCGTTCTCATCCACTACGGGGGCCTGGACCATGCCCAGCTCGGTCAGGAACTTGGGGCGGTTGTCCAGGGAGGTGTAGACCGAGGAGGCTCCCTTGGCGAGGTTGCCGTAGATGAAGGACTTGCCGGCAAGCTCCGGATACTTAGCACCGGCGTCCTTGATGGACTGTTCAGTGTCAGCCACCAGCTTCTCCGCCTTGTCACTGACGCCCAGCGCGGTACCGATCATCGTGGCGGTATCCTGCCAGGAAGTGCCCCAGGGAGCATCGGGGTAAGCAACCACGGGAGCAATCTTGGAAAGCTTGTCGTAGTCTTCCTGCGTCAGCCCGGAGTACGCGGCAAGGATGACATCAGGGTTGGTGGCTGCCACATCGTCAAAGGCAATACCGTCTGCTTCGGAGTACTGGACCGGAGCGTTTTCGGACCCGATCGGCGCATCAAGTTCTTCCAGCGCTTCATCGATCCACGGGGTGGTTCCCTGCTCGTTGCCGCCGTACACGATGGTGGGCATGCCCACCGGAACAACATCCAGGGCCAGAGCGGTCTCCGCATTGGCCCAGGCCACCGTGGCTACACGCTCGGGAGCGGATTCAATGGTGGTTTCACCGAAGGCGTGCTCAATGGTGACCGGAAACGAATCGGCTGCCGCTTCTGCAGAGCTGCCGCTGTCACTCGATCCGCTGGTAGAGCCGGTCGAGCAGGCGGAAAGGGACAAGACGGCGACGGCGGCAACGGCCGCAGCGCGGCGCATCCGGGACAGGGCCATGGGGGCTCCTTGACTAAGGGTGTGGATTCTTACGAGACGCTGCCCGGAAAATCCGGACAAAGTAAGGCTAACCTATCCTCAGGGTAATTACGCAACGTCAGTCTTGCGTAATGGGAGTCCGTCCGGTTGTTATGCCGGGGCTTCCCCCGGGTACAGGTAGACCTCGCCGTCGCGCACTTCCACGCGATGGGCCTTTGCATTCACCAGGGCGGGCAGGCAGAGTGCCTCACCGGTGCGCAGGCAGAAGCGTGCCGAATGAATGGGGCACTCCACTTCGTTGTCTTCGATCCAGCCCTCGGACAGCGACGCTTCCTCATGGGTGCAGGTGTCATTGAGTGCGTAGAAGTTGCCGTTGTCGCTGTGGAACACCGCAATGTCGTCGGCTGTTCCGGCAGCCTCGGCGTCGACCTTTACCGCCGTACCTTCTTCGATCTCATCGGCGGCGGCAACCCGAATGGCAGCAGTCATTTTCAACCCTCTTCCGGCCTGGGGCCGTGACGACGTTTCCTTGTACATCAATCACGTTACCCGGCGCGGCCGGCACCGCGCACAAGCCTGCAGCGAGACGGCGGCCTATAACGGGGCGGAGGCGCCGGCGCCGCGGTGGACTTCCAGTTCCCGGATCAGGGTAATAAGTTCGCTGCGAAGCTCGGGGCGGATATCGGCGCTGAATCCTGCCGCTTCAATGTCATCGGCCCGCACCAGCATTTGGCGGCCAAGGTCGGAAATGTCCACCACCCTGCGCGGGGCACCCTCAGCGGCAGGAGGCAATTCACGCACCAGCCCCTGGCGGGCCATGGTGACCAGCGACGTTCCGAGCGTTTGGGCAGTCACCCGAAGCCGCCGGGCCAGCTCGGCGCGCTTCATGGGCCCGTCCGTTTTCAAGACCCTCAGGACTGTGACCCGCTCCTGTGTCAGGCCCACATCCCTCAACCGGTTGTCCACTTCCCGCCGCACCAAACGCGCTGCCGTGGAGAGCAGCCGGACGGCTTCCCATTCCCCCTCGTTCTGCATTTGCCTGCTTCCCTGTACGTGTTCCCTGTACGTGTCTCCAGTTAGCATGAAAATAATCAGTGTGCTTACCATTCCATCCCCATACAGGGGGGTCTTGTCAAGATTCTTGCTTCCAGACCGGTTGGACGGGCATACTTCCGAACACTCTTTCTGCTTCTGGCCACCGCGCGTAGGCTGAGCCGCACGGCCAACGGGGGCTGCCTGGAGCAGCCCGAGCAAAGGGGAAGTGCCATGAGCACGAAGGACCTGCAGGACGCCCGCAGCACCTCGACCGACGGCGTTAAAACAGTCAGGGAGCGAGTGGTGACCGCCCGGGATGCCAGGGCGCTGGCGGAGGAATCGCGGATCGCCGAGGACCGGCGCCCCAGTTTCGCCAAGGGCATCTACATGGGCAGCTATAACCTGGACCTCATCCGTCCCCAGCTCCCCGACCCGGAAGAAGCGATCCGGGAGCGCGATTTCCTTGACCGGCTGGCCGCCTTTTGTTCCACGCTGGACGGACAGGTGATCGAGACTACCGGCATCATCCCGGACGACTACCTGCGGGGCCTGACGGATTTGGGAGTCTTTGGCATGAAGATTCCCCGCCGGTATTCCGGACTGGGACTGTCCCTTCTTGCCTACGGACGCGCCCTGATGCTGCTCGGATCCGTGCATCCCAGCCTGGGCGCGCTGGTGTCCGCCCACCTGTCCATCGGTGTACCGGAACCGGTCAAGGTGTTTGGGACGGAGGCGCAGAAGGAAGAATATCTGCCCCGCTGCGCGTCCGGAGCCATCTCCGCCTTCCTGCTGACAGAACCCGACGTCGGCTCCGACCCCGCACGGATGCGTGCCACCGCGGTACCCTCCGAAGACGGCAGTGAATACGTCCTGAACGGGGTGAAGCTGTGGACCACCAACGGGGTTATAGCGGAGCTGGTGGTGGTCATGGCAGCCGTGCCGCCGCATGGAACGGAAAAAGGCGGTATCAGCGCCTTTGTGGTGGAAATGGATACGCCGGGAATCACCGTGGAAAACCGGAACAACTTCATGGGCCTTCGGGGCATTGAAAACGGCGTGACGCGGCTGCGCGGAGTGCGGGTGCCTGCCGCCAACCGGCTTGGCAGGGAAGGCCAGGGCCTGAAGATCGCCCTCACCACGCTCAACACCGGCCGCCTGTCCATTCCCGCACTGTGTGCCGGAGCCGGGAAATGGTCGTTGAAAATTGCCCGGGGCTGGACCGGCACACGTGAGCAGTGGGGCCAGCCGATCGGCCGGCACGAGGCAGTGGCGAAGAAAGTTGCTTTCATTGCCGGAACCGCCTTTGCCTTGGAGAGCGTCTTTGAACTGTCAGCTTCCATGGCCGACGCCGGGACCAAGGACATCCGGATCGAGGCGGCACTGGCCAAGCTGTGGGCGTCGGAGATGGCCTACCGGATTGGTGACGAGCTGGTGCAGGTCCGCGGCGGGCGGGGATTCGAAACGGCTGCTTCCCTGGCCGCACGCGGCGAGCGTGCGGTGGCCGCCGAGCAGCAGCTGCGGGACCTGCGGATTAACCGGGTTTTTGAGGGCAGCACGGAAATCATGCACCTTTTGATCGCCCGGGAAGCGGTGGATGCCCATTTGAAGGCCGCGGGTGATCTGGCCGTAGCCGACGCACCGCTGGGCAGCAAGGCCCGGGCGGCCGTGAAGGCCAGCCGGTTCTACGGCCGCTGGCTTCCCACCCTTGCAGCCGGCCGGGGCTCCGTGCCGACGGCCTACGCCGAGTTTGGCCCCCTGGCCGCACACCTGCGCTACGCTGACCGCGCATCCCGGCGTCTTGCCCGTTCCACGTTTTACGGGATGGCCCGCTGGCAGGCGGGGCTGGAGCACCACCAGGTGTTCCTGGGCCGGATCGTGGACATTGGCGCTGAGCTCTTTGCCGTGTCTGCAGTCTGCATGCGGGCGGAAACCATGCGGCTGAAGGACCCCGCTGGGGGCGCAGAAGCCTATGAGCTGGCCGCGGCCTTCTGTGCCCAGTCGCGGGTCCGGACGGACACGCTCTTTGATGACCTGTGGCGCAATTCGGATGCCGAAGACCGCCAGCTCGCCAAAGGCGTCCTGGCGGGACGCTACACCCGGCTGGAAAACGGAGTACTGGACCAGTCCGAGGGCACCGGGCCGTGGATCTCCGAATGGGCCAACCCGCCGGAGGCCGGTGAGAACCTCCATCGCCGGTACCGCTGAACGCTGCGTTTGCCGAACGCTGCGCTTCCCCGGACTGCGCGCCGCCGGTACACCGGCTGCCGGCACACCGGCTGCCGGCGCTGGAACCCTTGACACGCGGGAGCTGCTGCTAAAGACTGGCCGTATCCGCGCCCCATACCGGTCGGTTGGTCGGTATGGCGCCCCGCAGCACCCGGAGGAGTTCCATGCCAGAAAACACCGTCCCCGCCCGCCGGCTGGAAGGTAAGACGGCCGTTGTCACAGGGGCCAGCAGGGGCATAGGCCTGGCAGTTGCCCAGCGGTTCGTTGCGGAAGGTGCCCGTGTCTGCATTACCGCGCGCAAGCCCGGCCCGCTCGCGGAGGCAGCGGCATTGTTCCCGGAAGACTCTGTCCTGGCTCTTGCCGGCAAATCCGACGACGCCGAACACCGCGCCGAGGTGCTGGACACCGTCGCGGCAAATTTCGGCCGGCTGGACATCCTGGTCAACAATGCCGGCATCAATCCGGTCTACGGCCCGCTGATGGACCTGGAGCCGGATGCTGCGCGCAAAATCATGGAGGTCAACCTCTACGGCACGCTCGGCTGGGTGCAGGCCGCGTACCACCACGAGAAACTGGATTTTGCCGTGCGGGGCGGATCTGTCATCAATCTCTCCTCGGTAAGCGCCCAGACGCCGTCACCCGGCATCAGCTTTTACGGAATCAGCAAGGCTGCCATTGAGCAGCTCACCCGGTCCCTGGCAGTGGAGCTCGGTCCGGCTATCCGGGTCAATGCCCTGGCGCCCGCAGTGGTCAAGACTCAGTTTGCCCGGGCGCTCTACGAGGGACGCGAAGAGCAAGTTGCCGCTGCCTATCCGCTGGGCCGGCTGGGAACCCCCGACGACGTCGCCGCTGCGGCCGCCTTTCTGGCTTCCGACGACGCAGCCTGGATCACCGGACAGATCCTCAATCTCGACGGCGGCCTCCTGGCTGCCGGCGGCAACGCCTAAGTACCCAAAGGAAGCACCCCCCATGACTCCGCTTTCCCCCCTGCTGTCCCCCGAGATCGAAGATCTTCGCCTGCGCACCCGCGACTTCATTCGTTCCGTAGTCATACCGGCCGAGCCTGCCCCCGGCGAGCGCCTGGCGGAATCCGAGCGGACCCGGCTGCAGGCGGCAGCCAAGGACGCCGGAGTATTCGCCCCGCACGTCTCCCGGGAATACGGCGGGCAGGGAGTGCCGCTGGCCTCGTGGTCCCCCATCTTCCAGGAGGCCGGTTACTCGCTGATTGGCCCCACGGTGCTCAACTGTCAGGCACCGGATGAAGGCAACATGCACATGCTCGAGCTGATCGGCACACCGGAACAGAAGGAGCAGTACCTCCGGCCCCTGGTTTCCGGCGCCGCCCGCTCCTGCTTCGGCATGACCGAACCCCATCCCGGTGCAGGATCGGATCCCGCCGCGCTGATGAGTTCTGCGGCAAAGGTGGACGGCGGCTGGGTCATCAACGGCCACAAGCGCTTCACCAGCGGTGCCAACAATGCGGCATTCTGCATCGCGATGGTGCGCACTGCCGCCGTCGACGGCGCCGGAGCGGGCTCCTCCTCCCCGGCGGCCGCTCCGGCCGGAGCCACCATGCTGCTGGTGGACATGGAAACCCCCGGCGTGCGGATCGGCGAGCAGATCTCCACCATGGACCGGGCCATCGGCGGCGGACATCCCCACGTACATTTCGAGGACGTCTTCGTTCCGGATACTGCCGTTTTGGGCTCCCCCGGGCAGGGCTTCCGTTACGCCCAGGTGCGTCTGGGCCCGGCCCGGCTGACCCACTGCATGCGGTGGCTGGGGCTGGCGCGGCGGGCCATGGACATTGCCCTGGACCGGACCAACACGCGTGAGATCTTCGGCTCCGCCATGCATGAGCTCGGCATTGCCCAGGACATGCTGGCCCTGAATGTGATGGATCTGGAAACGTCCGACGCGATCATCACCAAAACCGCCGCACTGCTGGAAACCGATGCCAAGGCCGGTTCGGCCCTGTCCTCGGTGGCCAAGGCCCACACGTCCGAAGCGGTGTACCGGGTGATCGACCGCTCGCTGCAGCTGTGCGGGGGCGACGGCGTCACCAACAGCCTGCCGCTGGCGTCCTACCTCAACGAGGTGCGGGCCTTCCGGATCTATGACGGCTCCAATGAGACGCACAAGTGGGCCATCGCCCGCCGTGCCTCCGCAGGGCGGCGGCGCGAAGTCGAAGCAGGCGCGCCGCTCCTGGCGACCGTCGATGCCGATCAGTCCTTCACCGGTGCGGAGGCCTGATGTCAGTTGCAGCAGTTTCCCTGCAAACCGTCCCCGACGGCCGGGAAGTAGTCGCCACCGCGGCGGATGCCGCAGCACTGGCCTCACCTCCGCTGCTGATCGTGGACGCCGTCACGGCGTTCCTGGATGAGCACAATCTCGGCTCCGGTCACTTGTCCTGGGCACAGATCGGTGACGGACAGTCCAACGTCACGTACCGCCTGGAGCGCGGAGGCGAGGTCTTCGTGCTTCGCCGGGGTCCGCGGCCGCCCCTGCCCCGCTCAACCCATGACATGATCCGTGAAGCACGCATCCAGCAGCTCCTGCAGGACCGCGGCATTCCCGTGCCCGCAGTCCTCGCTGTCTGCGCTGACGAATCTGTCCTGGGCGTGCCCTTCTACGTGATGACGTTTCTGGAAGGACTGGTCATTACCGGCAGTACTCCTCCCGCGCTGGACTCCCCCGATCAGCGGCGGGCCACCAGCAACGCCGTCGTCGACACCCTGGTGCAGCTGCACCAGGTGGACGTCACCACCGGCGACCTGGCGTCCTTCGGGCGGGCCGACGGATATCTGCGCCGGCAGGTGGAGCGCTTTTCCGCCCTCTGGGAGATCAACACCACCCGGTCGCTGCCCGATGTGTCCCTGCTCGGCAACTGGCTGGCCGACAACCTGCCCGCCAGCCAGCAGGCATCAGTGCTGCACGGCGACTACCGTCCCGGGAACCTGATGTTCCAGGCTTCAGCCCCGGCACGGGTCGCCGCCGTCCTCGATTGGGAGATGGCGGCCATCGGCGATCCTTTGGCGGACCTCGGCTACCTCACCGCCACCTATTCGGAACCCGGCAGTCCGCCCAGCCCGCTGGAGCTGACTCCCGTCACCCGGAATCCGGGATACCTGCGGCGGGCGGACCTTATTGCCCGTTACCAGGAGCAGACTGATCTGTCCCTGGACGCACTGCCCTGGTACCAGGCCCTGGCCCTGTGGAAGGCTTCCATTTTCTGCGAAGCCATCTACACCAGGTGGCTCAAGGGAGAGCGGCCCGGCGACACCCGGTTTGCGCCGTCGCTCGAGGCAGGCGTTCCGCTGCTGCTGGCCCAGGCCCGGGGCTTTACGGAACGATGACAGCGCGGCCGATGATTTGGTTGTTCTTCAGCCGCTCGTACGCCTTGGGGCCGTCATCGAGCGAGTAGACCTCCGTGTGCACGTTGATGCCGCTGGACCGCGCCAGGTCCAGGACCTCAATTAATTCCGGCCGGCTTCCCCAATACGGTGAACGGATGGAAGCCTCCCAGGCCCCGGCCATGAGGCCCACCGGGAGCGCTCCTGCGCCCACTCCCACCAAAACCTGGTCCCCCTGTGCCCGCACCATGGCCTGGCCCAAATCCATGGTGGCCTGGTTGGCTACAAAGTCGAACACCACGTTCGCGCCTTCCCCGTGGGTGAGGTCCCGCACCAGCGCCACGGTCCCCTGCTCCGAGGGGAACGCGTACTGGGCTCCCACCTCGGAGGCGAGATTCAGTTTGTCTTCGCTGATGTCCAGCGCCACCACTGTGGCCGGAGTCATCGCCCTCAGCAGCTGCACCGCCACATGCCCCAAACCGCCGACTCCGATCACCACGCAGGTGGCACCGGCATGCAGTTTAGGCAGTGAACCCTTGATCGCGTGATACGGCGTCAGCCCCGCATCCGTCAGAGATACGTTCTGCACGGGGTCCAGGTCTCCCAGCGGCACCAGATGCCGGGGGTCATCCACGATCATGTATTCGGCCATGGCTCCCGGAGCCCCCAGGCCGGGAGGCATGATGCCAAACTTCGCAGCATTGGTGCAATAGTTCTCGCTGCCCTTGGAGCACTCGTAGCAGCGCCCGCAGCCCCACGGGCCGTAGACCGCAACGGAGGTGCCCAGCTCCAGATGCTCAACGCCGGCGCCCAGCTTGTCCACCAGGCCGGCTCCCTCGTGCCCCAGGGTTTGCGGCCGGCCGTAGACGTACTGGTCCTCCGGCAGGCTCATCAGGAAATCATCCGAGTGGCACACACCGGCCGCAGTCACCTTGATGCGGACCTGTCCCGGACCGGGCTCCGGGGTTTCAATCTCGACTACTTCGGGCGGGGAACCAATGGTGCGGTACTGAAGGGCCTTCATGGCAAGCTCCTAAGCTCCGCGCTGGAACCAGTGCTGGGAAAGGCCAGGGCGGCTGGATGATTGGATCCTAAATAGTGACATCTTCACCCCGCTGCCGGACACCCCCTGCTGCCTTGGACGGCTGGCGAGCGGGTTGGTCAGTTAAACGGGTTGGTCAGTTAAAGAGGGCAGCGGCGCGGGAGAGCGTCTGAAAAACCCCGTAAGCCAGCGGCACCCCCACCAGCAGCCAGCTCACGGCAATGCGGATACCTGTCTTACTCATTTGTAATCCTCTTCCAATTCAGTGGTCTCAGGATGGCGCTCCGGCTCATGATGCCTGGCGTCCACCGGACGAACCATCAGGTTGGCAATGAATCCAATGACCAGCAGCCCAACCATCGTCAGCAGTGCCGGCTGGTAGGCGCCTGCGTCCAGCTCTCCCGGCGTCCCCCGGGCATCCAGGAATGAGTTAACGATCAGCGGGCCGGCGATGCCCGCCGCGGACCATGCCGTCAGCAGCCGGCCATGGATTGCGCCCACCTGGAACGTCCCGAACAGGTCCCGGAGGTATGCCGGAACGGTGGCGAAGCCGCCGCCGTAGAAGGAGATGATCACGAAGGCCAGCAGGACGTACAGGATGGTGGATGAGTTGCCGAAGAGCGAGAGCACCAGGTAGAGCACCGCTCCCACGCCCAGATACACCATGTAAATGCGCTTGCGCCCGATGGCATCCGAAGTTGCCGACCAGACAAAACGCCCGCCCATGTTTCCGATTGACAGCAGCCCCACAAAACCGCCCGCGACGGCGGCACTCACCAGGGAGACGCCGTCGGGCTGGCGGAAGAAGTCCTGGATCATGGGGGCGGCCTGTTCGAGGATGCCGATTCCGGCGGTGACGTTGCAGAACAGGACAATCCAGACCAGCCAGAACTGACGGGTCTTGATCGCGTTTGCTGCGGACACATGAGCCGTAGTGACCAAAGCCTTGGATGCCACGGCCTGCGGGTCGAATCCCTCGGGCCGCCATCCGTCCGCCGGCACCCGGATGGTCAGTGCCCCGTAGAGCATATAGATGAGATAGATGACAGCGAAGGTGAGGAAGAGTTTGCCGACGGCGTCACCGGCGTTGGCTCCGGGCGTTCCGAAGTTCGGGTCGTAGAAGGTCAGCAGCGCGGAAGACAGCGGGCTGGCAATCAGGGCGCCTCCGCCGAATCCCATAATCGCCATGCCCGTGGCGAGGCCCGGGCGGTCCGGGAACCACTTGATCAGCGTGGAGACGGGCGAAATGTATCCGATGCCGAGGCCGATTCCGCCGATGACACCGTAGCCGAGGTAAAGCAGCCACAGCTGATGCGTGAAAATTCCCAGCGCTCCCACCAGAAAACCGCCGGACCAGAAAACCGCGGACACGAACATTGCCTTACGCGGTCCGTTGCGGTCCACCCATGTACCCATGACTGCCGCGGACAGGCCCAGCATCACAATTGCGACCGAAAAGATGATGCCGATCTGGGTGAGGCTGGCGTCAAAATGCTCCACCAATGCGTTTTTGTAAACGCTCGTGGCGTACACCTGACCGATACACAAATGAACAGCCAGTGCCGCGGGCGGAATCAGCCACCGGTTAAATCCCGGCGGGGCAATGGTGTTTTCACGGGCAAGCCAGCTCATCCAGAACTCCCTTGTAATGGCGAAACGCGCAGTTACTGCAGTGCCTGCCAGCATTCACCATTGCCGGCCGGACGGGACGCGGACACGCCGGAACTGCTGCCCAAGTAATCTGCCGCCGGCGCCAACCTACCGGCCGGTAACTTTTTCACCCGAATCCCTTGCTTTGTTACCGAACAGTAAGTTAGATGTAACCGACATCACATTTGTGTCGGAGGATTGCGTCGTCACAGCGCAGGCGCTTCCGGTCCGGCACCACCAAATGCGAGAGCCCACCCGCCCTCTTGCTTACCGTCCGAATATCGGACCGGCTTATGACACAAAGGAATTTCAATGACGAGTTCTCTGTCCGAAAGGGCCGGCTCCCGGCCGCATAAACTCTTAACCGCGCTGCTGGCGTTGTTCCTCATCCTGCTGCTGGCCTTTTTTGTCTTGTTCTCCAGCAAGGTTGCCGCCGGCGCCACCGAGCTCAGCGACGGTGCAGTGCGGGCTTCCACCGGCGCCGGGGCCCTTCGGGACGGGGCGGCGAAGGCCCAGGAAGGCGCGGAGGAGGTAGCGGCCGGAACCAAAAAGGTCGACGACGGCGCCAAGACCCTGGCCAAGGGCATCGCCGGCGCCAAGACCGGCGCTGCTTCGCTGAAGGACGGTGCCGTTGCCCTTGATGAGGGCGCGGTGAAGCTTCAGACCGGTGCTGTCTCGGCAGCGGAGGGCGCGTCCAAGATTGCCGACGGTGCCGGAACGGCTACCGCGGGCGCGGACAAGCTCGCCAGCGGCGGGATCCAGCTGCAGGACGGGGCGGTACGTGCTTCCAACGGTGCACAGCAGCTTGCTGACGGCTCCGGTGAACTGAACCAGGGTGCACTCACTGCCGCTGAAGGAGCCGGCGCGCTGAACGCCGGTGCCGTCAAGCTCAACGACGGCGGGCTGGCACTTCGCAACGGCGCCGGACAGATTGTGGGAGGCGCCAAGGCCCTGAACGACGGCGGTTTCAAGCTCCGCGACGGCGCCAAGGCAGCCAACGACGGAGCGGGACAGGTGGCCGGCGGAGCTCGGGATCTCAGTGCGGGCGCCAAGGCCGCGTAGGATGGCGCCGACAAGCTGCACGCCGGGGCAGGAGATGCCAAAGACGGAGCGGATAAGGTTTCCGCCGGTGCAGGTGACCTCGCTGACGGCGCATCGACGCTGAAGGGTGGCAGCACCAAGCTGCAGGCCGGTATCAAGGATGCAGACGCCGGAGCCCAAAAGCTGGCGGCAGGCACCAAGGACCTGAGCGCAGGCATGCAGGCTGCCAAGGACGGAGCAGATCAGGTTTCCGCCGGTGCTGTTGAGCTCAACGCCGGCGTTTCGAAGCTGGCAAAGGGTGCCGGCGACCTCCAGGTAGGCGCGGTGACCCTGTACGAAGGAACCGGTTCTGCGGTGGCTGGCACCGAGGCGCTGCTGGCCGGAGCCAACCGGGTAAATGCCGGGGCATCCGCACTCAGCGACGGCGTCAACAATGCTGCAGCCGGCTCAGCCAATTTGGCGTCGGGGGCTCGCGGCCTGTCCAACGGCATCAACGCCCTGGACGACGGCGGACCGCTGCTGCGCGACGGGGCAGCAGCGCTCCAAACCGGAATTCCTCTCGTCAACGGCGGCGCAGCCGTACTGGCAACCAGCGCGGATGCTGTTGCCGGCGGTGCGGCGACAGCATCCGCCGCTGCAGCAAACATGGTGGATCAGCTGCAGAATCTGCAGCAGGAGGCTCCCTCGCTGACTGCCGCCGAGCTGGCTGACCGGCTTGCCGCCCTCACAGCACAGGCGCAGGGCACCAAAGCCGGCGTGGACGGCATCGCTGCCGGTGCCACCAACTTCAGCAACGGCTACACCACCCAGCTTCAAGACGGCCTGGAGAAGGTTCGCTCCGGCGCTGTCGACGCCGGTGCCGGTGCCGCGGCGCTGGCCGCCGGAGTTCCCGCAGTCAGAGACGGCGGAATGCAGGTAGCTGCCGGAGCCGAGACGCTCAACAGCGGCATCCTCACCATCAAAGCCGGTTTCGACGGTCAGGGAACTGCCGAGGAACCCGGTTTGCGCAACGGAGCCAGGGGTGTGGCTGACGGTGCGGCAGCGCTTGCCGCCGGTTCCCTGCAGCTGCAGGGCGGAGCGAAGCAGATTGTTGACGGAGCCGGCTCGCTTGAAGCCGGTATCACGCAGCTGAGTGCCGGTTCCGCGGCCTTGGAAACGGGATCCGCTGACCTCGCAGACGGCAACGGGAAACTGGTTGCAGGTGCCGAACAGCTCGGGACCGGTGCTGAAACACTTGCTGCCGGAACACCGCTGCTTTCTGCGGGTGCGGGTGAGCTGGCCGCAGGCGCCGGAAAGTTGAACGTTGGCGCAACCGATCTCTCCACCGGAGCGACCACCCTTTCCGCCGGCCTCAACGTCTTGCGCACCGGTGCAGGCAGCCTCGCCCTCGGAAATGCTTCCATTGCTGACGGTGCAGGGAAACTGAATGCCGGCGCCGCTGCACTTGCCGACGGAACTGCAGCTTTGGAAACGGGCGCGGGACAGCTGGCAACCGGCGCCGAAACCCTGTCCACGGGGGCAGCGACTCTCTACGCAGGAACCGGTGAACTCTCCACCGGCCTGGGCACGCTCCGCAACGGTGCCGGAGCCCTGGCCGCCGGAAACGGCGCCATTGTTGAAGGCGCCGGCAGGCTCAATGCCGGTGCATCCGAACTGGCAGTGAAAACGCCGGAGCTGGTCACGGGAGCGGGCAAACTGGCCACCGGCGCGCAGACCCTCTCCGCTGGCTTGGTCACGCTGCAGACCGGAGCGGTGACGCTCTCGGAAGGCAATGACAAACTGGCCGACGGCGCCACCACCCTGTCCGAGGGCACCAGCAAGCTGGTCTCCGGCAGCGGTTCGCTGGCGGACGGCACCGTCAAGCTCGACGACGGCGCCAAGACTCTCGCCGAAGGTACCGGCACGCTGAAGGCCGGTACCGAGACACTGGCGGACGGCAATACCAAGGTTGCCGAGGGCAGTGCCACTCTGGCCGACGGAAACGGTGAGATCTCCGAGGGCGCTGACACCATGCGGGCCAGCACTACGGCAATGACTCCGGGCGAAATCATCACTTCCCCGAAGGTTCTGGCGCTGCTTCTTCCGCTGCTCCTGCTGATGATTCCCCTGGTCATGCTGGCCTCCGGCCGCCGGCGCAGGAACCAGCACTAGGAGTAACAGCACCGGAAGTTCCTCATTAATTTCGACTGAGAGGGCGGAGCCACAACGGCTCCGCCCTCTCAGCGCGTTCCCCTGCCATAAAAGATGGCCGCACCCACCATTCCCAACGCCACGGACTGCTATCGTGTTTGAAATAATTATTTCGCCTGATGAAATTAGGACCGTCATGGCGGTAATTATTCATACGTGCTTTTTAACGGGATTCTTGATCCTCATTGGAGAGGAAACACATGAGCGAAGACACAACGGACATCCTGAGCGGGTTAACCAACCAGCTCCCGGACCGTGACCCCGAGGAGACCGCGGAATGGATGCAGTCACTGGATGAACTGATCCGTTCCCAGGGCACCGAAAGAGCCCAGTACATTATGCGTTCGCTGCTCCAGCGCGCCGGTGCGCAGTCCGTGGGCGTGCCCATGGTCACCACTACCGACTATGTCAACACCATCCCGGTGGACCAGGAACCCGAGTTCCCGGGCGATGAAGAAGTTGAACGCCGCTACCGCGCCTGGCTGCGCTGGAACGCGGCCATTATGGTGCACCGCGCCCAGCGCCCGGGCATCGGCGTCGGCGGACACATCTCCACCTATGCCGGTGCCGCCACCCTGTACGAAGTGGGCATGAACCACTTCTTCCGGGGCAAGGACCATCCCGGCGGCGGAGACCAGATTTACTTCCAGGGTCACGCCTCCCCCGGCATGTACGCACGCGCTTTCCTGGAAGGCCGGCTGTCCGAAGAGGACATGGACGGCTTCCGGCAGGAGAAATCCCGCGAAGGACACGCCCTGTCCTCGTACCCGCACCCGCGTTCCATGCCGGACTTCTGGGAATTCCCCACCGTGTCCATGGGCATCGGTCCGATGAACGCGATCTACCAGGCGCAGTCCAACCGCTACCTGCAGAACCGCGGCATCAAGGACACCTCCGACCAGCATGTCTGGGCTTTCCTGGGCGACGGCGAAATGGACGAGCCCGAATCACGCGGCCTGCTCCAGCTCGCAGCCAACGACAAGCTCGACAACCTCACGTTCGTGGTGAACTGCAACCTGCAGCGCCTGGACGGACCGGTGCGCGGCAAC
Source organism: Arthrobacter sp. NPDC097144 (assembly GCF_044762205.1). Classification (NCBI taxonomy): domain Bacteria; kingdom Bacillati; phylum Actinomycetota; class Actinomycetes; order Micrococcales; family Micrococcaceae; genus Arthrobacter; species Arthrobacter sp. NPDC097144. The sequence goes on along the minus strand of NZ_JBIWDW010000003.1, from coordinate 529,521 downwards.
GGCAAGATCATGCAGGAACTGGAAGCCTTCTTCCGCGGTGCCGGCTGGAACGTGATCAAGGTTCTGTGGGGCCGTGAATGGGACTCGCTGCTGGAAAAGGACAAGAACGGGGCGCTGGTGGACATCATGAACTCCACCCCCGACGGTGACTACCAGACCTACAAGGCCGAGAACGGCGGCTTTGTCCGCGATCACTTCTTCGGCAAGAGCCCCGAGACCAAGGAACTGGTCGCGAGCCTCACCGACGAGGAAATCTGGCAGCTCAAGCGCGGCGGACACGACTACCGCAAGGTCTACGCTGCGTACAAGGCCGCCACGGAATTCAAGGGCAAGCCCACTGTCATCCTGGCCCACACGGTCAAGGGCTACGGGCTGGGCACGCACTTCGAGGGACGCAACGCGACCCACCAGATGAAGAAGCTGACCCTGGATGACCTCAAGGCCTTCCGCGACCACCTGCGGATCCCGATCAGCGACGAGCAGCTCGAAGCCGACCCATACCAGCCGCCGTACTACCACCCGGGCACCGACGCTCCGGAGATCAAGTACATGCTCGAACGCCGCCGCGAACTCGGCGGCAATGTTCCCGAACGCCGCATCAAGCACGCACCCGTGAAACTGCCGCCCGCGGCTTCCTATGCCGTGGCCAAAAAGGGCTCCGGGAAGCAGATGGCAGCTACTACTATGGCGTTCGTTCGGCTGCTCAAGGACCTGATGCGGGATAAGGACTTCGGAGACCGCCTGGTCCCCATCGTCCCGGATGAGTCGCGGACCTTCGGCATGGATGCCTTCTTCCCGACAGCGAAGATCTACAGCCCGGACACGCAGAACTACCTGTCCGTGGACCGGGACCTGGTCCTGGCCTACAAGGAATCACCAACCGGAAAGTTGATCCACCCCGGCATCAACGAGGCCGGCGCGGTGGCAGCGTTTACCGCTGCCGGCACCGCGTACGCCACCCATGGCGAGCCCCTGGTTCCTATCTACGTGTTCTACTCGATGTTCGGATTCCAGCGTACGGGCGACTCCTTCTGGGCCGCTGCCGACCAGCTGACCCGGGGTTTTATTATTGGGGCCACGGCGGGCCGGACCACGCTGACCGGAGAGGGCCTGCAGCACGCCGACGGGCACTCCCCGATCCTGGCCTCCACCAACCCCGCGGTGAAGACCTACGACCCGGCCTACGGGTACGAGATCGGGCACATCATGCGCCACGGCCTTGAAGAGATGTATGGTCCGGATTCGAAGGATCCGAACCGGATGTATTACCTCACGGTCTACAACGAACCGATCCTCCAGCCGGCCGAGCCGGAGAACCTGGACGTGGAGGGTGTGGTCCGGGGGATTTACCGGGTGTCTGAATCGGCAGTGGCGGGGCCGAAGAGCCAGCTTCTGGCATCCGGCGTTGCCGTACCGTGGGCCCTGGAAGCGCAGAAACTGCTGGCAGAGGACTGGGGGGTCTCAGCGGATGTCTGGTCGGTAACCTCGTGGATCGAGCTGCGGCGCGACGGCCTGGCTGCCGAGGAAGAAGCTTTCCTGAACCCGGACGGCGAACGGCAGGTGCCCTTCGTGGCGCAGCAGCTGGCCGGCACCGAAGGCCCGATTGTGGCCGTCACGGACTATATGAAGGCAGTGCCGGACCAGATCCGCCAGTTCCTGCCCCGGGAGTTCGCGACCCTGGGGGCAGATGGCTTCGGGTTCTCCGACACCCGTGCCGCAGCCCGCCGGTACTTCAAGAACGATTCACATTCCATGGTCGTTCGGGCCTTGGAAATGCTCGCCAGCCGCGGCGACGTGGATGTCAACGCACCGACCGAAGCGATCAAGAAGTACGACCTGCTCAACGTCAACGCCGGAACCTCCGGCAATGCCGGCGGCGACGCCTGACACGGCAGACCCTGAACACAGCAGGGGGACCACCGCATCACGGTGATCCCCCTGCTGGCTGCGGGCCCTGCAGCCGCGGCAGAAGCCTCTGAATCCTTCCGGCCGGCTTTAGGCCGGCCGGTGCGGGCCGTCTTTCATAAACAGGGCGCGCAGTACCGGCAGGCCACGTACGCGCTGCACCATGCTGCGGCTCTCCCTCCGCGGCGGAAAGAAGAAATCCGGATCGGAGCCGCCGGTTTCATAGACATGTTCCTGAGCGGCTGCGTTGGACGATGGGGGCGGCATCCTCGACGGCGGTGTCTTCATGGTCGACCTTTCAATCCTGCGGTGGATTCAATCCTGTGGCGGATGCTTCATCAGGCAGACGCCCCGGAGACTCTTCGGGCGCACTACTCTTTGCGTCTATGTTTCACGATGCGAAATATCTCTGTTGGTATATGGAATACGCTAGGCCGTGGAGCAGCAGGGGTCAAGATGCTCCTGCCATCAAAATCAGTTCCACAAAGTCCTTGACAGCCCACATGTGACCGGCGTTACACTAATTCGAAATCTAATTTCCGTATTGCAGAAACATCGAATCAAGTCGATCCGTCGATGGTCAAGGGTGTTCAGCGCTGCATCGGATGCACTACGAAAGCTGACACCCTATGGACCTGCGTACCTTTAACGACTCCTCCCCTGCAGCAGCAGCTGCGGCGCTTCGACCCTGCCTGGACATTGACCGCTGGGTCCGGGAAATTGTCGATGCCCGCCCCTTCACTTCGGCGGCGGAGTTGACGGCATTCGCCGCCACGGCCGCTCCTGACTGGACGGCAGAGGAAATTGATGCCGCCCTGGCCCACCACCCCAGGATCGGCGAACGGGCTGCCGGCAGCGGAATCGAAGCCCGGCTCTCCCACCGCGAACAGTCCGGCGTCGCCGTCGTACCGGAAACCAGCGAGCTGCTCGCTGCCCGCAACGCCGCCTATGACCAGAAATTTGGCCGGGTCTTCCTGATCCGCGCAGCGGGCCGCAGCGCCGAGGACATCCTTGCCGCGCTGGAACGACGCCTCACCCACTCACCGCAGCAGGAACTGCCCATCATCGCCGGAGAGCTGCGCGAAATAGCGGTTCTCCGGCTGAAAGGAATGCTTACCCCATGACGGTCAGTCAGATCACCACCCACATTCTGGATCAGGTCACGGGCCGTCCCGCGGCCGGCGTCGGCGCAGTGCTTTACGCCGTTGCCGACGACGGCGGCGTGGAGGTGCTGGCCAAAGGCGTCACCAACACCGATGGCCGGATCAGGGACCTCGGCCCCGAGGAATTGCCCATAGGCGTCTACCGGATCGAATTTGCCACCGGGGAGTACTTCGCCGCCACCGGGACCGCCACTTTCTACCCCACGGTTTCCCTGACCTTCACCATGGACAACCCCGCCGAGCACTACCACGTACCACTTCTTCTCAGCCCGTTTGCCTTTTCAACCTATCGAGGGAGCTAGACAGTGACTGTTTCAAGCACCGCCACAGAATCCGCCACCGGCAACGACGCCGCAGGCCGCATCATCCTGGGCAAGAACCAGTACGGCAAGGCCGAAGTCCGGCTGGTTAAGATCAGCAGGGATACGGACCGCCACGAGATCGAAGACCTCAATGTTTCCTCGCAGCTGCGCGGCGATTTCGAGGCAGCGCACACCGAGGGCAACAACGGCAACGTGGTAGCCACCGACACCCAGAAGAACACGGTGTACGCCTTTGCACGTGACGGCGTCGGCTCCCCCGAAGCCTTCCTCCTGCGTCTCGCCGACCACTTCGTGTCCGGTTTTGACTGGGTCACGGGAGGCCGGTGGGAAGCAGAGCAGTATTCCTGGAACCGGATCCACGATCACGACCACGCTTTTTCCAAGGACAAGAGTGAAACCCGCACGGCCGTCCTGATCGCCGACGGCAACAAGCGCTATCTGGTGAGCGGACTTCAGGGCCTGACCGTACTCAAGTCAACAGGTTCCGAGTTCCACGGGTTTCCGCGGGACAAGTACACCACGCTGGGGGAAACCACCGACCGTATCCTGGCCACCGATGTCACTGCCCGCTGGCGCTTCGCGGACAATACGGTGCCCGCGGACTTCAACGAGACGTACGACGGCGTACGCTCGCTCCTGCTCAAGGGCTTCGCCGGCACCCATTCCCTTGCCCTGCAGCAGACCATGTTCGAAATGGGCAAGCTGGTGCTTGAGGCTTACCCGGACATAGCGGAAATCAAGATGTCCCTGCCGAACAAACATCACTTCCTGGTTGATCTGGCACCTTTCGGTCTTGATAACCCCAACCAGGTTTACTTTGCAGCAGACCGCCCGTACGGCCTGATCGAGGCCACCATTCAGCGCGAAGGCACCACTGCCGATCACGCCGTCTGGGAGAGCATCCCCGGGTTCTGCTAGCCCCAAGCCGCAGCGGCGCCGCCGATTCGGACTCCTCTCTGCAGCCGCCGGCGCCGCTGCCCCACTTTTCTTCACCGGTCACTTCCGACCCGCATCCTGATTCGCACGAGCTCATGAAGCCGACAAGGGAGTCTGCTATGAAATCTCACCGCGCCACCAAACCCTCACCCATTTCTGCTTCCGCCGGGCCGCCGCGCCCCGAGGATGAACGCCTTCCGCTGGGCCGCACGTTCGCTTACGGACTGCAGCACGTTTTGACGATGTACGGCGGAATCATTGCTCCGCCACTGATTATCGGCACGGCCGCCGGACTGGAGCAGAGCGAAATCGGCCTGCTTGTGGCTGCCTGTCTGTTCATCGGCGGTGCAGCCACTATCCTGCAGACCATGGGCGTGCCTTTTCTGGGCGCACAGCTGCCCCTGGTTCAAGGCACCTCATTCGCCTCCGTAGCCACCCTCGTAGCCATTGTGAACGGTGACGGTGGAATCCGGGCTGCCTTTGGTGCCGTTCTTGCGGCGGCACTGATCGGCCTCTGCATAGCTCCGTTCTTCGCCAAGATCATCCGCTTCTTCCCACCGGTGGTGACCGGAATCGTCATCACGACCATCGGGCTGACACTGATGCCGGTGGCCGCAAACTGGGCCATGGGCGGCAACGCCAAGGCTCCGGATTACGGCAGCACCTCCAACATCGGCCTGGCCGCCGCCACTCTCGCGATCGTCCTGCTGCTGAGCAAGGTCGGCAACGCCGCAATTTCCCGGCTTTCCATCCTGCTGGCCATTGTCCTGGGCACCCTTCTGGCACTGGTCCTGGGCAAGACCGATTTCTCCGGGGTCGGCGAGGGACCGGTGGTTGCCTTCCCGGCACCCTTCGCCTTCGGCCTGCCGACCTTCGAGCTGGCCGCCATCATTTCCATGACTATCGTGGTTCTGGTGATCCTGACGGAAACCACCGCAGACATCTTGGCGGTAGGCGAAATCGCCGGCACCAAGGTCGATTCCAAGCGCATCGCCAACGGTCTGCGTGCGGACATGCTCTCCAGCGCGGTTGCACCGGTCTTCAACACCTTTACGCAGAGCGCCTTTGCCCAGAACGTGGGCCTGGTGGCCATTACGGGCATCAAGAGCCGCTTCGTGGTTAGCGCGGGCGGGCTCATCCTGGTCATCCTGGGTTTGCTGCCCGTCCTGGGCCGCGTGGTCACCGCCATTCCGACGCCCGTCCTGGGCGGCGCCGGCGTGGTCCTCTTCGGCACGGTTGCCGCCTCCGGCATCCGCACGCTGGCCAAGGTGGATTACAAGGACAACATGAACCTGATCATCGTGGCGACCTCCGTTGGCTTTGGCATGATTCCCATTGCCGCGCCGGCCTTCTACGACAACTTCCCTGCCTGGTTCGGCACCATTTTCCACTCCGGCATCAGCTCGGCAGCGGTCATGGCCGTCCTGCTCAACCTGTTGTTCAACGAGCTCAAGGCAGGCAACCGTAAAGACTCCTCTGTCTTTGCAGCAGGCCCGCCCCGCATGGTGAGGGAGGACGAACTATCCGGCCTGGAAGACGGGGACTATTTCCAGGGCGGGAAACTGATCAACCGCGACGGTCAGGAAGTACCTATCCTGCCCGCCGCCCACGGCCCCGCCTCCACAGCGAACAACAACCTCCCGCCGCACTAGGATCCGGGACTCCCTGAGGCCCCGTCTTCTTTCGATGACGGGGCCTTCGGGAGTTCCAGCAGGGATCGTGCCGGGCAGACCGAGCCAAAATATCTCGTCAGATGAAATTTGTTGTTTCTATGGTGGAATAGTGTGATCCGTATTACAGTGTGCTCAGCATGAAGCGGCTTTCGGGGCATCTCCCCGCAGGGATACATTTCTCCGCCGCATAAGTCCTGTTCCGCATTCGCCCGATAGGTCCACCGCTATGACTGAGAGCTTCTCCTCCCGCAGCGAGGAACGCCGCCGGGGCGACAGGGCGTCCTGGCCCCCCGAGGCCATCGGCGCCTAGCAGCCGTCCCGCTTCCTTTCCCGTGCTGCCAGCCGGGATCCAATTAGCCGCACAGCTGGCCCGCGCTTGAACCCCTGCCGCTGTCATCGCGCACAGCCGCCTCCCCACACCATTCCCCTTCGGTGTTTTTGCGCACCCAAAATCTGACGAGGTTTCAATGACGAACCCCAAAATCAGTCCCGCTGCTCCCTTAACCACTCTGCCGCCGGACCTCAGCAGCCGCCTCTACAACACGGATTTGGCCCCCACCAGCCGTGAAGGCAGGAGATGGACCGGCTACAGCATCTTCACGCTTTGGGCCAATGACGTTCACAGCCTGGGTAATTATGCATTTGCCGTTGGCCTCTTTGCCCTTGGCCTGGGCGGCTGGCAGATTCTTCTGGCGCTCGGCATCGGCGCCGTGCTGCTGTTCCTGCTGCTGAATCTCTCCGGCTACATGGGCTTTAAGACCGGCGTCCCCTTTCCGGTGATGTGCCGCATCAGCCTGGGAATTCACGGTGCCCAGATTGGTGCCCTGCTGCGCGGAGGCGTGGCGATTGTTTGGTTCGGCGTCCAGACGTTCCTGGCATCAGTGGTTTTCCGGGTGATGCTTATTGCCCTGGCTCCCTCGCTGCAGCCGCTGGACAACAATTCCTTCCTTGGCCTCTCCACGCTCGGCTGGATCGCTTTCCTGGTCCTCTGGGTAGTACAGCTGACAATCGTCAGCTTTGGCATGGACATGATCCGCCGCTATGAAGCCTTCGCCGGGCCGGTAATCCTGGCCACCATGGTTGCCCTGGCGGTGTGGATGTTCTTCCAGGCCGGCGGCTCCATCGCCCTCGCGACGGACCGCGGACTCGAGGGCGGCGAAATGTGGCGGACCATTCTCGGCGGAGGCGCCCTGTGGGTGGCCATCTACGGAACCTTTGTCTTGAACTTCTGCGACTTCACCCGTTCCTCCGTGTCCCGGCGTTCCATCACGCTGGGGAACTTCTGGGGCCTGCCGGTCAACATGCTTGCGTTCGGCGTCATCGTCGTGGTTCTGGCCGGAGCGCAGTTCAAGATCGACGGCACCATCATTGAATCCCCCTCGGAAATCGTGTCCGCCATCCCCAACACACTGCTCCTGGTCCTGGCCTGCTTCGCCTTGCTGATCCTGACGGTCGCGGTCAACCTCATGGCCAACTTTGTTGCCCCCGTCTACGCCCTCACCAATCTCTTTCCGCGAAAACTGGACTTCCGCCGCGCTGCCATGGTCAGCGCAGTGATCGGACTGGTCATCCTGCCCTGGAACCTCTACAACAGCCCTGCCGTGATCGTGTACTTCCTGGGCGGTCTCGGCGCACTGCTCGGCCCGCTCTTCGGACTCATCATGGCCGACTACTGGCTGCTTCGCCGGGCACAGATCAATGTTCCCGACCTGTACACCGAGAACGCCGCCGGCACCTATTTCTACCGGTCAGGCGTAAACCCGAAAGCACTCGCAGCTCTGGTCCCCGCGGCCGCGGCTTCGCTCCTGGTTGCGTTTGTTCCCGCCCTGGCTCCGGCGGCGTCGTTCACCTGGTTCATCGGCGCTGCCCTTGCCGCATCCGTGTACTGGCTCCTTGCCGACCGGCAGGCGACCTACTCCGATGTGTCCGGCGAATCCATCGCCGTCGCCAGCCAGCACTAAGACTCTCCGCTATCCCCGAAAGGCACCCCCATGCGCATTCTGATTGTCAACGTCAACACCACCGCCTCCATGACCGACACCATAGCCGCCCAAGCCACGGCCGCAGCGTCCGCCGGCACCGAGATCATTGCCCTCACCCCGCGGTTCGGCGCCGAATCGGTGGAAGGGAACTTCGAGAGCTTCCTGGCCGCCGTTGCGGTGATGGACCGAGTCCTGTCCTACACCGAGCCCTTCGACGCGGTCATCCAGGCGGGTTACGGCGAACATGGCCGTGAAGGGCTTCAGGAGCTCCTGGACGTGCCGGTGGTGGACATTACCGAGGCAGCCGCCAGCACGGCCATGTTCCTGGGCCACAAGTACTCAGTGGTCACCACACTTGACCGCGCCGTACCCCTGATTGAGGACCGGCTGAAGCTCGCCGGCCTTGAGGCCCGCTGCGCCTCCGTCCGGGCCTCCGGCATGGCCGTGCTGGAATTGGAGGAGGAGCCCGAACGCGCTGTGGCAAGCATCGTCGCGCAGGCAGAGCGGGCCGTGGCCGAAGACCATGCCGAGGTAATAGTCCTGGGCTGCGGCGGCATGTCCGGTCTCGATGCCGAAATCCGCTTGGCCACCGGCGTTCCGGTAGTGGACGGCGTGTCCGCCGCCGTCGTTATTGCCGAGGGGCTGGTCCGGCTGGGCCTCTCCACGTCCAAGGTCCGCACCTATGCCCCGCCACGCCCCAAGAAGGTCACCGGCTGGCCCCTAACCACTGAGGCTGGGGCCGGCGTTCCGCGCAGTGCAGCCGCTAAAGACCGCTGAACTCCGCGGAAATGGCATCCGCAGCGGAGCGCAGCAGGGGAACGGCCCGGGTTGCAAAGCTCTCGTCCACCCGGGAGATCGGACCTGAAACGGAAATGGCTGTGGGAGTGGGCGCGTCAGGAACGGCAATCGCGAAGCAGCGCACGCCAATCTCCTGCTCCTGCTCATCGATCGAGTACCCGCGTTCCCGGATCTGTGCCAGTTCGGCCAGCAGATCATCAACGGTGCTGATGCTCTTTTCGGTGGGCACCGGCATTCCGCTGCGTGCGACGATCTGCCGGACTTTTTCATCCGGCAGCTGGGCCAGGATTGCCTTCCCCACGCCTGTGGCGTGGGTATGTGCCCGGCGCCCCACTTCGGTAAACATCCGCATGGAGTGCTGGGAGGGAACCTGGGCGATGTACACCACCATGTCCGAGTCCAGCACCGCCATATTGGAGGTCTCGCCGAGTTCATCCACCAGCTTCTTGAGCTGCGGAAGGGCCAGCGAACCAAGCTGTTTGTTGGCACCCTCACCCAGGCGGATCAGGCGCGGACCCAATGCATAGCGGCGGTTGGGCAGCTGCCGGGCATAGCCCAGGGCCACCAGCGTGCGCAGCAGCCGATGAATAGTGGGAAGTGGAAGCTCGGTGGAGGCGGAGAGCTCACTCAGCGTTACGGCTCCGCCGGCATCCGCGATGAGCTCGAGCAGTCCAAAAACACGTTCCACAGACTGCACGCCGGAACCAGCGGTTTTTTCGGCCATGAGTGATCCTTCCCCGATGCATTTCGTAGAAAGTTTATCGCATGGCGGAAACATTCCCTTGTGCTCCACACAGTATCGGCCAGCCCTGAAACGCACCAGCGTCCCGGCGGACACGGCGAAGACTGACGTACCAAAGGTCTTGTTTTTCCATAAAGCAGACAATAATATCCATATTACGGAATTACTTACCGCAGCACATTTCCCGTGCCGCTTCCAAGGAGGAATCAATGGCGAATCCCAGTCCCGGAAATTCGATCACGTACCGGGCCGATGCCCCTGCCGGATCCAGCGCAGCCAGCGACCTCGCAGCCGCCGTCGGCTCGGCGGGCGCCACTCTTACCTCCCTTGAGGTCGTGGAATCATCCCACCGCAGCCTGGTTGTAGATGTCACCTGCAATACAAGCGATCCCGAGCATGCCATTCAGGTAGAGAAAGCCCTGAACCAGGTGGCCGGCGTAACCGTCCGCGAAGCCCGGGACCGCACCTTCGATATGCACCTGGGCGGAAAGATCGCAGTGGCCCCCAAGGTTGCACTGCGGAACAGTGACGATTTGTCCCGCGCCTACACCCCGGGCGTTGCCCGCGTCTGCATGGCAATAGCGGAAAACCCGGCTGAAGCCCGGCGCCTCACGATCAAACGCAACACGGTGGCCGTGGTCAGCGATGGATCCGCTGTTTTGGGTCTGGGCAACATTGGACCTGCCGCTTCGCTGCCTGTCATGGAGGGCAAGGCGGCGCTGTTCAAGCAGTTCGCCGACGTCGACGCCTGGCCCGTAGTGCTGGACACCCAGGACACAGAAGAGATTATTCGGATCGTCAAGGCCCTGGCGCCGGGGTATGGCGGAGTGAATCTGGAAGACATTGCCGCTCCCCGCTGCTTTGAGATCGAGCGCCGGCTCCGGGAAGAGCTGGACATTCCGGTATTCCACGATGACCAGCACGGCACCGCGATCGTCACACTGGCTGCGCTGACGAACGCCCTGCGGCTCGTCGGCAAGAACATTGAAGACGTCCGCATCGTCGTCTCCGGCGTAGGCGCCGCTGGCTCCGCCATCATTGCCCTCCTCAAGGCACAGGGCGCCACTTCCATCGTGGCCGCAGGCCGCAGCGGAACCATCCACTCACGCCAGGACCACTCCGACGAACACCGCCGCTGGATTGCCGAAAACACCAATCCCTCAGGATTCGAGGGCAGCCTGAAGGATGCACTCAAAGGTGCCGACGTGTTTATCGGCGTCAGCGCCCCCAACATCCTGGACGAGGCGGACATTGCCGCCATGGCGCCCAACGCCGTCGTTTTCGCCATGGCCAATCCAACCCCGGAGGTGGACCCTGCGGCCGCCGCCAGGCACGCGGCCGTCGTGGCCACCGGCCGCAGCGATTTCCCCAACCAGATCAACAACGTCCTGGCCTTCCCCGGGCTGTTCCGCGGCCTGCTCGACGCCGGAGCGTCGGACATCACCACCGAAATGCTGGTAGCGGCTGCCCGGGCCATCGCTGACCGGGTCTCTCCCGACGAGCTCACGGCGTCCTATATTGTTCCCAGCGTTTTTGATCCGCTGGTCGCTGCCAACGTTGCGGCCGCGGTACAGACCGTAGCCCGCGGCAACCAGGAACAGGGAACCAAATGAGCACCGCCAATTCCGCGGCTGCGGCGGTCCGCACCCTGGCCCTGGGCGAATCCGAGCGACGAAAGATAGCCGAGTCCCTCGCCGCGACCGACGCCCTCCTCGCCTCGGCCTATCCCGGAGACGATGGCAGCCGCCAGCCCGTACACACTGCTTATATCCCCGCAGATACCTTCAACGCCGGCCTGCCGCTGCAGTGGGGCACCACCGCATTGGCAGCCGCCGACGCCCAGGGCGGATTGGAAGCAGTGGCCGCCGCGCTGGGTTTCGCCAATCCGGCCACCCTGGCCGGATTGGTGGAGCGCAAGCTCGGAGCCGAGCCGATCGAGGACCTCAGGCTGGATTTTGAGGACGGGTTCGGTTCACGGCCGGACACCGAAGAGGACGCCCACGCCCTGGCCGCGGGACGTGAGGTCAGCGACGCCGTACGCTCCGGCTCCGCTCCGCCCTTTATCGGCATCCGCTTCAAGTGCTTCGAAGAAGCCACCCGTGAACGCGGGCTGCGCACTTTGGATCTGTTCATTTCCTCGCTCCTGGAACACGGCGAGCTGCCCGATGGCCTGGTCCTGACACTGCCCAAAGTCAGTACAGTGGCGCAGGTCCAGGCCATGGACTATGCCTGCGGCCGGCTTGAGGAAGTCCACGGACTGCAGCCGGGACGGCTGCGCTTTGAGGTGCAGATGGAAACCCCTCAGCTGATCCTGGCTGCAGACGGCACTGTACCCGTGGCCCGGTTGCTGCATGCCGCCTCGGGCCGCATATCCGCACTTCATTACGGCACCTATGACTACAGCGCCTCATTGGAGATCTCCGCTGCCTATCAGTCCATGGAGCATCCGGCAGCGGATTATGCCAAACAGGTGATGCAGGTTGCAGTTGCCGGCACCGGTGTCCGGATCTCCGACGGCTCCACCAATGTGCTGCCGATCGGCACCCCGGAAAACGTTGCCTCCGCCTGGGCCCTGCATTCGCGCCTGGTGGCCCGCTCCCTGGCTGCCGGATATTACCAGGGCTGGGATCTGCACCCTGCCCAGCTGGTGACACGCTACCTCGCCACCTACGACTTCTACCGTTCCGGATTCAGCGCAGCGGCACTGCGGCTGAAGAACTATGTGCACAAAATCGAGAGCACCATTTTGGACGAGCCCGCAACCGCCCGTGCACTGGCGCGGTTCATCCACCGCGGCTTGGCCTGCGGCGCCCTCACCAGCGATGAAGTTTCAGGGGAAGCCGGCGTCAGCATTGCCGAACTTACCCTCCTTGCCCATCCCAAAGTCTCCAACAGAAGCGGATCCTCCCATGAATAAAACCGGCTACTACGCCCCTGACTCCACCCTCCCCCCGCAGACGGCCCTCCTCTCGGACCGCGCCGTAGTCACCGAGGCCTACACCGTGATTCCCCGGGGTGTCATGCGGGACATCGTGACCTCGGTGCTGCCGGAATGGGACGGGACGCGGGCGTGGGTTCTGAACCGGCCCGTATCCGGCGGCGCCACCACGTTTGCCCAGTACCTCATGGAGGTTGCCCCCGGCGGCGGCGCGCAAAAGCCGGAGCCGCAGGAAACCGTGGAGTCCTTCATCTTCCTGCTGGAGGGCGCATTGAGCCTGACCATCGAAGGCGAGCGGCATGAGCTTACGCCGGGCGGCTTTGCCTACCTTCCGCCGGCATCCAACTGGCAGGCAGCAAACGACGGCGGTGAACTGGTGAAGTTCCAGTGGATCCGCAAGGCCTACGAACCGCTCGCCGGGCACACGCCCAAGGTGGTTGTGGGCAACGAGAAAGACATTGCCCCGGGAGCAATGCCGGAAACGGACAACAAATGGCGCACCACGCGCATGCTTCCCGTGGACGACCTCGCCTATGACATGCACATCAATGTGGTCACGTTTGAGCCGGGCGCGTCCATCCCGTTCGCTGAAACCCATGTCATGGAGCACGGGCTCTACGTCTTGGAAGGCAAGGCCGTCTACCGCCTGAACGAGGACTGGGTGGAAGTCCAGGAGGGTGACTACATGTCCCTGCGTGCCTTCTGCCCGCAGGCCTGCTATGCCGGCGGGCCGTCGAATTTCCGCTACCTGCTGTACAAGGACGTCAACCGCCAGATCCGCCTCTAGCCCGCCGGTGGGGTGCCGGTCCGCTTCGCGATGCAGACCGGCACCGCCAACGGGCCCATCGATTACGGCTCCGTCTCCGGCGCGCTGTCCCGGCGCCGGGGCGGAGCCGTAAGTGTGTGCCGGCATCTGTTGACAGTGGCCCTCATCACTCTTAGGCTTTTCACTAACCAAAACTTAAATTCCACCATATGAAATGTATATCGAATGTGTGGATGTGAAACAGGTAAGTTCATCCCGGCGCAGCGAAGCGCCGGAATCTGCAAGGAGAAACCATGGCCTACACCGTCAACTGCTCCATCCTCCTGACGGAGCTTCCGCTCCTTGAGCGTCCCGCAGCTGCCAAGGCCGCAGGATTCGACCAAGTGGAATTCTGGTGGCCGTTCGCGGCCTCGGTTCCAACAGATGCAGAAGTAACAGCTTTCGAGCGTGCCATTACGGATGCCGGAGTTCAGCTCACGGGACTGAATTTCAATGCCGGTGACATGCCCGGCGGTGACCGCGGACTTGTGTCCTGGCCGGCCCGGGCCCGGGAATTCCGGGACAATCTGGATGTAGTGGCCGGAATTGGCGGGCGTCTGGGCTGCACCGGATTCAACGCCCTGTACGGCAACCGCACCCCCGACTCCACGCCTGAGGAACAGGACGCCCTGGGGGTGGAGAACCTGGTGCTGGCCGCAGCGGCCGTGGCCCCCATTGGGGGAACCGTTCTGCTGGAACCCGTCAGCGGTGCAGAGCACTACCCCGTCAAGACGGCCCGTGACGCCCTCGAGATCATAGGCAAGGTCCACGCAGAGGGCACCCTCAACGTAAAACTGCTCGCCGATTTCTATCACCTCTCGGTCAACGGCGACAACGTGGACGCCGTTATCGCCGAGCACGCTGCGGACTTTGGACACATCCAGATCGCCGACGCTCCGGGGCGGGGCGCGCCGGGCACCGGAGACCTTCCGCTGGGTGACTGGATCGCCGCCAGCCGCAGGCTCGGCTATCAGGGCAGCATCGGACTGGAGTACAAGGACGACGCCGCCAGCGCCTTCAGCTGGCTCATCCGCTGAAGCCACCGGCGGCGCCGGCACTCTTCCACCTAAAGTTTTTCCGGCAGTGACGCCGGACCGAAAGGAACCTCTCATGTCTTCAGAATCAGCATCCTCCGGGTCCTCGGCACCCGCAGCCAGCAACGTCGCCGTCATCGGCCTGGGCATCATGGGCCTGCCGATGGCCGTCAACCTGGTCAAGGCCGGCCACACCGTGACCGGCTACAACCGCAGCTCGGCCAAGGTAGACAAGCTGGTTGCCGAGGGCGGCCACGGCGCAGCCAGCGTGGCTGAAGCAGTCAAGGACGCGGATGTCATCATCACCATGGTTCCGGATTCACCGGACGTGGAAGCGGTCGTCCTCGGCAAGGACGGCATCCTCGCAAATGCCAAGTCCGGAGCGTACTGGGTTGATGCCAGTACCATCCGCCCCGATGTGGCCGTTCGTCTGGCCGGCGAGGCACAGGAAGCCGGAATCCATGCAGTGGACGCTCCCGTTTCCGGCGGCGAGCAGGGCGCCGTTGAAGGCACGCTTTCCATCATGGTTGGCGGCGGCAAGGACGACGTTGAAGCTGTACGCCCCGTCCTTGAGTCCGTTGGATCCACCATTGTCCATGTGGGACCCGCCGGTTCAGGCCAAACCGTCAAGGCTGCCAACCAGCTGATCGTGGCCGGAACCATCCAGCTGGTGGCCGAGGCCTTGGTATTCCTTGAAGCGCACAGCGTGGACACCGACGCAGCCGTCAAGGTCCTTGCCGGCGGCCTGGCGGGCAACCGCATCCTGGACCGCAAGGCCGCCAACATGGCAGCTCGCAGCTTCGAGCCCGGCTTCCGCGTGGACCTGCACCACAAGGACCTGGGCATTGTCACCTCTGCCGCCCGCGAGGCCGGCGTCGCTATCCCGCTTGGCGCGCTCACCGCCCAGCTCATGGGGGCCCTCCGGGCATCCGGCCACGGCTCTCTGGACCACTCCGCGCTTCTGCTCCTGGTGGAGCAGCTCTCCGGACGATCCGCCAACTAAACCGTTCAGCGGTTCGCTTTCTTTTCGCATCATTTGTCAGCGCCGACACATCAGGAGACTTTCATGCCCAAAATGCGCGCAGTAGACGCCGCAGTACTCATCCTGGAGAAGGAAGGCGCCACCCAGGCGTTCGGCCTGCCGGGAGCAGCAATCAACCCCTTCTATTCCGCAATGCGTGCCCACGGCGGCATTCACCATGTCCTCGCCCGCCACGTCGAGGGCGCCACGCACATGGCTGAAGGGTTCACCCGGGCCAAGGCCGGAAACATCGGCATCTGCATCGGCACCTCCGGCCCCGCAGGCACGGACATGATTACCGGCCTGTACTCCGCCTGGGCTGACTCCATTCCGATTCTCTGCATCACCGGACAGGCCCCCGTGTCCAAGCTGCACAAGGAAGACTTCCAGGCAGTCGACATTGCCTCGATTGCCAAGCCCGTCACCAAGATGGCCATGACCGTCCTGGAAGCCGCCCAGGTTCCCGGTGCCTTCCAGAAAGCCTTTTACGAAATGCGCTCCGGGCGTCCCGGACCGGTGCTGCTGGACCTGCCGATTGACGTGCAGCAGACGGTGATCGATTTTGATCCGGACACCTACGAGCCGCTGCAGGTTTCCAAGCCCGCTGCCACGCGCAAGCAGCTGGCCAAGGCACTGGATATGCTCACCGCCGCGCAAAAGCCGTTGATCGTGGCCGGCGGCGGCATCGTCAACGCCGACGCCGCCGCAGAGCTCACCGAGCTGGCCGAGCTGCTGGACATCCCCGTGATCCCCACCCTCATGGGCTGGGGCACCATCCCGGATGACCACCGCCTGATGGCAGGCATGGTGGGCCTGCAAACCTCACACCGCTACGGCAACGCCACGATGCTGGAATCGGATTTCGTCCTTGGCGTGGGCAACCGCTGGGCCAACCGCCACACCGGAGCCCTGGAGGTCTACACCAAGGACCGCACCTTCGTGCATATCGACATTGAGCCCACTCAAATTGGCCGCGTCTTCGCTCCTGACTTCGGGATTGTGTCCGACGCCGGTGCGGCCCTGCGCGGACTGATCGAGCTGGCCCGCGAACGCAAGGCCGCCGGAACCCTGCCGGACCGCTCCGAGTGGGTGGCCTCATGCATCCAGCGAAAAGCGACCCTCCAGCGCAAGACGCACTTTGACACCGTGCCCATGAAGCCGCAGCGCGTCTACGAAGAAATGAACAAGGCCTTTAGCCGCGACACCCGGTACGTTTCCACCATCGGGCTCTCCCAGATTGCCGGCGCCCAGTTCCTGCACGTCTACCAGGCGCGCAACTGGATCAACTGCGGCCAGGCCGGGCCCCTGGGCTGGACCGGGCCGGCGGCGCTGGGCGTGGTCCAGGCCGACCGTTCAGTTCCCGTGGTGGCCCTGTCCGGCGACTACGACTTCCAGTTCATGATCGAGGAGCTGGCGGTGGGCGCGCAGTTCAAGCTCCCCTACATCCACGTAGTGGTCAACAACTCCTATCTGGGACTCATCCGTCAGGCCCAGCGCAACTTCGAAATGGATTACCACGTCTCTCTCGCCTTCGAGAACGTCAATTCGCCTGAATTGGAAGGCTACGGCGTGGACCACCTCAAGGTGGCCGAGGGCCTGGGCTGCAAGGCTATCCGGGTGCGCGAGGCCGATGACCTGCAAGCAGCCTTTGAAAAGGCCCGCGCACTGATGGCCGAATACTCGGTTCCGGTGGTCGTGGAGATCATCCTGGAAAAGGTCACCAACATTGCCATGGGGGGTGCCGGCATCGATGCGATTAACGAATTCGAAGATCTCGCCATCAGCGCGGCCGACGCGCCCACGGCAATTGCCGCCATTGCCTAGCACCGGCAAGCCGGCCGTCATGCGCATTGTTATTGCCCCGGACAAATTCAAGGGCTCGCTTTCGGCGGCCCAGGTGGCCACGCACCTGGGCCGCGGGATCCGCGTTGCCCTTCCCGGCGCGGATATCGTTTCGGTTCCCGTGGCCGACGGCGGCGAAGGCACCCTGGATGCCGCCGTCGGCGCAGGCTACGAACGCGTTGCCGTGACCGTCTCCGGCCCCACCGGGGAACCCCTCGCCTCCGCCTTTGCCCGGCAGGGGCACCGGGCGGTGGTGGAAATGGCCGCGGCCTCCGGCCTGGACGTCCTGCCGGGGGGAACGCTCGACGCCGGAGGCGCCACCAGCCTTGGCACCGGGGAACTCATCCGGGCGGCGCTGGATGCCGGCTGTACCGAAATTGTCATTGGAGTGGGAGGCAGCGCCTGCACCGACGGCGGAGCCGGCCTCCTCCAGGGCCTTGGCGCGGTGTTTACTGACGATGCCGGGGCACCGCTGCCCCGCGGCGGCCTGCCGCTGGCCACCCTGGCCCGTGTCACCCTGGACAGCCTTGACCGGCGCCTGCCCGGGGTCCGCTTTGTCCTGGCCGGCGATGTGGACAACCCACTTCTCGGAACGCGGGGAGCCGCTGCGGTGTTCGCTCCGCAGAAGGGCGCCTCGGCGTCGGTCGCGGCCGAGCTCGATGCCTCCCTGAAGCACTATGTGGAGGTCCTCGCCCGGACGGCTGGCCCCCACGTGTGGACGGCCGCAAATGCGCCGGGCGCCGGCGCAGCGGGGGGAGTCGGCTTTGCCGCGCTGGCCGTCCTGGGCGCGGAGCGGCGGCCGGGCGTCGACGTCGTCCTGGAGCTTGCCGGCCTGGCGGAGAAGATCAGGTCAGCGGATCTGGTTATCACCGGCGAAGGAAGCTTGGACGAGCAGACCCTGGGCGGGAAAACACCCCTGGGAGTGGCCAGGCAGGCCGCTGCCGCGGGAATCCCCGTCATTGCCGTCTGCGGCCGCAGTACTCTCACGGCACCGCAGCTGCAGGCCGCGGGTTTCCTGCAAACCTACGCGCTCACCGAAATCGAGCGCGACACCACCATCTGCATGACCAAGGCCGGCCCGCTGCTCGAACAGCTGGGACAGTCTTTGGGAGCCTATTTCGAAGCATGGCACCGTCTTGGCGCCCGCACAAAGGAGTACTCAGAATGACCTCTCACCCGTCCACCGCCACCGGGCCGGCACCCATTTCCGACGCCGCATCGCTCGATCTGGTTTTTAGGGGCCGGAATATCATGACCACTGCGGGCGTCGCCCCGCGCGAGGTAGGGGTGCGCGACGGCGTGATCGTGGCGATCGAGCCGCTGGGCAACAACCTGCAGGGCGCCCGGATCATTGAACTGGCCGATGACGAAACGCTGCTTCCGGGGCTGGTGGACACCCACGTCCACGTCAACGAGCCCGGCCGCACGGAGTGGGAGGGTTTCGCCTCGGCCACCCGCGCAGCTGCTGCCGGAGGCGTGACCACCATCATCGACATGCCCCTGAACAGCATTCCCGCTACGGTGAACGCCGAAGCCCTGCAGGTCAAACGGGCCGTCGCGAAGGACCAGGCGTTTATCGACGTCGGGTTCTGGGGCGGAGCCATTCCGGGAAATACCAATGACCTGCGCGGCCTCCACGACGAAGGCGTCTTTGGCTTCAAGTGTTTCCTGCTTCATTCCGGCGTGGATGAGTTCCCTCATCTTGAGGCGGACGAGATGGAAAAGGACATGGCCGAGCTCAAGACCTTCGACTCGCTGATGATTGTCCACGCGGAGGACTCCCGGTCCATCAACCGAGCGCCGACCGCCGAGGGTGACCAGTACGGCCGCTTCCTTGCCTCTAGGCCGCGGGGCGCCGAAAACATCGCCATTGCCGAGGTCATTGAACGGGCCCGCTGGACCGGAGCACGGGCGCACATCCTGCACTTGTCCTCCTCCGATGCGCTGCCCATGATTGCCAGTGCCAAACGGGACGGCGTGAAGCTCACGGTGGAAACCTGCCCGCATTACCTGACTCTGCTGTCCGAGGAAATCCCCAACGGCGCCACCGCGTTCAAGTGCTGCCCGCCCATTCGGGAGGCCTCCAACCGGGAATTGCTGTGGCAGGGCCTGGAAGACGGCATCATCGACTGCATCGTGTCAGACCATTCGCCGTCAACGTTGGATCTCAAGGATCTGGAGAACGGCGACTTCGGCGTGGCCTGGGGAGGCGTGTCATCCCTGCAGCTGGGCCTGTCACTGATTTGGACCGAGGCACGCCGGCGCGGAATTGCGCTGGAGACCGTGGTGTCGTGGATGTCCAAGCGGCCGGCCGAGCTGGCCCGCCTGACGCGGAAGGGCCAGCTGGCCTTGGGCTTTGATGCCGACTTTGCGGTATTTGCCGCTGATGACAGCTATGTGGTGAACGTGGAGAAGCTTCACCACAAGAACCCCATCAGCCCCTACCAGGGCAAGCCGCTTGCCGGCGTCGTCCGCAGGACCTACCTGCGCGGCACGGAGGTGGACGGCGTCACGCCCACCGGCAAGCTCATCCGCCGGGGTACTGCCTAGAGCTCCCCGTCAGGAACCAGCGAGCTCTTTGCGCAGTCTCGCCACATGGCCCTGGGCGCTGACGTTGTACTCTGCGGACCGCACCGCACCGTCAGCGCCCACGACCACAGTGGAACGGATAAGGCCCACCGAGGACTGTCCGTTGAATTCCTTCTCACCCCAAGCCCCATACGCTTTGGCCACTGCTGAGTCGGGATCCGAAAGCAGCGGAAACGTCAGCTGCTCATCCTCCGCGAAGCGTGCCAGCGCCTCGGGCTGATCGGGTGAAACCCCCACTACGTCATAACCGTCACGCTGCAGTGCGGACAGGTTGTCCCGGAAATCGCAGGCTTCGGTGGTGCAGCCGGGAGTGGCAGCCTTGGGATAGAAATAGACCACCACGCCGCGGCCGGAAAAATCGGCAAGTGAAATGTGCCGGCCTTCGGCGTCGGAAAGGGAAAAAGCGGGAGCAGCATCACCGGGGGAGAGCTTGGCAGCCAAGGGGTCCTCGTCATCGTTGGGTTGGACAGAAACTCGCTCCGGTTATTCCACTGGGCGGAATAACTATTCTGTGAAGCGATAATATTTCCATCCTAGGGGCCCGCTCCCCCTCAGTCCAGAGACTCTAGAGACAATTCTTCGCGCAAACCCTGAGCGGGAGACCGCTTAATAATCTTCCCTGCGGCCGATGTCAGCGGTGCCGTACGGGGCACGCCGAAACCGCAGGCTCAGGGCACCTGCAGGCAGGGTCTCCACCGAGAGCAGCTGCAGGCCCACGGGCGCGGATACTTCGCTGAAGAGGCGCTTGCCGGTTCCCACCACCACCGGTAAAAGGAGCAGCCGGTATTCGTCCACCAATCCGGCACTGTGCAGTGCCTGGACCAGCCGGTGGCTGCCGTGGACCTGCATGTCGCCGCGGTGCTCCTTGAGCGCGGCAATTGCCGCCAGCGGGTCTCCTGAAACTACCCGCGTGTTGTGCCAGGGCGAGTCGACCCCCGTGGACGTGACCACATACTTCGGAAGGTGGTTGAGGGCGAAGGCAACATCATCGCCTGGGTCAGTCACCGGCTCCCAGAACGGCTGCATCAAGTCATAAGTGTTCCGGCCCATCAGAAACGAATCCGCCCTGCGGACCCAGCTGCCGATGGTTCGGCTTACTTCACGGTCCTCCAGCTGCGGGGCCAGCCAGCCGCCTCGGTCGAATCCCCCGGAACGGTCCTCGTCGGCCGCCCCGGGCCCCTGCATCACGCCATCCAAGCTCAGGTACACATTGACGGAGAGAGTCATGAACCACAACTTACGCCGCGAGGCAGGCAGGCGGCAGGCGTATTGCCCGTTTTACTGCGCCCGACGCGTCAGTTCCAGAGGTGGGGCGCGGGCCGGCGGGTGCTGGGCAGCGCACCGTCGGCCCGCCACTGCCGCACCCATTCAGGCAGCTCAAGGTCCGACGGCGGCAGGACACCGGCCGCCTTGAAGATCTCCTCGTTGCTCACCGGACCCGTCTTGGACACGAAGCGCGCGGCGATATAGGCACGGGCGTAGATTTCGCCGTCGGCCACCATCCGCTGCTCAATGTAACTGGCGCGGTCGTCAAAGCCGATGATCTTGGTTTCGATGGTGTAGCGCTGGCCCAGCTGCAGTGATTTGCGGAAGCTGATCGTCTCATTGGCCACCACGGGGTTCCAGCCCCTGCGCCGCATGGTGGCCCAGAATCCGCTGCGGATCATGAGGTCGAAGCGGCCCAGGTCCATCAGCGAAAAGTACATCCCGTTGTTCACATGCATGGCAATGTCGATGTCAGTGGGCAGCACCCGCATCGGCAATGTTGACGAGTCAAAAAAGTCCAGTTTCGGGCGCCGTCGCGAGCGGAAGAGGACCAGGAGGGTGCGGAGAAGAAGGTGCATGGACGCTATATTACTGCTCAGTAACTTAGTTGTCCCGCCCGGCTCCTACCGGCGGCCCAGTTTCGCGAGGAGGTGCTCCTCGGCATCGGGCCCGGCCTTGATGCCGGCCGGAACGCGCAGGAAGAAGAACAGGCCAACAATCCACCACAGCCCGAACAAGAGCCACGGTTCCATCCCCAGCTTTGCGGGCATCCCCGGCATGTAGAGGCTGAACAGGGCCAATCCCAAGATCGCAGCAGCAACACCGATCACCATGCCGCCCCTGCCCCGGCCGCCAATTCGGAGCGGCCGGTCCATTCCGGGTTCCCGCCGGCGCAGGATCAGGAAGGAAACAGCCACAAGGGTGTACGCCAGGACGATGCTCGGAGCTCCTGAATCCACCAGCCAGCCGAGCATTTCCGCGCCGCCGAAGGGCGCCAGGAAACTCAGTGCGCCAATGAACAACAGTGCGTTGTGCGGTGTGTGGTACTTGGGGTGCAGCTTGCCGAACCACGCCGGCAGCATGCCCGAACGAGCCAGGGAGTACATAAGCCGCGAGGCGCCCATCAGCAGCGAGTTCCATGACGTGAGAATGCCCGCGATGCCGCCGGCAATCAGGATCTTGGCCATGACATCCGAGCCGAACATGGCGCCGACGGCGTCTGCAGTGGCGATGTCGGCTCCGGCAAGTTCCGAGGCGGGCATGGCGGAGGAGGTGGTCAGGACCACCATCACGTACCAAATAGTGGCCAGGACAACGGACACCACCACCAGCTTGCCGATCTGCTTGGCGGGAATGTTCACTTCCTCGGCGGACTGGGGAATCACGTCAAAACCAATGAACAGGAACGGCACCACCACCAAGACGGCAAAGAACCCGTTCATTCCGCCGTGGAACCACGGTTCCATATTGGAGACGGCTCCGCCGGTGAAGGATCCGGCGATCATGACCACGCCGATGGCAAGCAGGAAGAGCACCACGAAGGTCTGCACGATTCCGGCTTCCTTCACGCCGCGGATGTTGATCCACGTAATCAGCACGGCGGCAACGGCACCGACCAAAGCCCACGTCAGGTGGACCTGGAACCCGGCAACTTCCCAAAGCGGGATCTGGCTCAGCTTCGGGAAAATGTACTCCGCCGTTCGCGGCAGCGCCACGGCCTCAAAAGCCACGATCGTGACATAGCCTCCGATAATCGCCCAAGAACCAATGAACGAGGTACGGGGGCCCATGGCGCGCATGATGTAGTTATGCTCCCCGCCCGCCTTCGGCATTGCCGCGCACAGTTCGGCATAGGTGAGTCCGACGACGGACATGATGACCCCACCTGCGATCATGGCGGTAACAGCCCCCATGGTGCCCGCTGATTCCAGCCATCCTCCGGTGAGGACAACCCAGCCGAACCCGATCATGGCACCGAATCCGAGGGCCAGGACGTCCATCCTGCCGAGCACTTTTTTCAATGAGGGTTCGGTTTTGAGCTGGTCAACTGCCACGCCGGAGCCACTTTCTGTCGAGCCGTTTGAGACTTCCGCCTTTGGTTCAATGCGGACCTAAAACGTACCGGCCAGTGATGCGGACCACTAAATTGATGACACTGCGAGGCTTGCGATCGCCCGGTCTGGGCGGCGCAGTGGAACGGCAGGCATGGCACCACGGCATCCGACATCCTGCGGCTGACCGGGAGCCTGGACCCGCAGGTTTTCCCTCCGCTTTGGGAAAAATCGAAGGTTATGGGAAATTCCGCCCGCTTTAAACCGGCCGGGATTTCCCAAAGTGGCCGGGATTTCCCAGACCGGCCGGAGAATGACGCCCGCTACCGCTATTTCGCCCCGGCCCGCAGAGCCTTCCATGCTCCGGTAGCCCACAGGGCCCAAATCACCAGCAGCGGCTGGAAGAACAGCCTGCCCAACCGCTTGCCGTCCGAGTCCAACCCGAAAGCGTCGGTATGCGTGACGTACTGGGAAATATTGCCGGGGAAAATCCCAATGAAAAACGCCGCAGCAACAAGTCCCACCGGAACCCTCCGCTTGCGGAGCAGAATCAGGGCGGCGCCAAGGCTGATTTCCACAACGCCGGAAGCCAGCACGACGGCGTCCTCCCCCACCGGAACCCACTCCGGGACCTGGGCCTGAAACTCCGACCTGGCGAAGGTCAGATGGGAGGTTCCGGCAAAAGCGAGGAACGCTCCCAGAGCAACGGCGCCGATACGCCGGGGCTTGGAGGACGGCGGGGCAGGACGGGTGGCCAGAGCAGCGAGGCGTGAGGCAAAGGATGCAGGAACCGAAGTCATGCCCCCAGCCTATGTCAGCCGGTTGTAAGCCAGCTGTGCAAGCGCTGCGGCCTGGTCTCCGAGCACCGAATCATCAAAAAGCACGCGTGCCGAGTGGTTCCAGGCCACTGCGGCGGGGTCCACCGACGGCGGCGTGGCCCCCAGGAACAGGAAGGTCCCGGGGATCTCGTCCAAGACCAGGGAGAAATCCTCCGATCCCATCAGCGGGTCCCGTGATTCCAACACGCGATCCTCGCCAAAGACGCCGCGCAGATCAGCCATGGCCTCTGCGGTGCGGCCCGCGTCATTGCGGGTAACGGGATAGCGGACGGTGAATTCGACGTCGGCGCTGCAGCCGTGGGCCGCGGCAATACCTTCTGCGAGCGCCTTCGATTCCAGGATGACCCGGTCCAGGGACTCCTCCGACAGGGTGCGTACCGATGCCCCAAGCTTGGCCGTGTCGGGAATGACGTTGATCGCCTCGCCCGCCTCAAGCTGGGTGACAGTCAGGACAATCGGGTCAAAAACGGAAAAGCGGCGGGTGGACATGGTCTGCAGTGCAGAGGCAATCTCGGTCAGGGCAGGGACGGGGTCGACGGCGGTCTGCGGCTGCGAGCTGTGGCCCCCGGAGCCCTTGACGGTAATGCGCAGCTCGTTGGCTCCGGCCATCAGCGTGCCCGGCTTGGTGCGGAACACTCCCAGCGGCCCGGGCCGGACATGGATGCCGTAGGCCGCCACCGGACGCTCCCCCACGGCGTCGAGCACTCCCTCGTCAATCATGAGGCTGGCTCCGTTGTGTCCCTCCTCGCCCGGCTGGAACATGAAAATGACGCTGCCCGCCAGGTCCTGCTGCTGCGCGCAGAGCAGTTTTGCGGCGCCCACCAGGCCGGCCACATGCAGGTCGTGGCCGCAGGCATGCATGTTTCCGTTGACTGACGCGTACTCCAGGTCCGTCAACTCCGTCACCGGAAGCGCATCCATGTCCCCGCGCAGCAGCACTGCCGGCCCGGGCTCGGCTCCCCTCAGCACGGCCACCACCGATGACGCCTTCAGTCCCAGGGTGATCTCCAGGTCCAGCCCCTCAAGGGCGTGGAGGATGCGTTCCTGCGTCCGGGGAAGGTCGAGCCCGATTTCAGGATCCCGGTGGAGGTCGCGCCGGAGCGCCACCAGTTCCGGAAGGATTGCCTTTGCTTCTTCAACAAACATGCTTATGGTCCCGTCGTCCGCGCCGTTGCAGGATTGCCTTTTCGGCATCTGAGCTATTAGGCAGTAAATCATCCCTTGCCCGCCAGCACAGCCGAAGCAGCGCTCATGAACGACGCCGGAGGGCAACACAGTGCCGAATTGGCAGGCGGAAGTTTTCCACAACCGCGAAAATACGCTGCCGCAGAAGGAAGAGTCCGCCGTAGGGTATGCCCCTGAGAAGTGGATTGATGAACGGCAGCAAGGTGAAGGTATAGATCGATGGCCTCCCTCGAAGGCATCCCTGTAATTGATGTTCCCTGGGCGGACCTGACGGCCGCCGTGGAAGATATGCAGGCTCGCGGCTCGTCGGCAGTGGGCATGTTCGACGCCGCGTCCTCAGCTTGGGATGAGCTGCAGCAGGTTTACAGCGAACCTTCCACCCAGGGAAGGGTTTACGCCGCGCTGAAGGACCTGCGGGATCCCCTGGTGAATTGGGCAGTGGCGCTGTCCGCAGCCTGCACTGTGCTGCAGGACTTCGCCGAGTCGGGAAAGCCTCTGCAGCGGGACGCACACGAGCTGGCAATGGAACGCTCCGGGCTTCTGAAAGCCGTTGCCGCGGAGGACTCGCCTTCGGAGGACCAGTATTCATGGGACCGGGCCATCTCCCTCTTCAACGAGCGGGCCCGAGTCCTGCGGGACAGGTGGACTGTCCTGGTGGCCGAAACCGCAGCAGAGCTGGCACGCATTTCAGGCGGAACCGGAGAGGGCCTGCCCGCAACCGCTGCAGCGGGCGGCGCCGCGCCTTCCCCTGTCAGCTGGCAGCATCCGACCGGTGCCCTGAATGGCTTCGGAGCCATGGACCCCGAATCAGTGGTGGCCTCCATCATGGATCTCAGCCCCGCTGAACTCCGGAAGTGGGCGGCGGCCAACCCGGAAGCTGCACTGATGCTCGCGGAAAATAGGATGCCGCACCACGGCCGGGACCCCGAACGCACCTTCGGCAACATCAGCGGCGGCGGTTACCAGCGCCCGCGCGGCACTCTGGCTGCGGTGCTGGCTCCCGAAGGAATTGCAGTGATCCGGAAGACCTGGCTGAACCTCACCGCCCGCGAGCAAAAACGGCTGCTTCTGCTGTATCCGGCGGAATTCGGAAACATGAACGGCATCCCGATGGCCCAGCGCGCCCTGGCCAACATCGTCACGGTTGCCGGCCAGCGGGAGCTCGTCACCCGGCAAATTGCCGCCATGGGAGGAGAGCCCCGTGCGGACAGATTCGGGCCGGCCCCGGGCGAACAAGCACTCTACACAACGCTGCACACTGTCTGGGCCGAACTGGACAGCAAGAAAACAGGGTTGGACAACGTGATTGAGAATGAACGCCAGGTGGTGATGGTGAGCCTGGAAGGGGACGGCCGAATCGTCACCATGAAGGGGACGCCTTCAGCCGGCACCGAATCCAGCACCGTCCTGGTTCCGGGGACCACCAGCAATCTGTCGGCCGTGGATGAGTATTCTGTCCGGCTGGACAGGGTTACGGGGGAAAGTAGTGCCAACCTCTCCTTTTATTGGCAGGGAACTGATTTGCCCAACAAAATCCAGGACAACGCTTCCAGCAGATACAACGAAACGGGAGGGCCCCTGCTCGCGGGCTTCGATGCCGCCCTGGACTTGGAGCTGCCGCCCGGAACAAGGAGTACGTACATCGGGTACAGCGCCGGAGCAGCGCTGGTGGGGACCGCTGAACGTGAAGGACTGAATTCCACCAACATCATTTATCTCGCTCCTTCCGGTGTGGGACACCGCGTGAACAGCGTGGCGGACACCCAAAACATGGAGGCGAACCGGTATTGGATCCAGGCCCGGGATGATCCCATCTTGGCTGCACAGTTCCTTGGCGGCATCTCGCAGGGCGGAGATCCGAAACAAATGGGCGTCACCCGGCTTGAATCCGGATTCATCAACCATGACCGGGGCGGTCCGCTGGTCTCCGGCCATGACCAGTATTTTTCCCCCGATTCGACCTCCGTCCACAACATGAAAGCAGTGGTGCAGGGCAAAAATGTCTACCTGTACGTTCCCGATGAAACCTACATAGACGAGGGAGGCGTGTGGTCGTACAGTCCGTTGCAGATTTCGCCGCAGGAATACGCGGGCCGCAGAATGCCGTCAGTGCCAGTGCAGAGTACGGAGCGATAAATGCAGAAAAAGGCTTCCGCGCTGCTGCCGCTCGCAGCGGCGGCACTATTGGTTGCCGGGATGGGAGGCTGCACCTGGATCTCAAACACCGGAATGGGGCCCGCCGCTGCCGGTCCCGGCACTGATGCCAGCCCCGCCGCTGAACTGCTGCCGGAGATGGAACTGATCCTGCCCGAACTCCTGGCCCTGGGAGGCGGGGATTCCCCGCTTGAGGTCCGGGAGTTTCGGGAAGAGTCCTGCCTTGACCCCATTGAGGATGACAACTGGAACACCGAAACCCGCCCCCTGGCGTGGATGACGGGCAGCGTTCCGGATCATGAGACTGCCCAGGCAACCATGGACGCGTGGAAAAGCCGCCTCGAAGCACAGCAGTGGATCCACGACAACGAGTGGCGCAATTCCCCGGACACCAACGGTGACGTCCAGGTCATGCTCTACCATCACGGGGAGCTGGAGCTCACCGCCCGTTACGACCACGCTGAACTCGGCGGGAGCAGGTCCGTGGAAGTGCTGATCACCGGGTCCTGCACGGAAAACCCCGCAGATCATCAGATGATCCGCTCAAGGCTGGACCCCGGCTATGGCCTGCACAGTTCGTACTACGATTACGCCGCGGAGAAGGCACAACGGGGCCGCCCCTAGACTGGCTTCCATGAGTGAGAGCGCCACCATGGCCGAGGCAGCCCCGGTCCAGGGCACCGGCTGGATCCGGGACCGGCTGCGGAAAAAGAACGACGACGACTGGGAACGTCCCGCACCTACCCGCGAACAGCTGCGGCGCGACGTACTGGGCACCGCCGTCGTGCTCCTTATCGCTGCGCTCACGCTGGAAATCAGCCGTGGTTTCGGCGTCATGGGCGGGGAGGACAGGCCGCTGTGGCTGCAGCATCTGGTGCTGGCACTCATGGTTGCGCCGCTGGCCGTCCGACGGCGTTTCCCCGTCACGGTGCTGCTGGTGTCCTCCGCGCTTTTCCTTGGCCTGGCCATGTACATGCCGGTTCTCGCCAGTCAGCTCACCTTTCAGGCCGCGTATTTCGCCTCAATTTATACGGGCGTGGCCTGGGCACGTGACCGCCGGCTGCTGCGCCTTGCGCTGGCGGCGGTGATCGCAGCGATGGCGCTGTGGCTGGTTCTTTCCTTCACCGTTTCCAACGCCTACGACTCCATCATTGACGTGTTTCGGGAAGAAGATGACACGCACCGCGGCCTTTTGCCTCCGCTGGTTTCCTACGCCTTCTACAGTTTTCTGATCAATGCCGCGTACTTTGGCGGCGCTATCCTTTTTGGCCTGACCTCGTGGCGCAGCGCGCATCAGCGTGAGCAGCTCGCCGCCCAGGCCGAGAAACTCCGCCGCCAGTCCGAGGACCTTGCCCACCAGGCAGTGGTGAATGAGCGGCTGCGGATAGCCCGGGAACTGCACGACGTCGTTGCGCACCATATCGCCGTGATCGGAGTCCATGCGGGAG
Source organism: Arthrobacter sp. NPDC097144 (assembly GCF_044762205.1). Lineage (NCBI taxonomy): Bacteria > Bacillati > Actinomycetota > Actinomycetes > Micrococcales > Micrococcaceae > Arthrobacter > Arthrobacter sp. NPDC097144. The sequence goes on along the minus strand of NZ_JBIWDW010000003.1, from coordinate 500,827 downwards.
CCGCCCGGCGCGTGATGGAGAAAAAACCCGAAACCGCGGCCGGAGCCCTGCAGACCATAGAAGACTCCAGCCGGGAGGCGGTGGAGGAAATGCGGTCACTGCTCGGCGTGCTGCGCGCAAGCGACGAGGCGGCCCCGACCGGAAACCAGCGCAGGCCCGAACCGGGTTTGGCGGAGCTGGACGAACTGGTGGCAGAACATCAGGCAAACGGTTTGCGGGTGTCCTTTACCCGGGTTGAGGATGTTCCGGGTGCACTTGGCACCGTCCCCGGTCCCCTGGCCCTGTCCATCTACCGCACCGTTCAGGAATCCCTCGCCAACACGCGGCGGCACTCCACTGCCGCGTCCGCCGTCGTCGCACTGCGCACCGGGCTCACCGACGGGGTTCGCTGGGTCGAGGTGGAAACAGTGGACGACGGCGCTCCCCGCCCGGGCGGGCGTCCCGGGTCCGGATTCGGGTTGCGGGGAATCCGGGAGCGGGCGGCCCTGCACGGAGGAACAGCGGAGATTGGTCCCCGTTCCGGAGACGGCTGGCGGGTGCGCGTGCGCTTCACGCAGCGCTGAGGCTTGGAGCGGGCCGAGCGGTTTTCGATAAGCTCAACGCCGGGGGCGGCAACGGGCTGCCGACACGAAGGATGCAATGAAACCAATTCGCGTACTGCTCGCCGATGACCAGTCCCTGGTACGGGCAGGCTTTGCCATGATGCTCTCCGTCGAGGAAGAGATCGAAGTGGTCGGCCAGGCGGCCAACGGCGCCGAAGCGGTGGAGTTCGCCGCCGCTCATCCCGTGGACGTCATCCTGATGGACGTTCAAATGCCGGTGCTGGACGGGATTGGGGCAACGGCCCAAGTGGTGCGGGCCGGGACCGCCAAGGTCATCATCGTCACCACTTTTGAACGCGACGACTACCTCTTCGATGCCATCCGGGCCGGCGCCAGCGGCTTCCTGCTCAAAAACGCCGACCCCGATGACCTCGTTGCGGCCGTGCACGCGGTCGCGTCCGGCCACGCCCTGCTGGCACCGGAAGTCACCATCCGTGTTATCGAGCGCTTCGCACAATCGCTGGACGCCGAGTCTGCGGAGGGAGCCGGCGCAGCGCGCGTTCCTGCACCGGCACCGGCCCAGCAGAACCTCCTCGGCACGCTGACCGCCCGCGAGCGCGAGGTCCTCAGCCACATCGCCGCCGGCCGGAGCAACGCCGAGATTGCCCGTGAACTGTTCCTGGCCGAAGCCACCGTGAAGACGCACATTTCCAATTTGCTGGCCAAGATCCAGGTCCGCGACCGGGTGCAGGCCGTGGTGTTCGCCTACGAGAGCGGCCTCATCCTTCCGGGGGAGAACCCGGCGGATTCCGGCGGCCGCAGCTGCCCCTGATGCGTTACGGGCTCACCCGCACGGCCGATCCGCCGCTTTCCCCCCGCGGATAGGGTTTAGAGGAGAAGATCCGCCTCAGATACCCCGGCCCTGCCGGGAAAGGAGCAGCCAGCATGCTGCAGGTTTCCAACCTGACCCGAAAGTTCGGGGACAAGACGGCGGTGGACAATGTCACCTTCGATGTCCCGGCCGGGCAGATGACCGGGTTTGTGGGCGGCAACGGTGCCGGCAAGACCACCACCATGCGCATGATCATGGGCGTTTTGACCGCAACGGAAGGACAGGTGCTCCTCAACGGCTCACCCGTCACCGCCGCGGACCGCTCCCGCTTCGGTTACATGCCGGAGGAACGCGGCCTCTATCCCAAGCAGCCCATCCTGGACCAGCTCATCTACTTGGGCCAGCTCCACCGGATGAGCCAGGGCGATGCCCGCCGTGAGGCCATGGACCTGCTGGAACGCTTCACCCTGGCGGGCCGTTCCAAGGACAAGCTGGAATCCCTGTCCCTGGGCAACCAGCAGCGCGTGCAGATTGCCGCCGCGCTGCTGCACCGCCCCAGCGTGCTGATCCTGGACGAGCCGTTCTCCGGACTGGATCCGGCCGCCGTGGATTCAATGGTGGAGCTGCTGCGTGAGCGCACCAGCGAGGGCGTGCCGGTACTGTTCTCCAGCCATCAGCTGGATTTGGTGGACCGGCTCTGCGATAACCTGGTGGTGCTCAAGGCCGGACGGGTCATGGCCGCAGGATCCAGCGACCAGCTCCGCGCCAACGCTCCCCGCAGGCACCGCCTCACAGTTTCACCCGATGCCGGCTGGCTGCGGGATGAGCCGGGGCTTCGGGTCATCGACGTTGCCGGCCCCACAGCGCTGCTGGAGTTCGACGGCGGTGCCGGCGCCCAGCACGTCCTCGCCGCGGCCCTGGCCCGGGGCACCGTGGAAGAATTCACGCCACTGCGGCCCACCCTCAGCGACATCTACCGGGAGGTTTCAGCATGAGCACCACGCCCGCCTGGGCCATAGTCACCCTTCGCGAAGTCATGGTGAAGGCCCGGGACCGCGGTTACCTCATCTCCACGGTGGTCACCCTCGTCCTGATCGTCGGCGCCGTGGTGTTTAACGCCTACATGAGCAGCCGCACCACCGAGTACACCGTGGCGGTGACCGCCATGCAGAGCACCGCCCTCGACAATCCCGCCACAGAAATCGTGGACGCCGCCAATGAAGCAGCCCAGGCCGACGGCGGCGACACCCGTTTTGAAGCGGTCTCGGCGGACACGGCTGAGCAGGCCGAGGAACTGGTCCGTTCCGGGGAGGCCGACGCCGCGCTCCTGGCGGCCTACGACGGCTGGACACTAACAGGCAACGAAGAACTTCCCGCCGGCCTGCAGCAGGGCATCGCCGACGCCCTGCGCGACTATGCCTTGGAGTTCAACGCCGTCGGAGCCGGGACCACCCCCGAGGCGCTGCTGGAAGGCAGCGAGTTCCAGACCGCCCTGCTGAACGGCAACGCGGAAAACGCCCTGCTGGCCACCATTGTCGGTTTCGTGTTCAGCTTCCTGTTCTACATGGCGTCCATCATTTTCGGCATGGCGATTGCCAACTCCGTCCTGGAAGAGAAACAGAACCGGGTGGTGGAGATCCTGGCCACGGCCATTCCCATCCGGCAACTGCTCTACGGCAAGGTGGCCGGCAACACTCTGCTCGCCATGATCCAGCTGGCCCTGTACGGAGGAGCCGCACTGCTGGCACTGAATCTCACGGACACCGCCGATCTGGTGGGCAGCATCATTCCCGCCTCCGGCTGGTTCCTGGTGTTCTTCCTCGCCGGCTTCCTGATTCTCGCCTCTGCCTGGGCCATGCTCGGGTCAATGGCCAGCCGCAGCGAGGACCTGACCAACAGTTCCACGCCCGTCATGACGGTGATCATCGCGGCTCTCTTTGCCGGCATGTTCGCGAAGGGGCAGCTTTTGGTCATTGCGTCCTACGTGCCCGTGATTTCTTCAGTGGCCATGCCCATCCGGATGCTGGGCTCGGAAGTACCACTGTGGGAACCGCTCCTGTCGCTGGTGATTGCCCTGGCCGCCGCATATGCCCTGCTGCGCTTTGGCGAGAAGATCTACCGGCGGGCAGTCATGCAAAGCGGTGGTGCCCTGACGCTGCGCAAGGCAATGAAGCTGGAGTCCTAGCCGAAGGAAGTTTTCCACATGCGGGGCGGACACCGTGCCGCACCCCCCGGTCCCTGTCTAGGGTGGCGGTCCCTGCCCAGGGTGGGCAGGGACTGAGGGGGAAGAGGATGAAGTATTCCGTAGACGTGCCCGCCGTTCAGTCAGTGCTCGGGAGAGTCACAGCTGAAGCCGCTGCGCTGAACGAGGCGGGCAACGCCGCGAAAACTGCAGGCGATGCCGCTGCGGCCCTCTTGGGGACCGCAGCGGAGGTGTCGGAAGCCTTCGCCGGATTCTGGAAACACCGCGATGAAGTGGGGCAGCAGGTTTCCTGCCTGGTGTTCCGCAGGGCCGACAGAGTTGCGGATGCCGCCCGGGCCTTTGCTGCCGCCGACGAACAGATGACGGACACGGCAGGGCGCGCGCTCGCCGCAATCAGCACGGGCTATACAGCGCGCGCCCAGATTGCGTCCTTCATCAGGTCCGTCAGGGAGTTGAACCTCTCATTGGACGGCAGGTCCTCCAGCAGGATGGCCTCGCCGTCCGGCCCGCAGAGCGGAATACGCCAGTTCGGATATTCATCCCCGGTGCCGGGCTGGTTCTGGGTGCGGCGCTCCCCCACGGCGTCAGCCAGAGCCACGCCAAGGAGCACGGACGGAGTCTGCAAAATGTAGGCATGGAGCGCTTCGACCGTCTGCTGGACCTGTTCCGGAGCGCGGCCGTCCGCGTCTTCGGGCAGCAGGCCCCGGCTGCGCACCAGGGACAGAACGGCTTCCTGGGCGGCGGCGTCTGCCTCCCGTTCCTCCTCCACCGGCCGGTTCAGCAGGCCGAGCGACTCGCGCAGGTCAACATGTTCCCCGGCCAAATAACCCGCGGTGGGCGGCAGGTCGTGGGTGTTGACGCTGGTCAGTGCTCCCTGCCGGTACTCTTCCGGCGGCCGAGGTCCCTCATCGGTGTGCTCGAACCACAGGATGGAAGTGCCCAGTACGCCGCGCTCGGCAAGATACTCCTGCACCCAGGGCTCGAACACCCCCAGGTCCTCGCCGATGACGACGGCGCCGGCACGCTGGGCTTCCAGGACCAGGATTCCGATCAGCGCTTCGTGGTCGAAGTGCACGTAGGCACCCTCGCCCGGAGTTGACCCCTCCGGGATCCACCACAACCGGAACAGTCCCAGGATGTGGTCCACCCGGATACCACCGGCATGGCGGAGTACCGTGCGCAGCATGTCCCGGTACGGGAGGTATCCCGCGTCCGCCAGACCCTGCGGATGCCACGGCGGCTGGCTCCAGTCCTGGCCCTGCTGGTTGAACATGTCCGGCGGCGCTCCCACTGAAACTCCGGGGGTCAGCACCGGGCGCAGCATCCACGCATCCGCGCCGGCCGGGTGCACACCCACCGCGAGGTCGTGAACGACGCCGATTTCCATCCCTGCGCTCCGGGCCGCGGCCTGTGCGCTCTCCAGCTGCTGGTCGCAGATCCACTGCAGCCACTGGTAGAACTGCCCGCGTTCTGCGAGCTCACGGCGGTGTTCCCTGACCCAATTGCTGTCCGGACCGTCAATCAGCTGCCACCGGGGATCTCCGGCCGGGACCTGCTCGGAAATGGAGCACCACAGGGCGAAGTCCTGCAGCCCCTTGCCTTCCAGTGCGCAGAACCGCTCAAACTGCTGCTGGCGGGAAATGCTCCGGGGCACGGAAAAAATCAGTTCCAGGGCTGCGAGCTTGGCACCGTAGGTGGCGTCCCGGTCCAGCTGCTCAGCGGACGAGTTGGCCGCTGACAGGGACTGGGCTGCCGCTTCCACGCGGGCCCGGTCCGCAGCGGAGAGATAGCCGTACTCGGGAATGTCCTCAACGCGGATGTAGAGCGGGTTGAAGAACCGGCGGGTGGTGGGCAAATACGGCGAGGGCTCCACCGGAGGCACCGGTTCTGCGGCGTGCAGCGGATTGATCAGGAGAAAGCCGGCATCATGTTCGGCGCCGGAGAGGGCAGCCAGATCTGCCAGGTCGCCGAGGTCTCCGATGCCCCAGGACCGGGAGGAGCGGACCGAATAAAGCTGAGACATCAGGCCCCATGTGCGGCGGTGGGCGAGTGCCGCCGTCGTCGTCAGCCGCTCCGGCGTGACTACCAGGACGGTGCCTGCGCTCAGGCTCCCCGCCTGAACCTCGATGCGGTGCCAGCCCAGCGGCAGGTCCATCGGAAGGGCAACCAGGGTTCGGCCCGTCAGGGTACCGGCAACGTCCAGTTCTTCTCCGGGCACAGCCGGCCATTCGAGGTTCCGGCGGCTGCCGTCTTCCAGGACGATCCAGCCCTCTGCCCGGACCCCTGCCGGAAGGTGGACGGGAACCTGCCGGCTCCGGCCTTCCCGGAGAACGACGGCGCCGGGCAGGATCCGGCACCACGGCTTCAGCTGTGCATCCGCAACGGCCTGAGCCAGCTCTTCCTCGGTTTCGGTAGCCTCACCCAAGGCAGCCAGCACCCTCCGGAGAGTCTGATCGGAGACCTCACGCCGCGTTCCATCCCAGCCGTTGAACGTTGTGGCCACGTGATGATATTCGGCAAGACGGTGCAGGAGCGCGGTGCTTCCCTCGGATACGCCAGTGGAATTCGGTTCAGTCATGTTCTAAGGGTACTAAGCCGGCCGAAGGTACTAAGCAGCCTTAGCTTCGTTTTCCGGTGAGGCGCCAGGTGTCCTGATAATCGGGGTGGTCCTGGTATGCAGCCGCCATGGAGGCCAGCGCCAGTGTTGTCCACTCCAACTCATCCGCGAACTGTTTGCCTTGCCCGTCCGGATCCAGCAGCATGCGGGCCAGGGCATTGCGCCGGGCACCGCCGATGATCTCGATCAGCATCAGCTTCGCCTCGCACTCGCGCAGCAGCCGTTCCTCGTACCACCGGTCCGACGGGGAAACACCCCTGGTCGTCAGGAGCTTTCGGGACTCCCCGGCGTCGTCCTGAAAGCGCGTCAGAAGGAAATCCACGATATCCATGTCCCCGATCGTACAGACGCTCAACGGGGCGCGTCAGGGCTGCAGGCGAAAACGCCCATGCCGGTGAGGGAATATTTTTCGCAGCGGCTTGGTTGACATAACTAGTCAAGAGAAAGAGGCCCCGTGCCAGCAGTCAGCACGCCCCAATATTCCCCAGCCACCCGTTCCAAGCGGGTCCGTAACATTCGCTCCATTCGCCGCGGTGATCACGTTGAAGTGCGCAGCGGCGGCCACATCTATTACCGGGGTGAGGTTCGGGACACCGCTCCCGGGCTTGGCACCATCTGGATCCGCGAAGATGATGAAGGAACCCGCACGGCAGTCAGCGTTGAAGACTTCAGCATCTGGAAAATTTCGGGCGGCGCAGGCCGCTAGCGGTCCATCAGCGCTCCGGCGCTGATGTTCAAAGTGGCGGCAGTCATGCTGGCAGCCCGGTCCGAGGCAGCAAACGCTGCCGCGTTACCCACCTCCTTCAGGGTTGCGGCGCGGCGGAGCAGCGTGGCGTTTTCAATGCTGTTGGCGATGTCCTCCCGGCCGTCCATCCCGGGCGGCAGGGATTCGGGAATTCCGCCGCTGCGCAGCGTCACGACTCTGATGCCGAACGGCCCCAGCTCCACCGAAAGCTGGCGCCGCATGGCTTCCATGGCTTCGAAAGCCGTGAGGAGCCCGCCCAGATAAAGCCCCGGCTCCGGATTGCCGGAACCGCCGAAAGCCAGGATCACCCCCGATCTCTGCTGCATCATGTGACGTGCCGCCGCCCGCGCGGTCAGGAACATGGTCTGTACAGCAGTGGCCACCGGCCGCAGATAATCCTCCACGTACATGTCCACCATGGGTGAGCCCTGCACATCGCCGTGCTGGATGACGTTCACGGAGATGTCCAGGCTCCCTGCCGATGATGCAACGTCATCAGCATGTTCATCCACTGCCCGGCTGTTGGTGGCATCCAGCACAGCTGTTTCCGCAAGGCCGCCGCTGGAGGCAATGTCCCCGGCGACTGCCTGCAGCGGTTCCGGGTGCCGCCCGGCTAAAAATACACGGGCGCCCTCCTCCGCAAAGGCACGGGCAACTGCTCCGCCAATGGCTCCGCCGCCGCCGTAGATCACGGCATTTTTGTTGTTGAGCAGCATGGGGCCTCCCGGGCTTGCCGATGCGGGTTTCCGGGCGGATGTCCGGAGCTGAGGCTGTCCATCATGGCACTGCAGGCATTGGCACGGACAGGGGCCCGGACTGTTGTCCGGGCCCCTGCGGCGTATTCGACTGATGATTTATCCGCTGCTACCAGCGGACCTTTTTCTCCCTCCGGCCCTGCTTGCCGAAACTGTGCGTGGGCTTGTGGTCCTTGCCCATGCTCTGCCATCCGGGAAGGGCCGTCCCGGCTGCAGCGGCACCGGTTATGCCGGCGCCCTCCGTGCCAAGCTTGGCCGCCGCAGCGGGAGCAAGATTTGCCGTTGCCGCCGGCGTACCGGGGTGGGCTATCCCCGGCACAACTGCCGGCAATGATACGGATCTGTTCTTTTTGGATGATGCCATGGTTGATCTCCGGACTCTTCAGGTACCGGCCGGGAACTGCACTGATCATGGCTGGCCTACCCGGGCGATACAGGGATGGTGTCAGCGACAGAAGTGGTGACGCGGCGCCGCGGATTGCGGGTGCAGCAAGAGTGCAGCAGCGAATCCGGCAGTTCGGCGCGGGGTGCACCTACTCGTAAATCAGTTCCATGGGCACAACTTAACAACAAAAGACGGCACCGGGATAGACCCGGTGCCGTCTTTTTCCCGGATTTTTTCTCCCCGGGAATGGAGGTTAGATCAGGGCGTCCGACAAATGGTTCGGCGTTCCGAAGCGGTGAGCCGTGATGCTGACGGCCTGCTCATGCAGGAACGGCAGGAGCTCCACGCGTCCGGCTTCGGTCACCGGGTTCGCGTAGACAGCCACGTCCGGCCGCCCGCCAAGGGCCGTTGCCAGCGCCGAAGCATCGGAGCCGATAAGCCGGATTCGTGTTCCGGACACCGCAGGGTCGAACGTTGCCGCGGAGGCCAGCCAGTCGGCGTCGTTCTCCTCGGCCACCGGGATTCCCTGTTCCGTCAGGACAGCGCGCAGCGCCAGCGGGAGTTCGACGCCGGTGGAGACGCGGAGCGCGGATCCGGCCAGGAGCCCGGCTGCGGCAACCCGAACCAGCGCATCGACCGGCTGGTTTTCGGACAACCGGATGGTCACCGGCAGCGGCCGGTACCGGAAGACGTTGCGTTCGGCACTCAGCCCGGAGACATCCTTGGCCGTACCAAACTCGTCGGCCCAGGCAGCGGCATCGCTGCTCAGTGCCCGCTGCAGGAAGTCGGCGTCGGCGGCAAAGCTGCCGGATACTGCTGTGGCCAGGAGCTTTGCTGCGCCCTGATGGCGGATCGGGGCTCCGGTTGAGGTGGCCGCTGCGGGCTCCCACTCCCCCAGGCCCATGAGGTAGTTGGGACCGCCGGCTTTGGTTCCGGTTCCCACTGCGGACTTCTTCCAGCCGCCAAACGGCTGGCGCTGGACGATGGCGCCGGTGATGCCGCGGTTGACGTAGAGGTTGCCGGCGGAGATGTTCTCCAGCCAGACATCCATTTCCGCCGGATCCAGTGAATGCAGGCCGGAGGTCAGCCCGTAGTCAATCTGGTTCTGCAGCGCGATGGCTTCTTCGAGGGTGTCGGCAGTCATCACGCCAAGGATGGGACCGAAGTACTCCGTGAGGTGGTACTCGGAACCGGGGCGGACACCGGTGCGCACGCCCGGGCTCCAGAGACGGCCGGAGTCGTCGAGCTGCTTCGGTTCAATCAGCCAGGACTCGCCTTCGCCGAGCACCGTCAGTCCGCGCAGCAGCTTGCCTTCAGCGGGTTCAATGATCGGACCCATCTGTGTCACGGCTTCAACCGGGTAGCCGACCTTCAGGGACTGGACGGCGTCCACGAGCTGGTTGCGGAAGCGCGGGGACTTGGCCACCGAGCCCACCAGGATGACCAGGGAGGCTGCCGAGCACTTCTGGCCGGCGTGGCCAAAGGCGGAGGCCACGACGTCGCGGGCCGCCAGGTCAAAGTCGGCGCTGGGCGTGACGATGATGGCGTTCTTACCGGATGTCTCCGCCAGCAGCGGCAGATCCGTGCGGAAGGAACGGAACAGTTCTGCCGTTTCGTATCCGCCAGTGAGGATAACCCGGTCCACGGACGGATCCGAGATGAGCTGGCGGCCGAGTTCACGCTCGCCCAGCTGCACCATCTGCAGGACGTCGCGGGGAACGCCTGCTTCCCACAATGCTTCCACCATGACAGCTCCGCTGCGCGCGGACTGGCGGGCAGGCTTGATGATCACGGAGGAACCGGCAGCCAGGGCAGCCAGGGTGGAACCGGCCGGAATGGCTACCGGGAAGTTCCACGGCGGGGTGACCACGGTGAGCCGGGCTGGGACGAAGCGGGCGCCGTCGATGGTTTCCAGGTCCTTGGCACGCTCTGCATAGTAGTGCGCAAAGTCGATGGCTTCGGAAACCTCGGGGTCTGACTGGTCCAGGGTCTTGCCGGTTTCGGCAGCCATGACCTCCATCAGGTCCGCCCGGTGATCTTCGAGGACGGATCCCGCCCGGTGCAGGATTTCAGCGCGGTCGGCACCGCTGAGGGCGGCCCAGCCTTTGCTGGCCGAGACCCCCGTTTCGATGACGGCGGAGAGCGCTTCTTCATCGGCAACCCGGGCATCAGCCACGGCTGCCTTGCCCAGCGGGGATTCCCCAACGCGGGTCAGGATGGAGCGGCCCCAGGCCTGGTTCGCCGGCAGCGACGGATCGGTGTCCGGAGTGTTGGTGAAGCCCTGGTTCACGGCGTCGGCGCCGCTGGATACGGCGGGGCGCGGCTGGCTGCGGTCCTGCGTGCGGTTCGGCGCGGGAACCCGGTCATCCAGGTTTTCCAGCGAGCTGAGGAAACGCAGCTTCTCCCGCTCGAAGAGGGCTTCATTCTCACTGAGTTCAAAAACGGCCGACATGAAGTTCTCTGAGCTGGCGCCCTCTTCGAGGCGGCGGATCAGGTAGGCGATGGCGACGTCGAACTCCGCCGGGTGGACCACGGGCGTGTAGAGCAGGAGCGATCCTACGTCCCGCTTGACTACCTCGGCCTGGCCCGTGGCCATACCCAGCAGCATCTCGAATTCGATGCCGCCGGTCACGCCGCGCTGCTGGGCGAGCAGCCAGGCGAAGGCGACGTCGAAGAGGTTGTGGCCTGCGACGCCGATGCGCACATTGGCGACCCGGTCCGGGTGCAGGGCGTAGTTGATGACCCGCTTGTAGTTGGTGTCAGTCTCCGCCTTGGTGCCGCAGGTGGCCAGCGGCCAGCCGTGCAGGGATGACTCCACCTGTTCCATGGGCAGGTTTGCACCCTTGACGACGCGGACCTTGATGGGCGCTCCGCCGTCCGCCCGGCGGGCAGCGGCGAATTCCTGCAGCCGCATCATGGCCGAGAGGGCATCGGGGAGGTATGCCTGGAGCACAATCCCGGCTTCGAGGTCCTTGAACTCCGGCATGGACAGGAGCTTGGTAAAGACCGCCATGGTCATCTCCAGGTCCTTGTATTCCTCCATGTCCAGGTTGATGAATTTCTTCTGCGCGGAGGACGCAGCCCGGCGGTAGAGCGGGGTGAGCTTTTCCACCACATGCTCAACGGCTTCATCGAACGCCCAGTGCGAGTGGGGGGAGACGGTGGAGGAAACCTTGATGGAGACGTAGTCGACGTCGTCCCGGGCCAGGAGTTCGTGGGTGCCTTCGAGGCGGCGGGCAGCTTCACGTTCGCCGAGAACTGCTTCGCCCAGGAGGTTCATGTTCAGCCGGATGTCATCCTTGCGGATCCCGGCAATCGCCTTGCCGAGGCGGGCGTCGGTGGCGTCAACGATGAGGTGTCCCACCATGCGGCGCAGTACCTTGCGGGCTACAGGGATGACAACGTGAGGCAGCACCGGCGCCATGACTCCGCCCAGGCGGACGGCGGAGCGCATGTACCAGGGCAGGAAACCGGGCACGCGGGGTGCGAGGGCGGCGAGGTTCCGGCCGGCCACACGGAGGTCTTCGGGGCGGATCACGCCGTCGACGAATCCCACGGTGAAGTCCAGTCCGGAGGGATCTTTCAGCACGCCTGCCAGCTGTGCGGCCGAGGCATCGACGGGAACGCTTTCAGCCTCGGAAAGCCAACGGCGCACGAGCGCCACGGCGTCGGCAGCGAGGGCCTGGGGGGTGTCCGATCCCGTGGTGGGTTCGGCAACGGTATTGCTCATGCGTAGTGCTCATTTCGACGTGCAGATGGTGGTATTCCTCTAAGTATCCGCACTATTTACCATTAGGCAAAGGTACCTTTTCTAACTGATATAGGTTAGTTTTACTAATCAATTCCTATGGAGGTGAAAACTGTGCTCGATGTGCGCCGCATGACCCTTCTGCGGGAGGTGAAAGTTCGGGGAACACTGGCTGCCGTGGCCGAGGCGCAGGGGCTGAGCCCGTCCGCAGTGTCGCAGCAGCTGGGGCTGCTGGAAAAGGCAGTGGGTGTGGAGCTGCTGCGAAAAACAGGCCGGGGAGTGCAGCTGACACCGCAGGCCGAAATCCTGGCAGCCCATGCCTCGGACATCCTTGAATCGCTGGAACGGGCCGAAGCGGAGCTGGCTTCTTCGCTGACCTCGGTCACCGGGTCCATCCGGGTGGCAGTGTTCCAATCGGCGGCCCTGGCGCTGCTGCCCGGAGCGCTGCGGACCCTGCGGCGCGAACATCCGGAGCTGCGGGTGGAGATGGTGCAGCGCGAACCCGAGACGGCGCTCTACGAAACCTGGGCACGGGACTTTGACCTGGTGATTGCCGAGCAATACCCGGGACACTCAGCGGTGCGGCACGCGGAGCTGGACCGGATGCACCTGACCTCCGATGCAATCCGGCTTGCCGTTCCCCATGAAGGCCTGCCTCCGGTGCAGTCTTTGGCGGACACCGCAGAGCTGCCGTGGGTCATGGAACCCAGGGGCGCCGCCTCCCGGCACTGGGCGGAGCAAGCCTGCCGGCGGGCGGGATTCGAACCGGATGTACGTTTTGAAACGGCTGATCTGCAGGCCCAGATCCGGCTGATCGAATCGGGAAATGCCGTGGCACTGATGCCGGACCTCGTGTGGACCGGGCGCGAACCAAGCGTGCAGCTGCTGGATCTGGAGGGCATTCCGCGGCGAAGCATCTTCACTTCAGTTCGGCGGGCCGGAGCAAAACGGCCCGCCGTCCTGGCCTGCCGGGAGGTGCTGGAGCGCACCGCACGGCAGGTGGCGGTCCTGTAGCCCGCAGGGAATTGCCGGCACAATGCAGGGCCCCGGCTGACGCCGGGGCCCTGCATTGACGCGGCTTCAGTTATCTGTCGGAACCGTGGTGTCCGCCTGATCCCTGGTGTCCGTCGGTTGAATCGGACCTGCGGATTCCGTCATCGGTCTCGATCTTCTCTTTGCGGACTTCCTCGGAGACGCTTTCCGTATCCGTGACCGTTTCCGTGTCCATCCGCACCCGCTCCACCGGAACCGTCTTCTTGTTCACCACGGGTTCCTCGGCGTGAAGCGTCACTTCATGCTCTTCTTCGCTGATCTCGGGTCCGGACATTGCCGAATCGACGTTGGCGTCGGTGATCGGTTCCCTCTCGATCCGGACCTCTTCATGGCTGACCGGAACCTGAGTAGTCACGGTTTCCGTGACGACGTACTTCCGCAGCCGGGCCTTGCCGCTCACGCGGGACTGGGTCCCCACGTCCAGCTGCTCTTCCGAGCGGGTCATGGCGTCGTCGGTGGTGGGCCCTGAGGTGTCCCGTCCCACGGTGGCATCCGACGAGAATCCGGAACGGCTGATGTCGCTGTCATCGCTGAAATCCGAATCGACACCTGACCCGACACCCGACCGCGTGCCAGTGTCCACGCCCGTGTCCGTCATGGTTCCGGCGCTCATACTGGTGGTGTCACTGTCGATGTCCGCGCTTCCGTCGTCGTACGAGAATCCGTAGTAGCGGTAAAGCGTCACTTCCTCTTCCGGACTGATGGAGCCGTCAGACTCAACCTGCGGAGAGTTCTTGATCTCGTCCTTGGAATACGGAACCAGGACATCCACGCCCTCCACCGTTGCTTCGCTGAGCGGAACGAAGGACTCGTTGCTGCCGAACAGGCCGGTGTTGACCGTAACCCATGCGGGCTCGTTGGTCTGGTCATCCAGGTAGAACGTTCCGACGGCACCAATCTTGTCTCCGTTGGGTCCCAGGACGTTGCCTGAGCCGGCCATAAGACCTTCAACTTGCTGATTGCTGATCATGCTGTTCTCCTTCAGCTGCGAACTTCACCGTTGTCCGGCGCTTATTCACGTAGGTCCGGAGATTGACCGGCAGGTCGTAGGGCGAACGGTGAAGGGATCAGGACCTGATCAGCCTTCCGACTGCGCACCAAAATCCGGATGAGCCTCGTGAGGACCCTGTTGGGCGGCTCGTATGGTAAACAGGCCCGGAATCCCAAGCCTGCTTACTATTCCAGCCCACCCGGAACACACCGTCAATAGGTAGTGCTGCCGGAGAGCTACTTCGATTCGGTCAGCAGCTCACGCACTTCACGGCGAAGCACCTTGCCCAGCAGGGACTTGGGCAGTTCGTCAATGGCCACGATGCGGCGGGGAACTTTATACGGGGTCAACCGCTCCCGGCTCCAGGCCCGGAGAGCTGCTTCGTCCAGTTCGGCGCCCTCGGTGAGGACTACGGCAGCCACTACCTGCTCGCCGCCGTCGGCCCGGGGCAGTCCCACCACGGCAACGTCGGCGATGGCCTGGTTGCTGCGCAGCACTTCCTCCACCTCGGTGGGCGAGACGTTGAATCCGCCGGTGATGATCAGTTCCTTCCGGCGGTCAACCACCTTCACAAACCCGTCGTCGTCCACGGTGACAATGTCGCCGGTGCGCAGCCAGCCGCCGTCGAGCAGAACCTGCTCGGTGTCCTCGGTGTTGTTCCAGTAGCCGGAGAACACCTGCGGGCCGCGGATCAGCAGTTCGCCCGGGGTGCCCTGCGGAACATCATTCTCCGGGTGTTCGGGGTCCGCCACGCGCATTTCGGTGCTCGGGAAGGGAACACCGATGGTCCCGTTGCGCCGGGTGTCGGCAAAGGGGTTGCCCAGTGCCACCGGAGAAGACTCGGTGAGGCCGTAGCCCTCCACCAGCAGACCGCCGGAAACTTCTTCCCAGAGCTTCACCGTGGCTGCCGGCAGCGTCATGGCGCCGGAGATGGCAAAGCGGATGGTGGAGAGATCAATGCCGCGCTTCTTCGATTCCAGCGCCGTCTTTTCGTAGATTGGCGGAACAGCGCAGAACACCGTGGGCTTGGACTTCTTGGCGGCATCCAGCACCAGGTCCACGTCGAACTTGGGGAACAGCACCAGCCGCGACCCGGTCAGGACGGAGAAGGTGAGGTAGAGGGTCAGGCCAAAGGCATGGAACATCGGCAGCACGCCGTAAATGACTTCCTTCCCCTCTTGGGCGCCGTGCATCCAGGCCTGGCCCTGCAGGGCGTTGGACCGCAGGTTGTAGTGGGTCAGCATGACACCCTTGGGAATGCCCGTTGTTCCGGAGGTGTACTGCAGAGCGGCCAGGTCCCGCACCGAGGGACGGGGGTGGGCGCTGTCGATCGGGCCGGACGAGAGCAGCTTCTCCCAGGACATGGTGTTCTCGGTCTTGGCGGTCAGCCCTGCCCTGGTGCGGCGGAGCGAGGGCAGCGGAAGCCTGAGCGCCATGCGCTTGAGCCGCGGCATCGCCTTGGTGATATCCACGGCAATGACGGTCTTCACGGCAATGTCGTCCGGGAAGTCCTGGATCTTTTCGGCGGCCTTGTCCCAGATAATGGCCACCTGCGCGCCGTGGTTTTCAAACTGGTGGCGCAGTTCGCGCTCCGTGTACAGCGGGTTGTGGCCGACGACGACGGCACCCAGGCGCAGCACAGCGTAGAAGGCGATGAGGTACTGCGGGCAGTTCGGCAGCACGATCGCAACACGGTGTCCGCGGCGCACGCCCAGCCGCCGCAGACCCTCCGCTGCGCGGTTTATCTGGTCTCCCAGCTGGGAGTAGGTGGTTTCGGCACCAAAGAATTCCAGCGCCACCTTGGGCCCAAAGCGGACGACGGCGTCCTCCACCATGGCGGTCAGGGACTCGGTGGGCAGTTCAATGGTTGCCGGAACGCCGGGCTGATAGTTCTTAACCCACATCGGTTCCTGGGCGGCAGTCATTGAGGAAGCTCCTTCAGTTTGATTAATTCCGACTATAGCGACGCGCCGCGCCTGTGGATAAATTTCTTGTCCTGTGCCACTGGCCCGCCGCGACCGCCGTCGCCGCCCCGGCGCTCCCTGTCCTCAGAGCTGCTTGAGGTAGCGGGCCAGTGCGCGGGGAGCTGAACGCGGAGCTGCTGCTTCGACTGCCGCGTTGTAATTGGTGTTGGTGTTCACGTCGTACGTGAGGATGCGCCCGTCAGCTGTTTCCATGAACTCAATCCCGCAGACCTCCAGTCCGGTGCGCCGGGCGAACTCCAGGTATTTGCCGATGATCGGGTGGTCGAAGTCCTCGCGCAGGCTGAACAGCTGCGTATCTTCGTCGGGGGCAATAGTTGCGCCCGGAGGCATGATCGGCTTGCCGGTGGAAGGATCAATGGCGCAGGCATCCGCCGGGCAGAGCTGGAATCCGCCGCGGGCAGTGTCCGCTTTGATCGCGTAGATAAACTCTCCCCCCACAATCTCCACTCGGGTGATGAAGGGCTCGGCGGAAACGATGAACTCCTGGATTAGGGTGATGCCGTCGGCGGGTTCCTCAAAGTCAGGACCGGCCACATACTCGGCGAGCTCTCCGTGGGACTCAAACTTGCGCACGCCCAGGCCCTTGCCGCCCTGGTTGTGCTTGGTGATGAAGGGGGTCGGGAATTCTTTCGCCGCGGTCAGGATCGCGTCCCGCCCAATGGCGGCAACGGTGCGCGGTGTATCGATGCCGGCGGCCCGCAGAGCGGTGAGCTGGTCCACCTTGCTCATTTCCAGTTCCAGGATCCGCCGCCCGTTGACGGTCCGCCGGCCGTGGGCTTCAAGCCAGGACAGTACCGCCCGGGCGTAGTCCTTGGACAGTCCGTGCTCCCGCGTGTGGGACGAGGCACTGATGCGGGACCAGAAAATGCCTTCCGGGGGCACCGAATCCAGGTCCAGGACGCCGTCGGTCAGCAGCCATTCCTCCACTTCCACGCCTTCGGCTTCAAAAGCCCGGGCAAAAGGCGGAAACCACTCGGGGTTCTCATGCAGGGCGTAGATCTTGGGGCTGGTGGAGCTCATCGCTTTCCTCTGTTCCTCTTGTGGGGTTCCTCTTGCGGGGTTCCTCTTGCGGGGCCGGACACTGTTCCTTGGCAGCATCAGCACTTGATGTGATGCAGCGCCTAGCCGTCGATGTATATTCCGTTGCCGGGCCCCATGGGCAGGCCGAAAACGTAGAACACGGTCAGCACTGCCACCCACGCCAGCCAGAAGAGCACCGTGAAGGGGAGCATCCGTGCAATGACCGTGCCGAGCCCGGCCTGAGGCTCATATTTGCGGAGCATCGTCAGCAGCACAATCATGTACGGGTTCAGCGGGGTCAGGATCTGGGTCGCCGAGTCACCCACCCGGAAGGCACCCTGGATGAATGCCGGTTCAAAGCCAAGGAGTGCAAACATCGGCACAAACACCGAGGCCATCAGCGTCCACATGGCCGAACCCGAAATGATGAACAGGTTCAGCAGCGAGGCCAGCAGGATAAAGCCGATAATTGCGGGGTATCCGGTGAGCCCAATGGATTCCAGGCCGGAAGCGCCGGCGACGGCCAGCCAGTTGCCGATGCCGGACCAGTTGAACAGGGCGATGAACTGCCCCAGGATGAACGCCAGCACCAGAAACCCGCTCATGTCCTTGAGCGAGGCTCCCATCACCCGGGGAACGTCTTTGCCGCCGGCGATGGTGCCGGTGAGCTTGCCGTACACCAGGCCGGGCACGGTGAACATAATGAAGACAATGAAGACGATCGAGCTCAGCAGCGGCGACTTGGGCAGGTAACCGCCGTCCTCGTTGCGCCAGGGCGAATCCGGCAGCAGCGCGCCCACCAGGATGACGGCGGCGACGGCCGCGCCTGCAGCCACTGCCCACAGCACGCCCCGGCGTTCCACCGGAGTCAGGACGGAGGACAGCGCCTCCGGAGCAGCCTGGGCTTCCTCGTCCTCCTCTCCGGCCGTTTCCTCGGCGGGGACGCCCTGCCGGCAGAGGCGCGGTTCCAGGATCTTGTCGATAATGAATCCGGCCAGGACAACCAGCACGAGCGAGGACGCAATATTGAAGAAGTAGTTGGACAGCGGGTTCACCGGGGAACCCGGGTTGGGCAGTGACTGGGTGACCGCCGTCGTAATGCCGGAAAAGAGGGCGTCCAGGCTGGTGACCAGCAGGGACGTGGAGTATCCGGCGCCGGCGGCCGCGAAGCCGCCCAGCAGCCCGGCCACCGGATGGCGTCCCGCCGCCTTGAAAACCAGGGCAGCCAGGGGCGGAATCACTACAAACGCGGCGTCGGACATGATGGACCCGGTGACGCCTACAAGGCCGACGGCGTACGGCAGTGCCCAGCGCGGCGCGGACCCGAAGACCTTGCGGATCAGGGCCGAAAGCAACCCGGATTTCTCTGCAACTCCCACGGCCAGCAGGATCGGCAGCACCGTGGCCAGCGGCGGGAAGCCCAGATAGTTTGCGCCCAGGGTGGTGGTGAACCAGCTCAGCCCCTCGGCGGTGAAGAAACCTTTGATCACGGTTTCCTCTGCTGCTCCGGGCACGGTGACCGCAACGTTGGCCCAGGCCATGGCGGTGGAAACCACCGCCACAACGAGGAAGAGGATCAAAAAGAGCATAAACGGGTCCGGCAGTTTGTTGCCGACACGTTCCACGCCGCCCAGGAGACGGTCGGAAAGGCTGCGGCGGGTACTGACGGGGGCAGCTGGAGTTGTGGTCATGCCGGTCTTATGTCCTGTCAGTCGAAGTAACGGGCAACATCAACGGGGCCGCCGGCAGCAGCGAACTCCCGTGCCACTGCGGCGCGCAGATCCGGGTCGCAAAGGTAGTCCAGGGCGGTCAGCGCCAAACCTGCGGCACCGTCCAGCGCACCCGATTCCGCGGCGGCCGATCCGGCGGCGTCCGCGAAGGCCCGGGTGTGCAGAGCCACGTCCGCCGGCGCAATGCCGATCAGCGGATGGATGCCGGGGATCCGGTAGCTGACATTGCCGAAGTCCGTGGAGGCGGCAATGGTTTCCGATACGACGCCGGCCGGCAGCGGGCTGCGCCCGCGCCGCTGCTGGGCACTGACCCACCGTCCGGTCAGCGTGGAGTTGGTGCGCACCGGCAGCGACGGCGGATGCTCATCCCAGTCGATGGACACTCCGGTGCCGGTCATGAGGGCGGCGCCGCGGGCAACATCCTCCAGCCGGGCGCTCAGGTCCTTCAATGTGTCCGGATACTTTGAACGTGCGTAGAGCTTCAGCACAGCCTTTTCCGGAATCACGCTGGGGCGCTGGCCGCCCTCGGTGATGATGGCGTGGACGCGGTCCACCGGCGGCAGCTGCTGGCGCAGCAGGCCGATGGCGGTGTACGCCAGCGACGCGGCATCCAGTGCGTTCCTGCCCATGAACGGCTGTGCGGAAGCATGGGCAGCGACGCCGGAGAAGGTGACGGTCAGCAGCCGGCGTCCCAGCCACACCTGCTCAGCCAGATCCATCGCGTAGGGATGGACCATGATGGCGGCATCCACGCCGTCAAAGGCCCCGTTGCGGGCCATGACTTCCTTGCCGGAGTGTCCCTCCTCTGCCGGCGTGCCCAGGAAGACGACCCGGCCGGGGAAGGCTTCCGGGTTCTCGGCGACCGTCTGGGCCAGCGCAATGAACGCTCCGACTCCCGTGGCCGCAATGACGTTGTGCCCGCAGGCATGGCCTACCTCGGGCAGGGCGTCGTATTCACTGAGGATGGCGATGGACGGAGCATTGCCGGCGGCGTCGCCAGTGCCGCCGGTTTCCGCAGACCTGTCTTCCGCTCCAATTTCCGCCCGGATGGCCGTGGGCACTCCGTGCGCTCCCAGCTCCGCCTTGATGCCGTGGCGGCGCAGCAGATCCACGAGGAACGCCGCGCTCCGGTGCTCCTCATAAGCTGTCTCCGGGTCCCCGTGCAGGGTGTGGACAACGTCGTTGAGATCGGCGGCAAGTGCATCCACCCGCGCTTCCACCTGGCCGGCAAGCTCTGCAGGCGCCCCGGCGAAATCAGAGACGGGACTCTGTGCGGTTTCCATCCGGCGCCCGGTTTCGGCGTCGAGCTGGTTCAGGTAAGCGGAGCTGGGTGCTGTGATGCGCGTCATGGGGCACCACCCTAAGCGGCCGGCACTGGTGGTGCCAGTTTGATGACGCGGTGTTCCGCGGCGGCCTACCGGCCGCGGCCGGCAATGCGGGCCACAAGGGGCTGCGGCGCCCGCGCACCGATCCAGGCCAAAGCTTTGTACCGCTTGCTGGGAATGGAAACGCCCTTGCCGGCGAAAGCATCCGCCAGTCCTTCACGGACCACGCGCTCGGCATCCAGCCACATCCAGCCGGGGTACACCGTCTTATCCATGTCCATGCGCTGGTGGAATTCCGTGTGGACAAACCCGGGGCACAGGGCCGTGACATGCACGCCCCGGCCGCTGTAATGAATGTTCGCCCAGCGGCTGAAGGTAATCACCCAGGACTTGGCTGCGCTGTACGTGCCGCGCGGGATGAATCCGGCCACTGAAGCAACATTGATGATGTGTCCGCCGGACTGCTCCATCCGGGAGAGCATGGTGTTCAATGCGGTATGGCTCAGTTGCAGCGGGGCGGCTACCAGGACGTTGAGGTGGTCCATTTCCGCCGAAAGGTCATTGCGTTCAAAGTTGTTCTTCAGCCCGTAACCGGCGTTGTTGACCAGCATGGTGATGTCCGGTTTTTCCAGTCTCCGGCTCACCCGCTCCACGCCCTCCGGGTCGGCCAAATCCGCCGCAATGTATTCCGTGTGCACCGCGTATTCACCGGCGAGCAGTTCGGCCGATTCCTTCAGCCGCTCCTCGTTGCGGGCCGTCAGGACCAGGTTGTAACCGCGGTTCGCGAGCTGGCGGGCAAATTCGGCGCCGATGCCCGATGTTGCGCCGGTGATCAAAGCTGTGGGAGTCATGGGTCCACCTTTCCACGCCTACCCTGCTATGGCACTGCGGCGTTTGGCAATGTGAAACACGGATCAGGCCCGGCACCTTGCCACCGCTCCCGGTCACACCTACCGTGACAAGAAACCGGCCCCCGCCAAGGAGGAGCCATGGCACCATCCCGGGCCTACCGGGACAGGCTGGACGCCGGGCACAAGCTCGGCATGCAGCTCAGCCCCTATTTTGGTGCGCCGAACCTGTTGGTGGTGGGACTTCCCCGCGGCGGAGTTCCGGTGGCCGCCGCTGTGGCGGAGGTGCTGCGGGCACCGCTGGACGTGGTGGCCGTGCGGAAAGTGGGCTTTCCCCTGCAGCCGGAACTGGCTGCCGGTGCGCTGGCGTGGCTCGCGGGCACCGTTACCACGGTGCGCAATGACGCCGTCCTGGCGGAGTGGCAGCGGTCCCTTGACGCCTCCGGCCATGACAATCCGGGAGCGGCGGATGCCACGTTCCGCACCGCCGCATCCATCCAGCAGCTCGAACTGATCCGCCGGGACAAGCTGTACCGGATGGGGCGCGAACCCCTGAATGTTGCCGGCCGGTCAGTGGTGGTGGTGGATGACGGGCTGGCCACCGGCGCCACCATGCGAGCCGCGCTGCTGGGACTCCGGGAACAGAACCCGGCCTGGCTGGTGGCCGCGGCTCCCGTCAGCTGCGGCCCGGGTGCGGAAACAGCGGCTGGCCTGGCCGACGACGTCGTGATCCCCTGGCAGGGCATCGGCCTCAGCGCCGTGGGGCAGGCCTATGAAAACTTTGATCAGACCACTGATGCCGAAATCCGGCAGCTCCTGAATATTCCGTGACTCCGCCCCTCCCACCGAAGGCAGGACCAATGAGTACAGCAGCACAAGAGCCCAACGCTGCAGCCGGAACCTCCGGTGCACCCGGCACATCCGGCTGGAGCGGAGCCAGGTACGTTGCCCTGGGCAGCTCCTACGCTTCCGCCCCCGGCCTGGGCCGCCCGGTTCCGGGAAGCCCTGCTGAGGCCGGCCGGACAGACGCCAACTATGCGCACCTGCTGGCCGGACAACTGCAGATGTCCCTCACTGACGCCACCAGTTCCGGGGCCACCACGGCGGACCTGCTGTGGCGCTCACAGTACGGGCAGCCGCCGCAGTCGGATTCCCTTGATGCGGACACTGATCTGGTGACCGTCACCATCGGCGGCAATGACATCGGCTACGCAGCCTCGCTGATGGCGGCCGGTTTGCCCCCGCTGGCACGGCTCAAGCACCTGCCCTCCCTGGAAATGCTCAAAGGGCTCACTCCGGCCGTCCAAAACCGGCGGCTGGCACTGCTCCCCGCCGCCATGGCGTCCGTCGGCCAGCTCATCAGGCGGCGTTCCCCGCGCGCCGTCGTCCTGTTCGTGGAGTACCTGACCGTGCTGCCTCCGGACCCCCGCGTCCGCGTGGCCGGCATGAAGCCCGCCTCCGCAGCCGCGGGCCGGGAATTGGCCGTGCACCTGGCGCTCGCCACCGAAGCCGGAGCCACCGCCACGGGGTGTTCGGTGGTGCGCGTGGCGAAGGCCAGCCTGGACCACTACGCCGGGTCGGAGGAGCCCTGGACCGTGGGCGGCTTCGTCCCCGTTGAAGGCGGCCCGCTGCCCTTCCATCCCAACCAGGCCGGGCACGAAGCCGTTGCGCAGATGATCCGCGATCACCTCTCCCGGCTCGCCGGAACGCATTCCGGACAGCCGGTGAGGATGGATTAGATTGGGCCGATGACCGATGACACCGCGATGGATTCCCGCACAGAGCCGCCCGAGGCCGCCGGTGAAGCTGAGACGCTGACCGCCTTCCTGGACTACTTCCGCGCCACGGTGGTGATGAAGGCTTCCGGGCTCAGCGATGCCGACGCCGCCAAGCGGTTGCTTCCCTCACTCACCACCGTCTCGGGGCTGATCCGGCATCTGACCGATGTGGAACGGCATTGGTTCCGGAATCAACTGGACGGCCAGCAGGACGTGCAGACCCGCTGGACAGCCGAAGATCCCGACGCCGAGTTCCGCGTGGCTGACGGAGAGAGCCTGGCGGAGATTGTGGCGGATTACGAGGCTGCCTGCCGGGAATCCCGGGAGGTGCTGGAACGGTACGGCTTGGACGACCGCTGCCGCGGAGGCGGCGGCACGCAGAACGTACGCTGGGTCCTGGTGCACATGATCGAGGAGACCGGCAGGCACTGCGGGCACCTGGACATCCTGCGCGAGCTGCTGGACGGGACCACAGGAGACTGAGCAGGATCCGCTGGCCGCATTTCGCCACCGGACCCGGACACCGCCGTCTGCCTGTTTCGGGGCCGCCGAGGCGAGCCTGCCCTAGAGATCGAAGCATCCTCGGCCGGATAATTTTTCCCAGCTGCGGTTCTGCTGATCCGACTCTGTGGGAGGTTCCAAATGTCCATGTCAGGAAGCACTTTTGGGTTTGGCGGGTTGCACTTGGACGTCAGCGAACTCACCCACAAGGTGGTCCGGGGCATCCGCGGGGGGATGATTCTCACCGGCGTCCTCTCGGTGGTCCTGGGTGCGCTTGTCCTGTTTTGGCCCGGAGCCACCCTGGACGTGATTGCCGTCCTGTTTGGCCTCTATTTCATTGTGTCCGGCGCGGTGCGCGTTGTGACCGGACTCGTTACTCCGCTGCTCGGCGGCCTGCGGGTGCTCAATATCCTCATCGGCCTGCTGCTCTTCATCGCGGGGGTGGCGGCCATCCGCAATCCGCTCGCTTCCCTGACCGTTCTGGCCCTCTTCATCGGAATCGCCTGGATTGTGGAGGGCATCATGTCCCTGACCGAGGTGGAGAGCGGCGGATCACGCTGGTATGCCATCGCCTACGGAATTATCAGCATCATTGCCGGCGTGGTGGTGTTGTTCCTGCCGGTTAGTTCCCTTGCCGCGCTTGTTGTTTTTGGCGGCATCGCCCTGGTAGTGCTGGGCATTGTGGAAGTGGTGCGGGCCTTTTCCTTCGGCCGCGGCCTGCCGCGTGCCTATTAGGGAACTTCCAGCAAGCTTCCAGCAGCTGTTAACACAGGCATAACCTGCCGGGAAACCTGGATGTAATACGGGGTGCCCACTCTGGGAAGGGTACGGTTTCCAACCGCCGCTTCCGGCCCGTTGGCCGGCCACCCCGAATGGAGCATCTCCATGGACTCTGGAAACACCGCCTGGCTGCTGACCAGTGCTGCACTGGTCTGTCTCATGATCCCCGGCATCGCCTTCTTCTATGGAGGAATGGTGGGCTCGCGCCGCATCCTGAACATGATGCTGATGTGCTTCGGCAGCGCAAGCCTCGTTGCAGTGCTGTGGGTGCTTTACGGGTACTCCGCAGCCTTCGGCAACTCTCTGTCCGGAGCAGGGCTGCTGGGCAATCCCCTTGAATTCGCCGGACTATCCCAACTGCTGGCCGAGGACCCGGAAACCTCGATCCCGCTGGCACTGTTTGCCGCCTTCCAACTAATGTTCGCCTGCGTCACCACGGCGCTGGTGGCAGGCGCCGCCGCCGGACGGATGAAGTTCGGCGCCTGGATGCTCTTCGCCGGGCTCTGGGCCACGCTGGTCTACTTTCCGGTTGCCCACTGGGTGTTCGCCTTCAGCAGCGAGGACGGCTCCGTGACCGGCGGCTGGATTGCGAACCGGCTGGGGGCAATCGACTTTGCCGGCGGCACGGCTGTGCATATGAACGCCGGGGTGGCCGCCCTTGCGCTTGCCCTGGTCCTCGGGCGCAGCAAAGGCTGGCCGCATGCCTCAGGCAAACCGCACAGCCGTCCGCTGGTGCTGCTCGGCGCCGGACTGCTCTGGGTTGGCTGGTACGGATTCAATGCCGGTTCCGCCCTGAGCGCCGGCAACTCCGCCGCCGTCGTTTTCCTGAACACCGCGGTGGCTGCCGCAGCCGGCCTGCTGGGCTGGATGCTCATGGACCGGCTGCGGCTGGGAACCTCGTCTTCCCTGGGCGCGGCCTCCGGGCTGGTCTCCGCCCTGGTGGCCATCACTCCGGCGTGCGGCGCCGTCAGCCCGCTGGGCGCGCTGGCCATCGGGCTGCTCGCCGGGCTTGTCTGCTCGCTGGCCATTGAGTGGAAGTACCGGCTGGGCTATGACGACTCGCTGGACGTGGTGGGCGTTCACGCCGTCGGCGGGCTTTTGGGCACCCTGCTGATCGGCCTGTTTGCCACCGACGCTGCGCCCAACGGTGTCAGCGGACTGTTGTACGGCGGCGGCTTTGAGCTGCTGGGCATCCAGGCGCTGGCCTCGGTGGCTGTTCTCGTCTACTCCTTCGTGGTCACGTGGATCATTGCCAAGCTGCTGGCAGTCACCATTGGGCTGCGCATTCCGGAAGAGAGTGAACTGCAGGGCATCGATCTGGCCGCCCATGCTGAGTCCGCCTACCTGACCGACGAGGAGGCCGTGGAGCTGGGCGCCCGGCCGTAGCGTCCGCGCCTCCGCCGGGATCAGTCCGCCAGGGACTCTTCCTGGCGGAGGTACACGGAAAGGAGGTCCCGGGCGTGCTGCGTTTGCGGGCCTTCCTTTTCCAGTGCTTCCATCATTGACGCCCCCTGCGTCTTTCCGCCCGGGAAGGGCGGCAGCAGCGGCACATCAGGGTCGGAGACAACCTCGATAATGCAGGGCATGCTGGCGGCGAGCGCGGAGTCCCAGGCCTCCCCGAGCAACTCCGGGTCCTCCACCCTGATGCCCTTGAATCCCAGCAGTTCCGCATATCCGGCGTAGTTGAAGTCCGGAAGTGCCTGGCTGTCCGCAAAGCGGGGCTCCGTTTCCATCTCCCGCTGCTCCCAGGTCACCTCCGCCAGTTCACGGTTATTGAGCACGCACACGATGAAGCGCGGGTCCTTCCAGTTCTTCCAGAGCCTGCTGACCGTGACGAGTTCGGTGAGCCCTGCCATCTGCATGGCTCCGTCGCCGGAGAGAGCAATGAGCGGCCGGTCCGGATGCGCCAGCTTGGCTGCAATGCCGTAGGGAACCGCGCAGCCCATGCTCGCCAGCGTGCTGGACAGGTGCGCGGGAACGCCCGCCGGCAGCCTCAGCTGGCGCGCGTACCAGTAGACGCTGCTGCCTACGTCCACGGCCACCTGCGCGTCCGCGGGCATCCGCTGGCTCAGCTCGTAAAACGCGCGTTCCGGGTTCACCGGATGAGCAGGCGTAAAGGCCCGTTCGCGGGACAGGCCGTGCCAGGAACGGACGGCGTGTTCGACGTCGCTGCGCCAGTCCGATTCGCTGCGCTCCTTCAGCAGCGGCAGCAGCGCGTCCAAGCTGGCGGCCGCCTCACCGGTAACGGCCACCTCCACCGGGTAGCGGTTTCCGATGGCCGCCGAATCGATGTCAATCTGCACGGCCCTCGCTGCCCCGGGCGGCGGATAGAACTCGGTCCAGGGGTCATTGGAGCCGATGATCAGCAGCGTGTCCGCGTTGGCCAGCGCAAATCCTGCGGCCGAGGTGCCCAGATGGCCCATGACTCCTGCGGCCAGGGGCAGGGATTCATCCACGTACGGCTTGCCGAGCAGGCTGGTGGTGATTGCAGCCCCCAGCTTCTCAGCCAGGGCCGCCACCTGTTCCCGGGCTCCCTTTGCTCCCTGGCCTACGAGCAGTGCCACCTTCTGCCCGCTGTTGAGCACGTCCGCAGCGGCCTGGACATCCTCCTGGCGGGGCAGGATGCAGGCCGGCCGCCATACCGGGGCCGTGGCAAGCACGCCGTGTTCCTGGCCCAGCTCCGGCGCAGGTTCCTGCTGCACGTCATGCGGCAGAATCACCACGGACGGGGTGCCGGTGGCGAGCGCCTCTTTAAAGGCCCGGTCAATGACCAGCGGCGCCTGCTCGGGACTGGAAACCTGCTGGCGGAAGCCGGACGCAACGTCCCGGAACAGGTGCATCAGATCCACTTCCTGCATGTAGGCGGATCCAAGGACGCTCAGGCTTTGCTGCCCAATGATCGCCACCACGGGCACGGAATCCATGCGCGCGTCGTACAGTCCGTTGAGAAGGTGGATGGCGCCGGGGCCCTGGGTGGACATCACCACACCCACTTCGCCGGTGTACTTCGCGTGTCCCACGGCCATGAAGGCGGCGTTTTCCTCATGCCGTGCCTGGACAAACTCCGGTCCGCCGGCCCGGCGGAGCGCACCCATCACCGGGTTGATGCCGTCTCCGCTGTATCCGAAGATCCGGCCAACACCCCACACCTGCAGACGCTGCACCACCAGGTCCGCCACCAGCGGGGACTCGCCCTCCGGTTGGTTGCCGTTCACTTCAATTCCGTCGGCCATTGCATGCCTCCCGTTAATGATCAGTGTGCTTGGTATCCCCCACTCTTCCATCTCCCGGGCGTCAATTGCACGTTTGGGCCGGCCGGGGTTCAGCGACTTGGGACTTCCCGGAGGCCTGTGGTTCAGGTGCTGGTGTGCAGAGGCGGGACGGTCGTTATGCTCTGGAACATGGGTAAGGTCATCTACTACGTCGCATCGTCCCTGGATGGCTTCATCGCCGCCGAAGACTCCAGCCTGGACTGGCTGCTGGCCTTCGGCTTCGAGCCGTTCCAACGCCACTATGACCAGTTCCTGGCCACCGTGGGGTCGCTGGTCATGGGATCGGCCACGTATGACTATGTACGGACCCAGGATCCGGATTCCTGGCCCTACGGCGCCCTGCCCTGCCAGGTCCTGACCAGCAGAAAACTCGAGGCTCCGCCGGACAGCGGTGTGCAGTTCGCTTCGGGCGACATCCGCCGCATCTGTGAAGACGCAGCAGCCGCCGCCGGAGACCGGAATGTCTGGGTGGTGGGCGGCGGCCTCGTGGCAGCCCAGTTTGCGGAGGCCGGACTGCTGGACGAGCTGCGGGTCACCTATATGCCGGTGGCACTGGGGGCCGGCCGCCGGCTGCTGCCCGTTGCCGCGCCGCTGGGTCCCATGCGCCTGGCCGGAACGACGTCATTCAACGGCGGCGCCGCCGAGCTCCGGTTTTCCGCCTCCTGAGACCCCTGCCCGTGCCCAAGGGCTCCGGGCACCCGCCGCACGGATCACTGTAGAGTGTGACCGTGCACGCGGGGCGCAGATCCTGGCCCTTTTGCCTGCATGCCTTCCACCAGTCTCAGGAAAGTTCAAGGTCATCACATGGGGAAAGATATCCGCGCCCGCAACAACGTCCGCGTCCTGGGGAACCCGGAGGGACCGGTCATCATGTTTGCGCACGGCTTTGGTTGTGACCAGGGAATGTGGCAGCGGGTCCTGCCCCGGTTTACCCCTGATTACCGCGTAGTCCTGTTCGACCATGTGGGCGCCGGCAATTCGGACCCCGAGGCCTACCAGTCAGCCAAGTACTCCTCCCTCGAGGGTTACACAGCCGATGTGCAGGAGATCATGGCCGAACTGGATCTCCACGACGTCACATTCGTGGGACACAGCGTGGGCGGCATGATGGGTGTTGCCGCCGCAGCCGCGGACCCGGCCCGGTTCCGCAACCTGGTGTTCCTGGCTTCCTCCCCCAGTTATATGGACTACCCGGAAGACGGTTACGTGGGCGGAACGTCCCAGGAGGACATCCGCGAGCTGCTGATCTCACTGGACAGCAACTACATGGTTTGGGCCGCAGCCATGGCGCCGGTGATCATGGGCAATCCCGGGTCCCCGCAGCTGCACACTGAACTTGAAGGCAGCTTCTGCCGCATCAACCCCACGGTGGCCCGCGAATTCGCCAAGGTAGCGTTCCTTTCCGATGTCCGGCATCTGCTCAAGGACGTCAGCGTTCCCACACTCGTCATGCAGTGCACCGATGATTTGCTGGCTCCCGTGCACGTGGGCGAATACACCAGGGACCACATGCCCCAGGCCGCGCTGTCCGTTCTGAAAGCCACCGGACACCTGCCCCATGTGAGCGCCCCGGAGGAAACAGCAGACACGATCCTCGGGTACCTTAGCCGCGCCGCTTAACCCAGCGGATGGATGACACTCCCGCCGCCGGCCTGCCGATGGACTATGAGGCACTTTTCCAGGATGCACCGGCCGGGTATTTGGTGACAGATGAACACGGCACCATCCGTGAAGCGAACCGCACCGTGCTGGGCTGGCTGGGCTTAACCCGCGCGGAGGTTCTGGGCGCCAGCTTCTTCAAGCTGCTGCCCATCGGTGACCGGATCCTGTATGCAACGCATGCCCTGCCGCAGATGGGAGTTGCCGGCGCTTTGGCGGAACTGGCAGTGGATCTGATAGCCGGGGACGGTTCCAGGGTTCCGGCCCTGATTTCCGCCCGGCGTTTTCCCGCCGCTGAACCGGGACAACCGGCCCTGGACCGGATCATCGTCTTCAACGCCTATGAGCGCCGTCTCTACGAGCAGGAGCTGGTCAACACGCTGCGCAAAACCGAGGAGGCTGAGGCCGCACGGGCCAGCGCAGAAGCATCGGTGGCCGCCCAGCAGGAGGTGCTGCGGCAAAAAGACCTGGTCCTGCAGGAAAGCCTGGCGGAGAGCCGGCGCAAGGAAGCCCTGCTGGAGACCATCCTGAACACCGTGGAAGTGGGTGTTGTGGTGGTGGACGAAACAGGAAAAGTCATTCTCACCAACAGCCGGCAGGACCATAACCGCCGGCGAGCCACGCCTCCGGGGATACTGACGCCCAAAGAATCCGAGCTGTTGATGTTCGGTCCTGACCGCGTAACGCCCCTTCCCCCCGACCTGCGCCCCGTCCGGCGGGCGGTCCTGGGCGAATCCTTCTCCGACCAGCTGGTCTGGCTGGGAACGGGCGAACAGCAGCAGAGCCTGAGTGTCTCAGCCCGTTCCGTCCGGAACCAGGGAGCCTTCAGGGGGTCAGTCATCGCCTTCAGCGACGTCACCGGTCTTGTGGATGCGGTACGGGCCAAGGAGGACTTTGTGGCGAATGTTTCCCATGAGCTGCGCACGCCTCTGACGTCGATTATGGGTTACCTGGATTTGGTGTTGGAGGACACCGATGAGCTGCCTGCCCACATCGGTGCCTCCCTTCAGGTGGCGATGCGCAACTCGGAAAAGCTGCTGGCACTCGTCTCGGACCTGCTGACTGCGGCCACCGGGGACAGCGGCGTGGCCCTGGTCCCGGCGGATCTCACCGAACTCATCCAGGCTGCCGTCACTTCAGCGGTTCCCCGGGCGGAAATCAACGGCGTACAGATTGTCGCTGACCTCCCCGCCTCATTGGCGGACGTTGTGGACCCCCGGCGTATCGGCCAGGTCCTGGACAACCTGCTCTCCAACGCCGTGAAGTACTCACCCGACGGAGGCCGGGTCACGGTCCGCGCCCGCCGCACCGCAGCCACCACGGTCATTGAGGTGGCCGACCCGGGCATTGGGATGACCGAAGCGGAGCAGGCCGAGGTGTTCACCAAGTTTTTCCGGTCGGACACGGCGCGCAGGGCTGCCATTCCCGGGGTCGGCCTGGGCCTGGCCATCAGCCGTAAAATCATCGAAGAACACGGCGGAACGATCACCCTCCGCAGCGAAGCCGGCAAGGGAACTGTTTTTACCGTCACACTGCCCCGTGGCGCGCCCTGAGCCGATTTTGTGCCCCGACCCGGGTTGTGAAAATATCACTTCTGAACCCGGCACCCTACCGGGCAGATTCAGCAGGGGAACACCTCAATGGCCAACAATGGCACCTCTTCCGTCCGCAAGGTAATTAGGCGGCTGGGATCCTTCTCCCTCGTCGGCGCGGTGGCATTCGTCGTGGACATCACGATCTTCAACGTGCTGGCTTCCACCGTCCTCGACACACACCCGATCACGGCCAAAGTCATCTCGGTAGCCTGCGCGACAACCGTTTCCTGGCTCGGCAGCCGCTACCTGACATTCCGCGCCTCCAGGGGCCGGAGCGTGCGCAGTGAAACCCTGCTTTTTGCCCTGACCAACCTGATCGGCCTGCTCCTGGCCACCGGCTGCCTTTACGTGTCCCACTACCTGCTCGGCTTCACCAGCCAGTTTGCGGACAACATTTCCGGCAACGTGGTGGGCGTGGCTGCCGGCAACGTTTTCCGCTACTTCGCCTACCGGTACGTCGTTTTCACCACGGCCGAGGAACGCGCGGCGCGGACCGCACTGAAGCAGAACGTGTAAGCGGCGCCTTCCAGCGCCCTTTCCCGCGCCTCCCCCAACCAGCCAGCCAACGACGACGGCGGCGCACCTCCGCTGGGAGGTGCGCCGCCGTCGTCGTCAATACTGCTGAAGTACGGGCGGAGTTACTTGCCGGAGCGCGGGGTGCGGATGAGCTTCTTGTTCACGAATTCATCCATGCCGAAGCGGCCAAGTTCACGGCCCACGCCGGAGCGCTTGACCCCGCCGAAGGGCAGGTCCTCCTGGGTGCCGGAGACTCCGTTGATCCAGACCATGCCCGATTCCAGGCGGTCAGCGACGTCCAGCGCCTTGTCTTTGTCAGCGCTGAAGACTGCTCCGCCAAGTCCGTACGGCGAGCTGTTCGCCAGGTCCACGGCTTCATCCGTGCTGGAGACCTTGTAGATGACGGCAACCGGACCGAAGAGTTCCTCGGAGAAGGCACGCATTTCCTCGGTGACCCCAGTGAGGACGGTGGGCTGAAGGTAAGCCCCCGGGCCGTCGATCAGGGCGCCGCCGGTGTTGAGCGTTGCCCCCTTGTCCACAGCATCCCGGATCTGCTCGACCAGGCCGTCGGCGGCAGTCTGCGAGGAGAGCGGACCGAAGCGCGTCGCCTCGTCCATGGGGTCGCCGGGCTGGATCTTTTCCATTGCGGCCGTGAATTTCTCCACGAAGTCCTCGTAGATCCCATCCATGACAATGAAGCGCTTGGCCGCGTTGCAGGCCTGGCCCGCGTTGCCCATCCGGCCGGCGACGGCAGACTTTACCGTCGCGTCCAGATCCTGGGCGTCGAGCACGATGAACGGGTCACTGCCGCCCAGTTCCAGCACGTACTTCTTCAGGTTCCGGCCCGCAACCTCGGCAACGGCGGATCCGGCCCGCTCACTGCCGGTGAGGGACACACCCTGGATCCGGGAGTCGGCGATGATGTCCGCTGCTTGGTCATTGGTGGCGAACAGGTTGATGTACGCGCCGTCCGGCAGCCCTGCGTCAGAGAAAATCTGCTCCATCGCCAGGGCGGACTGCGGGCAGTTGTTCGCGTGCTTGAGCAGGACGGTGTTGCCCAGCATCAGGTTGGGGCCGGCAAAGCGGGCCACCTGGTAGTACGGGAAGTTCCACGGCATGATGCCCAGGATCGCGCCGATCGGCTCGGTGCGGACGGTGGCACCGCCGCCGCCCTTCACCTTGAGTTCCTCGTCAGCCATGAAGCCGGGGCCCTCGGTGGCGTAATACTCGTAAATGTTTGCGGACAGGGCAACTTCGCCCTTCGCCTCACGCAGGGGTTTGCCCATTTCGGTGCTGATCAGGGCTGCCAGCTCATCGCTTCGTTCGCGGTACAGCTCGGCCACGCGGGCCAGAATCTTGCTCCGGGCTTCAACCGGCTGGGCCCGCCATGAGGCGAAGGCCGTGTGGGCGGTGCTGATTGCTTCGGTGATCTCGGCGTCGGTAGCTTCGGCGAATTCCTGAAGTGTCACCCCGGTTGCGGGGTTCACAGTCTTGTAAGCGGTCATTGGACTCACGTTACTCACGCCCGCCACAGAGGTCACAGCGGTTCGCTCCCGGCTCAATGTCCTGTTCGAGCGGCATCGCCGTTGGGCTCCGGCGGCTTCCGCCGTCGGGCGCGCGCCAGGGGAAGGCGTCCGAAGCGGGGGCGGGGCCAGCCCTGTTCCCTTCTGCGGCTGCTGCCGGAGCCGTGGCCGCCGTCATCGCCGGCTCCCCTGCGCGTCCGGCGCGGCAGCCGCACGCTCAGCTCACCGGGTCCGGGCAGGCGCCAGCCGCGGCGGCGGGCCACCGTGCAGAGCACTGCAGCGGAGACAATGGCCACCCCCATGCCCACGTTCTGCAGTCCAAGGTTGTACAGAATCACCATTTCCACGGCCGCCACCAGGGCGCCGGTGGCGTAGAGCGTGTTGCCGCCGAAGATGGCAGGCACCCGACCCACCACAATGTCGCGGATCATGCCGCCGCCCACCGCGGTGGCCACGCCGATGAGGATGGCCGGCAGCCACTCCAGGTCCACGGCGAGGGCCTTGGCCGTTCCCGTGGCGGCCCAGCAGCCCAGGGCGAAGGCATCGATCACAATCAGGAACCGGTTGGCCCACTTGCCCTTCAACTCGATCAGATAGGCAATGAAGGCTCCGGCGATGGCGGTGAGCAAATAGGCCGGGTCAGCCAGGGCCACCGGCGTTCCTGCCTGCAGGAGGGTATCGCGCAGCACACCGCCACCCAGGGCCGAGGTGAGAGCCAGCACCACAAAGCCCACCGGGTCCATGCGCAGCTGCCGTGCCACCGCCCCGCCAAGTACGCCGTTGGCCAGTACTCCGGCCAGGTCCACAAACCGGAAGACGGCCTCCGGATCAAAGATATCCACGCCGCTCCCGATGTGTTGTTGCTGCCGTGTTTTCCGGCGTCCATTCTAGCTCGGCGCAGCGCCTCTTCCGCGGCGGTGACGTGAGGAGGGACAGGCTACTTCGTTGAGAAGTGGTCTGCCAGCTTCTCCAGGGTCTGCTCCAGGCTGGCCGGGTGCCGGCGCGTCACGCCCGTCACCCGATACATGACGCGGTGCCGGAGGTGCCTGGCATCCCACTGCTCAGTCACCAGGGTGCCGCCGTCCTGTGCCTGAAGAAGGTAGCGCCAGACATGTCCGCCGGCATGGCGCCACGCGATCCGGCGCCCCTCATCGAATTCCGTAACCGTGTTGAGGATCTTGTAGGGGACCCCCATCTTCATGTCCATTCCAAACTTCGCGCCGGGCGCCAGCCGGGCAGGACCGTTGGGCTGGGCATCCCGGACCGTTCCGGACCCGTCAATGACGCTGTGCATGGCAGGCCGGGCCAGCAGGTCGAATACGGATTCCGGCGAAGCGGCAACAAGGCGCTCGCGGCTGATCAGGTAGGGGCTGTTCATCCGGTCAGTCTAACTGCACGTGTTTTCGGCGGTGGGCTCCGGACGCTAGCAGGTCCGCTCGTAGCTCCATCGGTTTTCATCCATGATGAGCCGGTGTCGGCTGGAGGGATCCCGGGGGGTTGTCCCCTCGTCGAACGTTGCTGCCGGATCCGCGCTGTCCGGATACTCGGCGTCGCCGTGCCACACCATGGCCGGCGGCACGTGCCCGGGCAGCTGCCTCGTGGCGTAGGTTTCCGGTGCGGCAGCGGAGGCGCGAGCGAGCGCCTGTTCAACGGTGCCTGCTCCCAGCAGTCCGTGCAGAGTCACCCAGGTGGGCGGAAAGAGACTCATCGTTCCTGCCTGGTGCCGTTCCAAAGCTTCATCCGGGGCCAGCCAGACGGAGTCGACGTGTTCGTCGGGACTGAGCAGGATGTCGCCGTCCGGCGCCGGAGCCAGGAAGAACCAGGTCCGGTAGCGGCGGGGTGCTTCAGGCGGCGGAACCCAGCAGGACAACCGCCGGAGTTCGGCCACTTTCAGCTGCAACCCGGTTTCCTCCGCCGTCTCGCGCACCCCGGCCTGCCGCGCGGCGGCGAGCTCGACGTCGTCGTCCGCCGACTGGCCGTAGTCACCCGGGTCCACCACTCCCCCGGGAAAGACCCACGCCCCGGCGAAGGACCCCCGGTTGCGGGGCCGCTCCAGCAGCAGAACCTGCAGTCCCTCGGGGGCGTCGCGAAGCAACACCACGGTGGCGGCTGTGCCGTGAAACATGGTCGGGTTCCGTTCGTCGGGGACTTGATGACAGCTGCAGGGAAATGGTTGGTTCCCTGCATGGATGCTAGCCGTTTCTGCGCCGGCGGTAGCCCGGGGCGGCTGCCGGACCTACTCTGATTACAGGCGGAAAGGCTGACACGGGATGGAAAAGTTTGACTTCAAGAAGGCCTACCCCGAGCTGTATGCGCCAAAACGAGGCGACTTTTCGCTGGTGGAAGTTCCGGCCCTGCAGTATCTCGCCTACGACGGCCACGGGGACCCGAACACGTCGGCCGAGTATGCGGGCGCCCTGGGATGCCTGTATCCCACGGCGTATGCGGTGAAGTTTGCATCGAAACAGAATCTGGAACGGGACTTCACGGTGGCTCCGCTGGAGGGCCAGTGGCGTGCCGCTGACATGGAAGCATTCACCCGCGGCGACAAGAATTCCTGGGACTGGACCATGCTGGTTGCCCAGCCGCCCTGGATTACCCAGGACCTGGTCCTCGCCGCCGTCGACGCCGTCCGCAAAAAGAAGAACCCGCCGGGCCTGGATAAGGTCTGCCTGCGCACTCTGGCCGAAGGCACCTCGGTGCAGATTTTGTACTTTGGCTCCTACGACGCCGAGGGCCCGGTTCTGCAGCGCCTGCACCGCCAGTGGATGCCTGCGCACGGGCTCACGTTCAATGGTGACCACCACGAGATCTACTTGAGCGATCCCCGGCGGACTGCTCCGGAGAAGCTCAGGACAGTGCTCCGGCAGCCGGTCCGCCCGCTCGGCCCCTCCGACTGAGCGCGGGATGAGCCGCTGACACCTTGCGGCGAGGCACAATCCAGCTTGAAGTACAGCGGCGAAGCGGCTTGTCTTAGGCCATGACTTGGATCAACCTTCGCCGCGCCGTCCAGCTGCTGTTCGGGCTCTTTTGCTACGGCTTCGCCATCGGCCTGATGATCCAGGCACATCTGGGCGTGTCTCCTTGGGATGTCCTGGGGCAGGGCGCTGCCGGGCAGACGGGGATATCATTCGGCGTGGCCAGCATCCTGATCGGAGCACTGGTGCTGCTGCTGTGGATTCCGCTCCGGCAAAAACCGGGGATCGGCACTGTCCTCAATGTCCTGCTGGTGGGCCCCAGCGCCGAAGTCTGCCTGGCCCTGGTGCCGGAACCGGGGCAGCTTTGGGGACAGGTGCTGGTTTTCACCGGTGGCCTGGTGCTGCTGGCTGCCGCCACCGGCCTCTACATTGGCGCCCGGATGGGCCCGGGTCCGCGTGACGGGCTGATGACAGGCATGCACGGCCGGTTTGGCTGGCCCGTCTGGGCGGTGCGCACGGGCATTGAAGTGACAGTCCTTGCCCTCGGCTGGGCGCTCGGCGGCACCGTGGGGCTCGGGACGGTGGCCTTCGCCCTGCTCGTGGGTCCGCTGGTCAACCGCGCGCTTCCGCTCTTTTACATTCCGCAAATTCCGCCGGCCAGAGGTTAAGCCCGCGGCGCGTAGGTCAGGATGGCGTTGCCCGAGGCCGTGATCTGCGAGTCCAGCAGCTTCAGCCGGGTCCGCGGGTCGCCCGGCTGAAACAGGCGCTGCCCGTTCCCGGCCACCACCGGATGCACCATCAGGGTGAGGGAATCCAGCAACCCGGCAAAAAGAAGCTGCCGGACCAGGGAAATACTGCCGTTCACGGCGATGTCTCCGCCGTCGCGCTCTTTGAGCCGGCGGACAGAGTCCTCCAATTCTCCGTCCATGAGCCGTGAATTGTTCCAGCTGAGGTCCTCATCGGAGAGGGTCCGGGACGCCACAATCTTCTCGACCGGGTTGATGAATTCACCGAATCCGTCCTCCGTATTGCCCGGCCAGTAATCTGCCCACTGCTGGTAGGTGACCCGGCCGAGCAGCACAGTGTCCTGCGTGGCCAGAACTGCTTCCATCAGCGGTCCCATGTCCTCGTCAAAGTGGTCGAATTGCCACTCCCCCGGGTTCTCCACTACGCCGTCAATCGAGCTGAACAATGCTGCCGTTACCTTGCGCACCGCGGGTCTCCTTCCGCTGCCGTTGTCCTCGTCCTGCTCTCAAACCGCTCTTTCCAGGGGACTCTATCGGGTTGATCGGATGAGGCATACGATGGCCGTGCGATTCACCTTCCGCAGGAGGAATGGCCATGGCCGAAGGAACATCTTCTGGAACGCAGGGGCCTCCTGCGAATTACGGCAATGTGCCGGTGATTATCTCCGCTGTCATGGCGGTGGTGGCCGGTGTGGCAGTGGCTGTCTTTTCCACCGGAGGAACCGAACGCGAGTTCCGGTGGGAACTGGGCGTCGCAGCAGCCTGCGCCACCTTCATTGTTTCGCTGCTGATTTTCCTCGTCCTGATCCTCACCGCCGCCCCCAACCCCGAGGACCTGGGCAAGGGTACCGGGATCAAGCGCAGCTTCGGCTCACTGCCGGACGCGTCCGACGGCGGCGGCGACTCCCGTGCCGACGGACCCGAACGCTAAGCAAACAACGATCCGGAATTCCCCGGCCCCCGCCCGCCGTATGCCCGGGCGACGGCGCGGGCCAGGCCGGCGCGGGCCCGGCCGGGATGGGGACCCGGCCCGTAAGGAGACCGGTATCTCCTGCCGCCGGTAAATTGGACCACATGCCTGTCTTGCGCGAGGAATTCGCCCTCACTGCCGGAGACGGCAAAGTCTCCGCCGTCTTTGCCGCACCCGGCGACGCAACGGCCGCCGTCGTCGTCGCGCACGGGGCGGGAGCAGGAATGGACCACCCGTTCCTGGCCGGTTTCAGCGATGCCCTGAACGCCGGCGGGGCAGCGACGCTGCGCTTCAATTTTCCGTACCGGGAAGCCGGCAGGAAATTTCCCGACCGCCCGCCGGCGGCCGTTGCTGCCTGGCGTTCGGCTATGGAAGCGGCGGCGTCTCGAACAACGGGGCTGCCGCTCTGGAGCTGCGGCAAGTCTTTTGGCGGACGCATGGCCTCCATGGCGGTTGCGGAGGGAATGACGACGGCGGGACTTATCTTTCTGGGTTACCCCCTGCATCCGCCGGGGAAGCCGGAGAAAATACGGGACGAGCATCTGTACGGACTGACGGTGCCAATGCTGTTTCTGCAGGGCACCCGCGATCCGTTTGCGCTTCCCGGAGAGCTTGAGCCGGTGGCGGAACGGATTGGGTCCAATGCCCGGGTGGAGCGGATCGAAGGTGCAAACCACATGTTTGAGGTGCGCGGGAACAAACGGGCGCCGGATGTCGTGGGGGCCGGGCTGGCCGATCGGGTGCTGGACTATGTGAAGCACTAGGACCGGCAGCCGGCCGGCGTGAGGCGTGTCGCAACCCCTGTGCCTGCATGCCCGGGTTTCGGTAAGCTGGCGCCATGCTGAAGAGAGTGGCAAAAAGAGTCGCAGTAGCAGCACTGATCCTTGCAGCCCTGGCCGCAGGCCTGGTCGCCGTCATGGGTTACGGCGCCCTCCAGCTTGTCCAGGCTGCCGTATACGGAGACGACGGCGATCCCTCGGTCTGGTCCTTCATCGCCGCCTTTTTCACTCCGTCGCTGTGCATCGGCGCGGCGCTGCTCCTGGGAATGGGAGTGCGCTCCTCCCGGCGCCGTGCCCGGGCCGCACAAAACCGGCGGACCGACGCCGCTGCCCAGGCCGAGTCCTGGCGCCGGCTGTACCTGCGCCGGGATGAGCTGCTCGTGCGGTGGTCCCGCTATGAGACGGACGTTGCCCTGATGATCGATTACCCGGTGATGACCGATTACACGGATCCGGTGATCAGGGACGTCATTGTTGCCATGCAGGGAATCCGGGCCGCTGAGGCCGACGCGCTGGATTTGGACCGCGGGCCGGCCGAACGTTCCAAGCTGTTCACCGCTGTAAACCGGTTTGAGGTCGCCTTCCTGACGGCTGAACGGTATGCCCGGCGCCGCGGCCAGTCGGACCTGACGGGGGCTGAGCGCAGTAAGCTCGCCGCTGCCCGGCAGGCCCTGAACATTATTCTTGATGATGCTGCGCCGCGGTCCGAAGTGGACGCCGCCTACCGCAGCCTGCGTGGTTCGCTGCGGGGCATCATCGATCTGCCGGACCGCGCGATTGCCGATCTGGAGGCGCACACCCGGCAAAGCATCGGCGTGCGCCCCCGTACCTCAGCGGCTGCGGCGGACCGGGCTGCCGCCTAGCTTGGGCTATTGCCGGGGTTGTGCCGGGTTGGTGGGATCGCCCTGCGAC
The DNA here is from genome assembly GCF_044762205.1 of Arthrobacter sp. NPDC097144. Classification (NCBI taxonomy): domain Bacteria; kingdom Bacillati; phylum Actinomycetota; class Actinomycetes; order Micrococcales; family Micrococcaceae; genus Arthrobacter; species Arthrobacter sp. NPDC097144. The sequence continues at coordinate 462,099 of NZ_JBIWDW010000003.1, read as the reverse complement.
GGCGGATTGATCTTTGGCCCCGTGGTTGCCGGCGATACTTTGGATCCCTGCTGGCTGCGGGTCACTTCGGGCAGCTCGTCGGGAAGGGAGCCGCTGGGTTCGGTGCCGCTGCGGAGGGCTTCGAGACGATTCTCCAGGACCTGCACCACCGGCAGTCGGTTGCCGTGCGCCTGCTCGTACGCCAGGAGCCCGGAGACTCCGGCTTCATCCAGCGGGCTGAGGCGGCTCGGCAGCGTTCCGAGCGGAATGTGGTCATAGTCGGGCAGGACAAGGTCATCATGAGCGGGTGAATCAGCCATGGTTCTCCTTACGCGATTTGTTGGGATTTTCGGCAATTGATTGATCTGCAGGCAACTGTTGGGTCTTTCCGGTGATCAATCGGCGCTGCCGCGGGGGTATTCCTCCTCATCCGCAGGGGTCCCGCCGTCAACTTCCTGTTCCAGCCGATCGGCTTCGGATCCCTCTGCGCGCAGCGGATCTCCGTGTGCCTGCACCGGGTCCTGGCTACCCGTGTCTTCCTCGGCCCCGGGAACCGCCGGAGCCTGCTGGTCCAGCACATCAGCTTCATTCTCCGTGGGTACGGCGGGACGGTCATCTGCTGCGGGCATCATGTTCTCCTCTGCTGAATACGTTCTCCCCTGCATAATGCCGGGGCTTCACAAGCAACGTCGGTACGATTAGATTATAAGCCTGCTTAGCACTTTACTAGGGAGGACAGTAATGACGCAGCCTGCACAGCAACAGGAAACGCCCGGCACCCAGAGCCAGATGACGCCCGAGCCGGACTGTGGCGAAAAGTCGTACCGCGGCATGGACAAGCTCAAGGGCAAAACCGCGGTCATCACCGGCGGAGACAGCGGCATTGGACGGGCCGTTGCCATCGCCTTTGCCCGCGAAGGCGCCGACGTCGTCATCTCCTACCTGAATGAGGACGACGACGCCAAGGAAACCGCCCGCTGGGTCGAGGAAGCCGGCCGCCGTGCCGTCCTTGTTCCCGGAGACCTGGACACCGCCGAGCAGTGCCGGAAAGTCATCGACACGGCCGTGCGCGAATTCGGCAAGATTGATGTCCTGGTCAACAATGCCGCGTACCAGATGGACCACGAATCGCTGGATGAGATTTCCGACGAAGAGTGGGAGTACACCTTCAAGGTCAACATCAACGCGATGTTCTACCTGGTCAAGGCCGCCCTGCCGCACATGGCACCCGGGTCCGCGATCATCGGCAGCTCGTCCGTGAACTCGGACATGCCCAGCCCCACGCTGGCGCCCTACGCTGCCACCAAGGCGGCCATCGCCAACTTCTCCGCCAGCCTGGCCCAGCTGCTGGGAGAAAAGGGAATCCGCGTCAACAGCGTGGCACCCGGCCCGATCTGGACGCCTCTGATTCCGGCTACTATGCCGCCGGAAAAGGTGGAGTCTTTCGGCTCCGATGTGCCGTTGGGGCGGCCCGGGCAGCCGGCCGAGCTTGCCCCGGTCTATGTACTGCTGGCATCCGATGACGGCAGCTACATTTCCGGCGCACGCGTGGCTGTTACCGGCGGCTCGCCCATTTTGTAACCGGCGTGCGGCGCTGCACCGCGGTGCAGCGCCGCATGTTACGGGCCTGGTGCGGAGGCTGGGATAGTCTGTGATCTTCCGGGGATCGGCAGACTAAGGAATCCATGACAGTCCACACCAGCACTCGGCTCTCCGACGGCCGGGAGCTCATCTACTTTGACTCTTCCGCGGAGGCCGCGCAGCGCCGCGTCTCCGCGCCGCTGGACAGCCGCGGCCTTCCAGCCCGGCCGGGAAACGGCACCGCCCGCTACGACGCCCTCACCGGGGAGTGGATTGCCGTTGCGGCGCACCGGCAGTCGCGCACCCATTTGCCGCCTGCAGACCAGTGCCCGCTGTGCCCGTCCACGCCGTCGCGCGCCTCCGAAATCCCGGCCGCAGACTACGAAGTGGTGGTGTTCGAAAACCGTTTCCCCTCCTTCGGTCCGGATCTGGGAAACCTGCCAGCGGACCCCTCCTGGGGCACGACGGCGCCGGCGTACGGCCGCTGTGAAGTGGTGGCCTTCGATTCCGCCCACGAAGGGTCCTTCGGATCCCTGTCCCCCGACCGCGCGCGGACCGTGGTGGACGCGTGGGCGCAGCGCACGGAGGCATTATCCGCGATGGAAGGCATCCGGCAGGTTTTCTGTTTCGAGAACCGCGGGGCAGACATCGGCGTCACTCTGCTGCATCCGCACGGCCAGATTTACGCGTACCCGTTCATTCCGCCGCGTTCCGCTGTCATGGCGCAGCAGGCGGCTGCCTATTATGAGGCGTCCGACGGCCGGCAGACCCTGATGGGTGCGGCTCTGGATGCCGAGCGCAGCTCGGGGGAACGCATGATCCTTGAAGGCGAACACTTCAGCGCCTATGTTCCCTTTGCCGCGCGCTGGCCGCTGGAAGTCCATCTTGTTCCACACCGGCAGGTGGCGGACCTCGCCGAGCTGCGGGACGAAGAACGCGATGATCTGACCGCTGTTTACCTGGACCTGCTGGCCCGCGTGGACGGCCTCTATTCCACTCCCACCCCGTATATCGCCGCCTGGCAGCAGGCGCCGCTGGACGCCCGGTTCCGTCCGGCCAGCCGCCTGCACCTGCAGCTCACCTCGCCCCGCCGGGCCGAGGACAAGCTCAAGTTCCTGGCCGGATCGGAAGCCGCCATGGGCGCCTTCATTAACGACACCATCCCCGAACAGGTGGCAGCAAACCTGCGCGCCGCAGTTCCCTCGACTTCCGGAAAGGTGCTCTCATGACCCTCTCGGCTCCCGAACTCTCCGCCGCATTCGCCGCCCGCTTCGGCCGGGAGCCGGCAGGCATCTGGTCCGCTCCCGGACGCGTGAACCTGATCGGGGAGCACACGGACTACAACGACGGTTTTGTCCTGCCCTTCGCCATTGACCGGTCAACGGTTGTGGCTGCGGCGCCGCGCCGGGACCGGACTGCCCAGGTTTATTCGGCCTTTGGCGAGGGCAGTTCGGCAAGCGCAGACCTGAATACCCTCAGCGCGGGCAGCGTGAAGGGCTGGGCAGCCTATCCGCTGGGCGTGCTGTGGGCTTTTGAAGACCGCGGCACCGGTGTCCCCGGCGTGGACCTTTATCTCGATTCCGATGTTCCCCTGGGAGCGGGCCTTTCTTCCTCCGCTGCCCTGGAATGCGCTGTTGCGGTAATGGCCAACGACCTCTCGGACGCCGGGCTGACCGGTCCCGAGCTTGCTGCATTGGGTCAGCGCGCCGAAAACCTTATGGTGGGCGCGCCCACCGGCATCATGGACCAGTCGGCGTCGCTGCTCGGCGAGGAAGGCCACGCCGTTTTCCTGGACTGCCGGAGCAGGGAAGCGCAGCTGGTGCCGCTGGACCTGGCGGGAAACGGACTGACACTGCTGGTGATCGACACTAAGGTCAGCCATGAACATTCCAGCGGCGGCTACGCCTCCCGGCGGGCCTCCTGCGAAAAGGGAGCCAAGGCCATGGGCGTGGCTGCCCTGCGCGATCTGACCCTGGACGACCTGGCTGCGGCCGAGGAGGTTCTGGATGAGGAAACATTCCGGCGCGTCCGCCATGTGGTCACGGAGAACGCGCGGGTGCTGGCCGCCGTCGACGTCCTGCGGACCGACGGTCCGGGCAAACTCGGTAACCTGCTCAACGAAAGCCATGCGTCCATGCGCGACGACTTCGAGATTTCCTGCCCGGAGCTTGATCTGGCGGTGGAGTCGGCTCGAAGCGCCGGCGCGCTGGGCTCCCGGATGACCGGGGGCGGCTTCGGCGGTTCAGCCATTGCGCTGGTCACCAGTGACGACGCCGACGCCGTCACCGCCGCCGTTTCCGACGCATTTGCTGCCGCGGGCTACGCCGCTCCCGCGGTGTTTACCGTGCTTCCCGCGTCCGGAGCCGGCCGGGTGGAAAACTGAGGAAAGCGTTTCGGCAGCGTATAGGCCAGGCTGAGGCGCATGAACCTGAATAAACAGATTCAAGCCGCCGAACTCGAGCTTCTCGGTTCTTCAACCCGGACCAAGCCCGCACGAATGGGCGAATTGCTGCATCCGGAGTTCATCGAAATCGGCCGTTCCCTTGCCACCTACCGGCTCCGCACCCCTGCCGGCCCAGTCTCTCGACACTCGTCGGTGTGGGACATCTCGGCTCCGCAGGCACAGCTCCGCTTTCACCAGGGGACGGTAATTCTTCCCAACAGCTGAGAAAACAGCGAAGTCCTGCCCCTCCGCAGAGAGGCAGGACTTCGCAGTGGTGGAGATGGGGGGAATCGAACCCCCGTCCGATGTTGTATTGCCAGGACTTCTCCGGGCGCAGCATGCGTCGGATTTTCTTGGCCCCAGCCATCTTGCAAGCGAGTGGCTGATCCGGGCCCAGCCGTCCAAAAGTCCCGAACACCCAGACGGCGAAGGTGTTCAGCAGTGGCCCTCTAAACGACGCCAGGATCCGGAGCGAGAGCGACTCCGGGCTGACGGACTACTCCGGCTGCTTAGGCAGCGAGAGCGAAGTCAGTGCGCATAGGTTTGGCACTTATTTTTTTGCAGAGAGCGTTAACGAGATAACTCTGCGTTCTCGGCCCGCTTCCCCTGACTCAACAGACATCGTCGAAACCGATCATCCCCATGTTCAGTTGCCAATTCCCGCATCCGCCGCCTCACGCGTCGGGCAGTCCACACATAATAACGCCGCCGGCCCGCGAATGATTCCTGAACGGGAAACTGTCCGCGGGCCAGCCGGTCAGTGACTGGTGGTTCCCTGCCTGGATTCCAGATCAGGCCCTATCCAGGCGTCCGACACCAGTCCGGTGACCCACGCATAGACGGCCTTGTGCAGGATGTCCACCACTTGTTCCTCCGCTGGCCAGGTTACCGGCGGAGCCCCGATACCCGTGGCGTTTTCCAGGGTCTGGTCCGTTGCCAAGCGCACCGCGGTGAACCCGGTGTTGGCCACCGGACCGCGGATACCGGTGACGGACCATACGCCCCGCAGTGCGCCGAGCACAGCACCCGTCCCCCAGTGCATGGCGTGGTTCCAGACCGGCGGCTGCGCATCCGGCGCGGGGCGCCTGCCGAGCAGGCTCAGCAGCGTCCGGGCCGGAACGTAGGAATTGGAACGGCCGGTCACTGCCTGTTCCAGTTTCTCGCCTGCCGTCATCGCGGCGACTCCGGCCAAACCGGCGACGGCCCCCTGTCCGGCGGCCTTCAAGAGCATCTGTCCACGGGAATTTGCCACGTCTGCCTCCTGTCAGTGCGGGTGTGGTGTGTTGTGTTCTTCCACCACGTTTTCCACCACTCTAGGAGAACGACCGCAGAGTTTCCTCCCGGTTGACAGCACCGCTCCTTACGGGCGGGAGCTGGTTCCACCGAAAAGTTGATGGGGAAGAATGTTCTCCATGGACACTTTCCCCACCGGACGAATATCTGCGGGCATGCCGGAACTCATTGCCCGGGCCCGCAGCATGGCCGCTGCCGGAAGCCGCCGGATTCTGGGCATCGCGGGAGCACCCGGAGCGGGAAAGTCGACTCTGGCACGGCAACTGGTCGAGGCCCTTGGCCCGGACACGGCGGTTCTGGTGCCCATGGACGGGTTCCACCTGGCCAACAGCGTGCTGCAAAGCCTGGGCAGGCAGGAGCGCAAAGGGGCCCCTGACACGTTCGACGACGGCGGTTATGCAGCGCTGCTGCAGCGCCTGCGCGGGCAGTCGGCGGAAGAACCGGAGATCTACGCGCCGGAGTTCCGGCGCGAGCTGGAGGAACCCGTCGGTTCCGCCATCCCCGTCCGGGCCTCCGTGCCGCTTGTCATCACGGAAGGCAATTACCTGCTGCTGCAGCAGGGCCACTGGCCCCGCGCCCGGGCAGCCCTCCACGAGGTCTGGTATCTCGAAACGGACGACGACGTGCGCCGGGACCGCCTTATCCTGCGCCATGCCGAATTCGGCAAGACACCGGAACAGGCCCGGGCGTGGGCACTGGGCAGTGACGAGGCAAATGCCCGCCTGATCCGGGATTCCGCCGGCCGAGCCGATCGTCTGGTGCGGCTGACCGGGGAATCCTAAAGAGCCCGTTACAGGCCGCGGCGGCGTCCGAAGATCAGCGAAGCAGCAGCAGTGGCAGCAGTGACGGTGTAGACCGAAGGCCAGGCACCGAGCTTCTTCGCCAGCGGGTGGGACAGGCCGAAAGCGGCCACGTAGCCTGCCGTGAGGGCTGCGGCCGTGCCGGTGCCGGCGTCGCGCTTCCACATCGTGAAGGCTGCCGCTCCTGCCGCGGCCAGGACGGCGCCGCCCAGCTGACGGTTGCCGGTGTCCCGTGCGGTCTTGTAGCCGCCGATCAGGCCGGCGCTGGAAACGAGGGACGTCAGAACTGCACTCACAGTGTTTTCTCCTATTGGCTGGATCTTTCCACCAGCCTATCCCCGCAGGAAGGACCGCCGCTGCGTCTATGCTGTGAGGCAAGCCCCTCCTCCCCGACCCCGAAGGACCGCGCATGTCAACGACACCCGAAAACCTGCTCGCTGCCGAGGCTGCACTGGAAAAAGTTGCCACCGGCGCCCAGTGGGCGGAGGGACCGGTCTGGATTCCCGCCCGCGCCGCCGTACGGTTCAGCGATATTCCGGGCAACCGGATCCTGGAATACCGGGAAGCCACCGGCGCCCTGGAGGTCTATGCCTCCGACGTGGAGTTCACCAACGGCCGCGCGCTGGATCTCGACGGTGCGGTGATCCAGTGTTCCCATGGCCGGCGGGCCATTGAGCGGGACACGGGAACCGGGCCCGACGCCGTTCCCTCCGTCCACACGCTGGTCGACTCCTACAACGGGCATCGGCTGAACTCGCCGAACGATGTGGTGGTGAAGTCAGACGGCACCATCTGGTTCTCTGACCCCTCCTACGGAATCCAGAAGGATACGGAAGGGCATCCCGGCCGCGAGGAATACGGGGACCGGTGGGTTTTCCGTTTCGATCCCGCCAGCGGAGAGCTGACACCCGCCGTAGTTGACGTCGAAGTCCCCAACGGGCTGGCCTTCTCCCCCGATGAATCCATCCTGTACGTCTCCGACACCTCGTTGGGCACGCCCGCCATGGACGGCGGACCGCGGCTGCACGGCCACGCCATCCACGCCTACGACGTCGTGCAGGGCAGGTTTGCGCGCAACGGACGAACCTTCACCGAAGTGGGGCCGGGGGTCCCCGACGGTTTCCGCGTTGATGTTCACGGCAACATCTGGTCCTCCTCGGAGGAAGGAGTACAGGTCTTTTCTCCGTCCGGCGAGAGGATTCTGCAGGTTCCGGTTCCGGAAACCGTCAGCAACGTCTGCTTCGGCGGAGAGGACGGCCGCACCCTCTATATGACGGCGTCCAGCAGCCTGTACCGGATCCGAACCACGGTGAGCGACGCGGCCGCCGCCCTGCGTTCGCGCTAAATCCTGAGGACCGGTAAATCCTGAGGCCCGGCGCAGCTAGGCAAAGGGCAGCACCAGTGATGCGTAGCGTTCCTTGACCGTTTCCAGGAGCTGGTCACTGGGTGCATCCCAGATCTCCCGGTTGAAGATTTCCACCTCTATGTCACCGCGGTAGCCTGCCCCGGCCACCCAGCCGGTGATCCTGGCGAAGTCGATCACGCCGTCGCCCATCATCCCCCTCGAAAGCAGGGCGTCGGAGGCGATGGGCAAATTGAAATCGCAGACCTGGTAGGACGCAATCCGGTCTTCGCGGCCGGCACGTGCAATCGCATCGCGCAGCTGCGGGTCCCACCAAACATGGAAGGTGTCCACTGCCACGCCGACGACGGCGGCGGGGTAGGGCGCGGCCAGGTCAGAAACCCGCCCCGGCACAGGGAGGAAACCCGGAGCCCGGCGTTGCTGATGAGCTCGTGCGGCAAAACCGGTCCGGAAAGCGCATTCCGGAATGCCCATCCTGCCGCAGCGGCGCATTTCTGGCAAGCACTTTCCCGCGGTGCCATAATTGCGTTCTCACTACAGTGGAGGAAAATGCCTGCTTGCACCTTGTACGAAGTCGCCCGGCACGCAGGGGTTTCCCTTGCCACCGCCTCCCGTGTGCTCAACGGGTCCAGCCGACGTCCGGGCGGTGCCATTTCCGAACGCGTTCAGGCTTCAGCTGCTGAACTGGGTTATATCGCCAACGCGCAGGCACAGGGTCTGGCGAAGAAGAGCAGCGGGATTCTCGGGCTCATCCTGCATGACATCAGCGATCCCTACTTCTCCACGATTGCCCGCGGTGTGCAGGAAGCAGTGCAGGACCAGGAGAAAGTGGTCCTGCTGGCCAGCACAGGACGCAGTCTGGAGACAGAACGCCACGCCATCGCCACCTTTGCCGCCCGCCGCGCCGACGCCATCGTGATTGCCGGTTCACGCACCGACAGCCCGGCGGCGGGCGAGGAAAACAGCCTCATTCTCGCTGAGCTGCGCCGATACAAAGCCAACGGGGGCCGCGTGTGCGTCATTGGCCATCCGGTGATCGGTTCCCGCCCCGACGACGGCTTCCGCACCGTTCCCGTTTCCAACCGGGCACTGAGCTCCCGGCTCGCCGCAGACCTGGCCGCCGCCGGACACCGGCACTTTAGGGTCCTGGCAGGGCCCGACGGCCTGGTCACGTCCGATGCCCGGCTGAACGGATTCCAGGAGGGGCTCCGGCAGGCAGGGCTCAGACCGGCGGAGGTCCACCGGACCGATTTCACCCGCGGCGGCGGATACGGCGCCGCCGTCGAGCTGGGCACCCGGCTGAAGGCGTCCGAGCGCGTGGAGTCCCCGAGCGGACCGGACGGTACGCCCGCCCTCTGCGTCTTTGCAGCCAGCGACGTCATGGCAATCGGAGCAATAGCCGGATTCAGGGAACTTGGGCTGCGCATACCCGAGGACATAGCCGTGGCCGGTTTTGACGACATCGAAACGCTGCGCGACTTCACCCCCGCGTTGACCACCGTGCAGCTGCCGCTGGCTGAGCTGGGCCGTCAGGCGGTGGCCAGGGTGCTGGCACAGGAAGTTCCGGAGGCTGTGAGCAGCATCGAGGGAACCGTCGTCCTGCGCCGCAGCACCGAGCTCCCCTCAGCGCAGACTTCTCCTCAGCACAGACCGTAAACAACTGAACCAGACACACTGCGGAACCGGGCTTTGAGGAATCGGACCTGACGCGCTGCGGAAGCGGCGCCCGTCCCCGATCGGGAGCCGCAGGTGCCCTTCGGCTCCCGATTTGCTACCGTGGGATGCCAAGACCGGATCCCGGTCTCCGGACGACGGTTCAGTACCCGGACAGCGACAAGACTGGCCAAAGGAATCTGTCATGGCATGGGTCATTCTTGTTCTCTCCGGCATGCTTGAGGCGGTGTGGGCCACAGCGCTGGGAAAGTCGCAAAACTTCCGCCGCCCGCTGCCCACCGTAATATTTGCTGCCGGTGTCATCCTCAGCATGGCAGGTCTTGCCTGGGCCATGCAGAGCCTTCCGGTGGGCACGGCGTATGCCGTGTGGGTGGGAATCGGTGCAGTTCTCACGGCGGCCTACGCAATGGCCTTCGGCGGCGAGAAAGCCACGGCGATGAAGGTCCTGCTGCTGCTGGGTGTTGTGGGATGCGTTATCGGCCTGAAGTTGGTGGGCTAACGTGCCGTGGATCGTGCTGCTCCTGAGTGCAGTATTGGAAGCTGTGTGGGCAACAGCCCTGGACGCTTCGGCCGGTTTCACCGTCTTGCTGCCCACCCTTGTTTTCCTGGCAGCAGGCATCGCCTCCATGGTGGGCCTGTCCTACGCCATGAAATTCATCCCCGTGTCCACCGCTTATGCCGTGTGGACCGGGTTGGGCGCGGTCCTGACCGTTGCCTACGCCATGATCTTCGGCAACGAGGCCCCGGGGATACTGAAAATCCTTTTCCTTGCCGGGATCATCGGTTGCGTGGTGGGATTGAAATTCGTGGACTCCGCCCCGAAGGCCCGGGACCAGAATGCCGGAGTTCCCGACGGCGGGCCGTCCGAAACACCGCAGCGCGGCGTCGACTAGCGCGCCCGGCAGACACTCAGGCTTCGACAAGCGCCTCACTCCGCCGGCAGGTTTTTACGCGGCAGGCCTTTTCAAGGGAACCCGGCAGGACGATACTGCTCTGATTGCCGGAAGGTTCGTCTTTTCCGGCCCCGGCGGTACCGGCAACGATGATCGGAGCCCTTCCATGACCACAGCAGAAAGTTCATCCTCCGCTTCCCTCTTCCGGCGCAAGCCGATCGATGAGGTGGAAGACGAAAAAACCGGCAGCAAGCTCTTCAAGAGCCTGGGCCTGTGGCAACTCACTGCCATCGGCGTCGGCGGCATCATTGGCATTGGTATCTTTACGCTCGCGGGATTGGTGGCCAACGGCGGGCCCGATGCTCCCGGTGTCGGGCCCGGTGTCCTCATTTCATTCCTGATAGCCGGGCTCGCGAGTGCCGCTGCCGCACTGTCCTACGCCGAGTTTGCCGGGATGGTGCCGCGCGCCGGGTCGGCGTACACCTACGGCTATGTGGCGCTGGGGGAAATTATCGGCTGGTTTATCGGCTGGGACCTGCTGCTGGAATACACGGCCATTGTTGCCGTTGTCGCCATCGGCATTTCCGGCTACTTTACGGAATTCATGTCCGGCATCGGCATTGACGTCCCTGCGTGGATGCAAGGCACCGGAGACACCGTTGAGGGCGGGGTCATCAACCTCCCTGCACTGGTGGTGTGCCTCTTTATCACCTGGATCCTCAGCCGCGGAACCAAGACGTTCGGCCGGTTCGAATTGGTGGCGGTGGGCCTGAAAGTGGTGCTGATTCTTTTCATTGTGGGCCTGGGATTCTTCTTCGTGAACACCTCCAATTACACGCCGTTCCTTCCCAACGGTTTCGGCGCCGTCTTTACCGGTGCGGCTACGGTGTTCTTCGCCGTATTCGGTTACGACGCCATGAGCACCGCAGCAGAGGAAGCAACTGACGGCAAGAAGCACATGCCCAAGGCCATCCTGCTTTCACTGGCCGTGGCCATGGTGCTCTACATCCTGGCCACGCTGGTCCTGACCGGCATGCAGAACTACCGCGACATCAGTCCCACCGCAGGCTTTGCCTCGGCCTTCCAATCCGTGGGACTGCCGATCATTGCCACCATCATTTCCGCGTTCGCAGTGCTGTCCATCCTCACTGTCATGCTCACGTTCCTGCTGGGCGTCACGCGCGTGTGGTTCTCCATGAGCCGCGACGGCCTGCTCCCGGGCTGGTTTTCCGGCACCGACCGGCACGGCACTCCGCAGCGCGTGACCTGGATTGCCGGCGGTGCGTCGGCGCTGCTCGCCGGAGTATTTCCCATCCGTGCCGTGGCGGACCTGACGAACATCGGCATTCTTGCTGCCTTTGTGGTGGTTTCCGTGGCCGTGATCGTGCTGCGCCGCCGGCAGCCTGACGCTCCCCGGGAATTCCGCCTGCCGCTGATGCCCTGGATTCCTGCGTTTGGCGTCCTGTCCTCGGGCTTCCTGATGCTGCAGCTGCACTGGGAGACGTGGCTGCGCTTCGTCATCTGGCTCATTATCGGCATTGTCATTTACTGGTTTTACGGCCGCCGGCATTCACTGCTGAATCCCAACAGCCCGCGGCTGGCCGAGCCGCCGCCGGCGCCGGAAGCCGCCTAGTTTTCCGGCGGCGCTTCGTGAGGTTCCGCTCCATGAGGTTCCGTTCCGTGAGGTTCCGCTTCGTGAGGTTCCGTTCCGTCTCCTCCTTGCCGTACCGAGCCGTCCGGCTGCACAGGCAGCCGGACGGTGAAGACGGTGTTCCCCGGGATGCTTTCCACGGAGATGGTTCCGTGGTGGGCCGAAACAATGGCGTCCGCAATCGCCAGTCCCAGACCTGAGGAGCCGGTCCGGTTCGAACGTGCGGCGTCACGGCGGGCGAAACGGGAAAAGATACGTTCCTGGAAGTCTGCCGGGATGCCCGCGCCGTCGTCGGCTACCTTCAGTACCGCATCGATGCCGCCTTCCGTTCGGCGCTCCCGGGCGAGGGAAACATCCACCGTTGCGCCAGGTTCCGTATGCACATGTGCGTTCGTCACCAGGTTGATGAGCACTTGGCGCAGCTGTCCGGGATCGCCCCACACAGTGACGGGCTCGTCCGGTAGCTGAATCCGCCAGTGATGGTCCTGTGCAGCTATACGGGCATCGCTCACGGTTTCGATCACAAGACGCGTGAGATCCACTTCGCTGCGTGCTTCCTCCCGGCCTTCATCCAGCCGGGCCAGGAGCAGCAGGTCTTCCACCAGCCCGGTCATCCGCCGGGATTCGGCTTCCACCCGCCCCAGGGACTGGATTCCTTCGGGGCTGAGCTGTTCGGTGAGCCGAACCATTTCCGTGTATCCGCGGATGGAGGTCAGCGGGGTTCTCAGTTCGTGGCTAGCATCGGCAACAAACTGCCGGATCTTGGTTTCGCTGCGCTGGCGCACCTGCAGGGCGTGGGCAACGTTGTCCAGCATTTTGTTGAACGCGAGCCCCACGCTGCCCACCTCGGTACCGGAGTGGACGAGGCTCTCCGGCACACGCTCTGCCAGCGCCACGTCTCCGACATCCAGCGGCATCCGGGATACATTGGTGGCCACCGCAGCCACTTCCTCCAGCGGGCGGAGGCTCCGCCGAATGATCAGATATCCCAGGGCTGCAGTCAGAAGCAGACCCACGAAGGACACCACGGCCGTGCTGATTCCCAGCCACAGCAGGGTGTTATTGGTGGCGGCCAGCGGCATTCCGGAGACCACGACGGCGCCGGTTTGCTCCTGCACCTGGCCCACCAGGCGGTAATCCCCAAAGGACAGGTCGGCGGAAACCGGAACCCGATCGGCCGGCACCGAGGCGAGGATCCCGACGTCGCCTGCGGACAGCGCCTGCCGTGTTCCGTCGTCCAGCGTCACGCCGTTGCTGAAGGCGGTGTTTCCATAAAAGCGCACGTCCAGCAGGCCCGGGCCACCCTGGCCCGGCGCGTCCAGCGGGTCTGTCCGGTCGCCGCTGCCGGGAGAGTCCGACGGCGGTGCTCCTGCGGGGGGCAGCGGAAAGTTCAGGGCGCGGTCCGATGCCTCCAACAGGGTTCCATCCAGCTGCTGGACCAGGAACACGTTCATGACGACGTGGTTGAGGACACCGATCGTGACACAGGTCAGGGTCAGCAGCCCCAGCGTAGCCAGCAGCAGTTTGGTACGGAGACGCCAGCCACGCAAACGGGCCCGGATACCGAACGGCCTGCCGGCTGTGCTTGCGGCATTTTCCGGGGTTGCCGGGTTTTCAGGAGTTGCCGGGTTGCTCATGTTGCCGGTTTGAGCACATATCCGGCACCGCGCACGGTGTGGATCATGGGCGGGCGGCCGGCGTCGATCTTCTTGCGCAGATAAGAGATGTACAGTTCCACGATGTTGGCCTGCCCGCCGAAATCGTAATCCCAGACACGGTTCAGGATCTGTGTCTTGCTCACCACCCGGCGTGCGTTTTCCATCAGGAACGTCAGCAGGTGGAATTCGGTAGCTGTGAGCTGGATTTGCTCTCCGCTTCGGGTGACTTCGTGCGTGTCCAGGTTCAGGACCAGATCTCCAACCACCAGCTCCGCGGTTTCGGCTGCAGCGACCCCTGACCTTTGCACAAGCCGGTGCAGCCGCAGCAGTACTTCCTCCATGCTGAAGGGCTTGGTGACATAGTCATCTCCGCCTGCGGCCAGCCCGGTGATGCGGTCCTCCACAGAGTCCTTCGCGGTAAGGAACAGTGCCGGCACGTCCGGGGCGAAGCTGCGGATTTTCGCCAACACCTCCACTCCGTCAAATCCGGGAATCATGATGTCCAGTACCAGGACGTCCGGGCGGAATTCCCGTGCAGTATCAACCGCGCTGCGTCCATCCGCTGCCACCGCCACCTGCCACCCGGCCATGCGCAGGCCCATGCGGACCAATTCTGCGAGGTTGGGTTCATCGTCAACCACGAGGGCACGGATGGGGGTGCCGTCGGGGTGGGACAGTTTGGGCAGATCGCCCACAAAGGAGCCAGTGGCCTCGGACATGTTTTTTCTTCCTATCGGTCCGCCCGCTCGGGGGGCTGGTCCCAGCATAAACAGTTGGCCGAGCGTCCTGCAGGCAGTTTGGGCCGCACAGGCAGTTGGTTGGTTCAGGCAGTTGGTTGGTTCAGGCAGTTTGGATGGCTCAAGCAGTATGCGTGGTTCAGCTCGGCCGGTATCCATCTTGCTGCCCTTGATTAGCCGAAACCTGTCCGTCTGCTGTGTATGGGCTGTGCAGGCTGACCTCAGAGAGTTGAGCCCGGAGGGTTACTGCCCGGGATCGCAGGAGCGTGCAGAATGCCTGAAAAGCAGCCGCTGGCAAGGCGCCTGACCTCCGCCCCGACGCGTATTGGAACCGTAATTTTATCCTTTTAGATAACAATGCAATCTCTTTAAAGGACTACCATCGGCTGAGGACCCTTTTACCCGGGTCTGCTAGCTGGGGAGTAGAAATGGGCGTGGAGTCTCAGACAGTGCCATCGGTGCGGAAAAAATCCGCCATGCTTTTTCGGCGGGGGCGCACCATGCTGGTGCTTGTTGCCGTCTTCTGGTTGTGGATGTTGCTGGGGAGCGCCAACTTTATTGCTGCCCTCTTCAACACTCCTTTTTATGCATTGCTTGCCCTTTACGGACTAGGCGTACTAACCCTTATTTCCCTGGTGGTCGCCGGAGTTTCCATATTTTTTATGATCTCCAACCGGCCGGAGCGCATAAACGGGTCGGCAGGCGATTCCGCCCGCCCGGGTTTCACGGATCTGGCACCTGTCATCCGCATGGTTCCGCGCCGAATTGCCAGCCACAGTGCCGCCCTGACCACCAAGGCCGCTGCCAAGTGGCGGGATCTGGCCTCCTAGCGGACCGGCTCCACCTCTCGGCCCGAACCGCTCTGCGGGCATAAGTACGCCAGGCATGACGGCCTCAAAATGTCAGTGCTGCACGGCAAGGTGGTCCCATGACTTCCGCTGCGACTCCCAGTGCTCCGGCCTCCGCTGGCCCATGTCCCTTTGCCTCGCCACCAGGGATGAGCTTGGGAACCGGTCAAGGAATGGACGCAGACGCAGGAATAAGCGCAGAGCGGGAAGATACTCTCTCCTGGGCTGATTTTCATACTCCGCTCTTACCTGGCGGAGTGACTGGCAGAGTCACACATGCCCCGTACCGCCGAGAGCCGTACGTCCGGTGCCGGACGCCGTCGTCGCCGGCCTTGCCTTCGGGCGTCCTCGACGCCAAGGCTGCCGCGTGGACACGCACCGCAGTGCTCCTGCACTGGCTGGACGACGGTGGCCGGGCACACAACAAGTGGGTCCCAGCGGAGTTTGTGCACCGGGTGTCCCGAGATGAGTCGGCCTGGCAGGATCCCTATGACGACTGGTCTTTCTACTATCCGCACCAAGCCTCACCCCGCCTTGCTGCCGCAGCAGCTTAACTTCGGCTCCGATCCCCTGCGCGTTCGACACCGGTTCAAGGTTGGTTCCCTTGACATGGACCGGGGGCTGGCCTGCTTATGGAGGTACGGGTTGTTTGCCCCGACTGACCAGCGACCGCAGCCTGGAGGGGAGCATTGGGTGGAGTTCAAGGGCATTATTGAAGCTGCTGGAGAAGTAGTGGACCTTGCCGGGGTCGCAGTAATCATTGTTGGGGCCATTCTTGCCACCGTGTCAGTGGTGCGAAAGCTTCTGCAACGCACAGGCAGCCCGGTTTACGAGGCATACCGGCAGCAGTTGGGCCGGTCCATCCTGCTCGGCTTGGAACTGCTGGTAGCAGCCGACATCATCCGGACTGTGGCCGTCACCCCTACGTTCGAGTCGCTGGGGGTCTTGGCGCTCATCGTTCTGATTAGGACCTTCCTCAGCTACACGCTGCAGTTGGAAGTCACCGGCCGGCTGCCGTGGCAGCAGGCACAGGGTCCGGAGCCAACTCCACCGCAGAGGTAGCCGGCTGAGGTCTGAAGAAGGCGGCTTGGAGGTACAGAAGGCAGCCGCCTGCAGGGCCAGAGCCATGAGACTGCAAGACCTGGAGGGCTCACTTCACCTCCGCGTACAGAATGTTCCTCCCGAAAGTCATCACAGGGGATGAGGTGCCGATTGAGCCGCAAACCTATTCTGGATTTGCACCGCCGGAAACAACGCATCCATAGCGTTAATTATCAGTTGTCATTCTGTTCATGATGAAAGAGCATGGTTTATTTATGCCTGTCGAATACCTCATGTGGGCTCCTTTCATGGTGCTGTCCCTGATTCTCTACGTCACTCTGGCCGCTGCTGCACTTTTCAGTTTGGCCAGCTCGTCATGGGTCCCCGTTTCGTCACGGCGTGCGTGGATGGTGGGTGTTGTCCTGTTTCCGGTTCTGGGAGCGGTGCTTTGGTTCGCTGTGTCGCATCGTCGGACTGCGGCGCTGCCGGCCGAAGACGACCAGGTTGCCTGAGCCGTTTACCCAGTATTTAAACGCGTGATTGCCCGCGAGAAACGGCCACCGAGCACGCATTCGAGAAACCTATTCGCAGTGTCGTCGTCATGCTCAACGATGAATAGTCAGGACGATCGGGCAGCCGACCGCACCCTAACCGCGTTGGCCACGCATGCCACTGCCAGCACCGCGAGAGCCAAAACGGCCTGCGGAACGGTCAGTATGCTCACGACCAAGGACCCGATGAGAGCCACCCCGCCAATGACGGCCGTCGTCGAGTAGCGAGTCCTCACCGCCAACAGAATCAGTGCGATTCCATAGATGGGGCTGAAGGGCAGGCTTACGGTAAACGGGACAGACAATGCAGCCAAGCCGGCCAGGATAAGCAAGGCGCCTTTCTGCTGGGCAACACCGGCATTCCGTTCTGCGGGAGCAGCAATCACGGCAGCGGCAAGGATCAGTGCGGGCGGAAAGAGCATCCACAGAAAGCTCACCGCAACAGATGTCAGAGCACCTTCAGTCAGGAGCCGAACAATCGAAGCCAGGCAGCCGAGCGCCACGGCTCCGATAAGAGCCGCTTCAGCCCTCCTGTCGGCAGCGACTTGCTGGGATGTGAGCTGAGTGGTCACGGAATCATCCAATCAGGTTGAGGCGGTGGCCGGATTCATTGTGTGACACGGTACCTTCTCCATTGCGGCACGCAATGGGTATGCAGCACCAAGACTGTGGAGTGACAGATGCGGCAGAACGTTCTCTCTGCTGAGTGCTGTCAGAAGGGCCGATCTCAGAAGGGCGGTGGGTCGTCGCCGTAGTCGTAAGGATTGGGATCGTCGGGTGATCCCCAAAGCGATGGCGAAGGTGATGGCGACGACGGCGAAGATGATGGCAGTGATTCCAGCCTCCCCGGTATCCCGGTGTCTACCCCTGGTGTGCGGTTGGGTTTAGAGACTGCATCCGTGCCTGAACCCGGGCCAAGGTGGAGATGCGGTTCGGTGCGGTAG
Source organism: Arthrobacter sp. NPDC097144 (assembly GCF_044762205.1). Lineage (NCBI taxonomy): Bacteria > Bacillati > Actinomycetota > Actinomycetes > Micrococcales > Micrococcaceae > Arthrobacter > Arthrobacter sp. NPDC097144. The sequence continues at coordinate 444,643 of NZ_JBIWDW010000003.1, read as the reverse complement.
ACCCGGCCTCCCGGTGAAACCCATTCAATAATCCCGGGTGAGTGCTGCCGGGCTTTCCAGAACCCCCGGGTCTTGAACATGTGATGCCTCCGGCACAAATGTTCGAGGTTGTCATGATCCGTTGTCCCGCCGCGGGACCAGGGGGTGGTGTGGTCGATCTCGGAGATCAGGGCGTTGGTGCGGCAGCCCGGGAACCGGCAGGTACCGTCCCGGGCGCGCAGCCAGCGCTGGAGTCCGGGCGGGACTTTGCGCCGGCGGCCAACCCTCAGGACTTCTTCGGTGTGCCGGTCACGTTCCACCGGAGTCCACCGGGCCGCCTGGCGGGCGAGCCTGCGGGCTGTTTCGGCACTGATCGGCCCGTACCCGTGCAGTTCGGCAGGATCTTCATCGGCGCCGAGCAGGGTTTCAGCGGTGATCAGGACCAGGATCTCGGTCCGGGCACCGGAACCATGCCTCACGGGACGGCCCTGGTCACTGGTGTTCTTCCCTGCGCCCGAATCCGAGGTCTCGCCCGCCCGAGAATCCGGGTCAGAATCTGAGTTTCCGTTCTCCTTCCCGCCCGGGACCCACACACCGTCACCATCACCTTCACCGCCGGTGTTGCTGCCCGGGTCTCCGGACCTGCTGCCGCTGGTCAGCAGGTCAGCCAGGATGTCGGCCCGCAGCTGATCCACGGGGCGGGGGTCTCCGGCCCCCTGCTCGCCCCGGGCCGCAACACTGAGCTGCGTATAAATCGCCTGCGCCCGCTGCGCCGGAAGGAACGCCGACAGCCACGACATCCCGTCCGTGTCCGGCTGCAAACACACGCGGCGGGTGTCGAACGCGCTCTTGTGCCGGACGGGAATGGTCTCCGGATAGCGGGTTTCGCGCAGCCGGCGGGCTTTGACCCGGAACTGCGCCAGGGTCAAACCCCCACCCTGCAGTCCGGCCGCGACCAGCAGATCCTGCTCGAACCCGGGCAGATCCGCGGAAGGAATGTTCTGGGACTGCTCCAACACGGTCTGCACCTGCCCATACCCGAGGGCGCCCGCTTCCAGATGCTCAAGGGTGGCCGTGTGGGTGTGGCAGAGGGTACCGGCGTCGATCATGAGCATCTTCGCGGTGCCGGTAGGCAGATGCAGGATCGCTGCTGCTTCCTCCGCAGCGAGACTGAAAGCCAGCCCCGGATCCACCTGACGGTTTTTCGGTAGGCCCGTCTGCTGCGCATCAGCCTCACTCGAGCTGGTCTCCGGCAGGAAACCGTTCCGAAAAATGTCTTCCATCCGGTTCAGGACTCTGGCCTGCTGGGCCTGAGCCCACCGGACAAGGTGATCCAACCGGGCCAGAACCGCACCGGCTTCATCCTGGTCAAAGACCTCAACCCCCTGCAGAGCCAGACCACCGGTGAACCCGTCACGGCAGGACGGACCGGAAGAAACAGTCTCGACGGTGCCGGGCTCGGCGGCGTAGACAGACAGGCTCGGTCCCGGTGCCGTCCGGCCCCCGGCGCAAGCGTCACCAACGCAAACACCACCTGCGGGCGCACCATCGCGGCTTCCGCCCTTACCGGCAGAAGCGTTCCCTGAAGAAGATCCGTGCTGATCCATGTCCTCAGGATTTCACCCGCCACCGACATTCCCGACCCGAAAACAGCTCCGAAAGACCCAAAATCGGCGCTTTTAATACGGGCCGGATACCCGTCTTTTTCCGAGGATCATCTGCTGCCCGCAACCACCCACGCGATCACCCCGACTGCCACCCCCGCAGCCGTCCCAGCCCCTACTTTGAGCCAGACCTCCACCAAGACTTCGGTGCACCGAACTTTCGTGCTAGCTTGCTGTCATGAGCCGTAAGACAATCCTGCAGACAGGAGCACCACAGTCCGAGGATGCCGATGAAACGGAGGGCCGCCACGAAAAAGCGACCCCCAACAGCGGCAGCCAGACCCTGACCATGCCGGCACCCAAGCGGCTGATCTGGATGCTCGGACCTGCCCTGGTTGCCGGCGTTGCCTATCTGGACCCCGGAAACGTGGCCAGCAACATGACTGCCGGAGCGCGCTTCGGCTACCTGCTCGTATGGGTGGTGGTTGCTGCGAACATCATGGCCTGGCTCATCCAGTACCTCTCGGCAAAACTCGGACTCGTAACCGGCAAATCCCTGCCTGAACTGCTGGGACAGCGGATGGGCCGGAACACGGGACGGCGCCTGTACTGGCTGCAGGCGGAACTCGTAGCGATGGCAACGGACATCGCAGAAGTGATCGGCGGCGCCGTCGCCCTTTGGCTGCTGTTCGATCTGCCGCTGTTGCTGGGCGGCATCATTACGGGCCTGGTTTCCATCGCAGTCCTCGGACTCCAGGGCAGCGGACGGCACCGCACATTTGAGTACGTGATTGTGTCCATGATGGCGATCATCGCCGTAGGTTTCACCGCGGGAGTCGTCATTTCCCCTCCCGATGCCGGAGGCGTGGCGGCGGGGCTGATCCCCCGCTTCGAAGGCAGTGAGTCCGTGCTGCTGGCCGCATCAATTCTTGGCGCAACAGTGATGCCGCACGCCATTTACGCGCATTCCGCGCTCACCCGGGACAGGTTCCCGGAACGCACTGCTGTGCTGACTACGCTGCGGCTGATCCGTGCCACAAAGTGGGATGTCACGATTGCATTGGCGGTCGCCGGAACCGTGAACCTGGCGATCCTGCTGCTGGCAGCCAGCTCCCTGCAGGGCGTGGCAGGAACGGACACCTTGGAAGGTGCCCATGCAGCGATCGCCGCATCGCTGGGCGGCGCTGTGGCCACTTTGTTCGCCGTCGGACTGCTGGCTTCCGGGCTGGCTTCCACCTCCGTGGGTGCTTATGCGGGCGCCGAAATTATGCACGGACTGCTGAACATTCAGATGCCCATGCTCCTGCGCCGGCTCATCACGCTGATTCCCGCACTGCTGATTCTGGCCGCAGGAATCGATCCGACCTGGGCGCTGGTCCTCAGCCAGGTCATCCTCTCTTTCGGCATCCCCTTCGCTTTGATCCCGCTGGTATGGCTGACGTCCCGGCGTGACCTGATGGGCGCGCACACCAACCGCTGGTGGACGACGGCGCTGGGCACCCTGGTGGCGGTCCTCCTGGTGGGCCTGAACATCACACTGCTGGTGCTGACTTTCAGCGGAGCCGCCTGAGCCCGGCACCGCGAAAGCCCGGCAGGAGAACGACGACGGCGCGCCTCACCAGTCGTGGACGGTTCCGTCGGTCAGCCGGTTGTACGGCAGGTAGGCCTGCTGGTAGGGGTACGACGCCGCTGCCTCCTCATTGAGCTCGACGCCGAGGCCGGGCTTGTCCCCCGGATGGAGGTAACCGTCCTTGAAGACCATGGACTGCTCAAAGACCTCGTTGGTCCTGCTGCTGTGCTCCATGTACTCCTGGATGCCGAAGTTGTGGATGGCCAGGCCCACATGGCTCTGGGCCGCAAGACCGACGGGTGAGACATCAGTGGGCCCGTGAAAACCAGACTTGATCTGGTACTGCGCCGCATAGTCCATGACTTTCTTCAGCGGCGAAATACCGCCGAAGTGCGTCGACGCTGCCCGCACGTAGTCAATCAGCTGTTCGCGGATCAGGGTTTGGAAATCAAAGACCGTGTTGAAAACCTCCCCCACGGCCAGCGGCGTGGTGGTGTGCCGGCGGATGAGCCGGAAGGCCTCCTGGTTCTCGGCAGGGGTGACGTCCTCGAGCCAGAAGAGGTCATACGGTTCCAGTGATTTGCCCAGCTTGGCGGCCTGAATGGGTGTCATGCGGTGGTGCCCGTCGTGGAGCAGCGGCAGTTCCGGACCGAATTCACTGCGGACTGCTTCAAAGACCGTGGGCACGTGGCGCAGGTAGGCACGGGTGTCCCAGTCTTCCTCCGCCGGCTGGGCGCCGCGGCCCGCGGGTTCAAAGTCGTAGCGCTCTCCGGTGGCCTGCACCTGCGCGGCAACCCCATACAGCGCCTTGATCCCGGGCACGGAAGACTGCACCCGGATGGATTTGTAGCCGGCTTCAAGATGCTCGCGGATGGAGTCAAAGAGCTCGGGAATATCCCGCCCGGACGCATGCCCGTAGGTCCGCAGCCCCGTGCGCGAGGCACCGCCCAGCAGCTGGTAAACGGGCATGTTGGCGGCTTTGCCCTTGATGTCCCACAGCGCCATGTCGACGGCGGCGATGGCGGCCATGGTCACGGGCCCGCGCCGCCAGTAGGAACTGCGGTACAGAAACTGCCAGGTGTCTTCGATCCGGTGCGGGTCCCGGTCAATCAGCAGCTGGGTCACGTGCTCGGTCAGATATGCGGCCACGGCAAGCTCCCGGCCGTTCAGGGTGGCGTCCCCAAGACCGGTGATTCCCTCATCAGTGGTGATCTTCAGGGTGACGAAGTTCCGGCTTGGGCTCGTCACAATGACGTCGGCCGCAATGATCTTCACGAGGAGCCTCCAGTTGGATTGTGGTGCCTGTCTGGAGATCCTACGGCCCACAGCAGTGTTTCAGTCCGACAGCGTGCCTTCCACCAGTGCCGTGGCGATGCTGTCCGCGTCCTGCACTGCAGCGAGATACCGCTCCGCATCAAGGGCCGCGGCACAGCCCGTGCCTGCGGCGGTAATGGCCTGGCGGTAGCGGTGGTCCACCACGTCCCCGCAGGCAAAAACACCGTCAGCGGTGGTGGCCGTGGTGGGAGCGGCAACGGTGACGTAGCCCTCCGGATCCAGCTCCACCTGGCCGTGCAGCAGCTCGGTCCGCGGCACATGTCCGATTGCCACGAACACACCCGTTGCCGCCAGCTTCCGTTTCTCGCCGGTGACAGTATCCGTGAGGGTTACCCCGGTGACCTTGTCATCTCCGTGCACTGTAGTCACTTCACTGTTCCACTCGAACCGGATCTTCTCGTGGTTCTTCGCCCGCATGGCCATGATGCGTGACGCCCGCAGCTCGCCGCGCCGCACAATTACCGTCACGGTTCTACCGAACCGGCTGAGGAACAGCGCTTCCTCCATGGCCGAATCCCCGCCGCCCACCACCAGCACGTCCTGGTTGCGGAAGAAGAAACCGTCGCAGGTGGCACACCAGGAGATGCCGCGGCCGTTGAGGCGTTTCTCCTCGGGCAGGCCCAGTTCCTTGTACGCAGATCCCGTGGCCAGGATGACGCTGCGCGCCTTGTACTTGTCCCCGGCTCCGGTCTCCACCCGCTTGGTGTGCCCGCGCAGTTCCACCGACACGACGTCGTCATACTGCACCACGGCGCCGAACTTTTCCGCCTGCCGGCGCAGGCTGTCCATAAGGTCCGGACCCTGGATCCCGTCCGGGAAACCGGGAAAGTTCTCCACCTCGGTGGTGTTCATGAGGGCTCCGCCGGCAGTCACCGAACCGGCCAGGACCCGCGGCTTCAAACCTGCACGGGCGGCATAGATGGCTGCCGTGTATCCGGACGGCCCGGAGCCGATGATGAGAACCTGATCGGTATTCATGGGTGCTCCTTGTGCTGACAGCTCGGAAACCGGAAGCGTTCTGACTCCCAGTGTGAGCGTCCCGGCTCCGGCCGTGAAGAAGTTCCGTGCCGGCGCACCCATAATGGACCGATGGCCACTCCATCACCGAGCCCCGCCCCGCGGGCGACTGAGCAGCACCGCGCACCGCAGCGCCCCGCTTCCAAGCTCCCCGCCTCCAAGCAACCCGCCGTTGACCTGGTGCAGCTGCCGCCGGCCGCCATCAACGCGCTGGCCGCAGGGGATCTGGACACCGCCAACCGGCTTTCACCCGTCCCGCTGACCCGGCATTTTTCCTCCGATCGGCAGTCGCTGTGGAAATACCGCAGCGCCCAGCTGGCGGCAGCGCCCGACGACGCCGGCTGGGTTACCGGGGCGATCGTGGACAGGACCTCGGGCCAGGCCGTGGGCTGTGCAGGCTTTCACGGACCGCCGGATACGGACGGCATGGTGGAATTGGGCTATTCAGTGGATCCGCTGCTGCGCCGACGCGGGTACGCCCGCGCCGCCTTGGAACTGCTGCTGGCCCGGGCGGCGCGTGAACCGGCCGTCCGCACCGTGCGGGCCACCGTCAGCCCGGACAATGAAGCATCCCGGAACCTGGTGCTGCAGTACGGGTTTGTTGAAAACGGCTCCCAGTGGGACGACGAAGACGGGCTGGAAATCATTTACGAGGTTTCCGCAGGCCCCCAGTAGGCTAACCGCATGCTTCCCGGAAACCTCTTTGCCCATCAGGCCACCCTGACCACGGCACGGCTTCGCCTGGAACCGCTGGGACCGGAACACTTTGAGGGTGCGTGGGCCGGCCTCCAGGATCCGGAAGCACGGCGGCTGACCGGAACCCACGCAGAATTCACCCCCGAACAGATCCGGGAGTGGCTGGCAGGGCTTGCCGCCCGGCACGACCGCGGAGATTGGGCGGTGATCCGCCGAGCAGATGAACAGCACCCGGACGAACGGTATCTGGGCGAAGTCGTCCTGAATGATCTCGACGCAGACAATGAGTCAGTGGGGTTCCGCATCGCCCTGACACCGGCTGACGCGCGGGGACAGGGCTACGGCACCGAGGCAACCGCCGCCGTCGTCGGGCATGCGTTTGATGACCTGGGCGTGCACCGGGTGGCACTGGAAGTTTTTGATTTCAATCCGCGCGCCCGGCGCGCCTATGAAAAGGCCGGGTTCACGGTGGAGGGACGCCAGCGTGAAGCCCTGCTGTGGGAGGGCGACTGGGCGGACTCGCTGACGATGGGAATCCTCTCCCGGGATCCCCGGCCCGCCCTGCCGCTGTGATGCCGCGGTAATGCCGCCGCCAGTCAGCCGATCCGGCGGCGGATCCGGACGGCGGCCAGCAGGGTGAACACCACCGTCATCGCGGCAAGAATGATCACCACGTAGGTATTGGTGACGGCCCAGTCCCCCACGGAGGCGGTGATGCCGAACAGTTCCTGCAGCTCGGTGACCGCTTCCGGGGAGCCGCCGGTCAGCGCCTGCAGGGAATCCGCCGTCATTTCCTGCCGAACGGGCACCGCCGACTGCATGAAAGGCAGTGCGTTGACTACCGTGCGGACCCCCTCGGGCAGGGCACCCACTGGAATGTAGGAGCCGGCGAGAAAACCGAGAATGGTGCCAACAATGGTTGAAAGGGCCGAATACGCCCCGGCAGTGCGCACCAGGGACACCGCAAAGGCGCTCAGCGCCGCGAACGCCACGCAGCTCAGCGCCAGAAAGCCGTACACCGTGGCGATTGTTCCCGCATCGAAGCTGACTCCGTCCACCAAATACAGGTAGACCAGACTGATGATGAGCACCACCGTGGTCATGATCAGGGCAACGACGGCGGCGGAGAGCAGGTAGCCCACAATCAGCGTTTCACGGCGGATCGGGGAGACCAGGAAGTCCCGGAAACGGCCCGACGACGAGTCGTCCACAAAAACGTTCATCGCGCCCAGGCCGGTGGTGACGGCGGTAATGCCGACAATTCCGGCGAACATCCAGGTGTCCACGAAGCCCTTGACGTCGTCCCTCGTGGCTGCCGGAAAGGACTCCTGAAGCCCGTCAACCTGGTTGCTGCCCAGGAACAGCGTATAGAGCAGGAAGAGGATCAACGCCGAGAGCAGCGAGAAGAACACGCCCATCCGGTCGCGGAAGAACAGCCGCAGGTTGCGGGACATCAGCGTTCCTACGATGTTCATGCCGTTTCCCCCTCATGCCCGGTCAGCGCCAGGAAAACGTCATCCATGGTGCCGTGCCGGAATTCAAAGTCCTCCACAGCGTCTGCGTGCTCCGCAAGGATTCGGCGTGCGGTTTCGGCGCTGTCGACGACGAGACGCACCACCCCGCCGTCGTCCGCGTCGCGGATGTGGGCGCCCTGCGCGGCGGCAAGTGCCAGCAGGGCCGGACGGTCGGCAGTGGTGATGCTGAGGACGGAGTTGCTGTGCTGTGCCCGCAGCTGCGCCGGCGTGCCGTCGGCGATGATCCGGCCCCGCTCGATGATGCACACCCGGTCAGCTTCCTCGGTTTCCTCCATGTAGTGCGTGGTGAGGAAAACTGTGAGCCCGTGCCGGTCCCGCAGCTCGCGGATGGTGGACCAGACCATGGCGCGGCTGGCCGGATCAAGCCCTGCGGTGGGTTCGTCCAGAAAGAGGATCGACGGCGAATGCAGCAGTGCGCGGGCAATGTCGACGCGGCGCCGCTGGCCGCCGGAATAGGTGCCGTAGCGGCGGTCCATAAAATCGCCGATCCCGATCAGGATGCTCAGTTCCTTGATGCGGGCATCGTTGTCTGCGGCGTCATCCGAATAGAACCTGGCCCGCGTCCGCAGGTTCTCCCGGCCGGTGAGCATTGGGTCCAGCACGGAGTCCTGGAAAACAACGCCGATGTCCCGGCGGACTTCCCCGGCCTCGGTGCGCACGTCGTGCCCGCTGACCGTGGCCTGACCGGCGTTGAAGGAAATCACGGTGGTAAGGCAGGAAATGGTGGTGGACTTCCCGGCGCCGTTGGTCCCCAGGAAAGCGAAGACGCTGCCGGGTTCCACCTCAAAGGAGAGGTCGTCCACGGCCGTGGTGGCACCGTACTTCTTGGTCAGCCCGCGCACGGATATAGCGGTGTCTGAGCTCATGGCCACGATTCCCCCGGATCCTCCGGCAGCAACGGCCGGTTGCGGAGAAGTCTAGCGGGAGGTCAGAGGCAGATCGTCCCATTCCAGGGGCGTGGTCGCATTGTTTTCCCAGTCCGGGCGGAGGATGGCATAGGCAACCGATGCCACCCTCGTCCCCTCCCTGGTGGGCCAGGCCATCCGGTAGTGGGCTTCTTTAATGAAGCCCGCCTGCAGGAAGGTCCGGCGCATGGCAATGTTGTCCTCCCGCGTTTGGCCCTCAAACCGCACCGGTTCGGGAAACCGTTCAAACACGAACGAACAGAGGGCTTTCAGGACCTGCGGGCCCAGGCCCCGGCCGCGGTATGCCTCGCCCAGCCGCAGATCGAACATGGGAGTGTCATCTGTAAGGTCGTCGAGGACCACCAGCCCGACGCATTCGGCGTCAGCAAGAATCCAGTAGCCTGCGGACTCCGCGGACCAGAAGCGGCCGCTGTCCACTGCTTCGCGGGCGGACTCTTCCGAGTGCTCCGCCCGCATATGGAACGGAAACCGGTTCGAAACAAGGAATTGCATGATGTGCCGCGTTTCCTCCGCGGATTCGATCATGGGCCGAAAGGTTATAACCATAGCCGGAGCCTATAAGACGCCAGTAGGGTGTGGGTCAATAAGCGTCCATCACCGTTCCTACTTCCCTTTGGGGCATTCATGAAGAGAGTTATTTCGACGGGGGAAATCACCGTTGAGTCGGCCGCCCGGAATCTGCACGACTTTTTCACCGAACTTATGCCTCGCACCGGCCAGGTCCGCAGCAGTTCACGGTTTGATTCCTGGGCCGGCGGCGGCGACGCCTCCGCTGTGAGGAACCGGTTCACGGCGGACGACGTCGTGGCCGCCTCTTTCCGCTCAGTGAAGATTCCGGCCCGGACAGCTGTGGCTCTGCTGGACACGCACGCCGCAGCCATTTCCGATGTGCTGGCCTCCATTCCAGCAGACCTCGATCTGCCCGACGCCGATCCCCTGCAGGATCTGGGCCCGGACAGTCCGGCGCGCCAGCTCTGGAACCTCCTGCGCGAACGGCACAGCGACGGCGGTGGCTGGGGTGTGGGTCCGAGCACCGCCAGCAAACTTCTGTCCCGGAAGCGCCCCCGCCTGATTCCGGTGTATGACTCCATCATTCGCAGGGTAACGGCGCTGCCGGGGCCTGAGAAACAATGGCAGTATTGGCACGACTCCTTCACCGACGGGGTGCTGTCCGAACGGCTGGAGGATATCCGCAGGCTCTCCGGCATTACCGAGCCCGTCTCGGACCTTCGGGTGCTGGACATTGTGTTGTCGATGCACGGAAAACGGCAGGGGTTCCTGGCACAGGAGGAGGATCTCGAGTCATGAGGTCCCGCCCGTCCCCGGCATCCACCGCTGCTCGCCATACTCCCGAAGGAACAGAGCACATGAATGATACGGCCGCCGGCACGGAGCCGGAAGAGACTGCCTCGGCCGTGCGGGCGGGGGCCGACCGCACATGGCTGGGCACGCCGTCGGGCATTATTGCCCTCACCGCGCTCGTTCTGTCCGTTTTCCTCACTCCCCTGTTCTTCCCCCTCGCCGGACTCTCCCTGGTACTGGCGGTCATTGCCCTGGTCCGCCGGCGCCCGCGGCCGCGCAGCGCCTGGGTGATCGCCATCATCAGCGGCGTCCTGCTTGCTGCGGTCCTGGCCATTGGCATTCTGGCATCAGTTTTCCTCTTTACTACGGAGTCGGGCAGCAGCCCCCAGCCGGCCGTCACCTCGGTGTCCGTACCGGCGGACGCGCCCTAAACCGCATCCACATGCCGGCAGGGCTCCGCCGGCATGGCCGCGGAATCCTGCTCCCTAAATGCCGGGAAGAGCAGATGAGATGGAAATGTTACCGGCGGACAGCCTGTTTCCGGGCAGAGCGTGGGGCATTCTTTGACATACCTGAATCCGCAGGTTCACTGCCCGCATTCCTAAAAGAGGTTCCCGTGCAACATTCCCCGCGCGCCGCAGCGCTTTTTGCCGCTTTGTGTTTCTCCATCGTGCTTAGCGGGTGCGGCTCGTCCGGTGAAGCTGAAGAATCTCCCGCCGCCAGAGACTCACCTTTGACTGAATTCATGGCGTCCGCCTATGGGGCTGACCTGAGCCCTGAAGAGCAGGAGAAGAAATATGCAGAGGAGGACCGCCAACGGGAAGAACTGGTGGCCCAGTGCATGAAGGAAGAAGGGTTCGAATACAAGCCGAATGTCCAGAGTTTCTCCTTTTCCGAGGGATCCGCCGAGGAATGGAATCCTGACTCCCGGGAATGGGTATCCCAATACGGCTACGGCATGGTCAACTTCCCCGGGAGGGAAGAAACGGACTCCAGCGATGCCACCGAGTACGAAGACGTCAACGCCGACTATGCGGAAACCCTGTCGGAATCAGAGCGAACCGCTTTCTATGAGGCCTTATACGGTCCGGCCCCGGATGAAGAAGATATGCCGGCGGACGGTGAAGCCGTGGAATGGGACTGGTCGACAGCCGGCTGCTCCGGCTGGGCGCAGCATGAGAGGGACGGGGACAACGCCATGACATCCGATGAGCACAAGCCCTTGATGGATGCCATGAATACGCTTTGGGAAGACGCAATGAGCGCCCCGGAAATTTCCACGCTTAATGCTGAGTGGGCTGCCTGCATGGCCGACGCCGGGCACCCCGGATTCTCGGCGCAGCAGGATGCCCAGAACAGCATCAACGAGAAGATGAATGCCGCCTACGAAAATTCCGCCCCAACGGCCACGGCCACCAGCGCCGCGTCTGGCGAAACCGCCCCCGCCGGATCGGACGAAGCCGACATGTCCGAACTCGGCAAAGAGGAAATTGAGCTCGCCCTCGCCGATCTCGACTGCCGGGAAAAGACGGAATACCGGGACAAAATGCTGGAGGTCCAGTTCAAGCGCGAGCAGCAGTTTGTGGATGACCATAAGGCGGAACTCGAAGCCTTCCGGGCTGACCTTGAGCAGGGAAGCTGAGTGGCGCAGCTCGGACGCAGGCGTTCACGCCGGCAGCCGGAGGAAACCACCAATCTGGGTCTGCTCCTGGACGACACCGACGGACGGCAAAGTGAGCAGGACACCTCCGGGCCATCGCGGCGGGCAGGCCTCGCCGCAATGTTCCAGCGCAACAGGACCCTGTGGATGGTGGCCGCCGCGGCAATACTGAGCCTGGTGGCCGGACTGGTCCTGGGAAGGTTCCTGATCTCCCCCGCAGACGCCACTGATGCGGAGGCACCGGCACCCGGCCTGATTACCGTTCCCGTCCAGTACGGGAAGCTCAGCAACGACGTGACCATCCGCGGAGAAGTGGCCTACGCGGACCCCGTGGAAGTACGCATCGACACCACCTCGATTGCCGGGCCGGCAGTCGTCACCGGTCAGGTGCCGGAAGTGGGCGCGGACTTGGAGGCGCTGTCGGTGGCCCTGGAGGTTGCCGGCCGGCCCGTCATTGTTCTTCCCGGCGAGCTGCCTGCGTACCGGGCTCTCTTCCTCGGGGTCTCCGGTCCCGATGTGGTCCAGTTCAAGACGGCCGTCCGCACGGTGGGCATTGATGCCGGTGACCCGGCGGATCCGGTCTTCGGCATTGAGGCGGCCAACGCCGTCGCCGCCCTTTATGCGACGGCCGGATACGCGGTTCCCGAGTCGGAGCAGGGAAGTCCGGAGTCCCTCCGGGCAGCGCAGGAGTCAGTCCGGATGGCGGAGCAGAGCCTGGCCGCGGCACGGAGTGAGCTTGCAGCAACGCGCGTGGGTGCCACGCCCGTCGAGATCCGCGAAGCCGACAACACGGTGGCCAGCATGCAGCGGGAACTCGCCGCAGCAAGGCAGTCCAAGCCCCAGGATCCGGTACAGATCGGCAACCTGACGGATGCGCTCGAGCTGGCTCAGCTGCGCCGGCAGGAAATCGGCTCGGACCGGACCGATGCACCGCAGCGCGCGGCGGTGGACACCGCAACCGAACAGCTCGCTCAGGTTCAGGCGGAACTCGTCCGTGCCGAAGAAGCCGCCCTGCCCGCTTTGCCGGCCGGCGAGGTGCTGTATCTGGCGAATCTTCCCCGCCGGGTGGACGCGGTAACCACCCAGCGCGGCTCCATTCTGGACGGGCCCGCCATGACGGTTTCCGGTGCAACCCTTGGGCTGTCCGGCTCCGCTGCGGAAGCAGACGCCCGCCTGCTCAAAGTCGAGGACAAGGCCACTTTTGCCCTGCCTGACGGCAGCACGCATTCGGCCACGATCACAGCAGTGGCTCCGGGGGAAGGAGACTCTTCCCGGTGGGGCGTCGAGCTGCGGCCCGATCCCCTGAACCCGGAACAAATCCAGGAGCTCCAAGGCTCCAACGTTCGCGTGTCGATCGCCGTCGGCGCCACGGACGGCGAGGTGCTGTCCGTCCCCTATGCAGCCCTCACCGCCGGTCCGGGTGGCGAGACCCGCGTGGAAGTTGCCGAAGGAGACCCCCGGGACGGTGAACAGACAGCCACCCGGCTGGTGGTTGTCCGCAGCGGCCTGGCAACTCCCGGTGCCGTGGAAATAACCCCGCTTGACGGGACGCTGGCCGAGGGTGACCTGGTTGTGGTGGGCAAGTGAGCGTCCCCCTTGTGGAACTGCGCGACGTCACCCGGTCCTTTCCCGGCCCGCCGGAAGTGCAGGCGCTGAAGGGCATTAACCTCACGGTGCAGGAGGGAGACTACGTCTCGATCGTCGGCCCGAGCGGATCCGGAAAGTCCACGATGCTCAACATCCTCGGTCTGCTGGACCGGCCCAGTGTCGGCGAATACCGCTTTGACGGCCACCTGACCGGCGTCCTGGACGAGGACCGGCGTGCGGCGGTCCGGGCACAGCGCATCGGATTCGTGTTCCAAGCCTTCCACCTGATGCCGCGGCGGTCGGTGCTGGAAAACGTCATGATGCCCATGCTTTACAGCGGAACTCCCCGCGGCGAACGTGTTGACCGGGCCCGCGAAGCGCTCGTCCGCGTGGGTCTGGGCCACCGCATCGATTTCCTGCCCGGCACCCTGTCCGGCGGTGAACGCCAGCGGGTGGCGGTGGCACGCGCCGTCGTCACCCGGCCCAGCCTGGTGCTGGCTGACGAGCCCACCGGCAACCTTGACGGAGCCACCACGCAGGATGTCATGGCACTGTTCGAAGAACTGGTCACCGACGGCCTGGCGCTGGTCATCATTACCCACGACCACGCCGTGGCGCAGCGCGCGCCCCGGTGCGTCCGGATTGCCGACGGCCGGGTGAGTTCGCCCGCATGAAGCTCGCCCGCACAAAACAGCACCGGAACCCTGAGGACCCGGCAGCGACCGGACTCGTTTCACCTGTTCCCGCCGCAGACCGCTTCAGCTTTGCTGACCTGCTGCTCGAAGCAACGGCGGATCTGGGGACTCGGCCAGGCCGGCTCCTGATGACCCTTGCCGGAACCATCCTCGGCATCGGAGCCCTGGTGGCCACTCTCGGGTTCGCCCAGACCACTGCGGGGCAACTCGCCCGGCAATTCGACGCCTTCGCCGCCACCCAGGTCATCGCATCCCCCGCCACGGCACGGAACGCCGACGGCAACAGTGTGGCAACAGCTTCCCTGCCCTGGGACGCGGTGGAACGCATGGAGCGCATCGCCGGAATTGAACAGGCAGCGCTTATCGCGGAAGTGGAACTCCGGGACGGCACGGTGACGGCGGTGCCCGTCAACGATCCCTCCGCTGTCCCCGGAGCGGCGCCGCGGGTCTTTGCCGCCTCCGCCGGGCTCGTCGACACGCTTGAAGGCAACGTCCGGTACGGCCGCCTCTTTGACTCCGGACATGACCTGCGGCATGACCGCGTGGCGGTCCTGGGCAACAGGCTCGCAGACCGCCTGGGCATCACCCGGGTGGACTCCCAGCCGTCCATCTTCATCGACGGCCTGCCCTACGCCGTCGTCGGCGTCTTCGGTGACGTGCAGCAGCGCACCGAGCTGCTGGAGAGCGTGGTCATTTCCACCGGAGCGGCGCGCTCCGACTTTGGCCTCAGTGCGCCCGGGGAGGTCCAGGCCAGGATCGTTATTGGTGCCGGTCCCCAGGTTGCGGACCAGGCCGCACTGTCCCTTTCCCCCGACGACCCCGAACGCATCGACGTCGCCGCCCCGCAGGGACGGTCCCAGCTCGCGGGAAACATCCAGGCGGATGTCAATCTCATTTTTGTGGTGATGTCCGTGGTGGTGCTTCTTGCCGGCGGCGTGGGAATTGCGAACGTGACGATGCTCTCCGTCATGGAACGCACGGGAGAAATCGGTCTGCGCCGGGCCATTGGTGCAACCCGCCGCCAAATCGCGGCCCAATTTGTCGCCGAGTCGGTGATTATCGGGCTCCTGGGCGGGATCCTCGGGGCGGCGGCGGGGGTCTTCGCCGTCATCACCATCTCCCTGTCCCAACAGTGGACGCCTGTCCTGAGCCCGCTGGTTGCGTGCGGCGGGGCGCTCCTCGGAGCGCTCGTCGGGCTCGCGGCCGGCAGCTTTCCGGCCCGCAGGGCCACGCGCATTGAACCCGTCGCAGCTCTGCGGGGAGCCTAGTGCGCCTAGTGCGTTTTGTACGGCACCGGTTCGGGCAGGCCCGCTTCCCGCCGCACCCGGCGTGAAAAACGTTCGATCGATTTCAGTGCGGCAACCACGTCGGCGGGGCCAACGTCAAAGGGCATGGACTTCATGGTTTCCCCGGGAACCGTGGCTGCCTCCGCCACGAGGTCAAGTTCGCGGGCATCGTCCACTGACAGGCCCACCTCGGTCAGCGTGTTCGGCAGGCCCACGCGCGTTGTGAACTCCACAAAGTCGCGGATCTCCGCCGTGGGAGCGCCCTCGAGCACGAGCTGCGTCACTGAGCCGATGTTCACTTTTTGCCCGTGGGCCAGTCCGTGTGTTTGCGGTGCCGCGGTCAGGCCGTTGTGAATGGCATGTGCCGCTGCCAGCCCGCCCGATTCAAACCCCAGGCCGGACAGCAGCGTATTGGCCTCGATAACCTTCTCCAGCGCCGGCGTAACGAGGTGGTCCCGGGCAGCGTCGAGGGCGGGAAGCGCGAATTCCCAGAGCACATCCCAGCTCAGCCGCGCCAGCGCCGTGCCGGTCTCGGTGGGCAGTCCCCCGGCCATGGTCAGAGAAAAGGAGGCGGCTGTGGCCCGTGCTTCCAGCCAGGTGGCCAGGGCATCCCCCACACCGTAGGCCAGGAACGACGCCGGTGCGTTGGCTACAATCTGGGAGTCCACCAGCACCAGATCAGGATTCCGTGCGAAGAACCGGTATTCCTCGAAGGCCCCGTCGGCCGTGTAGACAACGGCGAGCGCCGACGTCGGCGCGTCAGTGGAGGCGACAGTGGGCACCGATGCCCAGCGGATTCCGGCGGCGTCGCCGGCTGCCTTGCACGCGTCTATGGTGCTGCCGCCTCCCACTCCCACCACCACATCCGCGCCGGCGGACCGGATGGCGTCGGTAAGCCGGTCGATTTCAGCGGCCGTGGGCGTTCCGTTGAAGACCTCGCGGGTGAGCGGCAGCTCGGCTGTCTGCAGGGAGCTGCCAATGTCGTGTCCTACAAAACCCCAGACGACGTCGTCGGCCACCAGCAGCGGCGTTTTGCCGATCTGGCTGAGAAACTCACCGAGCCGGTGGATGGCACCGGCCCCCTGCACATAGCGGCCGGGGCTGATGACGGTACGTACTGGTGTCTGCTTCATCGTTTCTCCTGGGGTTGACGGCGGCAGCCTGCCGCCGCTGTCAGCCTAGGTCCCTCTTCCCGGATGGGCCAGACCTCCGGCCCGGCCCGGCGCGGAGGGGCTGGTGGAATTCCGGGCCGGTGCTAACCTGAAAGCATTCGAAGGTGTGTTCTAGGGAGGTTGCGCGGTGCCCGTCTTTTCTTCCGCTCCCGGCCCGCGTTCCGGCGGCGCCAATGAGCAGCCGGCCGCACGCGGCTCCACCCTTCCCGCCGGGTTCGCTTCCCCCGCCCAGGATTATTACGATGCCGGAATCGACCTGAACAGGCACCTCATCCGGGATGCCACCTCCACGTTCATCATGCGGGTCTCCGGCGGGGCCATGGACGGTGCGGGAATCAGCGACGGTGACGAGCTGATCGTGGACCGCTCACTGACGCCCAGGGACGGGTCCGTCGTCGTCGCCGTCCTCAACGGTGAGCTGATTGTCCGCCGGCTGCTGCTGACGGGACAGGGCATCTTCCTGCATGCAGACAGCCCCGATTCCGTGGACATCCGGGTGCCGGATCCGGCGGAACTGTCCGTGTGGGGCGTCGTGACCCGGTGCCTGCACTATGTTTAGCGTCCAGCGTGGCTGAGCGGCACCGCATCGCCCTGGTGGACGTAAACAGCTTCTACGTCTCCTGCGAGCGCGTCTTCGATCCCCGGCTGGCCGGCATTCCGGTGGTGGTGCTCTCCAACAACGACGGCTGCGTGGTGGCCCGCTCCGATGAGGCCAAGGCGCTCGGGATCAAGACGGGCGAGCCGTGGTTCAAGCTGGCCGAGGCCGCCCCGAAGCTGGGCCTGGTGCAGCGCTCCAGCAACTACGAGCTGTACGGGGACTTGAGCTCGCGGGTGATGCAGCTGCTGGGACGCTATTCCTCCGAGCAGGAGATCTACTCGATTGACGAGTGTTTCCTGCATCTGCACGGCACCGATGAAGAACTGCGGAACCGGGGCACCGAGATTCGGGCCGGCGTGGCGCGGAACATCGGCCTGCCGGTGTGTGTGGGGATCGGACCCACCAAAACCCTGGCCAAATTCGCGAACCGGATCGCCAAGCAGAATCCCCACATGGGCGGGGTCTGCAACCTCGACACCCTGGGTCCCGCCGTCGTCGACACCATCATGTCCCGCGTGCCCGTCACCGGATTATGGGGCGTGGGTGCGCGCAACGGCACACGGCTGAACGCGCTGGGCATCCATACCGTGGCCGATCTGCGTGCCGCGGACCCCGCCGTCATCCGCGCCAAATTCTCCGTGGTGCTGCAGCGGACGGTGCTGGAATTAAACGGCACCGCGTGCATTCCCATGGAGACCGAGTCCGCGGACAAGCAGCAGGTGCTGTTCTCGCGCAGCTTTGCGACACCGGTGGTCACCCGGGAATCGATGCGCCAGGTGATGAGCCTGTATGCGCAGAAGGCGGCGATCCGGCTGGCGAAAGAGGGCCAGCTGGCAACCGTGATGACGGTCTTCGCGGCCACGTCGCGGTTCAGCGGCAAGGAGGGCTCCTCGCCCTCGGCCACGGTCCGGCTTCAGCGGCCCACGGCCGATCCGCTGGTCCTCACCCGCGCGGCAATAGCCGCCATGGATTCCCAGGTGGTGGAGGGCGCCCGGTACGTCAAGGCCGGAATCATGCTCACCGGCCTCTCCCCCGCCGGGGCCGAACCGGCGTTCGACCTGTTCGACGCGGGGCCGGAGCAGAAGGACATCGGCCCGCTGCTGGCGCAGGTGACAAACAAGTACGGCGCCGCCAGCATCGGACTGGGGCTGGCGGGGATGTCTTCGGCCAAGCCGGACTGGTCCATGGCGCGGAATTTCGCTTCGCCGCGCTACACCACGGAGTGGTCGGACCTGCCGGTGGTGAAAGCGGTCTAAGCGCGGAGCAGCGGACCTAGCTCCCGCTGTGGATGGTCACCGCATAGCCCTCCGGATCCAGAAAGGTGAAGGTGGTGCCGAACGGCCCCTCGAAGGGTTCCTGGGGAATGGTTACCCCGGCATCCGCCATGGTCCGGTGCAGCGCCGCGGCCTCCGGATCGTGCAGCCAGAGAACGACGCCGAGTCCGGGCTGTGCCACCGAGTCCAGGTCAACGCCGGGAATGGTTTCCCGCACGGCAAACGCGATGGGCGTCGTGGCAAAGACGACGGCATGCGGCGGTGAGACGGGCGCGCGGGTCAGCCCGACAACATCCTCGTAAAAGGACGCGGCTTTGGCCAGGTCGCGTACCTGCAGGGCAATGAAATCGGGTCCGGTTACTGTCATTGTGATTCCTTTGGTCAATGTCAGGGTCCTGACATGTTGAGCATATGTCAGGATATTGACATGGTCAAGGATGAAGAACTGCAGATTGGTTATCTGCTCAAGCGCGCCCAGGCGGTGCTTCACAGCAGGATGGACGAGGTGCTCCGTCCGCTGGGACTGAGCGTTCCCCAGTACGTGTGCCTGCACTTCCTGCAGCAGGAGCCGGGCATTTCGGCCGCTGAGCTTGCCCGGAGCGCCTTCGTCACCCGCCAGTCCATGAATGCACTGCTGCAGGGCCTCCAGGACCGCGGTCTGGTCGAGCGGCCGGCACGTCCGGCGTCGGGCCGGGCACTGCCCGCGGCGGTTACCGCCGTCGGCATGGCCGCCCTGGCCGAAGCGGAAGCGGCGGTCGACGGCGTGGAGCAGCGGATGCTGTCCCGCCTCGGCGAATCCGGCGCAGCGGCGCTGGGCCGGGGGCTCACCCAATGCACCGCCGCCCTCGAGGATGGCGAGCAGGCAGGCTGAAACGGCCGGACCTGCTGAAATCCGCGCCCACGGGTGGGGATTAACCCGGCCGGGATGCTCCCGTGGGAGGCTGGAGACATGGATCTGACCGTGTCCCCAGCGCTGACAATTCCCGCGTCGGAACTGAGCTGGCGTTTCTCGCGCTCCTCAGGCCCGGGCGGTCAGCATGTGAATACTTCGGACAGCCGCGCGGCGCTTTCCTGGAATGTGGCTGCCTCGGCCTCGCTGTCCGACACGCAGAGGCAAATACTGCTGAGGCGCCTGAAGCGGCACCTTATTGCCGGTACCGTCACCGTGACCGTCTCGGAGCAGCGCTCCCAGCTGCGCAACCGGGAGATTGCCTTGGCCAAACTTGCGGAGATGGTGGCGGACGGCCTCGCGCCGGAAGCTGCTGCCCGGCGTAAAACCAAACCGACCCGGGGTTCCAATCACCGGCGCCTCGATGCCAAGAAGCAGCGCTCCGCCACCAAGCGGCAGCGGCAGCGTCCACCCACCGACTAGCTGCCCGTGCTGCCCGACCACGGTCGCCGCTCAAACCCGCAAATCCATTAGGCCTGCCGGGACCCAGCCGGGGAAATGCTTCCCCAGCCGGGCCATCAGCCAGTGGTGCCGTTCAGGCGCTATTTCTGCAGCGCTTTTCCTTCGGCGTCCAGGTAATCGCGCCAGGACCGCTTGGGCTTCCAGCCAAGCATCCTTTGCGCCTTCGCGGTGGAGATGCCCGAGGCGTCGGTGCGGTCCAGATCGCGCAGTTCGATCTGGTCTCCGTAGTACTTCGTCAGCACTTCGGCAAAGTCGTGGCCGCCCACGTTGTCCGGTGAGGCGATGTAGAAGACTTCGTGTCCGGGCAGGTCCGACTCGGTTGCGAGCACAATCGCGTCCGCCAGGTCATAGACATCCACGTAGCTCCACAGTCCGGCGCTGAGTACCGAGCTGTCGCGGATCTGCGGCCCCAGGTTGTTCTCATAGTTACCCTCGAACTGCACCCAGCTGGGCCGGATCGAGATGCATTGGATGCCGGACCGGGCAACAGCTGCGTCCATGAGCTGCTCGCCGAAATGCTTCGCGAGCGCGTAGGGGTCCTGCGGGTGGATCGGATGCTCTTCGTCCACGGGAGCGTAGTCCGGAAGGAAATCCCGTTCCGGGAAGAAGAAGCCCGGTACGGTTTCGCTGGAGATGAAGACAAAGCGCTTGACGCCGAAGCTGACCGCTGCCTCCAGGATATTGAATGTGGCCATGAGATTGTTCTGGAAGACAACGTGGGGAGCGTGGCCCGTAGGCTCGGGGATCGCGGCGACATGCACCACCGCGTCCACTCCCTTGGCCAGCGCGTAGGCTGCACCTGCATCAGTGAGGTCAGCCATGATGTAGCGGGGCGCACCCTCCGGCTTCCGCTCGTACGAGGGTCGGTCCAGGTCGGTGGTGATGACTTCGTGCCCGGCGTCGATCATTGCCTGCGTTGTGGCACGTCCGACTTTTCCGTGGGCTCCGGTGATGAGGACTTTCATGGCTGCTCCTTGGGTTATTGCATGTCGCCCGAGTATAGGCCACGGAAAGGAGGGGTACGTGACGGCAGACACTGCGCCGTGGACACGGGACTCCGCGCGGATTCTATGGCCCGGGATCACGGATCCGGCTTCAGTCAACGTGGGCTACGCTACTGCCTACATGACCTACTCCGAATAGCTACAAGCTCGACGGAAGGACAAATGCAATGGGTGTTGTCGCCGGCTGGACGTTGACCGTGTTCCTCATCATCTTCCTTATTTCCGCGGTGACGATAGGAATTATCTACGTTGCCCGCAAGGGTGTGCCGCAGCGCGTGGTCAAACGTACCGCCCGCCGCAGCATAAATTGATGCTTCCAATCCCGGATCCGACCGAGGCTTTGTCTTGTCCAGCCGAGATCGTCCGGCCCGCGCCATGAAACCCCCAGCAGTGCGTTAGCGTGGCCGCGGGATAGAAACTGACCACAAAAAAGATCTGGGCTACAAACGGCGGCTAAGGGTCCCTTGATCCTCTTGCGCTACAGAGTCGACATGCTCGAGCCCCGCCGTCCCCTTCTTAGGGGATCTATCCACGGAAAGGCCATAACGGGACTGCAGTTCCGCCACCTGCTGCTCCAACTCCTGGATGCGGCGGTCCTTCTCTCGAAGCATGACCGCGGCATCCGTAGCCGCTGCGCTCAGACGATGGATCACGTCGGCACCAGACTCCTGTGACATGTTGGCCCACGCACTCCGCTTCGACTCCTGCATGAAGGACAGTGGCACCTTTGGGAGGTCTGAGTCCGGGCCAAGGCCGAGGATCTCGATCATCGCCCCGCGACGCCAGCTAAGGACTTCCTCGATGCGGCGCTGGGTGATTTCACGCGGCACCCGCTCGCCCGCCTCAAGTGAATAAAGGGACCGCTCTGAAACCCCAACCTTCTGGGAGAGGGACCGCCGGGTTAGGCCGGCCGCCTTGTAGCCATCCTGGATCAGTTCGCCAAGACGCTTTCTGTTTGCCAGTTCGTCACTGTGTGCTTTCGCGGAAATCGCCATAAGACGAGAGTATGCAGGAAATACGCAAACAATGACGAAGTTAAGGAAGTTTCCCCGAACCCTTGTCCTGCCCGGCAATACGGTCCGTGTGTCCGTACATTTTCGGTTTTTGTCCGTTTGCCTTGCCAGACCCCCGTCTGACTAGGCGTTTTATAGTGGAGCTTAGGGGAATCGAACCCCTGACCTTTTCATTGCGAACGAAACGCTCTACCAACTGAGCTAAAGCCCCAAGCCCGGCGCTTCGCCCTAAGGCCGGCCGGACAGCCCCGAGGGGCATAACCCCGATTCTAGACCCGGGCACAGGTTCATAGGCAAATCGCCGCGGCGTTCTGGCGGTCCGCAACACCTGCGGCCGCTTCTTCTCTGGTTGCCGCTTCCGGTGCGGCGCTATCCTGACAGCCCGGGCGGCAGCAGTCCCCCGGCCGCACTCCCAGCGAAACCGCACCGATCAGCGAACCGCCCAAAGGAGCAGTGCCATGACCCTCATCGAATCCGTACTTGCCGAACGTCCCGACGGCGCCGGAACAGACCTGGAAGCCGTCTCCACCTGCATCATTGCCTGTTTTGACTGCGTGCAGGTCTGCAACGCCTGCGCCGATGCCTGCCTCAGCGAGGACATGCTCGGTGACATGGTGGAATGCATCCGCAAGGACCTCAACTGCGCGGACATTTGTGCTGCCACCGGAACGGTGATCGCCCGTGTCGGCACCAGGTACGCCGGCTATCCGGACAGTACAACCGCACTGCTGAGAGCCTGCGCCGCAGCCTGTCACCAGTGCGCCGAAGAATGCGCCCAGCATGCCGCCGAACACGGACACTGCCGGATCTGCGCCGAGACCTGCCGGCGCTGCGCCGCCATGTGCGAGCAACTGCTGGTGGTCATGTCCCGCGGCTGAACGCGGCGGCTGCCCGCCTACGTGCCTGAAGCCAGCACCATTCCGCGGACATAAGCGGCCTGACCCACATGCTCCAGCCCGTCACCGAGGATGCTGATCAGCCGCACGCCCAGGGTCACGGGAGGATCCCACGCCTCATCTACCACCTGGTCCAGATCTCCTCCGGCCAGACCGGAAACAAAGGCAGCAGTGCGAGAGTGCACCGCCTCGTAGTAGCCCAGCAGCACATCGGCGGACTTCACCTGCACGGCCGAAACCTGCTCCGAGTCATGGCCGTATCCGGTGTCTTCGACAGCCAGCGGCAGCCCCACCCGCTCATACCATCCCTCCGCGGTCCAGGCCTGCTCGTGCCCGGCCAGGGGAGCAATCTGGGCGTCCTCACCCCGGGCCAGATGCCAAATCAGCCAGGAGATGGAGTTGCCCTCCGGATACGGGCGGTGGTTCAGTGCCCGGGCATCCAAGCCGTGGACCGCACGGCGGACAGTTTGGGGAAGCCTGCCAAAGGCATCAATGAGGAGATCGCTCTGTTCCATGTAGGTACTCCGAACTTCTTGTAGTGGGGGAACCGCCGCCATCCTTTCACGCACCGGAGCCGCGGAACAGAGCACCGGCACGGACAAATACCTTTGAAGAAAAACCCACCGCCGGCCGGGTGCATCCTGCTCCGGGGGACCTACGATTGCTCCCATGAGTTGGACCGACCAGCGTCCTCCGTGGCTTCCTCCGCTTCCCTCGCCCAACCGCGGCCGGATCCGCATTGTGCTGGGCATCATCCTGGTGGTGTGCTGCATGCTGGGCATCCTGGTGGTCGCCTTCCTGGGCGAAACACTGAGCATGTACACCTGGTGGCCGCTGGCCACGGGACTTGGCCTGCTCATGTCCGGCCTGCTCAGCCGCCGCCGAATGCCCTAGCTTAACCGTCGCCCAGTCCTGCCCGCCTAAGATGGGGCTCATGACTGATGCCCCCGACGCCGGCGTGCCAGCCCCCGCCCTCTCCCCGGGGCCAGGCGCCGGCTCCCTGTCCCAGACACTCTCGCGCGGCATCCAGGCCCTGGAGCTGCTCGCCGAGGCAGAGGCACCCCTGACCATTGCTGAACTGTCCCGGGGACTCGGCGTGCACCGCTCCATCGCGTACCGCATTTTGCGCACCCTTGAGGCGCATTCACTGGTTATGCGCGACGACGCCGGCCGGGTCACGACGGCGCCCGGCCTGGCAGCGCTGGCCCGCGGCGTATCGCGGGACCTGCAGACCGCAGCCCTGCCCGAACTCACCGTACTGGCCGACGAACTCTCCATGACCGCCTTCGTGGCAGTGTGGGACACCCGCGACTGCGTCACCCTCGTGACGGTGGAGCCGCGCCACAGCCGCACGGCACTGGTGCAGCGCCCCGGCACCCGGCATTCCTTCGCTGCCGGCGCTCCGGGCATCGCCATCCAGTCCGCCGTAGGCGAGGAACAATGGGCCCTGCTCGCTCCGGGACAGCCCTACCGGCCGGAATCAGCACTGGCCCGCACCCGGGGCTACGCCGTCAGCCACGATGAGGTCATTCAGGGCGTTTCCGCCGTCGCGTCACCCATCACTGCTTCCGGCCAGCTGCCCGCAGCAGTGTCCGTGGTGTATTTCGGGTCCGGCCGTGACGAGGAAACCCTGGGCCGCCGGCTGGCCGAAAGTGCGCGGCTGATCTCCTCCCGACTGACTTAACGGACCAGCCCCCATGAGTTAGGCAAGCTTTCTCTTGCTGGCAAGAGACCACCGGCAGGCCTATAACAAGAGACATGAAAGCCTTGCGCACAATCCGGAATTATCCGGTGGTGGCGGCGACCGTCGTCGTCGGACTGGCGGTGGCCGCACTCCTGGGAGCTGACCTGCACACCGCAGCCGCCTGGACGGCCTCCGCCTACGCGCTGCTCGTCGCCGCCGTGACCGCTGCCCGCATGATCCGCGACATCCTGCGCGGCCACTGGGGACTGGACATCCTGGCTGTTGTCGCCATCCTGTCCACCGTAGCCGTGGGCGAATACATTGCCGCCCTGATCATTGTCCTGATGCTCACCGGCGGCGAAGCCCTGGAAGACTACGCCGCAGGGCGTGCCCGCGGCGAGCTAGACGCCCTCCTGGCCAAGGCGCCGCAGGCAGCACACCGGCTGCCGCCCGACGGCGAGACCCCCGTGGATATCCCGGCCGACGACGTCGTTCCGGGTGATGTACTGCTGGTCAAACCGGCAGAACTCGTCCCGGTGGACGGAGTACTGCTGAGTGCACAAGCCAGTTTCGACGAGTCTTCACTGACCGGCGAGCCGTTGCCGGTGGGCCGCACCAAAGGCGACAAAGTCATGAGCGGCTCGGTGAACGGTACCGGGGCGGCACTGATCCGGGCCACCGAGACGACGGCGGACAGCCAGTACCAGCGCATCGTTGCCCTGGTGCGCGAAGCCGCGGAGTCCAAAGCCCCCGTGGTGCGTCTGGCGGACCGGTTCGCCGTGCCGTTCACCGCCTTCTCGCTGCTGCTTGCAGGAGCGGCCTGGCTGCTGACGGGCAACCCGGTCCGGTTTGCCGAGGTGCTGGTGCTCGCCACGCCCTGCCCCCTGTTGATTGCCGCACCGGTAGCCTTCATGGGCGGGATGAGCCGTTCCGCCCGCAACGGCATCATCGTCAAGGGCGGAGCCACCCTGCAGCAACTCGCCCGGGCTCGCAGCATCGCTTTCGACAAGACCGGCACCCTCACATACGGCAGGCCTGAACTTGCCGCCGTCGAACCCGCGCCGGCTTTTGCCGCCGAGGATGTGCTGCGCCTGGCCGCCTCCGCCGAACAGTATTCCTCCCACGTGCTGGCAGCCGCGGTCCAAAACGCCGCCCGCGAGCGCGGCCTGCAGCTGAGTCCGGCAGCCTCCGCGTCCGAATACGCCACCAACGGCGTGCGCGCGGAGGTGGACGGCCACACGGTCCTGGTGGGCAAGCGCAGCTTTGTGGCCGCGGAGGCTCCGGAAACCCCGGACGGCACCGGCACCCGGACGCACGGCGGGCAGCTTCGGGTCTATGTGGCCGTGGACGGCAGCTTTGCCGGCGTCCTGCTCCTGAGCGACACTCCCCGGCCCAATGCACGCGCCACCCTGGAGCGGCTGGCCTCACTTGGCCTGGAGCCGCCGGTCATGCTCACCGGCGACGGGCGCGCCTCGGCCGAAAGCACCGCCGCGGCCCTGGGCATCCGGGAGGTCCACGCAGAGCTTCTGCCTGAAGACAAGGTTCGGCTGGTCGCCGCCCTGCCGGGCCGGCCTGCCGTCATGGTGGGCGACGGCGTGAATGACGCACCGGTGCTGGCGGCAGCCGACGTCGGCATCGCCATGGGAGCCCGCGGCTCCACTGCCGCCGGGGAATCCGCTGACGCCGTGATCGTGGCCGATGACATCTCCAAGGTGGCCGACGCCGTCGTCATTGGCCGGCGGACAATGCAGATTGCGCTGGGCAGCATCTGGCTGGGGATTTCCCTGAGCGTGGGGCTGATGCTGGCGGCCGCGTTCGGGTTCATCCCCGCCGTGGCCGGAGCCCTCATTCAGGAACTCGTGGATTTGGCCGCCATCCTGAACGCCCTGCGCGCCCTGGGCGGCGGACGGCCTTCCGCTGTGCCCAAGCCGGGCGCAGACCTGCCCGCCAGGGTTGGCGCCGCAGCGCCGGGGCCTGCTCAGAACTGAATCCCGCGCGACAATCCCCCGTCCACCAGGATGTTTGCCCGGGCTGGCGGAGCGGATAGGAGCTCAGATGAGTTGGGTGCTGCGCCGGCGCAGGTCCGCGTGCAGGCCGCCGTAGGCGTGGACTTCCGGGAAAAGAGCCTTGGCCGCCTTGACCACCACGCTGTAATTGGCGTCCACTGCGTTGGCGATGGGGGCAAGGGCGGTTTGGGTCAGCAGCTGGTAAGCATCCATCTGGTGCAGGCCAAACAGTTCCGAGAACCAGCGGACCATCTCCACCTGCCCTATCCGCCACGAGTCCTCCATGGGCCGGGAGGAGCCAACGGCCATCCACTGGGAGTCGGTTTCCAGCCGCGGCCAGGCCGGCGCCCCGCCTTTGATGAGTTCCACAATGATGGTGGAGTTCATGGCACCCTCCACAGCGGTGCCGCAGGCTTCGCCCTCACCCTGGCGGTAGTGGCCGTCGCCGACGGAAAACAGTGCCCCCTCCTGGTTGACACCGAGGTAGACCGTTGTTCCGGCCTTCACCTCAGGAGAATCCATATTTCCGCCGAAGCGTTCCGGAACGAGCGCCGAACGGACCTCTCCTCCCGGCGGTGCAACGCCCACGGTCCCCAGCATGGGTTCCAGCGGCAAGGCGAGCTCAAAGTTGCCGAACCTGGCCGTGAAACCCACGGTGTTCCGGACCGAATCAACATGGTAAATCCAGGTGGTGTCCGGCAACGGGTCCTGCAGGAACGCCGTGCGGTCCGTGCTGGTGAGGCCGCCGAAAAAGGGGATGGTGGCCGAGGCACCAAAGCTGCGCGCGGGGGTCAGCTCCACAATGTGCAGCGCCAGCGTGTCTCCGGGCTCGGCCCCTTCCACATAAAAGGGACCGGTCTGCGGATTCACGAAATTGAGGTCCACCTTCTCGCTGGAGAGATCCTCAACGGAGGTCAGCGCGTTATTGAAGGCATCCTCGGACCACAGTTTCAAAGCGGTGCCCGGCTTAACTCTCATAACGGGAGCAGCTCCCCCGAAGGTGTACACCAGCTGGTCACGACGCGGCCTGTATTCAATGGTCTCCATGAGCGGACACTACAGGCTCCCCGATCATCACGGAACAACCCGGAAAAGGGGTCCGCAGTCCGGGTGCGGGCCGAAGACAGGGATAATGGACGACGTCCGGCCGCAGCTGCGGCCGGCTGTGCCGGGTTCAACAAGCTAGGGGACGTCCATGACCTTGATCGATAACGGTGTGTATGTGGACGGCAAGCGGCAGCACACCCCCGAAAGCCTTGACGAGACCTTCGAGCTGACGCGCAGTTCCGGCGGAATGGCCTGGATTGGCCTGTACCGCCCCGATGACATTGAGCTGCTGGCCGTCGCCGAGGAATTCGGCTTGAACCTGCTGACGGTGGAGGACGCCCTGGCAGGACACCAGCGCGCCAAACTGGAGCACTATGACACCACGCTTTTTGCGGTGCTGCGCCCCGCGCGTTACCTGGACGACATCGAACGGGTGGAGTTCGGTGAGCTGCACGTTTTTGTGGGGCCGAACTTTGTGGTGACGGTCCGGCATGCCGAGTCCCCGGATTTGGGCCGCGTCCGCAAGCGCCTTGAGCAGGAACCTGACCTGCTGGCGCTGGGCCCGCATGCCGTGCTGTACGCCGTCCTGGACCAGGTGGTGGACGAATACGCACCGGTTGCCGCGGGGCTGGAGAACGATATCGACGAGATCGAGGACCAGCTGTTCGGCGGCGATGTTGAGGTCTCCCGCCGCATCTATGAACTTTCCCGCGAAGTCATCCAGTTCCAGCGGGCGATCACGCCGCTCGAAGGCATGGTGGGCACCCTGCGGAGCAACACCGGAGAGTTTGGCATCCCGGATCAGCTGCAGGACAACCTGGGCGATGTCCTGGACCACGTCCTGCGCCTGATCGACCGGGCCAACGCTTACCGTGCCCTGCTGGAGAATGCCCTGAACCTCTCCTCCACCCTGGCCTCGAACCGGCTGGCAGAAACCTCCATTGCGCAGAACGAGCAGGTCAAACGCATCTCTTCCTGGGCTGCCATCCTGTTCGCCCCAACCCTCATTGGCGCCATCTACGGCATGAACTTCGAAAACATGCCGGAACTGTCCTGGGAATGGGGATATCCTTTAGCCCTCGGCGCCATGGCCGTCATGGCGGCCGCTCTGTATCTGACCTTTAAGAGGAACAAGTGGCTTTGAGCACGCGACGCCGTCCTGCTGGTCCGTTCCTGCTGCGAGCCACCCTCCTGCTCGGTGCGGTGCTGACCGCCGCCGGGCTGTCATCCTGTGCGGACTCCGCCGGCGCGCCCGTCCCGTCGGTGGAAGGCACCTGGGGCAACACCTCTGATTCCAGTGCTCCGTCCCTGGACTTTGCCTCCGACGGGCGGGTCACGGGCACCGACGGCTGCAACCGCCTCATGGGCCGCTGGACCCAGGACGGTATTGAAGTCAGGATCATCGATCTCGCTGCCACCATGATGTTCTGTCAGGATGTCGACACGTGGCTTTCCGCTGCCTTCACCGCTGAAATTGACGGGGAAACCCTGGCCGTGTTTAACGAGGATGGCGAACCGATCGGCACGTTGGAGCGTTAGCCGGCGGTTTCCTTCTCAAAGTGGATCATCTGGCGCAGGGCCCGGCCTTCAGCCAGGTCATCCATGGCCCTGTTGATGTCCGCCAGCGGGATCCGGGCGGACACCAGCTTCTCCACCGGGAGCCGTCCCTGTCGCCAAAGATCGGCAAAGATGGGCACGTCGCGGGAAGGGACCGCTGATCCCAGGTAGCTTCCAATGACGGTCCGGGCTTCCGCCACCAGGGTGAGCGGCGAAATCTGTGCCAGGGCCGTTGGAGCGGGAAGCCCCACTGTGATTGTTGTTCCGCCGGGTTCCGTCTGCTGCACCGCGGTCTCAAAAGCGCGGGCGTTGCCGGCGGCTTCCACCACCACGGCCGCCGTGATGCCCTTAGACGCAGCGTCCGCCGGGGTGTACGCCGCCGCTGCACCCAGAGCCAGTGCCTGCTCCAGCTTCTCCTCGTTGGCATCAACGCCGATGACCTCGGCGCCCAGGGCCCGGGCTGTCAGCAGCGCAGCCATTCCCACCCCGCCAAGGCCCACCACCATGAGGGTGTCTCCCGGTTCAGGCCGGGCCAGGTTGAGCACGGCCCCGCCGCCGGTCAGGACCGCGCAGCCCAGCAGAGCCGCAACTTCCGGCGGCACGTCGTCCTCAACTTTCACCACGGAGCGCTGATCCACCACGGCATGGGTGGCAAAACCGGACACTCCGAGGTGATGCAGCACGTCCGCGCCGCCGCGGTGCAGCCTGACCTGCCCGGACAGCAGCGTGCCTTTGGTGTTTGAGGCGGTCCCCTCACTGCAGGGCAGCCGCCCGTTGGAGGCGCAGCCGCGGCACTTTCCGCAGCGCGGGAGGAAGGTCATCACCACCCGGTCCCCCGGAACCAGGTCCGTCACTGAGCTACCGGCGCTTTCCACTATTCCGGAGGCTTCGTGGCCCAGCAGCATGGGGACCGGCCGCGTCCGGTCCCCGTTCACCACGGACAGGTCCGAGTGGCATATCCCGGCGCATTCGATCCGGACGCGGATTTCGTTGTCCCCCGGGTCGTCCAAGTCCAAATCGCAGACGGTCAGCGGGCGGGAGTCCGCGTATTTTGCCGCCGCCCCAATCTGCTCAAGCACTGCTCCCCGGATTTTCACCGTGTGCTCTTGTGGACCTCGTCCACGTGCAGGTCAGCACCCTTGGTCTCCTTGACCATGCTGACGGCGGTGAAGGAAATGACGCACAGGACCATGATGTAGATGCCGATCGACGGCGACCATCCCGTTTCATTCAGCAGGGCCTGCGCAATGGTCGGCGCGAACGCCCCGCCCAGGATCGCTCCGAGGGCGTAACCGATGGATACCCCTGAATAGCGCACCCGGGCAGGGAACATTTCCGCGTACATGGCCGACTGCGGTCCGTAGGAGAGGCCCAACCCGATGGTGAGCACAAAAATCGCCACGGCAAACGCGATGATGTTGGTGGTGTCGATCAGCAGGAACATGGGAACCGACCAAAGGAAAACCCATACATAGCCAATTTGGAAGGTGCGGATCCG
The DNA here is from genome assembly GCF_044762205.1 of Arthrobacter sp. NPDC097144. Taxonomy (NCBI): domain Bacteria; kingdom Bacillati; phylum Actinomycetota; class Actinomycetes; order Micrococcales; family Micrococcaceae; genus Arthrobacter; species Arthrobacter sp. NPDC097144. The sequence goes on along the minus strand of NZ_JBIWDW010000003.1, from coordinate 414,291 downwards.
GCCGATCCGGTCCGAGAGGATCCCGCCGTAGAGCGTAAAGATCAGCCAGCCGAAGGAGCCCAGGGTGGTGGCCAGCAGGACGGATGGCCGGTGCATGCCCAGTCCGCCCGCTTCGGGTTTGCCTGCGGCGTAGGAGGCAAAGAAAGCGATGACGAGGTAACCGGCGGCGTTGTTCGCAATGAAGATCAGGGCGCTGAGGACGACTTCGCGGGTGTTGTGCTTGAACAGCTGGCCCAGGGGCGCGGAGGACTCCTTTTTACGTTCCTGGATTTCCTTGAAAATGGGGCTCTCATCGACGGAGCGGCGGATAAAGTAGCCGACGCCGATGAGCACCACGGAGAACAGGAACGGGATCCGCCAGCCCCAGGCCAGGAACTGATCCTCGGTGAGGGCAGTGCTCAGCACGTACATGACGAAGGTTGCCAGGATCATTCCGATCGGAACGCCGATCTGCGGGTAGGCGCCGAACATTCCCCGTTTGTTCACCGGGGCGTGCTCAACCGACAACAGCGCCGCGCCTCCCCATTCGCCGCCGGCCGAGAAGCCCTGCAGGATGCGCAGCAGCACCAGCAGAATGGGGGCAGCCACTCCGATCTGCGCGTACGTGGGGACCAGGCCGATGAGGGAGGTGGACGCGCCCATCATCAGCAGGGTGAAGACCAGCATTTTCTTGCGTCCCAGCCGGTCGCCAAGATGTCCGGCCACGACAGCGCCGAGCGGGCGGAACAGGAAGCTGATGCCGATGGTCGCGAATGAGACGACCTGTCTCAGCGGGCCTTCGCTGACCGGCCCGAAATACAGGGTGGCCAGGACCAGCCCCGCAGCCTGGGCATAAATGAAGAAGTCGTACCACTCAATGGTGGTGCCCACCAGGGTCCCGGCAAGGACCTTCCGCTCCTCCCGGGTCATCCGGCCGGTGGAAGGCGCGCCTGCAATGCTGCTGCTCATGAAAACTCCGTTGTTGTCTGGGGGGCCGCTGTCAGGTCAGCGTGGACTCGGGCAATAACTGAAAGAACGGTCGGTCACTCACTGTCTGCGGTAAAAATACACTGAATGAGACGTATTTCACAGCAAGCAGAGTGTGGTGCCGTTTTATGACAGCGGCGGGCGTGCCCCTGGGGTTCGCCGTTGAGACGTCCCCGCGCGCATCCGGCGAAGCCGGCGCAGTGAATGGCCGGCCGTTCGCAGTCGCGTCCCGCCGTAGGGAATGCCGCCGCGCAGGCGCCATCCGGCTGCCAGCCACACGCAGAACGCCCGCTCCACTACCCACAGCGGCGCCCAGAGCGCGGCATCGGCGCTGAACACCCGAGCGCCGTGCGACCGGCGCCGGCCGGACTCGGCCACAAGGATGCCTGCAGCCGCCAGCGCTGCCAGCCCTGCCGGTTTCCGGAGGCACATCAGTAGTGCCGGGAGCAGCGCAAGTTCGGCGGCCAGGCGCCCCGGCTGGGCGAAGTCATCGTAGGCCTGGCGTACCCGCTGCCGACGGAAATGCAGGCCCGAACACGGAACCCGGGGAACAAACAGGTCATCTGCCCGAATCTCGCGTCCGCCTGCTGCGCGAATGGTCCGCAGCAGCTCGAGGTTTTCGAACAATACATTTCCGCTGTACCCGCCGGCGGCCTGGAAGGTGGACCTTCGGAGCACGAGCGTCCCGGGATAATCCGACCCAAAAGCCCGGTTCACCAGGGTTCTGGCCGTGTCCCAGCGGGCGTGCCAGGGCAGCGGCGCCGGGAAGTAGTTTTGGGGGCGGACGACGTCGGCCTCCGCCAGCAGCGCGACGGCCCGCTCCAGCGCTTCCCGGGTGTACCGCACGTCGTCGTCGGCAATGACCAGGTATTCGCGCTCCATCAGCTGCACACCCGTCAGGACCCCCGCCACTTTTCCATTGGCGCAGTCCAAGTTGCGGGGCCGGCAGTGGCGCACCGCGCGGGGAAAGGAACGGGCATGGGCCGCAAAAACGTGCGGCGGCGATCCGTCCACCACAAGGACCGGGAGCCACCGGCTCAGCTCCTCCAGGTACGAAGACAGCGGTTCCAGATCCGCGTCGTCGTTCCATTTAAGCGGCAAAATGTATCCGGCCTCCGACACCATGGGTGCCACCGCGCGCGTCACTGGTTCCCTCCTTAGCCGCCCCGGAGGCTCCGCGGCTGCCGAAGAGGCAGCCGCGGAACCCGCTGCTATTCCCTGTGCAGTTTGTCCTGCACCCTGCCGGCCATCTTCTCGACTGAGTTGGGCAGATCGGTTGTCCCGTAATAGCGCGCATCCACCCGGGTGGGCGGCGGCATGGGAGACGACGTCGTCGGCCCGTCGTGGTAGCTGAACTCGCCGTGGCCGTCCGGCGTGGGGCCGGAGGCCCAGCTCCCATCGGATGCCGCCTTGCCGTCCGAGAAGTTCAGGTACTGGTAGGACACGGACCGTTCTTCCTTCTTGATCGGGAAGTTCGAGGGCACCGGCAGCAATTCCGCGCCCTCCTCCTGCAGCTCCTTCGCGGCTGCCAGCCACTGGTTCTGGTGCATGGTGTCCCGCGCCAGCAGGAAGGACAACATATCCCGCACGCCGTGGTCATCGGTCATGTGATAGAGACGGGCCACCTGCAGACGGCCCTGCATTTCCGCGTTGGCGTTGGCGGTAAAGTCTGCCAGCAGGTTGCCGCTGGCGGTGATGTAGCTGCCCTGCCAGGGATTCCCGTTGGAATCCACCGGGCGTGCTCCGGCACCGGCGACAATGGCCTGCTGGACATCCATGCCGCCGACAACGGCAGCGACAGTCGGGTCGGACTGAACAGCATCCTCGGTGATTCCCAGCGGTGCCTTTTCCAGCAGCTGGGCAATCATGATCGCCAGCATCTCCACATGGCCCATCTCCTCGGCCCCGATCCCGTAGAGAAGGTCCCGGTATTTACCCGGGATATGGGAGTTCCACGCTTGGAATCCATATTGCATGGCAACGGTGATCTCACCGTACTGGCCGCCGAGGACTTCCTGGAGTTTGCGGGCATAGACGGCGTCCGGTTTTTCCGGTGTGGCCTTGAACTGGAGCTCCTGTCGATGAAAGAACAATCTGTGCCTCCAATGGTGTTTTCTCATGCGGTCCCGTTGGGGAACCTCCTGTGATGGGACAAAAAATTAGCTCAAGGACTGACTCATAAGCAAGCTTTCTAATAGACTTCTGACATGGGGTATGAGCTGTTTGACATGAGCAACGGTCCCCGGGAGATGCACAGCGCACCCTTGGAGGCCTTCGATGAGTTCCTCGGCGATCACCTCCAGACCCTGATTCTGGACAGCGTCGATGTAGACGAATTTCTGTCCCGATTCGCCGGGTATTCAGCGAGACGCCTCTCAACAGACGAATCGGAAATCATCTGCGGCTTGACCCTGCTGCGGGACCGGAAACGGGCAAGTGCCGCATTCAGCGATGAGCGGGGCCGCCGGCTGGACGAAATCCAGAACGGTTTCGGCGACGGGCCCTGCCTCCAGGCGGCCCGCGAGCAGGTCACGGTGCACGTATCCGATCTGGAGTCAGAAACGCGCTGGCCGGAGTACGTAGCAGCTCTTCGGGCGAACGGTGTCTCATCCGTTGCTGCCGTTCCGTTCAATCTTGAATCGGAGGGCCAGGCGGCGCTGAACCTCTATGCAACGCACCCCAAGGCCCTGGACGCACCGACGATTGCCACTGCCGAGGATTATGCCCGCAGGGCAGCGAAATCCCTGCGGCTGGCCGTGAGGTTTTCCGTTCGGGAGGACAATGCCGCTGACTTGAAGGCTGCCTTGGAGTCGCGGACGACCATAGATCTTGCAGTGGGGATCATTATGGGCCAAAACCGGTGCAGCCAGCACGAAGCCTTCACCATCCTGCGGGCAGCTTCGGGGCGCTCCAACATGAAGCTGCGAAACCTCGCCGGACAGATCGTGGCGTCCATGGGAGAGCCTTCGCCGCAGACTCATTTCGACCCGTAGGACAGCCCGGTCCCGCGCCGCCGGCTCATTGAAATCTCACCAAAATGAAGCGGCTCAGGGGATTGCGGTCACGTCAGCCCGGGCGCTAGCGTAGTTTTACGGCCCAGAAGTGCGCCAACTTTCCAAGATCATAGGCATGTCTCGGGGAAGCTATGGACCACAAATTGAACGCACTCATCCGACTGGACCTTGAGCCGGCCGCCGCTGTTATCGAAATTACCGGCTGCCTTACTCTGGGCGGCTCCCGGGCGCTCCTGCCGGTAATCCGTCGCCTCGGAGACCTCCGGGAGACAGGGCTCCACTGCGTCACAGTCAGCCTCCTATCCGCCGTGCATGTGGACGCAGAGGGCTTGGCCTACCTCCAGGGATTGAATTCCATGTCGCCGGATTCCCTGACCGGTTCCCCGCTGAAGCTGCGGGTCCAGGCTCCGGACCGCCTGCCGGAATGCCCCTCCGGCGGCCTTGACTTCGCTGCCAGCGGCCTCGGCACCATCGGGGGGACTGACTTATGAGAACCAGATATCTGAAACCCTTTTTTCCGGACCAGCTCGAGTCGATGGGACTTCCCACGGATCCGACTGACACCCACGGCTTGGCGGCCCTTCCGACCCCCACGCTGCAGGGGATGGTGGACCGCGTTTATGAGCAGCTGGACACCGATTATCCCTCGCTTGAAGCGGCCGACTGGTACAACGCCCTCACGGAGGTCCTGGACCAGCGGGCGGACGGGCCGGACGTGCTGGACCGCCCAGCCTGAGCCGCCTTCTGCGCACCCGGAGGGACGCCTCACAGGCGTCCGGAATGTGTAGTATCGGAAGTATTCGGGCCGTGGCGCCGAGACTTTTCATGCTCACGCATTGTCCCCCACACGGCCCCCATCGGACCGGCACTCACTGGCCCCGAAACGAATGCGAGGCCCACCATGACTGCCGACCTTCCGCTGGATGAACTGTCAACAACCTTTGCCCGGATCCAAGGTCTGCTGCTGACTGAGGAGACGGTGAGTCATGCAGTGGATCTTCTTGCTGATGCGGCAAAGGAATCCATTCCGGGAACTTCCGGCGCAGGTGTGTCCCTGATGGACGAACAAGGCCGCAGGACCAGCCGCGGGGCCACGGACGGCATCGTCAAGGATGCCGATTCGCTGCAGTACGAGCTCAGTGAAGGTCCGTGCCTCACGGCTTGGGCAACAACCGGGACTGTCCGATCGGATGACCTGTTCAATGAAGAACGGTGGAAGCTTTGGACGCCGAGGGCTGCCGCACTGGGCCTGCGGTCAGTCCTGAGCGCACCGTTGGTGTTTAAGGCCGAGTCGGTCGGAGCCATCAAGGTCTATTCGAAACTGCCGGGAGCTTTCGACGCCCGCAGCGAACGCCTGTTGACGCTCTTTGCCGGCCCGGCCGCAACGCTGTTGGCCAACGTCCAATCCGCGCAGGCTCCCCGCCGCCTCAGCAGTCAGCTCAAGGACGCCATCACCAGCCGTGACAGCATTGCCTTCGCACGCGGGATCCTCATGGAGCGGGAAGGACTGAGCGAAGACGAATCCATGGCACGCCTGCTGGAGCTTGCCCGGAAACGCAGGGAAACTCTCCGCACTGCTGCCGCGTCAATTGTCGCGGGCAGCGGAAAGCACCACCAGGGTTAAGGACGGAAGAATGGGCTTTGACGCGGTAGAGCCGGAACAGCGCAGGCGGCTGAGGGAGGCATTAACGCAGGCAAAAATCGATACGTCCCAGCTGTGGATGAGGTACTTCAGCATCGGCGGCGAGGCCGGAGAGTACGAGGTGGACGCCTATGTGAACGGATCCCTGTCCCTTCCCCCGCTGCAGCGCGACATTCTGGCACATGCGGCGAACGAACTCATTGATGACCTGCCGCCCCGCCTGCGCGCCCCGTATTGTGACGACGACGACTTGCCGGGCCGCGGCAGTAACGGCGGGCAGACCGATGAGCAGCCCCCCGGCGACGAAGGGTCGGGCCGGGAGGGATCCCGGAGACCGCGCCGAGATGCCGGCCCGGATCAGGAATGATCAGGGCCGGCATCGGTGTCTTACTCTTTCTTCAGCTTGTCCTGCGCCGCGCCGGCCGCTTTTTCAACCGTGTTGGGCAGTTCAGTGGTGCCGTAGTAGCGCGAATCGGGATGGGTGGGCGGCGGCATGGGCGCCGACGTCGTCGGCCCGTCGTGGTAGCTGAATTCGCCGTGGCCGTCCGGCGTGGGGCCGGAGGCCCAGCTCCCCTCTGACGCTGTTTGGCCGTCCGAGAAGTTCAGGTACTGGTAAGACACCTCGCGGTATTCCTTGTTCAGCGGGAAATTGGAGGGGACGGGCATTTGCTCCGCTCCTTCGGCCTGGAGTTCCAGTGCCGCTGTGGTCCACTGGTTCTGGTGCATCGTGTCCCGCGCCAGCAGGAAGGACAACAGATCCCGCACGCCGTGGTCATCGGTCATGTGATAGAGGCGGGCCACCTGCAGACGGCCCTGCATTTCCGCGTTGGCGTTGGCGGTAAAGTCTGCCAGCAGGTTGCCGCTGGCGGTGATGTAGCTGCCCTGCCAGGGGTTTCCGTTGGAGTCCACGGCCCGTGCTCCGGCACCGGCCACAATGGCATGCTGGACGTCCATGCCGCCAACCACTGCCGCCACCGTGGGATCATCCTGCACTGCATCCGAGGTGATTCCCAGCGGTGCCTTTTCCAGCAGCTGGGCGATCATGACGGCCAGCATCTCCACGTGGCCCATTTCCTCGGCGCCGATTCCGAACAGCAGGTCACGGTACTTGCCGGGTATGTGGGTGTTCCAGGCCTGGAATTCATACTGCAGGGCGACGGTAATTTCACCGTACTGGCCGCCGAGGACTTCCTGCAGCTTGCGGGCATAGACGGCGTCGGGCTGGCTGGGGGTGGATTTGAACTGCAGTTCCTGCTTATGGAAAAACATCGGTACCTCCCTGTGAGTTGGAGCACCTGGATCCGCGCCGCTGTGGACTCGGCGAACCGGTGCGCGTGTCCTAAACGTAGCCCCGCGGCGGCCCCCAGGGAAGATAGTCAGCTTACTTACTATCTCTTTTCTTTTGGATGCTTCAGGATCAGCGGAAGGCCGGGATACCACTGATATTCTCCTCCTGGGCGAGCAGGTGAACCTCCTCCGCACCTTCGCAGGGGCGCACGGATCACCAATGCCCCATGCCGCAACCTGACGGCTGTCGCGGCAGAACTGGTTAGACTGCTCCAATGCCCCACGATGAGCCGCACCAGGACGCCAACAACCAGCCGCAGGAGCGGGTGACCGACGATTTCGCCATGCGGCGCCACACGCTGCCGTCGGGCCTGGCCTACACCACCACCACCGGACGAATGGTGCTTCGCCGGGAGGAAACCAAGGACGGGAAGTCCGAGGGGTTCCAGCCCAAAGCGGAGATTTTCCTCGTTGCCTACACAGCGGACGCGGACACAACCGGAAAGACTGAGTCCGCTGCCCCCGCCGCCAATCGGCGGCCCGTGGTTTTTGCCTTCAACGGCGGGCCCGGCTCATCCTCGGTCTGGTTGCACATGGGCCTGCTGGGTCCGCGGATGGTGGACTCCGGAGACGTGGGTTCGCTGACTCCTCCTCCGTTTGGCCTGGTGGACAATCCAGAAACCATCCTGCGGCACGCGGATCTGGTGATGATCGACCCGGTCAACACGGGATTCTCCCGCGTGGTGGATGGCAACGAAGCCGGTGAATTCCACGGCTTCGAGGAAGACCGGGACCTGGTGGCCGAAGTCATCCGCCTTTGGACCACCCGCAACAACCGCTGGCTCAGCCCGAAATATCTGGTGGGCGAGTCCTACGGCACCCTCCGGGCCGTCGCCGTCGCGGGACGCCTTTTTGACGCCTACGGAATGGCCGTCAACGGCCTGGGATTAATTTCCACGGTGCTGAACATGGCCACCCTCGACTTCGCCCCGGGCCGCGACACCCCTTACGCCCTGCACCTGCCCACCTATGCGGCCATCGCCCATTTCCACGGGCGGCACGGGGACCTGGACCTGTCCGACGCGGTGTCCCGGGCCGAGGAGTTTGCCGGACGGGAGTTCGGCTATGCCCTCACGCAGGGTGCGCGGCTGAGCACGGAGGAGTACGACGACGTCGTCCGCCGGCTCGCTGACATCACCACCCTGGACGAGGGCTTCATTCGCCGCACCAACCTGCGCTGGGACTACGCGCAGTTCTCGGCGGAGCTGCTGCGGAACGAGAATCTGGTGGTGGGCAGGATCGACGGCCGTTTCACTGCCCCGGGTGCAAGTCAGCAGGACTCCATCAACTGGGATGATCCCAGCCTGCGCGCCATTAACGGACCCTACGCAGCGGCCATCAACCACTATGTGCGGGCCGAGCTGGGTTATGAAAACGACTTGCCGTATGAAATCCTCACCGGCCGGGTCCAGCCTTGGAGCTACAAGAACTTCGAAGGTGTTCCGGTGGACGTCACCGGGACCCTTGAGCGGCTGCTGTCACACAACCCGGCCCTGCGGGTGCACGTGGACTACGGCTATTACGACGGCGCCACGCCCCACTTCGCGGCAGAGTACGTGTGGGCGCATATGCGGCTCGAGGATGCAGCCCGGGCACGGTTCTCGCATCACTATCACGAGGCCGGCCACATGATGTACCTGAAGCCCGAATGCCGGCTGGATCAGCTCTCAGCCCTGGCCGATTTTGTGACCGGAGGGCAGTAGCGGGGCAGGCGTCCGGCAGAAGCAAGCGGGCTACCGAGTGGCGAAGTGCCACCAGATACCGCCAACAAAGACCGTCCCGGCGGCAAAAGCCAGCCCCAGCTCCACCAGGATGCCCAAACCCATGGCCTTCAGCGCCGCGTAACTGGCGGACCAGGCCGCGGGCAGGCTGCGGCGGCGGAAGTATTCGCTCAGCAGCAGCCCCACGGCAAACCCGACGATCAGTCCCACCACGGGAATGACAAACATTCCCGCGACGCCCACCACCACTCCTGCCAGAACCGAAATGTTGGGCACCTGGCGCTGCTTCAGCCGCCGGCCCGTCAGTACAGCGCTGGACAGCAGGCCGGCAAGGGCGAGCACCGCTCCCACGCCAAAAGCCCACCACGCGGGGGCACTCTGGAGTCCGAGCGCCCAGCCCAGCAGCGCCGCAATGATCAGGATGCTGCCCGGCAGGACCGGAATAACAATTCCCGTCAGTCCCACGGCAATGGCAAGGGCAGCAATGACGGTTATGACTATGTCGGGGTCCATCCCCCCAGTCTTCCATTTGCCGTCCGCCGCTAAGTGCAGCCCTGCCGGCGGGGCGGAGTCAATAGTAAGGTTGCTTATAAGGTTGCATCTACAGCCCGATCCACCGACTGGCAACAGGAGACACACATGAGCACGGAATCAGGCAACAACAGCCGGGCCGGAGCCAACGACTCCGACCGCTTGGCGCCCGCGGACGAGACCCAGGTCCTTCCGACCGGAGAGACACCACCGACTCATCCTGCCGGTGCAACCACCGCCGGCAGCACAGCGGCTGCCAACGACGACGGACGCACCCGGGCACTGCCGCTGAGCCACACCAAGGATCCCCACGCGGATTATGCCGACGCCGAGTACAGCCCGGACGCCGGCAACACCGGCACCGGCGTTACCCGCCCAAGCGGCACCGCCCGCCCCGGCGCTTCAGACGGCGCCCGGACCGGCGGGAACGCTGCCCGCGGCGAACGCACCGGCTCCGCCCTGCCGGAGAAGGCCAACCGCGAAGCCCGCCTGGCTTTGGAAAAGGAACGGTTCGGCGGCATGAAGTTCGGTGCCGCGTTCTTCGGCTGGCTGACCGCCACCGGGATGGTGGTGCTCCTGTCCGCACTGGCTGCGGCCATTGGTGCCGCCGTCGACTTCTCCACCGACAATGACCTGGGCCAGTCGCTGGACCAGGCGATGGCCAACCAGAGTGCCGGCATCATCGGCACCGTCATCCTGCTCGTGATCCTGCTTCTGGCCTACTTTGCCGGCGGCTACGTGGCAGGCCGGATGGCCCGCTTCAACGGCTTCAAGCAGGGCCTGGCCGTCTGGCTGTGGGCCCTGATCGCCGGAGTCGCAGTGGTGGTCCTGGGGCTGATCTTCGGTGACGACATCCGCAGCATCAGCCAGCTGAACACGGTGGCCCCGCTGCCGGAGGACCTGGACGGCGCCAATGCGGCAACGTGGATTGCCGTGGCTGCCACACTGGCTGCCACCCTGGTCGGCGCGCTGTTGGGCGGCCTGGCCGGCATGCGCTATCACCGCCGGATCGACCGCGCGGACTTCAGCGACACCGAGATCCGCGCCTAGGCGGAATGAAAAAGAACCGGCCCGCACCTTCTTGAAAGGTGCGGGCCGGTTCTTTTGTTTCCGGGATCGAAATGCCTGTCCGGTTACGGAGTGGGCATTCCGCCGTTGACGTTCAGGGTTTCGCCAATGACATAGCTGGACTCCGGGGAAGCCAGGAAGACATACGCCGGTGCGAGCTCGGTCGGCTGGCCGGCACGGCCCAGCGGGGTGTCCTTCCCGAACTCCGGCAGCGCATCCTTTGGCTGGCCGTCGGAGACCTGCAGCGGCGTCCAGAACGGGCCCGGAGCCACGGCGTTCACGCGGATGCCCTTGGGTGCAAGCTGCTGCGAAAGGCCCTTCGTGAAGTTGTTGATGGCCGCCTTGGTGCTGGCGTAGTCAAGCAGGAAGGGCGACGGGCTGTACGCCTGGATCGACGTGGTGTTGATGATGCTCGATCCGGCGGGCATGTGCGGCAGGGCCGCCTTGGTGATGCGGAAGAAGGCGTAGATGTTGGTCTTGAACGTGTCATCCAACTGCTCGTCGGAGAGGTCTTCAAGGTTCTCCACGGCAACCTGCTTGCCGGCGTTGTTCACCAGGATGTCGAGGCCGCCCAGGGCCTCAACTGCGTCCGCTACCAGCTGCTTGCAGTAGGCGAGATCGCGCACGTCGCCGGGAAGGGCCACGGCCTTGCGGCCGGCTGCCTCCACGAGGCGCACGATTTCACGTGCGTCTTCCTCCTCCTCGGGCAGGTACGCCAGGGCGACGTCGGCGCCTTCGCGGGCGTAGGCGATGGCCACTGCGGCACCAATGCCGGAGTCAGCGCCGGTAATCAGGGCCTTGCGGCCTTCCAGCCGGCCCGTTCCGCGGTACGAATCCTCCCCGCGGTCCGTCTGCGGCTCCAGGGTGGCGTCCAGGCCGGGCTCGGGCTGGTCCTGCTTCGGCGGAGTGATCGTCGGGAAGCGGTCGACGGGATTCTGGAAGGTGTACTGATCGTTTGTGCTGCCGTTGGTCATAGAGTTTCCCCACTTTCGGTAGGTCATTCTGCATGCGGTACGCCAGTTGAGACAGTCACTTTTACTGCCTCAAGAGAAGCGTAAGTATGCTTACTACCCTAGACCCGCGGGCCCGGGGGACTCAAGTTTCGCCCGCAGCCGCATCAAACCGAGGCGCAGGCAGGCGCGCACTGAGGGCCCTGCGCCGGGAGGATCCGGGCGCTAGAAGATCAAGCCGAGGAACCCCACACTGACGCTGCCCACCAGCGCGATGACGAGGAGCCAGACAATGAGCGTTCGGTACTTGTTCATGGTTCGCATAGTCCGTCGAGTCTACCGATCCGCCGGGGTGCGCGGACGGGTGGCCACCAGCGCGGCTGCGGCCATCAGGGCGGAAAGACTCATAATGATGGCCAGCGGCACCGCGGATTCCTTCCCGGCCAGCCCCGTCAGCGGGGAGACCAGCGCTCCGGCGAAGAACTGTCCTCCGCCCAGGATGGCGGATCCGCTTCCGGCCGCGGTGCCCGCTTCCGCCAGGGCCAGCGAAGTGGTGTTGCCCATGATGAATCCCACCGAGGTGGCCGCACAGAAGATGGGGATCGCCAGCAGCAGCGGCGGAGCACCCCCGGCGGAAAGGGCGAGCACGGCGAGCGACATGATCAGAAGTACGGACACAGCCACCGTGACAGTTCTGCGCGGCGGTATCCGGCGGGCGAGACGAGCAGAGATGAACCCGGCAGCCACCAGCCCCATGGCGTTGACGCCGAAGGCAATCCCGTAGGCGGACGCTGAGAGCCCCATCAGGTTCTGATAGACAAAGGGGGACGCCGAAATATAAGCCATGAGCACGCCAAAAGTACTCGCGAACAGGACGGCGTAACCCAGGAATTTCCGGTTTCCCGCCACGCCGGCAAGCCCCGCCAGCAGGGGCCCGCTGCTGCGGCGGCTCCGCGGCTGGGATTCCGAAAGCACTCCGGCCACGCAGACAAACATCACCAGGGACAGCCCGGCCAGCACCCAGAGGACGCCCCGCCAGCCCAGGCTTTCCGCCAGCAGTCCGCCTGCCGTGGGTGCAACCACCGGCGCCACCCCGCCAATGGTCATGAGCAGGCTGAAGGTGCGTGCCGACGTCATGCCGGTTGTAAGGTCAGCGACCATCGCCCGGGCAATGACCACTCCGGCGGAAGCACACAGTCCCTGGAGAAGCCTCCCTCCCACCAGCACAGCCAGGTTGGGGGCCAGCGCACAGACCGCCGAAGCCACGACAAAACCGGCCGAGCCCAGCAGCAGCGGCGGAAACCGACCGTGCCGGTCTGAAAGCGGTCCGAATACCAGCTGCCCCGCCCCCATGCCCAAAAGGAAAGCCGTAAGAGTCAGCTGGACGCCGGTGGCAGAGGTGCCAAGTTCAACTGTCATGGCAGGGAAGGACGGCAGGTACAGATCGGTTGCAAACGGCCCGGTCGCCGAGAGCAGCGCCAGGACCAGCAGCAAGCCGGTGGTCATAGAGGTGACCGGCGTGCGGCGAAAAGGACTGAACATAGGCCTGATGGTACGGGGACCCTCCCCCGGAGCTCCATTCAGGGGGAGGATGGCAGCACAGCACACCAGCCGGCATACCCCAAACCAACAAGAAGGACGGGATGCATCATGAGCACCAGTGAACAGGACCGCAAGCGCATAGTTGTGGGTGTGGACGGCTCCCGGCTTTCCATTGAAGCGCTCTGGAAGGCCCGGCGCCTGGCTGCTGTGCTGGGGTGTTCACTGGAGGTGGTTACGGTCTGGGAGTACAGCATTTCCCTTGCTCCGCCCGTTCCTTCCGAAGTGTGGTCTCCGCAGACCCAGGCCTCGCAGACCCTCGCGGAGGCCGTGGAGGAAGCATTCGGCGACGACATCCCTCCGGATCTCAAGCAGACTCCCCTGGTGGGACTGCCGGTGGAACTCCTCATCGAGGTCAGCCGCGGAGCGGAAATGCTTGTGGTGGGCAACCGCGGGCGCGGAGGCTTCGCCGGACTGCTGCTCGGCTCCGTTAGTTCAACCCTGGCAGCGCATGCCCACTGTCCGGTGCTGATCGTGCACCGGGGCGAATCTGCTTAGCGGGGGGCGCCTTCCCTTGGTGCGGGACACTGCGGCGGAACTCAGTGTCCGGCCGGGGCCTTGCGCAGCAGCACTCCCGCACCGGCGGCAGCAGCCAGCATGATGACGACGCCGATCAGGGACGTGACGCTGACACCTGAATCGAACGCGGCCTGCGCCGAATGCAGCAGGGCCGAACCCTGCTCCGGCGGCAGCGCCTGCACTGCATCAACGGCACCGCCAAGGGTTTCCCCGGCAGACTCGGCCTGTTCGGGGCTCAGCCCGGCAGGCACCTGCACGCCATTGCGGTAGGCGGCCGTGAGGATGCTGCCAAGCACTGCAGTACCCAGAACGGACCCGATCTCATAGGCCGTCTCGGAGATCGCCGAAGCGGAACCGGCGCGGGACGGCGGAACACTGGCCAGGATGAGGTCATTGGAAATGGTTTCCGCTGCCCCCACGCCTACGCCCAGGAAGAGGAAGGCCAGCACCAGCTGAAGCAGGGTGACCGACTGTCCGGCGAAAAACACCAGGGCATAGCCGGCGGCGTTGAACAGCAGCCCGCCGGCCACTACGTAAGCCGGCCGCACATGCTTGACCAAGGGCACCACAGCCAGGCCGGTGATGATCGTCAGCACCAGTCCGGGAAGCATCGTCAGGCCCGCTTCGATGGGCGACTGTCCCACTACCAGCTGCAGGTGCTGGGACAGGAAGAAGATGAAGCCCACCATGGCGAAGAGGCTGAGCAGATTGGCACTGATGGAACCCGTGAACACCGGATTACGGAACAGCCGTACGTCCAGCATCGGCTTTTCGCGGCTCAGCTGGCGGCGCACGAACAGCGCTCCCAGCACCAGGCCTGCGAGGATGAACGGCAGGCCGTGGACAACGCCGTCGGACGCGAAAGACTTAATGCCGTAGGTGATGGCAAGCATGGAGCTCATCACCAGCACCACCCCGGGAACATCCACGGGGCCCGGGCTCGGGTCCTTAGATTCGGGCAGCAGGATGGGTCCGAAGATCAGCAGCGGCAGCAGCACCGGAATGGAGAGCAGGAATACCGATCCCCACCAGAAGTTCTCCAGCAGCACGCCGCCCACGATCGGGCCCAGAGCCGCACCGCCGGAGAAACCCGCCGCCCAAATGGCCACCGCAACGCGCCGCTGGGACGGAACGGTGAAGATATTGCGGATCAGGGACAGGGTGGCCGGCATCAGCATGGCACCGAAAACACCCATCAGGGCCCGGGCCAGGATCAGCATGGAAGCGCTGGGGGCAAACGCTGCAACCAGAGACAGGACACCAAAACCGACGCTGCCGATCATCAGCAGACGACGGCGGCCGATCCGGTCCCCCAAGCTGCCCATCGGAACCAGCAGTCCGGCCAGGACCAGGGCATATATGTCCACAATCCAGAGCAGCTGCGTGCCGCTGGGTGCCAGGGCCTGGGACAGCGACGGGATGGCGAAGCTGAGGACGTTGTTGTCAATGGAGATGAGCAGCACCGGCAGCATCAGGACGGCAAGGCCAAGCCATTCGCGCCGTCCGGCTCGATGGATTTGGGGCGTTTCCTGTACGGCAAGCACAGCTGTCTCCTTCGCGGGTGATAGGGGGGGCGGCAGCAGCGGCAGAGCGGAAGTCTGCACGCCCCGAGCCACTTACTGTACCGTCTAGACTGTACAGCAAAAGATGGCGTAGCGTAAACGTATGCCTGAACACACTTCGACCCGGGACCGCATCCTCTCCGCTTATGAGGAACTCCTCATCAATGAGGGTCCCCGGGGCGCCACCATGGACGCCGTAATCGCGCTGGCCGGCGTATCCAAAGGCGGGCTGCTGTACCACTTCAAGAACAAGGAAGCCCTGGCTGCGGCCCTCATCGCCCGCCTTGAAGAGTTGGCGGCGGAGGACATGAGGTCCATGAGCGCCGATCCGGAAGGCCCGTCCCGGTACCTCGTGCGGGAATCCGTCTATGTGGGAAGCGCACTGGACCGGGCGCTGATCGGCGTCGTTCGCCTGGCCCAGGCTTCGGACCCGGACGCTTCCGCCCTGCTGAAACGGATCCACCGCGGCTGGATGGACCTGGTTCTGGCCGAAGTTGGCCAGCCGGCCATTGCGCGCGCCATTGTCCTGCTCGGCGACGGGCTCTATTACAACGAGGGGCTGCCGGGCGGCTGGCCGCGGGAAAAGGGTTCCACCACCACGGAGTCCGTCGCTGAACTGCTGGAGGTTGTGGACGTCCTGAAGTCCCATGCAGCCAGCCTTCCGCAGTCCCGGTAGGCGCTGCCCGCTCCGCCCGTTCCCGGTGCCGCCTCCCGGCAGCATCCGTCCCCCTGTGCCACAGTGGGTCCATGGACATCAGCACAGCAGATCTTTATGACGAGCACGGTGAGCTCCTGGCCTCGGTATCCCTTCAGCTCCAGGACCTGGGCGGACACACGGGCTTCAGCGGCCCCGTCCGCACTGTCCGCTGCCGGGAGGACAACGGCCTGGTCAAGGCCGTACTGAACTCCCCCGGCAACGGTGCAGTCCTGGTGGTTGACGGTGCCGGATCACTGAACACCGCCCTGATGGGGGATCTGATCGCCGCCGCGGCCGTGGAGAACGGTTGGTCCGGCGTCGTCATTAACGGCGGTGTCCGGGACCGTGCAGCCCTCGCGAAACTGCCGCTGGGCATCAAGGCGCTGGGTTCGAATCCGCGCAAAAGCGCCAAGGATTCCGTGGGCGAGGTGGACATTCCCGTGGAGTTTGGCGGGGCCACGTTCCGGCCGGGCGCAGTCCTTTACGCCGATGAAGACGGCATTCTGGTAGAACGCTAGGAGAGATTCATGGCCAACGTCCTGCTGTTCCACTCCGCCCGGGGATTGACGCCGGGGATGGACGCCTTTGCAGAAGTGCTGCGGGAAAACGGACATACCGTCAACGTCCCCGACCTCTATGACGGACGCACCTTCGGGGACCTCGGCACGGGAATCGCCTACGCGGAGGAGCTCGGCTTCCAGGCGCTGGAGGACGCCGGAGTCCACATCGCCGCGCGGTTTCCGCCGGAGACGGTGTACATCGGATTTTCGCTCGGGGTGATGCCGGCACAGCGGCTGGCGCAGACCCGTACCGGCGCCCGGGGTGCGGTGCTGATCAGCGCCTGCGTTCCGCTCGGCGTCTTTGGCGATACGTGGCCCGCGGGGGTCCCCGTGCAGATCCACGGCATGGAGGACGACCCCGTCTTTGTGGACGAGGGTGACCTCAGCGCGGCCCAAAACCTCGTGGAGACCACCGCCGACGCAGAGCTTTTCCTGTATCCGGGCACCGCCCACTTGTTTGCGGACATCAGCACGGAGGACTATGACGAAACAGCAGCACCCGCGCTCACGGCGCGGGTGCTGGAGTTGTTGGCCCGGGTGGAGCGTTAGCACACCGCCGGCGGAGGCTCTGGAAGGGTTAGGCGTTCCAGAGGCCGTAGGAGTCGGCCAGCGAAGAGATTTTCTGTGCACGGGCCAGGCGCGGAAGGTAGGAGCCGTCGCCCACCACGGCACCGGCTGCGTGCGCTTCGAGCAGCTCGTGGGCCCACTGGACCTCGGACTCGCTCGGGGACAATCCGTGGTTGATGGTGTCCGCGGCATCCGCCAGCAGGCAGAGCTTGCCGGTCATTCCCATGGACTGGGTCACCTTGCAGGCGTCAAGCAGCTTCTCCCCCAGGGCACCCACGGTGGGGCCGTCAATCGGGCCGGGCAGCTGACCCACGCGGGACGCGACCACCAGCTTGGAGCGGGCGTAGGCCAGGGCCATCGGATCATCAGAGGCGCCGGTATCACGGCGGAAGTCACCCACCCCGAAGGCAAGGCGGAAAGTGCCCGGAGCTGAAGCAATCGCCGTTGCGTTCTCAATGCCCAGGGCGGATTCCACCAGGGCCAGCACCGGGGTTCCGGCCTGCAGGCGCATGGCAGTGTGGGTGACCTGCTCCGGCTTCTCCGTCATGGCCAGCATGACGCCGCGCAGGCCCGGAGCCTTGGACAGTGCGGCCAGGTCATCAGCCCAGTAATCGGTCTCGATGCCGTTGACGCGCACCCAGGCGGTCATTCCGGTGGAAAGCGCCTCGACAACGCGTTCGCGGGCAGCGGCCTTGTCGGGTGCCGGGACGGCATCTTCCATGTCGAACACCACGGAATCCGCCTCCGACGCTAGCGCCGGCCCAAAATTGGCTTCATCAGCAGCTGATGCGAGCAGCCAGGAGCGGGACAGTTTTGCAGGCAGCGACGCGGCGCGGCTGTTACGAAAAGGGGCCATACTATAGACCCTACTTTCCAGCCGCCGCCTTATTCCAACTGGCGGCTGCGGCACCGCCGATGATGACGGCTCCGGCAGGGGAAGCCCGTGCTACGCTTCCCTGCAATTATGTGCCGGCCGGGAGCGCTGCTGGAGGGTATCAGCACCATGTTGGAGTATGTGAACCACCTCGTATCCATTCTCGAAAGCGGCAGCGCCTGCGCCGTTGCGACCATCATCGACGCTTCCGGTTCCGTTCCCCGGCCTGCAGGTACCTCCATGCTGGTTTCGGGCTCCGGAGCCGTCACCGGTTCACTGTCCGGGGGCTGCGTGGAATCCGCAGTGGTTGAAGCTGCACTTTCAGCTCTTGGGGAGGGCAGGGCGCGCACAGAAACCTTCGGCTTCAATGCCGACGACGCGTTCGCCGTGGGGCTCAGCTGCGGCGGGACGCTGGAGGTGCTGATCCAGCCCTTTTATCCCCCCGGCGGTCCCGGCGCCTGCCTGTTTCTGCCCGACGGCGGCCCGGCAGCGGTGGTGCGCCGGGCTGACGGGGAGGGCGGCGCCGTCGTTATTGGTGATCCTTCCGTGTCAGGGCTGGAAGCCGCGCTGGAGAAAATTGCCGGCGTCACCGCGGCTCCTGCAGCTGAACACCTTCGGGAGTTGATCTGCCGCGGCTATACCGGGACGGTCCGCCTCACCGGCAGTCCGATCATCCTGTTCCTGGAATCCCGGCAGCCGGCCCCGCGGCTGTACCTGGTGGGCGCGAATGACTTCTCCGCGGCGCTCTCGGCCATGGCTCATCAGCTCGGCTACCGGGTCACCGTCTGCGATGCCCGGCCTGCCTTCACCTCCCGAACCCGCTTTCCCGAGGCCGAAGAAGTGGCAGTGCAGTGGCCGGACACGTTTCTCCGCGAGCGCGCCGAGGCGGGAGAACTTGATGCCACTTCCCTGGTCTGTGTCCTGACCCACGACGCAAAGTTCGATCTGCCGGTGCTGGAGTATATCCTCCAGCGGGATCTCGCCTACGTGGGCGCCATGGGATCTCGCCGCAGCCATGCCCAGCGCATGGCTGCGCTGCGGGCCGCAGGGGTCTCCGAGGACCGCCTCACCCGCCTGCATTCGCCCGTCGGGCTGGACATTGGTGCGCTCACACCGGCGGAGGTGGCTGTTTCCATTCTGGCCCACATGGTGGCCGTGAGAAACGGCAACCGCAGCGGGGCGCCCCTTACTGCCGTGTCCGGACCCCTGCATCCCGCCGGGCCCCGCTCGGGGGACGTTGCCGCTGTGTGCGCACCGTGACGGTGGCAGGTGAGGCGCCTAGCGGCGGGGAGACGAGGACCCAGCAGCCGCAGCGCGCAGTTCGGCAATGCGCAGCCGCAGGAAGATGACCAGCAGCACCAGGGCCCACACCGCCAAAATCGCCACCGCGGCAACCACCAAGAAGTACACAATAATCATGAGTGCACCTATTCCTGAACCAATACTCATCATGTTCCCCCGTAGATCAGCGTTCCGGGATTGTTTCAGCACCCGGCCGGTGCCCCGAATGCTACCGGACCTCAGATGGCCTTTCCCGGATTCAAGATTCCCAGCGGGTCCAGAGCACGGCGGATGGCGTGCTGCACGTCCACTGACACGGCGCCGAGTTCGGCTCCCACCCAGTCCCGCTTGAGCAGGCCCACCCCGTGTTCGCCGGTCAGGGTTCCGCCGAGCCCCTTGGCCAGGAAGAACATCCGGCCCAGCGCGTCCTTGGCCGGCCCGTCCGTTACGGAGTCCCCGGGATCCACCACGATCATGGGGTGCAGGTTTCCGTCCGAGGCATGGGCGATCGTAAAAATCCGCACTCCGGTGGCAGCAGAAATTTCTTCCAGCCCGGTGACGGCTTCGGCCAACCGGCCACGGGGCACACCGATGTCCCCGATCGAAACCCGCCCGATCTTCTCCAGTGAGGGGATGGCGTCCCGGCGGGCGCGGACCATGGCGGCCGCTTCCTCGTCGTCGGCGGCTTTCCCGCACGAGGCAGCATGGTCGCGGACGGCCTGAAGCACTATGTCCTGTTCCAGGAAGGCACCGTACCCGTCCGTCTGCACCAGGAGGAACGAGGCGCCGCGGGAGCGGAAATCAGTGCCCGTTGCAGCATCAACCGCTTCCAGGGTGGGCCCGTCCATCAGTTCCATCATGGAGGGCTGGATCCGGGCGGCCACCACCGCCGATGCCGCCCGGGCGGCGCTTTCGACGTCGGGGAAAAACGCCGCCACGGTGGCCGTGGCCACCGGCAGCGGGCGCAGCCGCAGCGTGGCTTCGACGACGACGCCCAGGGTTCCTTCCGAGCCGATGATCAACGCGTTCAGGTCATACCCGGTGACCCCTTTGATGGTTTCCCTGCCGGTGCGCAGTTCCCGGCCGTCGGCCAGGACAACACGGAGGGCGAGCACGGATTCCCGGGTGACGCCGTACTTCGCGCAGCGCATTCCGCCGGCGTTGGTCGCGATGTTGCCGCCGATGGAACAGATGGCAGTGCTGGCAGGATCCGGCGCATAAAACAGGCCGTATTCCGCCGCCGCCGCGTTGATCTCCGCGTTAAGGACACCGGGCTGGACCACGGCCAGCTGTTCCACGGGATCGATGCGCAGGATTTTATTCATTCGGGAGACGTCCAGGACAATTTCCCCTGAACGCGCGGAAGATCCGCCGGCCAGGCCCGTGCCGGCACCGCGTGGTACCACCGGTACCCGATGCCGGGTGGCCAGGCGCAGCGTCGCCGCCACCTCCTCCGCAGACTCGGCAAACACCACACCGTCCGGGTGCGAGTCCGCCACGAAGCCCGAGCGGTCCGTGCTGGCATGCTCCCGATGCGCTGCCTCGCGGGAAGCGTGCGGCGCCAGATCCAGCAGTGCGGTGCTCGGCGCCGGACCTGCTGGCCCGACGGCGGCGTCAGGGCCGGAGAAAATGCTCACAGTTACGGGACCATCCAGCCGAGGATGGAGGTTGACTGGAGCCAGACCAGCAGCGTCATCAGCACCAGCAGGCCAAGGCTCCAACCGATGAGTTTGCGCAGCAGCGTGCTCTCGGCCCCCTCAAGGCCCACCGCTGCAGAGGCGATGGCCAGGTTCTGCAGCGAGAGCATCTTCCCCAGGACACCGGCGGAGGAGTTTGACGCCGCCATCAGGGTGGCCGAAAGCCCCGTCTCATTGGCAGCTGCCACCTGCAGCTGGCCGAAGAGCGAATTTGAGGACGTGTCCGAACCCGTCAGCGCCACGCCAATCCATCCCAGCAGGGGTGAGAGCAGCGCAAAGAACCCGCCGGCCGAGGCCAGGGCCACGCCCAGCGTGGTGGTCTGGCCGGAAAGGTTCATCACGAAGGACAGCGCCAGCACGGCACAGACCGTCACAATGGTCCAGCGCAGCTGTTTCAGCGTTTCTCCGTAAACCTTGACCCCCTGGCCGGGGCGGATCCGGTACAGCAGCATGGTCAGGATTCCGGCGAACAGCAACAGGGTTCCGGTGGCCCGGATGTGGTCGAAGCGCAGCGTCTGGGCACTGACGGGCTTGCCGTTCGAATCCACGACGTCCAGGCCCGGCCAGTGGAAGGTGACACTGCCGATTTCCATCAGCCAGGCCTTCACAGCCGGTATCTGCGCAAGGGAAAAGACGGCAATGATGATCAGGTACGGGGCCGTGGCCATCCATACGCTGCGGGCATCCGGACGGGGAGTGCTTCCGCCCTCAGCGGCTCCCCCTCCCGGCAGTCCGGCCGAATGACGGCCCCTGTCCGAAGCTTCCGGCCCCGGGCCTTCCAGGGAGCTTCCTGCACTTCCCGCGCCGGCTGCATCCACCGTTTCGCGGGGTGCTGCCTCTTCCTCCCGGACGTCCCCGGCACCCTGCACCTGCCCCGACATGCCGATGATTTCCGCTGGCTGCCAGACCCGCAGCATCAGCAGCACGGCAACGACGGTGGCAACGGCAGCCACCACGTCGGTCAGTTCCACCACAAAGAAATTCGAGGCGACAAACTGCGAAAGCCCAAAGACAATTCCGGACACCAGGGCAACCGGCCACGTTTGCCGCAGCCCGCGCTTGCCGTCCACCAGGAAAACCAGAATCAGCGGTACCACCAGCGCAATGAACGGTGTCTGCCGCCCGGTCATGGACGACAGCTCGTGAAGCGGAATTCCGGTGACACCGTTCAACGCAATAATCGGGGCCGCCATGGCACCGAAGGCTACGGGTGCCGTATTGGCCAGCAGCGCCACAATTGCGGATTTGAGCGGTTTCATCCCCGCCGCCATCAGCATGGCAGCGGCAATGGCCACCGGCGCGCCGAATCCGGCGAGGGATTCCAGCAGTGCACCGAAGCAGAAGGCGATCAGGATGGACAGGATCCGCAGGTCGTCGGAGATGGAACGGATAGTGCGTCCCAGGACCTCGAACCAGGGGGTGGCAACCGTTAGCTTGTAGATCCACAGGGCGTTGATCAGGATCCAGAGGATGGGGAAGATGGCGTAGAACGCACCCAGCCCGGTGGCTGCTGCCACCTGTCCCGCGGGCATCTGCCATCCCACGACTGCCAGCACAATGGACAGCACCAGCGAGATGAGACCGGCCTGATAGGCCTTCATCCGGAAGACACCCAGCAGGACAAACAACAGCAGCAGCGGCAGGGCCGCCAGCACGGCGGACAGGACGAGGGAATCGCCAATCGGGTCCAGCGGCTGGGTAAAAGCAAGCGGTGTTCTCACAAAAACTCCTTTGTCTTTGTTTCACGTCCGTCTGCCCGGTGTTGCCGCTCCAGCATCATCCGCGGTGACGATGGGTTGAGAGTAGGCCGCAACCAGGGGCGGGTCAACGGTGGCGGAGGAATTCCATCCCTCCTCACCGCGCGGGGCATTCGCTCATCTGAGGACCGAATTTTGCTCACATGGTAGGTTGAGCGGCACCTATCCGACTGTCGGCCACGAGGCGGAACCATGAGCAAACTCAGCAGCGCATCCCTATCCAACCTGCCGGGCAACCTGTCCGTTCCCTCCTATGACCGGTCTCAGCTCAGCGTTGGCATTGTCCATTTTGGTGTTGGCGGATTCCACCGGGCCCACCAGGCGATGTATCTGGACCGGCTCATGAGCGACGGCGGGGCCCGGGATTGGGCGATCTGCGGCGTCGGGGTCCTGCCCGGCGACGCAGCCATGAAGACGGTCATGGATGCCCAGGACTGCCTGTACACCTTGGTGCTCAAGAATCCTGACGGCAGCCGCGAGGGGCGCGTCATCGGGTCGATCATCGAGTACCTGCTGGCGCCGGAGGACCCCGAAGCGGTCATTGAGAAGATGGCTGCCCCCGGCACGCGGATCGTCTCGCTGACCATCACGGAGGGCGGGTACAACTTCCACCACGTCACCGGGGAATTTGACGCCGGCAACCCCGCAGTTGCGGCAGATCTGCAGCCGGGTGCTACTCCGGCCACGGTCTTCGGGCTGGTTGCGGAGGCACTGCAGCGGCGCCGGGACAGGGGCCTGCCGCCGTTCACGGTTATGTCCTGTGACAACATCCAGGGCAACGGCGAGGTGGCCCGCAAAATGTTCACGGCCTTCGCCTCCCTGCGCGATCCGGAGCTCGGTGCCTGGATGCAGGAGAACGTTGCTTTTCCCAACTCGATGGTGGACCGGATCACTCCGGTGACCACGGACCAGGACCGTGCGATGGTGGCGGAGGACTTTGGCGTGGAGGACGCCTGGCCGGTGGTGAGCGAGGACTTTGAGCAGTGGGTGCTGCAGGACGATTTTCCGCAGGGTCGTCCTGCCTATGAGGACGCGGGCGTTCAGCTGGTGGACGACGTTGAACCGTATGAGCTCATGAAGCTGCGCCTGCTCAACGCCAGCCACCAGGGCCTGTGTTATCTGGGTTATCTGGCCGGATACCGGTACGCACATGAAGTCAGCCAGGATCCGCTCTTCGCCGATTTCCTGCTGGAGTACATGGTGCGGGAGGCGAGCCCCACGCTGGCGCCCCTTCCCGGCGTCGACCTCCCCGCATACCAGCACCGCCTGATTGAACGGTTCTCCAACGAGTACGTCCGTGACACCCTTGCCCGGCTCTGTGCCGAGAGCTCGGACCGGATACCCAAATGGCTGCTGCCGGTGATCCGCGAAAACCTGGCTTCAGGCGGGGAGATCCACCGTTCGGCAACCATTGTGGCCGGTTGGGCCCGCTACGCGGAAGGCACAGATGAGCAGGGCAGAGCGATCGAGGTGGTGGACCGGCTGCGGGAAACCCTGATGGCTTCAGCGGCGCGGAACCGCGAAGATCCCCTGGCCTTCATCTCGAACGCTGACCTCTTTGGCGATCTGGCGTCCAATGACCGGTTTGTCCAGGCCTACACCGCTGCCCTGGAGTCCCTGCACCAGGCCGGAGCGGTAGCCACCGTCAGCAATCTGGCGGCGGGAAGCCAGGCTTAGACGGCGTTGCCGGAAAGGGCTGCCGCCAGCTCTTGATCCACCAGCAGGGTGGTGACAAAGCCGGCTGCCAGCACTGCCCGGACCGCTTCGGCCCGGGCGGCGCCCTGGGCCACGGCAATGACGCGGGGAGTATGCTGCAGCTGCTCGATGGTTACCGCCACAACGCGGCTGTTCAGCTCCGACTCCACAGGCTTGCCCGCCGCGTCCAGGAGCCGCCCGGAGCATTCAGCCACCGCGCCGGCGCGTGCGGCCGCCAGCCGCACCCGGTTGTCCACCCGGTCCCAGACAGTGGAGAGACCCGGCTGCCAGGCGCCCACGGCGACGACGGCGACGTCCAGGGCGCCTGCCCGGGCCAAGGTCTCTGCGATCTCGGGCTGCCCGCGCAGGCTCTGCGCCGTGGCGGCGTTATCCACCACCAGCGGCGCCCAGAGCGGCCAGGTTTCCACGCCGTCGTGCCGGCCCAGGTTCTGGATCAGTTCCAGCGAATTTCCGCTGCCGGGAACCGGCAGCGCCCCGGCGAGCTGGACAATACTGCACGGTGGCAGCGCCGTCACATGACCCGCTGCGAGGTCAAGGGTGCGGGACCATGACATGCCCACGGCGGCGCCGTCGAAAACTGCCGCCATGAGCTCCTCCGCGGCGGCCTGCGCCATGGATTCCCGGGTGGTGCGGGCGTCCGGGCCCGTGGACGTGATGCGCACCTGTTCAATGCCGAGGGCAGCCGCCAGCCGGGCTGGTTCGGCGCCCCCGGAGGTCGCCGCGGGGACGCGGATGTCGATGCGCACTATCCCGAGTGCCCGGGCTTCCTCCAGATAGCGGGCCACTTGAAAGCGGGAAATGCCGCAGGTCCGGGCTATTTCCACCTTGGAGCGGTTGTTGAGGTAGTAGTCACGCCCGATCCTGGCCAGCAGCTCCTCATGGGATTCGTCTATTCCGGTAATGGCCCTTGCCCTTCCTGTCCGAAAGCCTGCCCTCGAAAACCACCGGGGCTGTTGCCCAATGGGGTGCTTGTGTTTAGAGTTACTCCCCAAATGAGCACAAGGCAATTCTCAGATGAGCAAAGGTGACATATGAGGACAGGACGCAGCAGGCCGGGAAGCCGCAGACGCGGTGACCGAAGGAGCGTGGCCGCGGGAGCTGCGGTCCTTGCCCTCATACTCGCGGGATGCGGCAGTGACAGCGCAGAGGGCCCCGAGGAAATTGTGGTGGCCATCGTTTCCAACCCGCAGATGACCGATGCAATCTCCCTGGAGGACGAGTTCCGTGCCCGGTACCCGGACGTCGATCCCCAGTTTGTCTCGCTTCCCGAAAACGAGGCCCGGGCCAAAATCACAGCATCCGTGGCAACCGGGGGCGGGGAATTCGACGTTGTAATGATCTCGAATTATGAAACGCCGATGTGGGCTGAAAACGGCTGGATCACCAATCTCCAGGACTACACGGAGGACACCCCGGGCTATGACCCGGAGGACTTCATTCCCAATATCCGTGAATCGCTCAGCTACGAAGGGGATATGTACTCGGTGCCCTTCTACGGGGAATCCTCTTTCCTGGCTTACCGCAAGGATCTCTTTGAGGAAGCCGGCCTCGTTATGCCGGAGAAACCCACGTGGCAGGACATCACCGATTTTGCGGAGAGGTTTAACGACCCGGACAACGGGTTCTCCGGTGTCTGCCTGCGCGGGCTGGCCGGATGGGGCGAGGTCATGGCTCCCCTGACCACCATGATGAACACCTACGGAGGCGGCTGGTTTGACCAGGACTGGAACGCCACCCTCGATTCACCGGAGGTGGAAGCCGCCGTTACCGACTATGTGAACCTCGTGCGCAGCTACGGCCAGCCGGGCGCGGCCACTTCCGGGTTCGGCGATTGCCTCACCCAGTACAGCCAGGGCAACGCGGCCATGTGGTACGACGCCACTTCCATGGTCTCCTCGGTTGAAGATCCCAGTTCCTCGCTGGTGGTGGGGAAAACCGGCTACGCGCCGGCACCGGTGAATGAGACGGATTCCTCGGGCTGGCTGTACAGCTGGTCCCTGGCGATTCCCGCCACCAGCGAAAAGAAGGATGCGGCCTGGGATTTCATCTCATGGATGACCGATAAGGACTACATCCAGCTGGTTGGTGAGAAAATCAGCTGGGAGCGGGTGCCGCCGGGCAGCAGGCTGTCCACCTACGAGATTCCCGAATTCGCCGAAGTTGCCGAGGCCTATGCCCAACCCACGCTGACCGCCATGGCGGGGGCCTCGCAGGAATCCAGCATGAAAGGCTCCGTGCCGTATCCGGGGCTGCAGTTCGTGGGCATCCCCGAGTTCCAGGACCTCGGCACCCGGGTTGCCCAGCAGATCTCAGCAGCGATCGCGGGACAAAAAACGGTGCCCGAGGCCCTTGAACAGTCACAGCGCTACGCCGAAACCATCGCGGAGAGCTACCAGTCAGGAGACAGCAAATGAGCGCCCTGGTAGACAAGCACCAAGCCAAGGTCCGCCGGGACGCTGAACAGCGCCACGCCCGCGGCATCTCCAGTGCCGAAGGCTGGAGGCGCCGCGCACCGCTGCTGCCGGCACTGGTCTTCACGCTGATAGTGACCCAGGTTCCCTTTCTTTTCACCATTTGGTATTCACTGCAGAACTGGAACCTGCTGAACCCGGAGGGCGACCGCTTTGTATGGTTCTCCAATTACATTGAGATTTTTGCCGACTCCACCTTCCGCCAGGCCGCCCTGAACTCGGTGATTTTCACATTGGGCTGCGTTTTCTTTGCAATGCTCCTGGGCATTGTGTTCGCCATCCTGCTGGACCGGGCTTTCATCGGCCGGGGAATCGTCCGAACCCTGCTGATCACCCCGTTCCTGATCATGCCGGTGGCCGGCTCCCTGCTCTGGTCGGTGTCCATTCTGAACCCCAACTACGGGTTGCTGAACTGGCTGATCGGCCTGGTGGGAATCTCCCCCGTGGACTGGACCTCGGCCCATCCGATTGCCTCCATCCTCATGTCCCTCGTGTGGCAGTGGACTCCGTTCATGATGCTGCTGGTCCTGTCCGGACTCCAGTCACAGCCCAAGGATGTACTGGAGGCAGCGCAGGTTGACGGTGCCGGCTGGTGGCGGACCTTCATCTCGGTGACGCTGCCGCAGCTGCGCCGGTACATCGAACTCGGCGTCCTGCTCGGCGCGATCTACGTGGTGAACACCTTCGACCAGATTTACCTGATGACCGCCGGCGGGCCAGGCACCGCCAGCGCCAACCTGCCGTTTTACATCTACCAGCGGGCCTTCCTGGGCTTCGACATTGGTCAGGCCGCTGCCATGGGCGTGGTGGTGGTGGTTGCCACCATCATCATTGCCACCTTTGCCCTTCGCCTGATCTTCCGCAGCTTCGACGTAAAGGACTAGCCGTGAGCACCCAAACCGAACCGGCTCCTCCCAGAGGCGTCCCCTCCGCTTCCGAGAACCCGGCAGCCCGGCCCAAGCGGGGAAAGCCGCGGACCGGCGCGTCACTGTTGACCGCCCTGACCTGGATCCTCGCGATCGGCTTCTTCTCGCCGGTGCTGTGGATGGTCCTGACGTCCTTCAAGCAAGAGTCTGCCGCTGCCTCCAATCCGCCCACTTTTTTCTTCACTCCCACGCTGGACCAGTACCGCGCAGTGCTCGACGCCGGCGCCGGCAGTTACTTCATCAATTCAGCGATTGCCACCGGAGTATCCACCCTGCTGGTGGTGATCATGGCTGTTCCGGCGTCCTACGCGCTGAGCATCCGCCCCGTGAAAAAGACCTCCGACGTCCTGTTTTTCTTTATCTCCACCCGGATGCTTCCGGTGGTCGCGGTCATCATGCCGATCTACGTGATTGCCGGCCAGCTGAAGGTACTGGACAACATCTGGACACTGGTGGTCCTCTACACGTCCATGAACCTGCCGATAGCAGTGTGGATGATGCGCTCCTTCTTCCAGGAAGTGCCCGCCGAGGTTCTCGAAGCGGCGCAAATGGACGGTGCTGGCCTGATGAAGACGCTGTGGCGCGTGCTGATGCCGATGGTTGCCCCCGGCCTGGCAGCCACCGCCCTGATCTGCGTGATCTTCGCATGGAACGAGTTCTTCTTCGCCCTGAACCTTACGGCGGCCAAATCCGCCACGGTACCGGTGTTCCTGGTCTCTCAAATGACCAGTGAAGGCCTGTACCTGGCGCAGCTGTCCGCCGCTTCGGTCCTCGCGTCACTGCCGGTGGTCCTGGCCGGATGGGTAGCGCAGAAGCAGCTGGTGCGCGGCCTGTCCATGGGTGCCGTGAAGTAGGCCGGATCGGCGGTTCACCAGATAGCCTTCATCTCGCGTTTGCCGGAGTTTCAGGAAAGAAACCATCCGGAGGCTTTCTCAGCTCTTTCGTGAATTTCGTGACGCTTTGTTATTTGCCTTTTGAATCGCGTCCACCAGCTCATCCTTGGTCATGTTGGACCGGCCTGAAATGTCCAGTTTTGAGGCGACGCCGTAGAGGTGGTCCTTGGATGCATTGGCATCCACGCCGCCCTTGGTTTCTCCGGATGAACCCCTGCCGCCTTCGGCCTTGGCGTCGGACGGGCCGGCCTCTTCCTTGGCTTCCCAGTGGTCACCCACTTTTTCGTGTGTGTGCTTTAGGGCGGCATAGGCCGTGCGGGCAGCCCGCTCCCCCTCGCCATACTCGTCAACCGCGGAATCATAGGTCTTTGCGAACGTATCCTGGGCCAACTTGTCCGAACGCTGCAGAGTTGAGGGCAGTTCACTCTTCTTGGCAGAATCGTTCTTTCCGGTCTTGGGCATTGCTCTTCCTTTCCGGCAGGCGCAGTACTAAGTACCCTTACTGTCTATCAAAGGAACGGCGCCGGCTCAACCTGCGACAATGCCGAAAGTCAGCACTCCACTACATTGACGGCCAGTCCGCCCAGCGCGGTCTCCTTGTACTTTGAGCTCATGTCCCGGCCGGTTTCGCGCATGGTGACGATCACCTCGTCCAGCGAGACGCGGTGGTCGCCGTCGCCCCAGAGCGCCATTTTCGCGGCATTGACGGCCTTGGCGGCACCGATGGCGTTGCGCTCGATGCAGGGGACCTGCACCAGTCCGCCAATCGGATCGCAGGTCAGGCCCAGATTGTGTTCCATGGCGATTTCGGCGGCATTCTCGACCTGTTCCGGCGTTCCGCCCAATATTTCCGCCAAACCGGCTGCGGCCATGGAGGACGCGGAACCCACCTCGCCCTGGCAGCCCACCTCCGCACCGGAAATGGAGGCCTGCTCCTTGTAGAGAACGCCCACGGCGCCCGCGGCGAGCAGGAACCGCACCACGACGTCGTCCTTCTCTTCCTGGGTGGCATTTTCCATGCCGGGCCCGTAGTGGGTGGCGTAGAACATGACGGCGGGAATGATGCCGGCGGCGCCGTTGGTGGGCGCGGTAACCACCCGTCCGCCGGACGCGTTCTCCTCGTTCACGGCCAGCGCCACAAGGTTCACCCATTCCTGCCAAAACTTCGGATCCCGGTTCGGGTCCTCGGCGCGCAGCCGGGCGTGCCAGGCCGGAGCACGACGGCGAACCTTCAGCCCGCCGGGCAGCAGGCCGGTGCGGGCGATGGCGGAGTTCTTGCACTCCTCCATGACGTCGCGGATGTGCAGCAGGCCCGCCCGGATTTCGTCTTCGGGCCGGGAAACCCGTTCATTCGCGAGCATGACTTCGCTAATGCTCAGCCCGTTGTCGGTGCAGTGCTTCAGGAGCCCGACGGCGGTGCGGAAGGGGAACGGCAACGCCGCCTTGGTGGACTCGAGCTCTTCGCGTGCAGCGTCTTCCTCGCCGTCGCGGACAATGAACCCGCCGCCCACGGAGAAGAACGTGGCCTCGTGCAGCACCGCTCCGTCAGCTGCGCTGGCGGCGAACTTGATGCCGTTGGTGTGCCGCGGCAGGACAGTCAGCGGGTGCAGGACAATGTCCGCTTCGCCGTATTCCAGCACGCAAGCCGCAGCACCGGGCACCTGCGAGCAGAGCTGCAGTTTCCGGGTTGCGTCGATGGCGGCCAGGCGCTCCTCGACTTCTTCGGGCAGGATCTTTTCCGGAGCGAAACCTTCCAGTCCCAGCAGCACGGCAGTCATGGTCCCGTGGCCGCGGCCGGTCGCCGCGAGTGACCCGTACAGGTCAACGCGGAGACCGGCCACGGACTCCAGGATGCCGGCGTCAACCAGCTCCGCCGCGAAAACGGCAGCGGCACGCATCGGTCCCACGGTATGGGAACTCGACGGGCCGATGCCCACGGAGAACAGATCAAAAACGCCAACAGCCATGAATATTCCTTTTAGAC
This sequence comes from Arthrobacter sp. NPDC097144, assembly GCF_044762205.1. Classification (NCBI taxonomy): domain Bacteria; kingdom Bacillati; phylum Actinomycetota; class Actinomycetes; order Micrococcales; family Micrococcaceae; genus Arthrobacter; species Arthrobacter sp. NPDC097144. The sequence goes on along the minus strand of NZ_JBIWDW010000003.1, from coordinate 383,949 downwards.
GTGCGCCGGAGCGGTGGCCAGGTCGGCCACCTCGGTGTACAGCGGATGTGCGGAGGCCAGTGCGGTGACGCGGGCCTTCAGCTCCGAGAGGTCCTCATCTGCACCGGCAATCAGGGCCTGTGCAATGATGTCGGCTACCTCTCGGAAGGCGCCTTCGTCGAAGCCGCGGGTGGCCAGCGCCGGGGTGCCGATCCGCAGGCCCGAGGTCACCATCGGCGGCCGCGGGTCAAACGGAACGGCGTTGCGGTTCACGGTGATGTCAATCTCCGCGAGCCGGTCTTCGGCTTCCTGGCCGTTGAGCTCGGCGTTGCGCAGATCAACCAGGACCAGGTGCACGTCAGTGCCGCCGGAAATCACGGAGATGCCCTTGGCGGCGACGTCGTCGGCCAGCAGGCGTTCGGCGAGGATCCGGGCGCCGGCGAGCGTGCGCTCCTGGCGTTCCTTGAACTCCGGGGTTGCCGCGATCTTGAAGGCGGTGGCCTTTCCGGCGATCACATGCTCCAGCGGGCCGCCCTGCTGTCCGGGGAACACAGCCGAGTTGATCTTCTTGGCGATGTCGGCGTCGTTGGAGAGAATAATGCCGCCGCGCGGACCCGCGAGGGTCTTGTGCGTGGTGGACGTGACCACGTGCGCGTGGGGAACCGGGCTGGGATGCAGGCCGGCGGCCACCAGTCCGGCAAAGTGGGCCATGTCCACCATGAGGTAGGCGCCCACCTCGTCCGCAATGCGGCGGAATTCGGCAAAGTCCAGCTGGCGGGCGTAAGCGGACCAGCCGGCCACGATCAGCTTGGGCTGGTGTTCGCGGGCCAGCCGCTCCACCTCGGCCATGTCCACCTGGTGGGTGTCTTCGGCCACGTTGTACGGGACCACGTTGTACAGCCGGCCGGAGAAGTTGATCTTCATGCCGTGGGTCAGGTGGCCGCCGTGAGCCAGCGAAAGGCCCAGGATGGTGTCACCCGGACGGATCAAGGCGTGCATCACCGAGGCGTTGGCCTGCGCGCCGGAATGCGGCTGCACGTTGGCGAAGTTGGCACCGAACAGCGCCTTGGCGCGGTCGATGGCCAGCTGCTCAATGACATCCACGTACTCGCAGCCGCCGTAGTAGCGGCGCCCCGGGTAGCCCTCGGCGTACTTGTTCGTCAGCACCGAACCCTGGGCTTCCATGACAGCCACTGAGGTGTGGTTTTCCGAGGCGATCATTTCCAGGCCGGACTGCTGGCGGCGGCGCTCGTTGTCGATCTGCTCCGCCACCTCGGGATCGATCTGCGCCAAGTGGGAGTTCAGGTAATCGGTCACAGCTCGCCGCCGTTCTTTTCCGCGTATTCTTCGGCGCTGAGGAGTTCGCCTTCGGACGTGGTGTTCACGGTGAAGAGCCAGCCGGCGCCGTACGGGTCCTCGTTCAGGAGGGCCGGGTTGTCGATGGCCTCCTGGTTGATTTCCATGATTTCGCCGGAGACCGGAGCGTACAGGTCCGAAACGGACTTGGTGGACTCCACTTCGCCGCAGGTCTCACCGGCGGTGATCACTGCGCCGACCTCGGGCAGGTCAACGTAGACCACGTCGCCCAGGGCGTCGGCGGCGACGGCGGAAATACCAACCTTGACGGGGCTGGAAGCATCCACCCACTCGTGCTCGGCGGAGTAGCGGAGTCCTGCGTTCACTTTGCTCATTGTGTGCCTTTCGGTGCATCTGAGGTTCTGCCGGGTTACTTCAAAGTCTAGGCCGCGCGAGATGGCAGTAAGTGCGCCTCTCAGAGCTGAGACGAGCACTTACTGCCATCTCGGCGGGTTAGGAGGTGCGCTTGTAGAACGGGAGGGCGACGACGGTGAAGGACTCGGGCTTGCCGCGAAGGTCCACGTCCAGCGAGGTGCCCGGTTCGGAGAAGGCGGTGTCCACATAGGCCAGCGCGATCGGGTAACCGAGCGTGGGGCTGGGGGCACCGGACGTGACTTCACCGATCACGGCGCCGTCGGACAGGACGGGGTAGGCAGAGCGGGCGGCACGGCGGCCGGCGCCCTTCAGCCCGACGAGGCGGCGGGCCGGAACCTGCTCCTTCTTGGCTTCCAGGGCGGTGCGGCCCACAAAGTCCCCCTCCTTGGAGAGGGCGACGACGGGGCCGAGACCCGCAGCGTAAGGGTCCAGGTCCAGCGTGAGCTCGTTGCCGTACAGGGGCATCCCGGCCTCCAGGCGCAGCGAGTCGCGACAGGCCAGGCCTGCGGGAATCAGCCCCCGGTCCGCTCCGGCATCCAGCAGGGCGGCCCACAGGATGGGTGCGGCGTCGTTGGTTACGTAGATCTCAAAACCGTCCTCGCCCGTATATCCGGTGCGGGCCACCAGCAGGTCCGCACTCCAGGCGCCCAGCACCATCGGCACCTTCGCCGCGGCGTAGTACTTCATTCCCGTGACGGCGTCCCGGTGTTCCGCCGGAACCAGAGCCAGCAGGATGGCTTCTGCGTTGGGCCCCTGGACGGCCACCAGCGAGGTGCCCTCGGAAATGTTGTCGACGGTGACGTCAAAGCCCTCGGCGCGGGCTTCCAGCTCCGCGGCGACCACCGGTGCGTTGCCGGCGTTGGGCACCACCAGGTAGGAGTCGTCGTCGAGCCGGTAGCTGATCAAGTCGTCGATGATCCCGCCGTCGGCATTGGTGATCAGCGAGTACTTGGCCCTGCCCGCCTTCACTGCGGACAGCTTGCCCACCAGCGCGTAGTCCAGGAAAGCGCCGGCGTCGGGTCCGGTGACCTTGACCTCACCCATATGGGAGAGGTCAAACAGGCCCGCTGCTTTGCGGACGGCGTGGTGTTCGGCCAGTTCGGAGCTGTACTTCAACGGCATCTGCCAGCCGCCAAAGTCGGTGAAGGAGGCGCCGAGGCGTTTGTGCTCTTCGTAGAGCGCGGTGTATTTCTCAGTCATTGTTCTCAGCCTTAGCGCTCTAGTTTTCGAAGTCTTCGATGGGCGGGCAGGAGCAGATGAGGTTGCGGTCCCCGGCTGCTCCGTCGATCCGGCCCACCGGCGGGAAGTACTTGTCCATGCGCTGGCTGCGCATCGGGAAAGCGGCCTGTTCGCGCGGGTAGGCGCGGTCCCACTCGTTGCCGGCCAGGACGACGGCGGTGTGCGGCGCGTTGCGCAGCGGGCTGCCCTCCAGGGTGAAGTCTCCGGCGGCCACCTGGTCGATTTCGGCGCGGATGGCGATCATGGCGTCGATGAAGCGGTCAATTTCACCCAGGTCCTCGGACTCGGTGGGTTCCACCATCAGGGTGCCGGCCACCGGGAAGGACAGGGTGGGCGCGTGGAAGCCGTAGTCCACCAGGCGCTTGGCCACGTCTTCGGCGGTCACGCCGGTCTTCGCGGTCAGTTCCCGCAGGTCCAGAATGCATTCGTGCGCCACGAGTCCGCCTCGGCCGGTGTACAGGACCGGGAAGTAGTCGTTGAGCCGGGCGGCCACGTAGTTGGCGGCCAGCAGGGCGCTCTTGGTGGCTTCGGTAAGGCCTTCGCCGCCCATCAGGTTCACGTAGGCCCAGGAGATCGGCAGGACGCCGGCGGAGCCGAAGCGCGATGCCGACACCGGAATGTCCTCGCCTTCGGTCCAGGTGGCGGCATCGCCGGGCAGGAACGGTGCCAGGTGGGACTTGACGGCCACCGGGCCCACGCCCGGGCCGCCGCCGCCGTGCGGGATGCAGAACGTCTTGTGCAGGTTCAGGTGGGACACGTCTCCGCCGAACTCGCCCGGCCGGGCCAGCCCCACCAGTGCATTGAGGTTCGCGCCGTCAATGTACACCTGGCCGCCGGCCTCGTGGACGGCGTCGCAGACGTCGCGGACGTCGTCGTCGAACACACCGTGGGTGGAGGGGTAGGTGATCATGATGGCGGCCAGGTTGTCCCGGTGCGCATCGATCTTGGCGCGCAGGTCCGCGTGGTCAATGGCGCCGTCGTCAGCGGTGGCGACCACCACCACCTTCATGCCCGCCAGGACGGCGGAGGCGGCATTCGTACCGTGCGCGGACGCCGGGATGAGGCAAACGGTGCGCTGGTTCTCGCCGCGGGAGTGGTGGTAGCCGCGGATGGCCAGCAGGCCGGCCAGTTCGCCCTGCGAGCCGGCGTTGGGCTGGATGGACACCTTGTCGTAACCGGTGATGACCGCGAGCTTCTCTTCGAGGTCCGCAATCAGTTCACGCCATCCCTCGGTCTGGGAATCCGGAGCGAACGGGTGGATGGAGGCGAACTCGGGCCAGGTCATGGCCTGCATTTCGGCCGTGGCGTTGAGCTTCATGGTGCAGGAGCCCAGCGGGATCATGGTGCGGTCCAGGGCCAGGTCGCGGTCCGAGAGGCGGCGCAGGTAGCGCAGCATCTGGGTTTCCGAGCGGTAGGAGGAGAACACCGGGTGGGTCATGAAATCCGACGTGCGGCGGATTTCGGCGGCCAGCTCAAAGCCTTCCGGCTCAGCGGGGAAGTCCGCCCCGGCACCGAAGGCGGCGGCGACGTCGGCGAGGATGGCCGGCGTCGTCGTCTCATCGCAGGAGATGCCCACCGTGTCCGCGTCGATGCTGCGCAGGTTGATGCCGCGGGCTTCGGCTGCGGCAACGATTTCCGCGGCGCGTCCCGGGACACGGGCGGTGAGGGTGTCGAAGAAACTGGTGGAGAGCAGTTCGACGCCGGCAGCGGCCAGGGCGGTGGCCAGGGTGCGGGCGGAATCATGGGCGCGGCGGGCAATCCGCCGCAGGCCCTCGGGACCATGGTAGACGGCGTACATGGAGGCAACGATGGCCAGCAGCGCCTGCGCGGTGCAGATGTTGGAGGTGGCCTTCTCGCGGCGGATGTGCTGCTCCCGGGTCTGCAGGGCCAGCCGGTAGGCGGGAGTTCCCGCGGAATCCTTGGACACGCCCACCAGGCGGCCGGGCAGCGAACGCTCCAAGCCCTTGCGGACGGCCATGTACGCGGCGTGCGGACCACCGAAGAAGAGCGGAACACCGAAGCGCTGCACGGAGCCAACTGCAATGTCGGCGCCCTGTTCCCCGGGAGGAGTGATGAGCGTCAGTGCCAGCAGGTCCGCGGCTACGGTAACGAGTGCGCCGCGTTCCTTCGCCTCGGCAATCAGAGCCGCCTGATTGCGGACCACGCCGGAGACGCCGGGCTGCTGCAGGACCAGGCCGGTGATTTCGCCGTCGGGCAGTCCGTTGGCGAGATCCGTGACGATTACGTCGAAGCCCAGGGCCTTGGCCCGGCCCTTCACCACGGCGATGGTCTGCGGCAGGGTTTCCGAGTCAAGCACAATGGCGCCGTTGGCTTTGGACTTGTTGGAGCGGCGCATCAGCAGCACGGCTTCAGCCACTGCGGTGGCTTCATCCAACAGGGAGGCGTTGGCGATGGGCAGGGCGGTGAGGTCCTGGACCATGGTCTGGAAATTCAGCAGGGCTTCAAGCCGGCCCTGGGAGATTTCGGGCTGGTACGGGGTATAGGCGGTGTACCAGGCGGGGTCCTCGACGACGTTGCGGAGGATCACCGGCGGCGTGTGCGTGCCGTAATAGCCCTGGCCGATCATCTGCACGGCCGTCTTGTTCTTGCCGGCGATGGAGCGCAGCTGCGCGAGGGTTTCCTCTTCGGAGCGGGCGGGATCGAGCACCAGCGCGCTGCCCTGGCGGATCGCGGCGGGAACGGCCATGTCTGCCAGAGCATCGAGGGAATCGTAGCCCACGGCCCTGAGCATGGCTTCGGCGGAGCCTGCGCGGACACCAATGTGGCGGTCAACAAACCCTTCCGCCAGCGGCGCTGCCTCGGCGGCGCCAAGGGAATGCGCGGCGGACGCGGACGCGGCGGGGGTTGGGGCAGTGGATAGATCAGCAGTCATTAGGGGCTCCTGGAAAGGCAGACGGGGTACGCCAACAAACGTTGGGTCCTCCCCGCTCTGTATTGGACCTGAGAGATTCCGCGGGATGAGTCCCGCTTGCACCGTCGGTGAGTCCCACACCGGAGTGTGGAGGCTGCTTTCCAGAGTTGCCTCGCTGTGGCGGTACAGGGGCCTGAGAGATTCCCGGGGAGGGTTTGCTCCTACGGCGCCCGCCTGGGCAGTGTCGCCTACAGAAATAGGTGGCTGCACTGGCGGAACTCTCCCGCCACGGCTGATAAAGGCATATTCACTTGTGTGTTTCCACATGTGACCCTACTCTCATGCGGGTAGCTCAACAAGCGAATGACGCCTGCCGCGGGCTTTTTGACGCCCGTGCGCCGCCTCACTGCACTGTTTTCCGGCCGCCGGGCCCTCAAATTGACACGGCGCGTCCGCGACTTCCACACTGGATTGTCGGCGGTGGCGCCAACACCTCTCATATGGCCTCATCCGAGGCCTTCCGCGCGCGTAGCGGCGTCACGCGCGCCGGCAGGTGCCCCATATGAGAAAGAACGCCATGCCTGACCGCCTGACCCGCCCTTCCCCCGCGGAGACCAACCCCGGAGGGACCAGTTCCTCCGAACCGGAACTCTCCCGCTCCCTCTCCAGCCGCCACATCCAGCTCCTGGCCATCGGCGGCGCCATCGGAACCGGCCTGTTCATGGGCTCCGGCAAGACCATCTCGGTGGCCGGTCCGTCAGTGATTTTCGTCTACATGATCATCGGCTTCATGCTGTTCTTCGTCATGCGGGCCATGGGAGAACTGCTGCTCTCCAACCTCAAGTACAAGTCCTTCACCGATTTCTCCGCCGATCTCCTGGGCCCCTGGGCAGGGTTCTTCACCGGCTGGACCTACTGGTTCTGCTGGGTGGTCACCGGAATAGCCGACGTCGTCGCCATTTCGCACTACGTCACCTTCTGGTGGGCGGATGCGCCGCTGTGGATTCCGGCCCTGGCCTGCATCCTGGTGCTGCTGGCCCTGAACCTCCCCACAGTCAAGGCCTTCGGTGAAACTGAATTTTGGTTTGCCCTGGTCAAGATCCTGGCCATTGTCACCCTCATTGTGGTGGGCCTGGTCATGATCTTCACCCGCTTCACCTCCGGTGACGGAGACACAGCCGGGTTCAACAACCTTTGGGAGCACGGCGGATTGTTCCCCACGGGTCCCATGGGATTTGTGGCCGGTTTCCAGATTGCCGTGTTCGCGTTCGTCGGCATTGAACTGGTGGGCACGGCAGCCGCGGAAACCAAGGATCCGGAAAAGAACCTCCCCCGCGCCATCAACTCCATTCCGCTGCGCATCATGCTCTTCTACGTAGGCGCCCTGGTCATCCTGATTTCGGTGGTCCCGTGGGATAAGTTCAGCGCGGATGACAGCCCCTTCGTGGGCATGTTCGCCCTGGCCGGTCTGGGCGCAGCGGCCGCTGTGGTGAACTTCGTGGTCCTGACATCCGCCGCGTCTTCAGCCAATTCGGGTATATATTCCACCTCGCGCATGGTTTTCGGCCTGGCACACGACGGCGACGCCCCTCGCCCGTTTGGCCGGCTGTCCCGGCGCAAGGTGCCCCAGAACGCCCTGTTCTTCTCCTGCACCTTCCTGCTGGCCGGCGTGGTGCTGTTGTACGCCGGTGAGTCGGTCAGCGCAGCCTTCACGCTGGTGACCACCATCTCCGCACTGTGCTTCATGTTTGTGTGGACGGTCATCCTGTTGAGTTACCTGGTATTCCGCAAGCGCCGGCCCGCGCTGCACGAGGCGTCGAAGTTCAAGATGCCCGGCGGCGTGGTGATGGTCTACGTGGTCCTGGCGTTCTTCGTCTTTATCCTGTGGGCACTGACCACTCAGGCGGATACCCTGCAGGCGCTGATGGTCACACCCATCTGGTTTGCCCTGCTGGGTGTTGTCTATGCGTTCCTGCGCCGGACCCCGCTGCACCAGGCCCGGGTGGCCGAGTACAAGGCCATGGCCGCTGGTGAGCGCGCCGCGCTGACGCCGCAGGCAGAAGCTGTCAAGTAACCCCGGGGCCCGGCGGGAGCGTGGCGTACCGGTGAGGCCGCCTGCTATTTGCCCCGCGTAAAGGCGAGGTACCGCCGGGCGGACTCCTGCACAATCCGATCTGCCCCGTGCAGGATGATCCGGTCCCACCAGCCGCCGTACAACCGGTCGAATCGAAGCGGTTCCAGTCGGGCTGCAGCTTCCTGCACTGTCTCGGGACGCTCGGGAATCTGGTTGGGATAGCTGTACAGGAAGGACACGTGCGTCCGGTCGGGAATGACATTGATGATGTCACCGGTGAAAAGTGCTCCGCCGCCGTCCGGATTCCCTTCCCAGTGCAGAACCGTTCCGCCGGCAAAGTGGATGCCCGCGCGGTGAAGGGTCAGGCCCTCGGACAGGGCGAAGCTGTCGCCGTTCCAGAACTGCAGTGCGGGATCCGCCCGTCCAATCCATTCCCGGTCGGCCGCGTGCAGATACACCGGCGCGCCGAATTCATGCGCCCATTCCACCATGGTGGTGTAAAAGTGCGGATGACTGACCGCGATCGCGCTGATGCCGCCTTCGGCGCGGATCAGGGCGGCGAGCTCGTCGTCCAAATAGGCCTGGCAGTCCCAAAGCACATTGCCGCCGGCTGCCTTGATCAACAGCGGGCGCTGTCCGATGGCGAAGGACGGCTCGCAGCCGATGCCAAGGACGCCCGGCCCCTGGGAATGGACGGTTCCGCGGTGGGAGGGGCCGCACAATTTCTCCAGCGTGGTCCAGGCCTGGCCGGTCAGCGGCACATATTGGCGTTCGTCCTCGCAGATGGGACAGTTCTGCCGCGCCGCTCCAAACTGCGTTCCGCAGGTAACGCACAGCGGAAGCGTTGCGGAGGGGCCAGGTTGGGAGCGGCCGCTGTGCTCCTGAGGCGTAGCTGGCATGGGGCTAATAAACCACGGTTCCGGTGGAGCTGACAGCACCACCGGCAAAGGCCGCCTTATTACTGGCTTCGAGTTGGATCCCCAGGCTGTGCAGCGGATTCTCCAGAGCCGACGCCAGATTCGGCACTACGGTTTCCTGGATCCGGCGCACCACCTCCCCGATGTCCGCCCGGGCATTGACCGTTACTTTCAAGGTGAGGTCCGGCTCCTCGGCGGTTCCGCGCACCATTGCCGCCGAATCCACCACTCCCGGAATCTGGTTCGTGTCATTTTCGACCGCGGCAGCAAGGACCGACGGATTACAGACAGTGGTTCCGCGGGATGGACTCTCCTGCAACCGGAACGGTCCGGCGGCAACGCGCCGCGGAATCTGGGCCAGGATCCACCACAGGCCCAGCAGGCCTATCAGCAGGCCGCCGAGGACAGCCACAACCGGCGCATAGTCCGGATCAGTGACGTTTTCCGGCGGACCATACAGGACCGAACCGTCCGCGCTGCCCAGCACAGAGGAAGCAGACAGGATGACATAAATTCCCGCTGCGAGGCACAGCAGTCCAAGAATGATCAGCCACACACGGTTGGCGGTGCCGGCATGCTGGCGCATGGTCTTGCCCTTCTGTCAGTGGTGGTCCGGCAGTGCGGTTCCGCCGCCGGTTGCGGCGGAACCGATCAGCTGCTGGACCTGATGGTGACGCTGATCTTTGGAACGGGTTCCAGACCCGCTGCCTGGAGCCGTGAGCGGACCCCGTCCGTGACCCAGTGCTGCAGGTCGGCGGTGTCGCGCAGTGCCGTGTTGACGGAAACGCGCACTTCCCGGTCCGAGGCCGTTGCGGATGCCGAAGACACACCGTCGATGTGTTCGCAGGTGGCTGCCGCCAACCGCGCGGCGGCGCGGCGGGACATCACGGCGCGGCTTTCACCCGTCACCTCCGCAGCCGTATCCAGATGCAGGGGCAGGGAATGGAAACGTCCGGGAATGAGGACCGACAGCAGCAGGACCACGCCTACAACGGCGAGGATGATTCCGGCGATCCAACTTCCAGTGCTGTTCCAGCTCAGCGACTCAAGCCAGTCAGACACCGTTGTAAAGAACGGCGGCCACTCGCCCTGGGCCAGCCGCGCAATTCCGGCCCAAACCAGTGCCACTCCCAAAGCCAGCAGGACCAATCCGCAGATTGTCGCCGGGACCGCCCGGCTGGGCCGCGGCCGCAGGGAAACCCCGGGAGCGTCGCTCACAGCAGCCTCCGGCGGCCGTTTGCGGATTCCTTGGGCCGCAGCCAGGACACGGTGACGTCCACCTGGCGCACCTCCACACCGGTGAGCTCGGTGACCCGGGAGGATATCCGGTCCCTCAGCTGGTCAGTGGCCTGACGAAGCGGAACCGGATACGGCAGCCCCACGTCCACTTTCAGCGAGGCAATATTTCCTGCCAGCTCCACATGCGCCTGGGGCCTGGCAGAAAGGTCAGCCCGTGCTCCGATGCCCAGGAAACCCCCCGAACTGCCTCCCGCGAAGGTCTCATCCTTTGCGATTTGGCCGGCGATTTTCTCCAGCACCTTCCGGGCGATCACGGTTGAGCCGCGTCCTGGTCCAGCGGGCGGCGGCTGCCGGACGGGACCCGGAGACAAGCCGCTCCGGACTTCAACTGTGCTCATCTGCTGGACGCCCGGCCAAACATAGTCTGGAAGTCGAGCCGGCCTTCAGCTGCCATACCCACCAGCAGCCCGACCAGCCCGAACAGCACCGCCAGCAAGAGGGCGTACCAACCTCCGAAAGCAAGTACGATCCCCAGGACCAGACCAACGGACATGCACCATTTTGTTGCAGACATGTTGCTCTCCTTCAGTAGTACGCCGGCCGGGGCCCGCTGGCTCCGGCCGGTTGGTTGCTTGGCGCCCGGCGGCTATTCCAGCCGGCCGGACGGCTTTTTGGCGGAATCCTGGTCATCATCGGAACTGTCGTCCGGCAAATGCACATCAGTGACATTGACATTCACTTCCAGGACTTCCAGACCCGTGGCGTTTTCCACCGACCGGATCACGTTGCGGCGGATGCCTTGGCTGACCTCAACAATGGAGAAGCCGTACTCCACCACGATGCTGACGTCGATAGCTGCCTGCCTTTCCCCTTTCTCCACGCTGACGCCGTTGCTGACATTCGTCTGGGAGCCGGGAATCCGCTCGGTCATTGAACTGAAGGCCCGCCGCGCAGCGTTGCCCATCGCGAAAACACCCGGGACTTCACGCGTGGCCATGCCCGCGAGTTTCTGCACCACAGTCTCTTCAATGGTGGTGTCACCATGAGGAGTGTGCAGCGGACCGGACTTGCCGGCCTGTTCAAGGTCACTGGGGCTGGTCGCCGTGCCTGCGCCAACGGTGCCGGCATTCGAACCGGAAGATCCTCCGCTGCCCTGCGAGGCGGATACCGGCCCTACGGACGGTGCTGACGGTTTTTGGACATCTGCCATGTCATTCATCTCCTGCTTGGGACTGGATCCCCCGGGGATCTCGTACGGAATTAAAGACGCGGTGCGGGGACAATCGTCACGTTGTTCCGCAAAGTTCTTTTTCTTTATCCCGCCGGAGCCGGACAGTATTCCGCGCCGTGAAACGGTCTGCCATATTGGGGAAGGGACCGGCATCCGCCGGACCGGACAGGGGCCTTCATGGCAGCGGCTCAACTGCCGGAAGAGTCCGGCACCTTTGTGCAGTCCAGCCTCCCGGCAGGATCCGGAGGCCTTTCAGAAATAGCCCGCCTGGACGAGGCAACAATCGTCGCCCGCGCCCAGGACGGTGACTTGGCCGCCTTTGAGCATTTAGTGGAGACCTACCAGGGGCGGCTGTTCCGGCTGGCCATGCGAATGCTCAATGACCGCGGGGAGGCCGAAGACGTCGTTCAGGACACCCTCACCGCGGGGTGGCGTGCCCTTCCCGGCCTGGACAGGTCAAGTGCCTTCGGCGGCTGGGTCTACCGGACGGCAACCAACCGTTGCTTTGACGTACTGCGCCGCCGCAGCACGCATCCGGAGGACAGTGTGGACGGGGCGGCATTGTGGCCCGCGATGAACCTGCAAGCCGGTGATCCGCACCGCAACGCCGAGCTCGCTGCTCAGTATGAGTGCCTGTCCAAGGCTTTGGCGGATCTGCCGCCTGATCAGCGTGCCTGCTGGCTGCTTCGCGAATTCCATGACCTCAGCTACGCGGAAATTGCCGCAGCCCTGGGGATCGGTCCCGGCACCGTACGGGGCCGCCTGGCCCGGGCACGCGAAAACCTTGCGGAGGCAATGATCCAATGGCACTAGAGAACCGGCCGTCCACCCTGGCCTGCGGGCGCAGCGTCAACCGCGTCTGGCAGGACATCAACCGCACCCCGGACCCCCATACCCTTTCCTGTGCGTACTGCCGGACAGCCCGAAACAATCTGGAAGCACTGTCCAGCGCCACGGCGCTGCTGCGGGACCAGGACCTGCAGCACCCGGACCTGCGTCCGCCGCACGGCTTGAAAGACGCTGTCCTGGAAGTGGCCTGCGCCCAGGTCCGGCGGGGCGTCCGGCTTCCCTTGGCCGGCAGCCGCGGCGGAAGCATCGTGATCAGCGAAGCCGCCCTGGCCGGCGTCGTACGGGACGCTGCCCGGGAACTTGGCGGCGTGCGGGCACGCCGCTGCCGCATTGATCTGGCTCCCGGCGCCGGACCGGGCCTGCTGATCCATTTGCGCACTGCCGTGGCACCCGGCGTCGACATCCAGCGTGCCATGACGTTCCTGCGTCTGCGCATCCGTGACGCAGTGGAAGCCTCGGTGGGAATTGTGCCGCACACCGTGAACCTGACCGTGGAGGATTTGTACGATGAGTGAGCGTCCGCTGCGGGGCAAAGTGGTCGGAAGTGCGGTAGTTGCGGGGGTTGCCGCACGCGCCGCGAGGGAGACTCCCGGAATCCTCCGGCTCGGGACAGGTCTGGGCCAGCTCCTCGTAAGGTGGGGCGCCGCCGCCAGGAACAATCTGCGCCGGGTTCCTGATTCCGGAACCCGGACAACCCGCGACGGAGTGGTTGCCTCCGTTGCCGACGGCCGGGCGACCATTGATGTGGAGGTGGCCACGGATGCCCGGTTCAACGCCCTGGAAGTGGCCGCCGACCTGCAACAGCGGGTCCGCCGGGCCCTGCGCGGCACGGGCGTTGCCGCAGGCCCCGTCAATGTCACCATTTTTGCGATTGAATCACCCCCCTCCGCTCCCCCGCGGCCAGGACGGTGACGCGGATTGGGACTCTGGCAAAGCAACTTCACCCAGTGGGCTCCGGCCTGGGCTGCCGTCCGCGGCCTCCACAGCACGCTCGACGGCGATGCGGTGCTCATGGCTCCTGCGGGCGGCGGAGCCACGCCGCAGTACGTGGTCACCTGGCCGGGGCGGGACACTCCGCGGGCAGCGGCAGAGGTGGCAGGTCTTCGCGGAGCACGCCTGACCCTGGTGACGGATGATGCGGAGACTGCCGGTGAATTTGCGGCGGGACAGGGGCTAACCTCCCTTTCCCGGCTTGCCCTCCTTACGGCAGATCCGGCTGATCTGCCGCAGGTGCCGCAGCTGCCCGAGGGCGCGGAACTGGCCCTGACCGGCTTTCAGGATTACGCGGTGGCGGAGATCAGTGCCTACACGGAAGTGGTGGCGAGCGGACGGATTGCCCGCGGAGACGGGTTCGCGGTGTTTGGCGGAATTGATATCCGCCGCCCGGATCCGGACCACACCATGGAGACGGCGGTGCTTGCCGCACTGGCCGAGGAGGCGGCATATCGTGACAGTCCGTTGATCCTCATGCCGGCGCTGCCCAAGTCTGCCCTTTGGTACGCCCGGCAGGGGTGGGGCCCGACGGCGGATGTACTCACCTTTATGCGCGCGCGTGACGCCTGAGACTTCCTTGCACTTCCACTGAATAGATAATAAAGTCCACGATACGAAATAAATGAGCGATGAAGCATGTAAGCTGCATCCCATTGATGCAGTTATGAACTGCTAACGATGTCACCACTCGTAGGGAGAACACCATGGCCATTGATGTGAGCGACCTGTCCCCAATGGAGGGGGCAGACAGGATCCTGACGCCCGACGCGCTGGAGTTCATCGAAGAACTGCACCGGCGGTTCCGGTCCACCAGGGATGAACTGCTGGCCGCCCGCGCGGACCGGCGTGCAGCCATTGCAGCTGGCGGGAGCTTGGACTTTCTTCCGGAAACGGCGCACATCCGTGAGGCGAACTGGAAGATTGCTCCGGCCCCCGCTGCCCTGACGGACCGCCGGGTGGAGATGACCGGGCCCGCGGCTCCGGCCAAAATGGCCATCAACGCCCTGAACTCCGGCGCCAAGGTCTGGCTGGCCGATCTGGAGGATGCCCACACCCCCACCTGGCACAACGTGGTGGACGCCCAGGTCAACCTGTACGGTGCCTCCCGCGGGGATCTTTCCTTCACCAGCAGGGAGGGCAAGGAATATGCCCTGCGCGACGACGCCCCGCTGGCAGTCATGGTGGTTCGTCCGCGGGGCTGGCACCTGCCGGAAAAGCACGTGATGATCGACGGCGAGCCCGCCGCGGGTGCACTGGTGGACTTTGGGCTGCACTTTTTCGCCAACGCCCGCACCCTGCTGGAAAACGGAGCCGGCCCGTATTACTACCTTCCGAAGATGGAGAGCCACCGCGAGGCCCGGCTCTGGAACGATGTTTTCAATTTTGCCGAGGAGTACGCGGGCATTCCGCAGGGCAGCATCCGTGCAACGGTGCTCATCGAAACCATTCCGGCGGCATTTGAAATGGACGAGATCCTCTATGAGCTGCGGGACCATGCCTCCGGGCTGAACGCCGGCCGCTGGGATTACCTGTTCAGCATGATTAAGGTCTTCCGCGACGCGGGCAAGGCTTTCCTGCTGCCGGACCGTGCGGACGTAGCCATGACGGCACCGTTCATGCGGGCCTACACCGAGCTGCTGGTGAAAACCTGCCACCGCCGCGGGGCCTTTGCCATGGGCGGCATGGCAGCCTTCATTCCGAACCGGCGGGAACCGGAGATCACGGCCAAGGCCTTCGAAAAAGTCACCGCAGACAAGACCCGCGAAGCCACGGACGGCTTTGACGGTTCCTGGGTGGCCCATCCGGACATGGTTCAGACGTGCCGCGAGGTTTTCGATTCCGTGCTGGGAGAGAAACCGAACCAGGTGGACCGCCTGCGGGACGATGTTTCAGTTTCCGCTGCAGATCTGCTGGATGTCAGCACCGCGGGCGGATCCGTCACCGAGGCCGGCCTGCGCTCCAATCTCTATGTTGCGGTGGCCTACACCGCCGTCTGGCTGTCCGGCAACGGCGCGGTGGCCATCCATAACCTGATGGAGGACGCGGCGACGGCGGAGATCTCCCGCTCGCAGGTGTGGCAGCAGGTCCGCAACTCCGTGGTCCTGGAGGACACCGGCGCCACCGTAACGGAGGATCTGGTGAAGCGGCTGCTGGCCGAGGAGACCGAACGGCTGCGCAGCGAGGTGCCGGAGGACATGTTCGCCCGGTACTACGCTCCGGCCAGCCAACTGATCGCCGATATCAGCCTGGCTGAGGACTACGTGGACTTCCTGACCCTGCCGGCTTACGAGCTGATCGACTGAGTACCCGCCCGCAGCTCCGGCACCGGTTTCGAAGCTGCGGGCAGGTAGCCGCGCCCCCAGCGGGCCACTGCTGCATAGGCTCGGCGCCGCACCGGGCCCGGTGACAGGAAAACGTCATGGAGGGCGTCGGGAATCCGGTTGATGCTCACGCTGGAACCCAGCGACAGTGCCCGGTGGGCCACCACGTTCACGTCCAGGGCGACGTCGGAGGTTCCGGCGTCGACCGACCAGCGAGGCTGCAGGTAGCTTTTGTCCGACAGCAGCACCAGGACCGGGATCTCAAGGTGAAGTCCCGCAGCTACGGTAGCCTGCGCCCGGAACACGGCGTTGAGGAAAGCCAGGGTGACAGGAAAACCCCTCAGCGGCCGCCACGCCAGGTTATAGGTCCACTCACCGCCAAAGGCGGAGAAGGTGGCCCGGGAGTAGTTGCCCGAATCCACCGGAGGAAGCAGTGCCAGCGGCCGGCGCTGCGCTTCCAGCCCCACCAGCGGCGAGATCAGCCGCCGGGCCAGTTCCGAGGCCTGAAATTCAAGCCACGGACTGTTAAGGACCAGGGCGGACGCAGCAAGCGGATGCCTGGCCGCCCAAAGGCTCAGCGTGAGCCCGCCCGTGGAATGCCCCACCAGGATCAGGGGCCGCCCGGAGGCGGGAGACCCGGACGCGGGATCAGGGCGCCCCATGGCTGCGAGCGCGGCCGCTATGTCGGCGTCGTAATCCCCGAGGTCGGTGACGAACCCCGGGCTTTGCCCCGGCCGGAGGCTGCGCCCGTAATTATGCAGGTCCAGGGCGTAGAACCGGGCTCCTGCTGCGGCCCAGTACTGCGCAAGTTCGGTTTGGAAAAAGTAATCCGACCACCCGTGGACGTAGAGGACATCGGCATCCCCGGCACATTCTTCGTCAGGGGAATAGCGGACCAGCGTTCCCGGCGCACCGCCGGGAAGTTCCAAGGTCAGCCGCTCATAGCCCTCCCCCAGGATGTCGGGACGCCAGGACGAGCCGCCGGAGCTTGGTGCCAGATCTTGCAAGGAGTTCCCTTCACGCCGCCACTCACAGGCGGTTGGCGCCCGGACAGCTACTGTCAATCCTCCGTGCCGCCGCGCCGCCGGTCAACGCGGCCGGCGCCGGCGGCGTCCGCAGGGGGCGCATGCACCGGATGCCTGCGATCTTTGGCAAGATGGCAGCATGACCCAGAGCCCCCATCAAACCCCCGCGCTCCCTGCCTCGGAAGTGCGGGCACTGTCCCGGGCACTGTCCGCCGGGGACGTCACCGTATTTGTTGACGGCACGGCGCTTCGCCTGCCCGCTGCCGCCCGGGATGCGGTGCTGGACCTCCTCGTCAGGCTTGGACGCGGTGAAGACGTCGTGATCACTTCCGGTGCTGCGCCCGGTGGCGAAGCGCCGGCCGCAGCCGGGCGGGCTCCGGCGGATGCATCAGCCGCCCGGGAACCGGCACCCGCTGCCGGATCCAATGTTCCCCTGCTGACGACGTCGCAGGCAGCGGCCGCAGCAGGAATATCCCATACGTACCTGCGCAACCTCACGGACGCCGGCGTTATCCCGGTGGAATACCGCGGCACGCACCGCCGCATCCGCCTGTCCGACGTCGAAGCCTGGCTCCGTGACCAGCAGGCGGCGAGGACGGCCCGGGCAGCCAACGGCGAGACACCCGGCGGGCAGTGACCGGCTCCCTCCCCTATGCTGGTGGGGAAACCCGGCGGTCCACCGCCTCACCTGCAATGCAATGGAGCAAGCTGTGATTATCGGTATCCCCAAGGAAATCAAGAACAACGAGTTCCGGGTGGCCATCACGGCCTCCGGCGTACACGAATTCACTACCCGCGGACACACCGTCCTCGTGGAGAGCGGCGCCGGAACCGGCTCCAGCATCAGTGATGAGGAGTACGCCGGCGCAGGTGCCCGGATCCTTGATTCCGCCGACGACGTGTGGAGCCGGGCCGGCCTCGTCCTGAAGGTCAAGGAACCGGTGGAGTCGGAATACCGCTTCTTCCGTCCCGACCTGGTGCTGTTCACTTACCTGCACCTGGCTGCAGCGCCCGAGCTGACAACGGCACTGCTGGAATCCGGCATGACCGCCATCGCCTACGAAACCGTGCAGGAAGGGCGTGTGCTGCCGCTGCTGGCACCCATGTCCGAGGTGGCGGGCCGGCTCTCAGTCCAGGTGGGCGCGCAGTGCCTGACCTCACCGGCCGGCGGTCCGGGGCTGTTGTTAGGCGGCGTTCCGGGCGTCCGCCCGGCAAAGGTAGTGGTTCTCGGCGCCGGAGTGGCCGGCACCAATGCTGTGGCCGGCGCGGTGGGAGCCCATGCCGACGTCGCGGTCCTGGACATCAACATCGACCGGCTGCGCCAGCTCGACGCCCAGTATGCCGGCAGGATCCGCACCGTTGCGTCCAACGCGTTTGAAATTGAACGTGCCCTGTCCGACGCCGACCTGGTGATTGGGTCGGTACTCGTCCCCGGTGCCCGGGCGCCGAAGCTGGTCAGCAATGAGATGGTCTCCCGGATGAAGAGCGGCAGCGTCCTGGTGGACATTGCAGTGGACCAGGGCGGGTGCTTCGAGGACAGCCGCCCCACCACGCATCAGGATCCGACGTTCCGTGTCCACGGGTCCCTGTTCTACTGCGTCGCCAACATGCCCGGAGCTGTCCCGAACACCTCCACCTACGCCCTCACCAACGTGACGCTTCCCTACGCCGTTGCGCTGGCCGACCGCGGTGTGCGCGGCGCCTTTGACGCCTCTCCCGCACTGGCCCGCGGGCTGAATATTGCCGGCGGCAAGGTGGCCCACGCTTCGGTGTCCACGGCCCTGGGGCTGGAGCTTGCAACGGACTGGAGCGAGCTCCTGCCTGCCTGAGCAGAAGAGCACCGCGTACGCTCACACGTACCGGCCTCACGCCCTGCTGGACGGCGGCCGCCGTCCAGCAGGGCGTTCCTACCCCGCCGTGAAGTGTGTGGTGGCCGGTTCGCCGTTCAGCCTTGACACCATCTCCGCTGCAAGGACCCGCACCTTCAGGTTCCGGCCGTTGGAGGCCCGCCGCAGAGTGTCAAAGGCCTCCTGCTGCGTGCAGCGGTTTTGTCCCATGATGATTCCCACGGCCAGGTCAATGTCGGTGCGTGAGGTCAGGACCGACTGGAGGTCTTCCACCGTGGCTGCGTGCCGGGCAACACGGACCGCGAGGAGCAGTGCCTGGGAGGCCTCGGCGCCGTAGGTCCGGGCTACGCGCCGGAATTCCTCATCAAAGACGTCCGGGTCTTTCGCATAGAGGTTCATTGCCGCCTTCGCGTGGCCCTCCAGCTTCAGCGGCACGGAATACATGGACCTGATGCCGTAGTCCCTGATGTGTGCCATGTATTCAGGCCAGCGCGGATCCGCCGCTGAGTTGCCGACGTGCACCTCATCCTGGATGCGGATGGCATGCAGGCAGGGGCCGTCGCCAAAGGCGTATTGGATCTCATCCATCTGCAGCGCTTCGTCATCGCTGCTGGCCACGGTGAACTGATGATCGCGGGAGCGCTGCAGAGTGATGCCGCAATAGGTTGTTGCCCTGGCGGACAAGGAAGATGCCGTAAGCCGTGCCAGCTCCTGCAGGAATTCCTGTACGTCCTCGTGATCAACCAACAGATCCTGCAGCTGTGCCCACGGGGCTGTTTCAAACTTTGGGTCGTCCATGTGTCCTCTTGCTCGGGATTCCACGGAGATGGACAGCGGATTGCACCCTTCGGCAGCGCCGGTCCGGAATTGTCTGCCGTGCGGTTCGATATTACGATAAATTCCCTACGGTCAAGACGCGGCCATGACATTCTGCAACCCTCCAGCAGAGGACATTCATGGATCCCGCAGTTCAAATACCCGTCTGTCACCAGTGCGGAGTGGACGACTTCCTCATTTTCGAGTCCTTCACCCCGCCCACGGATGACCTCCCCGGTGTGGCCAATTACACCTGCTCCGCCTGTGAGACGTTTGCCGGCCACCCGGTTCCCGCCAGCTGGACCCCGCCGGGATGGCGCAGTTGAGTCCTGAACCTGATGCAGCGGGCTACGTTCCGCGGCTGCTCTCCGCAGCGGCCTTTATCACCGAACGGGCAACCGAAGAATCATTGACGGAGCTTCGTCTCACGCAGGAGCGTGCTGCCGTCCTGGGCCTGCTGGTCCTCTCCCCGTCGGACCAGTCTGCTCTCACCGAGGCCTCAGGTCTGGGGGAAAACTGCGTGCGGGACTGCCTGTCATCCCTGCAGTGCTGCGGGTATGCCGACGCCGGTGGAGACGGCCGGTGGAGCGCCACCGAAGCCGGCAGGGAGATCCATGCCAAGGCCGCTGCTGCTGAAGCGCGGCTGCTCGCCCGCAGCAGCCACGACGTTGAGGGACTGCGTCAGGAGCTGCACGCCCTGATCCGAGCGCTGAGGCCGCCGGCGTCGGATCCTGCACCGAAGTAGGCAGACTGCTCAACCGGGCAAGCTGACAAGCAAAGGGGAGCTCCGGCGCGTCGCCGGAGCTCCCTTTGGTGATGCAGCCCCCTGAGGGGCCGTTTCAGTTACGCAACCGCAGTGGGGAACCGTTCCCAGACGCGGTGGTTGGCCAACAGTCCGCTGACGCCCGTCACGACGTCCGCGGCCGTTCCCGTGACAATACCGGGTGCCTCAACAGGGACACCGGCGGCCATGAGAACGGAGGGACCCTCGCCGAGGGCACCGATGGCCTTGGCATGGCGGAATGATTCAGCCAGGAGCAGCGTGATTCGCGGGTCCAGGGAAGGATGCCCCTCGGGGTTGCCTGCCTTGGCGTCCAGGCTGTCCACGGCGTCGGGAGCCGGGGCACCTGACACCGCCACCACTACGGCGTCGAACTCCGTGGAACGGGCGGTGAGGTAGGTCCGCTGGACCGTGGCACCTCCGGCCAGCTTTCCGCCGTGCGGAGCTACCACCAGCGGAACCATGCCCTCTGCCTCGACCGCGGTCAGAACCTCGGACAGCTGCGCGGGGTCGGTGAAATCGTCGGCAATAACGCCCACAATCCGGCCCGCAACAGGCCACGATCCGCCGAGCTGGCTCAGCGCCGGGCTCGGAGCGGTGTCCGCCACCTCGATCTCGGGAGCCGGGGCCTCAAGTCCGAGGCCGGTTGCCACTTCGGCGGCCAGCCGCTCATCGATATTCGCCAGCGCCTGCAGCTGGCGCAGGCGGATGTTCTCCTCGTAGCACTTGCCCAGTTCAAAGGTGTAGGCCTGCACCACGTGGTCCTGTTCCACCGGAGTCAGGGAGCGGAAGAACATCCGCGTCTGGCTGTAGTGGTCATCAAAGGTGGCCGGATTCTCGCGCACCTTGCGGGCAGCGGGAACCTCAACGGGGACGTCAATGAAGGCGCCCATGTCCGCACCGGCGATGAACGGGCAGCCGCCGTCGAGGGAGTTGGGCTGATACGGCGCAACTCCGGCGTGGTCTGCATCCTGGTGGAAGCCGTCGCGGAGCATGTCATTGACCGGTGCGTGCGGACGGTTGATCGGGATCTGGCTGAAGTTGGGTCCGCCGAGCCTGGTCAGCTGCGTGTCGATGTAGGAGAAAAGGCGTCCCTGCAGCAGCGGATCATTGGTGACATCGATTCCGGGCACCAGGTGTCCGGGGTGGAACGCCACCTGCTCGGTTTCGGCAAAGTAGTTGGTGGTGTTCTTGTTGAGCGTCATGGTTCCAATGATCTGGACCGGAGCAAGTTCTTCGGGAACGAGCTTGGTCGGATCCAGCAGGTCAATGCCCTCAAACATTTCATCCTCGGTGTCCGGGAACACCTGGATGCCGAGGTCCCACTGCGGGAAGGCGCCGGCTTCAATGGAGTCGGCGAGGTCGCGGCGGTGAAAGTCCGGGTCCATGCCGTTGATGATCTGCGCTTCCTCCCAAACCAGGGAGTGCACACCCTGCCGGGGCTTCCAGTGGAACTTCACCAGAGTGGTTTCACCCTTGGCATTGACCAGGCGGAAGGTGTGGACACCGAAGCCTTCCATGGTGCGGTAGGAGCGGGGGATTCCCCGGTCCGACATGTTCCACATGGCGTGGTGCTGGGCTTCGGTGTGAAGCGAGACAAAGTCCCAGAAAGTGTCGTGTGCGCTCTGCGCCTGCGGGATTTCCCGGTCCGGATGCGGCTTGCCTGCGTGGATGACATCGGGGAACTTGATGGCGTCCTGGATGAAGAACACGGGGATGTTGTTGCCCACCAGGTCATAGACGCCTTCGTCCGTGTAGAACTTGGTGCTGAAACCGCGGGTGTCCCGGACGGTGTCCGCGGAACCGCGGGAGCCAAGCACCGTGGAAAAACGTACAAAGACAGGTGTTTCGGTTCCCTTGGCGAGGAAGCCCGCCCGGGTGACACCCTCTGCTGCACCGTTCGCCACGAAAACACCGTGGGCCGCCGCACCGCGGGCGTGCACCACACGCTCCGGAATACGCTCGTGGTCAAAATGCGTGATCTTTTCGCGAAGGTGGTGGTCCTGGAGAAGCACGGGTCCACGGGGGCCGGCCTTGAGGGAATGGTCCGTATCCTGCAGGCGGGCGCCCTGCGCGGTGGTAAGGAACCTGCCGCTCTGGGCGTTGGAGGACTTCGGGGCACCGGTGGGAACGCCTGTGGGAGACACGGTTTCCGGCCCGTCCTGGTCCGGTTTGGGCGGCAGCGGTTCGCGCGGCTCCGTCGGTTCAGCCAGCTGCGGCGCTTCCGGTGCCGGAACGCCCGGAATGGGTGTGCTCTTGTCAGACATGTAGCCTCCATCATGGTTCGAACCTGACAGCCGCCCGAGTGGGGCGGCCCTCACTACACCCTACTTACTTGCTAAGCATGCTGACAATTAATGGTGCGTCAGCGTGTCCACGAGGTGCAGCCATCCGTCGATAAGCCGCTCCAGCGGCATCCCTGCTGACCGGTGGAGATGCAGCAGCAGGCCTGCCTCCAAAAACGCTTCCAGCTGATAGGCCGTCAGTTCGGGATCCCGGACATTCGGGAGCGCCGCGAGGAGCATCGTGAGGTGGGCGAGCTCAAGCCGGCGGACGGGGTGCCCGTGATGGGAAAACCGGCCCACGTCCGCGGCCTGCCGCAGTTCACCGCTAAGCTCCAGGGCCCGGATCCGCGCAACTCCGAAGGCCCGCAGGCGATCCAGCGGCGCAGCCCCTGGGCCCAGCGGCGGCGGCCCGCTCATATAGCTTTCCTGGAACCCCCGCTGCGCATGGTCAAGGACAGCCTGCATCAGGCCCGCCCTGCTGCCGAAGCGGCGGAATACTGTTCCCTTTCCCACACCCGCGCGCCGGGCAAGGTCGTCCATCGTCAACGCTTCGGCTCCGCGCTCGGAAATGATGTCCAGCGCCGTGGCAAGCAGCAGCCTCCGGTTTCGGGCGGCGTCGAGACGCTCGCATCCGGCCTCTCCGGCTTCTGGCCCAATGTCCTGCATGGGCGCCAGTCTAACCCGCACGGGAATATAAACGGACCGGGGTCCGTTTATAGTTTGAGATGCAACATCTGTGCCGTCAGCGGCACGGTCCCCGATAGGAGTTCACTTGAGCACTAAAGTACTTACCCTGGTCGGCAGCCTTCGGGCCGGTTCAGTTAACCGCCAGCTCGCAGAAACGGCCGTCCTGAACGCCCCGGAGGATGTTGACGTCATCATCCACGAGGGCCTCGGGACCATCCCGTTCTACAACGAAGACATTGACGTTGAGGGATCCGTTCCTGAAGCTGCAGCCGCCCTCCGCGCTGCCGCAGCGTCTTCGGACGCCCTGCTGCTGGTCTGCCCGGAATACAACGGGACCATGCCCGCCGTCCTCAAGAACGCGATTGACTGGCTGTCACGCCCGTTCGGCACCGGAGCGGTTTCCGGTACGCCCGCGGCCGTTATCGGGTCCGCCTTTGGCCAGTTCGGCGGCGTGTGGGCCCACGACGACGCACGCAAGTCCCTGGGCATCGCCGGCGCCCTCCTGGTGGAGGATGTGCGCCTCTCGATTGGCGGCTCGGTGACGCGCTTCGCCGAGATCCACCCGAAGGATGATGCAGAAGTTGTGGAGCAGCTCCGCTCTGTGCTCTCAGCTCTTGCGCAGGCCTCAGCCCCAACTGCGGCCTAACAGCTTCACCTCATCAACGCAAGAGGACGGGTCCGGCAGCGCCGAACCCGTCCTTTTGCGTCTGTCCTCAGCTAATCCCAGCAGGACAGGCACATTCCGGAAGACCTATTCCCAGAAGCCGCCGGCCCAAGCTGCATCCCTGAGATAGTCGCGGGCCGGTCCCACATCCCACAGTTCACCGCTCGATGAGACAATCCCCATGTCCCGCAGGTCTTCAACAACGTCTTCAGAGCATCCCAGGACTTCGGACAGGTCCTGGGAGCTGGCAGCTACGACCAGCTCGTTGCGATTTTCCACGGATGTCCTTTCAGATGGGCTTACATTTTGCGGTGAGCTTGCTATCTGTCCAGCAAAGCAGCTTCGCGTTCCGTGCTCCAGCTCCGTGCATAGAGACCCAGGGCGGCTTCTTCCCGGAGGGAGAGCCCAATCCTGTTGAGCAGCATGTGCGCCTGATACACCGTCAGGTGCTGGGCACTGCGGCTGAGGCGGGCTTTGTCTGCACGGTAAAGGTAGCTGTCGATGGTCCTAAACCACCGGCGGCGCCAGTTCTCCACGGCGTTTTCCGCAGCCGTGGCGGCCATCAGCCGATGCGTGGGGGCCACCTTGGCGGCCACCTGAATGGTCATTGCCTGCCGGACGCTGGCGGCACGGGGCCCGAAACCCGCGGTGCAGCTGCGCAGATGGCTGTCCCAGTAGTAGTCCCAGGAAACACGCCGGCGGTCCGGCCAGCTGGCCGAGCGCGGTCCCTTCATCATGCTGCGCGCCGAATCAAAAAGAAGCAGGGACCCAAAGGCCCATTTGTTCTGGACCTTGGGAAAGCGGGCCGCAGCCCATGCCCCCAGCTCGGATGAAAGCTCAAAAATTTCTTCGGCCAGTGTCAGGCCTTCGAAGCCGCCGTATTTGGCGAGATCTGCTTCAAGCCGCTGATTCTGCGGCTCGGCACCCCCGGGGCCCATCCGGTCCACGGCAGGTTCACTGAACTGCTGGGTCATTTCCAGATGGCCGATCACACCTGATGCCTGTTCACGCAGCGCCGCCAAAAGGCACTGCAGCCGCTCAATCGTTCCAGGCTCTCCGAGGATCCGGAGCCGGACGTGCGCGTTGGCCGGCTCCATGCATCTGGTGTAGTACCACCGCTGGACGCCTTGGGCCTGAGCTTGGGCCGCCAGCGGGGTAACCAGTTCTCCAATGATGCCGTCCGCTACATCGAAGCCCCCGGTGTAGAAGGAAAGCGTCCACCATTGCGCGGTTGAGCGAGTTCGCGAGGCGTTTCGAACTGCAGTCACCTGAGTCATGGTGGGCATCCCTTCCGGGGTTGTGCTTGGCTACCGCCGCTGGCGGGACTAACTTTTTCCTACGGATACGACAGTTGTTTGATTTCCCCCCGAGGGGAGTTTGCTAGAGCCAGTCCCAAACTTTGGTCATTTTCATTCCCCTCCTGTACCTGCGGCTGAGTCCCAGCCTGTGCGGTTGATTGACTCCGAAAGCTTCCCCCGCGCAGCGATACCCCGTCTACCCTTTGAAATGCCCGGTTGCTGTCATGACCTAATCGACCCTTGCACTTCAGGTGCCAATGAGGATCGTCGCCGGGAAAACCGCGGGGTGATGCTGAGAACGGACAATTTGTGGCCTCAGGAGCCTCCATCCGGCATAGTGGCATTAAGCGGCCATGTCCGTTATTCCCGCTGGCCGGGAAACCTTGGGACTGCCGGCGGCCCGCCGCCCGGAACAGTCCCGCCTCCGGTGAGTAGGCTGGTCCCCAATTGATGAAAAGGAGCGGATACCTTGGATGATGTGTCCCAGTCCGTCTACCGGTACGCGGTGAGCTCCCCGGGCTGGACGATCGAGGAGGCCTCTGAGGCATTGGGCCTTACCACGCGCTCCATCCAGGGTGCCATAAGGGAGCTGGTCGAACGGTGCCTCTTGGTGCAGGCCAATGAAAACCAGCACAGTTACACCGCCGTCTCCCCCGACGTCGCCCTGGCCGAACTGGTGGATCCTGACGAACGGGCCCTGTTGGACCTTCGTTCGCGCATTGGAGCCAAGCGCCGCGAACTCGCGGGCCTGGTGCCGATTTTTGCCGAAGCAAGCCGGCAAGTGTCCACGGACGCCTCGGTGGAAGTTCTGGAAAACCCGGAGCAGGTGCTGCGCATCCTGATCGAGTATGCCCGCTCGGCGTCCGAGAGCGTGCTCATGGCCCGCCCCGGGCAGGGTGCCACAGCCGACACCCAGGAGGAGAGCATCCAGAAGGATGTGGACCTGCTCCAACAGGGCATTGAACGCCGCACCCTTTATCACTCGAGCCTGCGCGACCACATGCCCACCCGGAAAGCCATCGAAATTGTCACGGCGGCCGGCGGGCAGTTCCGCACCCTGCCGCACATCCCTTTGCGGGCAGTCATTTTCGACCACAAGGTTGCCGTTGTTCCGCGGGCAAGGGACAGCCGGGACCGCGCCGGCCTGGTTGTCCGAGATCCTGACATCGTGCAGATGTTTGTCTACATGTTTGAATTCGCCTGGGAGCTGGGCGAACCGTTCCTGACCAAGGATCCGGCGCCGGGGCAGCTCACCAGCACCCAGCGGTCGATTCTCCGTGCTCTCGCCTCGGGACACCCGGATGAGGTGATTGCACGCCGGATGGGCATCAGTGTGCGGACGTGCCGCCGGCATATCGCGAAGATGTTGGAGGACCTCGGAGCTGAGAGCCGGTTCCAGGCGGGAGTGAAAGCGCACCGCGCGGGGTGGATCTAGGCAACGGATGTTGCCCAGCGGTGAACCCGAGGGACTAGGATGTGGGGATGACTTTCGAGGAGACCGCCGTCACAGTCCTGACCGCCGAGACCCAGACGGCACTCGACCGCGCAGTTGCATCCGCCCACCGCCATGATGCCCTGTTCTCCGACCGGGCCTTCCACATCAAGCAGTCCGCCGTCCGTGACGTCTTCGACATTTCCATCCGGCCGGGACTGATTTCCCTTGCCGGCGGAAGCCCCTACCTCCGGTCCCTTCCCCTGGCGGACCTGGGCGAGTCGGTCCGGCGCATCGTTGCGGAGCAGGGGCTGGAATCCCTGCAGTACGGCGCAGGCCAGGGGATGGAGGAGCTTCGCATCCAGGCCTGCGAGGTCATGGCGGCGGAAGGAATCCACGACGCCGACCCGGCGGACATCGTCATCACCACCGGTTCCCAGTCCGCACAGGACGTAGCTGCCAAGGTTTTCTGCAACCCCGGCGATGTGGTGCTGTGCGAAGATCCCACCTACGTGGGCGCCCTCAACGCGTTCGAGGCCTACGAAGTGGAAATGCGGGCCCTGCCGGTGGACAGCGAAGGACTCATTCCCGAGGCTCTGGAGGAACACATCACCTCGCTGCGGGCACAGGGAAAAACCATCAAAATGCTCTACACGATCCCGAGCTTCAACAACCCCAGCGGAGTGACCCTGGCCGCACACCGGCGCCCGCGCATTGTGGAAATCTGCGCCGCGGCAAATATCCTCATCCTGGAAGACAACCCGTACGGGATGCTGCGCTTTGACGGGCAGCCGCTCATTCCGCTGCGGGCCGGGAACCCGCACGACGTGCTGTACCTGGGATCCTTCTCCAAGATTTTCGCCCCGGGGGTCCGTGTTGGTTGGGCGCTGGTCCCCCGGCACCTGCACCGCCGCTTTTACCTGGCCTGCGAGGCTGTGGTGCTCTGTCCGTCCCCGCTGACCCAGATGCTGGTTTCCGCCTACCTGCGGGACTACGACTGGATGCAGCACATCAGGGATTCGCGGGTGCTGTATGCCTCGCGCTGCGCTGCCATGCTCGCGGCGCTGGCCACGGAATTGCCCCACGGCGTCACGTGGACGGTGCCCGACGGCGGTTTCTTCGTCTGGCTGAGCCTGCCCGACGGCGTTGACACCTATCCCCTGCTCCATGAGGCCATCGAGGCGGGAGTTGTCTTCATTCCCGGAGCCGCTTTTTCACCGTCGGATGAACCCTCCAACAAGCTCCGCCTGGCCTTCAGTGCGGTGTCCGAAACGGACATTGCCGAGGGCGTGCGACGCCTCGCCCCTGTCCTGCGCCGGGCAGTGGAGCAGGCTGCGGGTTAGCGGGTACGCGGGCTTAACGGTTTCTTCTGCGCCGTTCAAGGAACGGAAAAACCACGAGGAACAGGCCCAGGATGATCAGCAGACGCCAGAAAGTCCCCAGCCCCGGGAAAAGTACGATCAGCAGGCTCGACACAACGAATGCCGCCACGAGCAGGATGAGCGTGCGCTTAAGGTCAATGGACGGAGGGCCGCCCCGGCCCCGGGGGCCGCGAGGATTAGTCATAATCCCCGATCGTATCCGGACTGCCGGGGCGCCCGCAGCACCGGCAGTCCGTAACGGTCCGGCGGCAGGCTAATCGAGCAGCAGCGCCGGTTCCTCGAGGATCGAAGCGACGTCGGAGATGAACCTCGCGGAAAGGTCGCCGTCCACCACCCGGTGGTCAAAGGATCCGCCCAGGGTAGTCACCCAACGCGGAACTACTTCGCCGTCCACGACCCAGGGCTTTTGCTTGATGGTGCCAAAGGCCACGATTGCCACCTCCCCGGGATTGATAATCGGTGTTCCGGTATCAATTCCCAGCGCTCCGATGTTCGTGATCGTCAGCGTTCCGCCCCGCATGTTCTCCGGCGGGGTTTTCCCTTCCCGTGCAGTGGTTGCCAGGGAGTTCAGGGCAACGGCCAGTTCCTTGAGGGAAAGGTCCTGGGCGTCCTTAATGTTCGGAACCATCAGGCCGCGGGGCGTAGCAGCGGCAATACCGAGGTTCATGAAGTGCTTGACCAGGATCTCCTCGCCGCCCCAGGACGCGTTGACCGACGGATTGCGTGCGGCGGCCCAGATGACGGCCTTGGCCACGATCAGCAGCGGTGAGACCTTGATGCCCTCGAAATCCCGTGATGCTTTCAGCCGCTTGACGAATTCCATGGTGCGGGAGGCGTCCACATCCACGAAGATGCTGGCATGGGGGGCGGTAAATGCGCTTTCGACCATTGCCTTGGCAGTGGCCCGGCGCACGCCCTTGACCGGGATCCGCTCGATCCGCTGATCGGTGTGGCTTTGGGGCGATGATCCGTTGGTGTCACCGGCGTCCTGCCCGGAGGCATGCTGCGCGGAGTAGGTGAGCAGATCCTGTTTGGTCACTTCGCCGCTTGCTCCGGTGGCCGGAACGTCCGCCAGGTTGATGCCGAGGTCCTTGGCAGCCTTGCGCACCGGCGGCTTGGCCAGGACCCGTTGGACGAGCCGGGTGAGCGCATCCTGCACGGCAGCCCCTGCAGCCTGCGGTGTCACGGCAGGCCGTGCCCCAGCCGGCGGAGCCACAGGTGCGGGTACTGCTGCTGGTTCCGTCGGAGCCGCATCGGGCTCGACAGGCGGGCGGCTGCTCCGCGGACGCCGCTTCACGGCGTCGGCCTTGGGCCCGGTACCGGTAAGGGAAGCGCTGGGCTGTTCGTCGTCGCCCGCGGACGCCGGAACGGGCGCGGGCGTCATGGGAGCTCCGGGCTGCTGGCCGGTTTCCTGTGCCGGGGAACCGGCCGCAACCGTAATGATCGGCGACCCGACGTCTACGGTCTCGCCCTCCTCCACGAGGAGCGCGGAGACCGTGCCGGCGTAGGGCGAAGGCAGTTCCACCAGCGATTTCGCCGTCTCAATCTCGACGATGACATCATTGATCTCCACCGTGTCTCCGGCTTTGACCTTCCACTGGACAATGTCAGCCTCTGTCAGGCCTTCTCCCACGTCGGGAAGGTGGAAAGTTCTCTCAGTCATGGCTTCTCAATCTTTGTGGACGCATGGTGTGCTGCGGACTTGGGACGGGACCTTAGGCGCCGCTCAGTAAGCGAAGGACCGGTCCAGGGCGTCCATCAGTTTGTCGATGTCCGGCAGGTAGTGCTCTTCGACCTTTGCCACCGGATACGGCATGTGGAACCCGCCGACGCGGATCACCGGCGCTTCCAAGGACAGGAAGGCGCGCTCAGTCACCCGGGCCGCGATTTCGCCGCCGATGCCGCCAAAGGTGGGTGCTTCATGGGTCACGATCAGGCGGCCGGTCTTCCGGACCGACGCGGTGACGGTGTCAAAGTCAATGGGCGAGATGGAGCGCAGGTCCACCACTTCAATGCTGCGCCCATCCTCCTCCGCCGCTTTGGCCGCGGCCAGTGCCACGGGGACCAGCGGCCCGTAGGTCACGATGGTGGCATCAGTGCCCTCACGGAGCACATGTGCCGCATACGGATCCCCGGACGGCTTCCGGGTATCAACATCGCCCTTGAGCCAGTAGCGGCGCTTGGGCTCAAAGACGATGACGGGATCCATGCCGGTCATCGCCTGTTGGATCATCCAATACGCGTCCTGGGGATTGGACGGAGAAAGGATACGCAGACCGGCGGTGTGCGCGAACAATGCTTCCGGCGATTCCGAATGGTGCTCAATGGAACCAATTCCGCCGCCGTAGGGAATCCGGATGACCACCGGGGCGGTCAGCGCACCTTCGCTGCGGGAATGCATCTTGGCCAGCTGGGTGGTGATCTGGTTGAACCCGGGGAACACAAAACCGTCGAACTGGATTTCGCACACGGGCCGGTAGCCGCGCAGCGCCAGGCCGATGGCGGTACCGATAATGCCGGATTCCGCCAGCGGGGTATCCATCACCCGGTCGGCCCCGAACTCTGCCTTGAGCCCCTCCGTCACGCGGTAGACGCCGCCGAGGTCGCCGATATCTTCACCCATCAGCAGGGACTTGGGATTCTCGGCCAGTCCAGCCCGCAGGCCGGCGTTGATGGCCTTGGCCATGGTCATGGTCATGGTGCTCATTCGGTGGGCTCCTGGGAATCGGCGAAGCCGGCTTCATAGCGGCGGTGGAAGTCCAGTTCTTCCTGGATCAGCGGATGCGCCTCGGCGTAAACGTCAGTGAACGCATCAGTAAATCCGGGCGATGACATGGCCAGCACGTCCTCCCGAAGCTTGTCGGCCATGACCTGGCCTTCCTTGGCGACCGACTCAAAGAAGGAGTCGCCGGCAATGCCTGCGCTTCGCAGGTGCTTCTCCAACCGGGTCAGCGGGTCACGGGAAACCCAGGCTTCCTCGTCGGCGCTCAGCCGGTACTTTGTGGGGTCATCAGCAGTGGTGTGGGCACTCATCCGGTAGGTGAACGCCTCGATCAGCACCGGACCCTTGCCCGAGCGGGCATGTTCCAGCGCCCATGCGGTTACCGCCCGGACGGCAACAACGTCATTGCCGTCCACCCGGACGCCGGGGAAGCCGTAGCCCTTGGCGCGGTTGGCCAGCGGGATCCGTGACTGCACCTCGGTGGGCACCGAGATGGCCCAGTGGTTGTTCTGGCAGAAGAAAACCACGGGGGCGTCATAGGACGCGGCAAAGACCATTGCCTCGTGGACATCACCTTCGGAACTGGCGCCGTCGCCGAAATAGGCCACAGTGGCAGCTTCCGGGAGCTGCGGCTCCATCTTCCGATCACGCGCCATGCCCATCGCATAACCGACGGCGTGGGGAACCTGGGCGGCCAAGACCAGGGTGTAGAGGTGGAAATTGGTCTCCTTGGGGTCCCAGCCTCCGTGGGAAACGCCGCGGAAGCGGCGCAGAAGCGAGGACAGCTCCAGCCCGCGGGTCATTGCCACGCCGTGTTCCCGATACGTGGGGAAGACGTAGTCCTGGGCCTGCAGGGCTCGCCCGGAACCGATCTGCGCACCTTCCTGCCCTGTCATGGGAACCCACATCACCAGTTCGCCCTGGCGCTGCAGGGCCGTGGCTTCCTGATCAAAGCGGCGGATGGTGAACATGTCCCGGTACAGTCCCCGGAGCTCCTCTGCGCCGAGGTCTGCAACGTAAGGGCTGTACACATCGTCCTTCAGGAGTTCTCCCTCGGGACTGAGCAACTGCACCATCTCCGGACGTGCTCCGCCCCCGGCACTGCCGAGGTCAGCTCCGGGCAGGCCGAAAGGATCAACGGCCTCCGTCCGGGCAGCCAGATGCTTCAGGTCCATACTTACTCCTCGCCGGGCCCAGATGACCTGCACCGCGCTAGATATATGCCGCACCAGGAATAGAACACCGGCGGGGCATATATGTGGAACGTTCTTCACTCAGCCTAACGAGCAGCGGCTCCCGGTCCGCACTTAGGACACGCTAGGAAAGTCGGGGCCCCTTTGTATAAGTCGCACATAAAGCGAGGAATCGGGTATTTGCCTCGTCCTCCCCGATGGTGACCCGAACGCCTTCGGTGCCGAAGGCCCGCACGGCGAGGGCCTGCTGCTCCGCCAGCGCCGCAAACTCGGGGGTATTTTCCCCAAGCTCCAGCCATACGAAGTTCCCCTGAGCCTCGGGAATCCGCCATCCGAGGGCCTTCAAACCCTCAACCACCCGGGTCCGTTCAGCCACGAGTCCTTGTATTCTTTCCACAAGTTCCCCGTGGTGGCGCAGGGACACCACTGCGGCCGTTTCGGCCAGCTGCGAGACGGCAAACGGGACAGCGGCAACGCGCAGGTACTGGGTCAGGTGCGGCTGTGACACGGAGTAGCCCACGCGCAGGCCGGCCAGTCCCGCGCCCTTGGAAAAGGTGCGCAGCACCACCACATTGGAGTACTTGCGGTACATATCGATGCCGTTCACGGCCTCCGGGTCGCGGACAAAATCCTCGTACGCCTCATCGATGACCACGATCACGTCCGAGGGGACCTTTGCCAGGAAATCTTCAACCTGGGCGGCGGTCAGCGCCGGACCGGTGGGGTTGTTGGGCGTGCACAGCAGGATCACGCGTGTCCGGGAGGTGATGGCCGCGGCCATGGCGTCCAGGTCATGGGTGCCATCCGCGCGCAGCGGCACCTGGACGCTGTCGGCGCCGGACAGGCCGACACTGATGGGATAGGCCTCGAAGGAACGCCACGGGTAAATCACTTCATCGGGAAGGCCGAGCTCGTCCTGTCCGGCAAAGGTGGACAGCAGCTGGTTCAGCGCACCCAGGCTGCCGCCTCCGGTGACGATGTCCTCCGCAGGAATGTCCAGGAAAGACGCGAGTTCAGTGCGCAGGGCCGTGGAGAGCGGATCCGGGTACCGGTTGATGTCCTGCCGGTTGCTGATTGCTTCGAGCACGGCAGGAAGCGGCGGAAACGGGTTCTCATTGGAAGACAGCTTGTAACTCTGCAGTCCATCAATGCTGGCCGGCGGTTTACCCGCGGTGTAGGTGGGCAGCTTCGACATCACGTTGCGGGGGAGGATCCCGGGTGCCCGGACGTCAGCGGCGTAGGTGTCCTGGGTGTCCTGGGTGTCCTTTTCGGTGGTCGTCATAGACTTAACCCTAATAGCCTTTGGGGTCTTTCGTGATCTGGACCACCAGGGATCCGGAATTGCCGGTATGTCAGCATGGTGCCATGCGCTTCCTGATTCAGATCATCATTAATGCCCTTGCCCTCTATGTGGCCGCGTGGCTCGTTCCCGGCATCACGGTCATCGAAACGGGAGGCGCCTTCTCGGGCAACCCCACCGTGGATCTTGTCCTGGCCTTCCTCTTCATTGGTTTGCTGTTCGGCATTGTGAACGCGCTGATCCGGCCGATCGTCAAACTCCTTGCCCTGCCGCTGACCATCCTGACCCTTGGCCTTTTCACCATCATTATCAATGCGGCCATGCTGATGCTGACCTCCTGGCTGAGCAGTTACACACCGGTTGACTTCGCTGTTGACTCCTTCTTCTGGACGGCCATCCTGGCCTCGATCATCATCAGCCTGGTCTCACTCGTGGCCGGCTCGCTGACCGGAACCCGGCGGTAGCGGACGCCTCCGGGGTGACAGCCGGGGTGTCGCCCGAGGCGCCGGAGTTGCCGGCCCGGAAGGCACGGGAGGCCGGCTGGGTTTCCTCGAGAACTTAAAGAGGCCGCGCGTGGCAATCGATGCGGGCGGAATGATCTCCGCCAAGGAACCCAGGGACTCCCTCAGGGAAGGGTCCCGGCTGGCATCAGCTGCGGCGGCCAGTTCCAGGTACAAGTCCAAGTCGTGCGCCGGCCCGAGGCCGCCCGGGCTGCCTTCCGCCGACGCCGGCGTCCGCCCCGTCACCGTGATCCGGTCCGGCGTGTCAGGATTCATGGTTCCGTCCGTCCCGGGGACCCAATCCTGGTAATTCTCGAAGTGCAGGACCTTCACCCCGTCCGGCGTGCTCCGGTCTCCTGCCGGAGCACCGGCCGTCACAATCATTTCGACGGAGAACTCACCGGACTCCCCCAGACGGGCCCCCGCATTCACTGCATGAATCCCGCCCTGGCTGTAACCCACCAGGATCACTGCGTCATTCGCTGAGGCGCCCGCCAGCCGGAGCGATTCCGCCACGGCGTCGGCGATGAAATGACTGTCCTCGGCGCGTCCCTCAGCGTTGCCGTAGTTATCAAACGGGTTGGGCCCCACAAGAACGTTCCCGGCGTCCTGGGTACCGGGCAGAGTGACAATGCGAACGCGCCGCGCGCCTGTTTGCACGGTCAGGATCTCCACGACACCGCGATCCGGTCCGTCCAAGAGCACCTTGGAGCGCTCCAGCAGAGCGCGTGCCGTGCCACTCAGCTCAATATCCGCCTGCCCGCCCTCACCCCTGACGACGTCGATCGGCCGAAGCTCTCCAAACCCGCGGCCGGCAAGCTGCTCCATTACTTTCTCTATGAGAAGGCCGTTGAACGGCGGCACCATCAGTTCGCTCTCCGCCCGCCCGGGCAAACCGCCACCGCCGCGCCGCCACATTTCCACACCCGCCGGCGCACCCGCCAGCCAGGCAAGCCCCTTTTCCAGCCCTTCCTCAGCCTCCAGATAGTTCCGGGCAGCCCGGCGGAGATCGCCAGCCGCTTCCTCCACGTCCCGTTTGTTCCGTGAAAGGCCTGTCAGAACAAGGTCAGCCGCAGCAGCGGCCACCCGGGCAGAGGGATGCACCGAACTGGTTGTGCAGAGGAGCATGTACATCTCCCTGCATCCTGACCGCAGCGATGACAGCTGAGCGGCGGATTGGTCCAGAATCCCCGCCACCGACTCCAGTTCCCGGTACTCCACGGTCAACCCGTGCGCGCCGCCCCGGACATCAATCCCCGGCACTGAATGGTCCTCGGCGGACCACTGGGACGGCATTTAGTGCCTTTCCGTTCCTGCGCCGCGGATGTTATCCAGATGCCCCTCCACGGCTGCAGCACAAATTTTCAGATCCTCCAGCGTTCCCGCAAGACCCTTGATGTGCCGGCCAAGGACCTCATCAAATTCCCGGGCCGCCGGAGAACGCCAATCCATCCTGCTGAGCGCCGGCAGATCCTGTTTCATGTCCGCCAGTTTTTCCGCTGCCTCCGCCACATAGGCGGCAGCCTGCTCCGCCGCTTGAACATCGCGCGGACTGGCCGCCGGCTCCCCCAACATGTCCATCGATCTCCTCCGTCCCGGACAGCCGGAACACCCGTCCGCTGAATGCCGCTTCAGTTCTTTCATACCGCGGTGCGCCACGGAGCGGCCGGGCTTTCGCTGGGGAAAAAGAACTGCATCTCCGCTCCCCGCAGGCGCTGTGGAGGACAAGCTCGTGCTGGCCGGGAACGGATCCGGCAGAACGGGGGCCCCGGACCGCCAAGTCACAGAGTGAGCCCTTCCGCCGGAGCATGAAAGAATTGCGGCATGGCTGACTCCGCTGCTCCCCGCGTCCCCCTTGCCTCCGTTACCCCCGCCATTGCCCTGGGCCCGTTGGACGGCCGGTACCGCGGCGTCACGGCTCCGCTGGTGGACTACCTTTCCGAAGCGGCCCTGAACCGCGACCGCACGCATGTGGAAGTGGAGTGGCTCATCCACCTCACCTCACATTCCGTCCTGCCGGGCACCTCGCCGCTGAGCACCGAGCAGCAGGACCGGCTGCGCGGAATTGTCTCCGGTTTTGACGGCAACTCCATTGCCGAGCTCGCCGAAATCGAGCAGGTGACCGTCCACGACGTCAAGGCCGTGGAGTACTACATCGGACGCCGGCTGCCGGAGATCGGCATCGAGAACCTGACCGCCCTGGTGCACTTCGGCTGCACCTCCGAGGACATCAACAACCTCTCCTACGCGCTGGGAGTCAAGGGTGCCGTCGAGAATGTCTGGCACCCCGCGGCCCTCGACCTGGTGGACCGGATCACTGCCATGGCAGAGGAAACGCGTTCCGTTCCCATGCTTTCACGCACGCACGGGCAGCCTGCCACCCCCACCACGCTGGGCAAGGAGCTGGCGGTGACGGCGCACCGGCTGACCCGCCAGCTGCGCCGCATTGAAAAGACCGAATACCTGGGCAAGATCAACGGCGCCACCGGCACTTACGCCGCGCACTACGCCTCGGTGCCCGGTGCGGACTGGGAACAGGTGGCCCGCAGCTTCGTGGAAGGCCTCGGCCTGACCTGGAACCCGCTGACCACGCAGATTGAATCCCATGACTGGCAGGCCGAGCTGTACGCGGACATTGCCCGCTTCAACCGCATCCTGCACAACTTCTGCACCGACGTGTGGAGCTACATTTCCATCGGCTATTTCAAGCAGATCCCCGTGGCCGGCGCCACCGGCTCCTCCACCATGCCGCACAAGGTCAACCCGATCCGCTTCGAGAACGCCGAAGCCAACCTGGAAATCTCCAACGGCCTGCTGGATACCCTGGCCTCCACCCTGGTGACCTCCCGCTGGCAGCGCGACCTCACGGACTCCTCCTCGCAGCGCAACATCGGCGTGGCCTTTGGACATTCCGTGCTGGCCATCTCCAACGTGGTCAAGGGCCTCGAGCGCCTGGACGTGGCCGACGACGTCCTCGCCGCCGATCTGGACACCAACTGGGAGGTGCTCGGCGAAGCTATCCAGATGGTCATGAGGGCCGAGGCCGTCGCCGGTGCCCCCGGCATGGACAACCCCTATGAGCGCCTGAAGGAACTGACCCGCGGACACCGGGTCGACGCGGACCGCATGCGCGAGTTTGTCACCGGCCTGGGCCTGCCCGCCGAAGCCGAAGCACGGCTGCTCGCCCTGACGCCGGGCAAGTACACGGGTATCGCCGAATCTCTCGTGGACCACGTCACGAAGTAATCCGGAACACGCAACGACGGCGGGAGGCCGGGTTTCGAAACCCGGCCTCCCGCCGTCGTTATTTCAGCGCCCGCGCCTTACTGTTGGCGCATGAACGGATTCCCTCAGCTGCTCACTGCGGTTCTGGACACGCCCGATGTGCGGGGCCTGGCCGAGTTCTACCGCCAACTTCTCGGTTTTCGGTACCGGCCCGGGGACGAGCCGCAGGAAAGGGACGACGATGCCGATTGGCTGGTCCTGACCGACGCGGACGGCAACTCCAGACTGTCCTTCCAATTCACTGAACATCTTCAGCGGACCACCTGGCCCCGGCCGGATGTGCCGATGCAGATGCACCTGGACCTCACTGTTCCCAACCGCCAGGCACTTGAAGAGCAGCATGCCAGGGCATTGGCCCTGGGAGCTGAACTCCTTTTTGACCGCACGGATGATCCCGATGAGCCCCTGTATGTCTTTGCCGATCCGGCCGGACATCCGTTCTGCATCTTCGTTTCCTGATGCTGAACGGATGCCCCGGCGTCCGGCCGAAGGAAACTAGTCCGCTGCGGCCAACTGCCCGCAGGCGCCGTCAATCTCCTTGCCGCGGGTGTCGCGCAGCGTGGTGGGGATGCCGGCGTCGATCAGGCGGTTGATGAACTCCCGGGTCACGTGCGGTTCCGGCGACGTCCAGATGGATCCGGGCGTGGGGTTCAGCGGAATCGGGTTGACGTGCACCCAGCCGCGGCCGCGGGCGTTGAGCTTCTTGGCGAGCAGGTCGGCCCGCCACGGGTGATCATTCATGTCCTTGATCAGGGCGTACTCGATCGAGACACGGCGGCCGGTAACGCGGTAGTAGTTGTACGCGGCATCGAGGGCCTCGTCCACCTTCCACCGGCTGTTGACCGGGATCAGCTCGTCGCGCAGTTCATCGTCCGGTGCGTGCAGGCTCAGCGCGAACGTGACCGGGATGTTCTCCTCGGCCAGCTTGTTGATGGCCGGAACCAGGCCCACGGTGGAGACCGTAATGTTGCGGGCGCTCATGCCCAGCCCCTCGGGAACCTCGGCGGCCATCCGGTGCACGGCATTCATGACGCGCTTGTAGTTGGCCAACGGCTCACCCATGCCCATGAAGACAATGTTGGTGACGCGCTCGGCGTCGTGCCCGCCGTCGCGGCGTTTGCCGCCCAGGCCGCCCTCCTTGATCACCCGGTTGGCCTGGACAATCTGGTCCAGGATTTCCGCGGTGGACATGTTCCGGGTCAGGCCGGCCTGTCCGGTGGCGCAGAACGGGCAGTTCATGCCGCAGCCGCACTGGCTTGAGACGCACAGGGTGATCCGGCCCGGGTAGCGCATCAGCACGGACTCCACCAGCGAACCGTCAAACAGACGCCAGAGGAATTTAATCGTGTCGCCGTTGTCCGTGGTGAGCCGCTTCACTTCGGTCAGCAGCGTGGGGAACATTTCCTTCACCAGATCATCGCGGCGCTCCTTGGGGAGGTCGCTCATGGCTTCGGGGTCCGTGGTGTAGTGCTGGAAATAGTGCACCGAGAGCTGCTTGGCGCGGAAGGCCGGCAGGCCCAGCTCCTTGAGCTTGGCCTGGCGTTCGGGCAGCGTCATATCGGCCAGATGGGCCGGAGGTTGGGAAACACGCGGCGACTTGAACTGAAGCAGAGGACGGCCGTCGGGCTCCTTGGCCTGTTCCCAGCCCTCAGTGGCGGGGCGAACCTGCGTTTTCCGCGCCTGCAGCTGGGCCTTGGAGGTGCCAACCGGCTTGGACGGGGTTGCGGGGGAAGTTTCAAGGGAAGTCATCCCTTCTATTTTTGCACGCATCCGCATTCTCCGCTTTCTGTTAGCCCACTTGGCACGATGCTGAAACACCGCTGAAACCGCATGCTCCTAGAGTCAAGGAAATGCCCGTTCCCGGCACGACCCCAGCAGGAGGTCTCCATGCTTGCCGACCAGCCGCCGCACCTCACCATCCGCGAGGTGCCCTGGAGCAATCCCGTAGGCGCCGATCTGCGCGCCGCCCAGCAATCGGAACTGAATTCGCGCCACGATTCCGCCTCCGCCGAACCGGCGCCGCCGTCCGCCGAAGATACGGCCGTTTTCCTGGTGGCCTACGAAAAAAGTTCCGGCCAGCCGCTGGGCTGCGGAGGGCTGCGGCGGCTGGACGACACGACGGCGGAAATCAAGCGGATTTATGTGTTGCCGTACGCCCGGGGATCCGGGGTGGCCACGGCAGTGCTGACTGCCCTTGAGTATCGGGCTCGGGCTGCCGGTTACGCAGTCATCACGGCCGAAGCAGGATCAGCCCAGCCGGACGGGCGGCGCTTCTACCAGCACGGCGGTTACACGGTGGTGCCCAACTTTGGCCCCTACGCCGAGTTGGAGGACTCGGTGTGCTTTGCAAAGACCATTGGCCTGGGCCTCTGTCCGCCGGATTCTCCCGCCGGGGCAATGCGTCCCTGGATGTCGCGGGACTGAAAGGAGCCCAGTATCAGTAGGTGATGCGGCTCTCCGCGGCGGTCCACGCGTCAAACGGCGAATTGGCCGCAACCTCGTGCGGCTCCAGCTGCGTCACCTGCAGGGACCGGTCAGCCACAGGTGTCTCGAAGTACTCATAGAAGACGGCGTCGTCGAACCCGGCGCGGGCGGCGTCGTACCGGTTTGCCGCGAAAACCACGCGCTCCAGCCGGGCCCAGAGGGACGAGGCAAGGCACATGGGGCAGGGTTCGCAGCTGCTGTAGAGGACAGCACCGCTGAGGTCATGGGTTCCCAGGCCCGCTCCGGCAGCACGGATGGCGGTAACTTCGGCATGCGCCGTGGGGTCATGATTGGCCGTCACGCGGTTCACGCCCTCAAACACCCGTCCGTCGGGGGTGACGACGACGGCGCCGAACGGTCCGCCGCTGTTGGCCACGTTGGCGGTGGCCAGGCTGACGGCACGGGCAAGGTATTCGGCATCGGTGGTCATGCGTCTCTCCTCGGGTGGGACAACCGGCGGGTGCCGCCGGGCCAGGCAGACAGCACTCGGTAAGTGCCCGCCTTCGGCAGCATAAGGCTAGCACCCGGACGCACCCCGAATCCGGCCCCGTGTGCCGCAGCCCCGGGCCGGGAACTCTGGACTGGACGCCGCCTGTGTGGGAGCGTACAGGGACAGGGCGCGGGCGCTCCCGGAGGCAGGGCCCGTCCGGCCCGAAGCCCAAGCGGTGGGATCGATTCCGGGAGGAACCCCAATGGAACGCATGATTTTTCCAAACCTCGCCGTCGTGGATCTGGCCAAATCAACGCAGTTTTACCGTGGCCTCGGGTTTGTTGAGAACCCGCAGTTCAGCAATGAAGACGCCGCGGCCATGGTCATCTCCGACACCATAGTGGTCATGCTGCTTCGGCAGGACTTCTTTCAGCAGTTCCTTCCTGAGGGTGACAGGCCGCATCTGCGGGCTGCCGGCAAGGAAATTCTCAATTGCCTGAGCTGTGATTCGCGTGAGGAAGTGGATGCTTTCCTGGAAAACTGCGCCAAGAGCGGCGGGGCCGTCTTCCAGCCTGGGCGGGAACAGATGCCTGGCATGTATTCCGGAGCGGGCACCGACCCGGACGGCCACGTCTGGGAATTCATGTGGATGGATCCGTCCATCCCCGAATAGAGTCTGCAGGGCTTCGGAGGGCAGCGCTTGTACCCCGTAATCTATCCGCACCTCCGGGTGGCGGATCTGGACCGGTCCACCGGCTTTTACATGGGTCTGGGCTTTTCGCTCAATGAAAGGCTCAGCACGGTTGATCTCTCTGCCATGAACATCTCTGCCGCCATTGTGCTGGTTCTGTTGCCAAAGCCGTTCAACCGGGAAACCCGCACCGCTGCGGCTTTTCCCACCCGCACGGCCCTGGCCTTTCCCACGCGCAGCGACGTGGATGAGATTCTCGCCGCCTGCACGGCCAACGGCGGGAAGCTCATTTCCCGCGCCCGCGTCAAAGCCAAGGGCGTCTACCTGGGAACGGCAGCGGATCCGGACGGGCACCTCTGGGATTTCTTGTGCCGGGACGGCGAGCCGTGGCAAGGGAACCTGTAGCCTCAGGCAGACACCACTGACCTCATCGAAAGAAACGGGCCGGCCATGGGCATACGTTCTGGAACCGCAGCAGAAACCGGATCCGCGTCCCCGCATGCGGCGGACTCCCAGGACATGATCCGGGTCCGGGGCGCGCGGGAGAACAACCTCCGCGAAATCAGCGTCGATATTCCCAAGCGCCGCCTCACAGCTTTCACCGGCGTATCCGGCTCCGGCAAGAGTTCGCTGGTTTTCGGCACCGTTGCTGCCGAGTCCCAGCGGCTGATCAATGAAACCTACAGCGCTTTTGTGCAGGGTTTCATGCCCAACCTGGCGCGGCCGGACGTGGATCTGCTGGAGGGCCTGACCACAGCCATCATCGTGGACCAGGAACGGATGGGCGCCAACCCGCGCTCCACCGTTGGTACTGCCACGGACGCCAATGCCATGCTCCGGATCGTCTTCAGCCGGCTGGGCCAGCCGCAGATCGGCTCACCCAACGCATATTCGTTCAACGTGCCCTCGGTAAAAGCCAGCGGCGCCATCACCGTGGAACGCGGCGGCAAAACCAAGGCGGAGAAGGCCACCTATAACCGGCTCGGCGGCATGTGTCCGCGCTGCGAGGGCACGGGGTCCGTCACCGACTTCGACCTGACCGCCCTGTACGACAGCAGCAAGTCCCTGAACGAGGGCGCACTCACCATCCCGGGCTACAGCATGGACGGCTGGTACGGCCGCATCTACAGGGGCACCGGCTACTTCGATCCGGACAAGCCGATCGCGAAGTTCAGCAAGCGGGAACTGCATGACCTGCTTTACAGGGAACCCACCAAGATCAAGGTGGAGGGCATCAACCTGACCTATGAGGGGCTGATCCCCAAAATTTCCAAGTCCATGCTGTCCAAGGATCCCGAGGCCATGCAGCCGCACATCCGCGCCTTTGTGGACCGGGCCATCACCTTCAGCGTCTGCCCCGAGTGCGGCGGGACCCGGCTCAGCGCCGAGGCCCGCTCCTCCAAAATCAACGGCAGGAACATTGCCGACGTGTGCGCCCTGCAGATCACTGACCTTGCAGAATGGATCCGCACCCTCGACGAACCGTCGGTGGCACCCCTGCTGGCCGGGCTGCAGCACCTGCTGGATTCCTTCGCCGAGATTGGCCTGGGCTACCTCAGCCTCGACCGCCCCTCGGGAACCCTGTCCGGCGGGGAGTCCCAGCGCACCAAAATGATCCGCCACCTCGGGTCCTCACTGACGGATGTGACGTACGTCTTTGATGAACCGACAATCGGCCTTCACCCGCATGACATCGAGCGGATGAACCGGCTGCTCCTGCAGCTGCGGGACAAGGGCAACACCGTGCTGGTCGTCGAGCACAAACCAGAAACCATAGCCATTGCGGACCACGTGATCGATCTGGGCCCCGGGGCCGGGAGTGACGGCGGTACGGTCTGTTTTGAGGGCACCGTTGAGGGCCTGCGCGGCAGCGGAACCGTCACCGGGAACCACCTCGATGACCGAGCCCGGCTGAAGGACGCGGTGCGCTCCCCTGCCGGCGTCTTGGAGGTCCGCGGCGCTGCGGCGAACAACCTCCAAAACGTCGATGTCGACATTCCCCTCGGCGTGTTCTGCGTGCTGACGGGGGTGGCGGGCTCCGGAAAGAGTTCCCTGGTCTCCGGTTCGGTGGCCGGACGGGACGGCGTCGTCGTCATCGACCAGGGTGCGATCAAAGGTTCCCGGCGGAGCAACCCGGCCACCTACACCGGGCTGCTGGAGCCGATCCGCAAGGCCTTCGCGAAAGCCAACGGTGTTAAACCGGCCCTGTTCAGCTCCAATTCCGAAGGTGCCTGCGCCGTCTGCAACGGTGCGGGCGTGATTTTCACTGATTTAGGAGTAATGGCCACCATGGAGTCCGTCTGCGAAGAATGCGGCGGCAAGCGGTTCCAGGCGGCCGTGCTGGAGTACACCCTGGGCGGCAGGAACATTGCCGATGTCCTGGAGATGTCCGTGGCCGAGGCCGGGGAGTTTTTCGGCAGCGGGGAAACCTCCCTCCCGGCGGCACATAAAGTCCTGGCCCGGCTCGCCGACGTCGGGCTGGGCTACCTCCACCTCGGCCAGCCGCTCACTACCCTTTCCGGCGGCGAGCGCCAGCGCCTGAAGCTGGCAACCCAGATGGCCGAAAAAGGAACCGTTTACATCCTCGACGAGCCCACCACCGGACTGCACCTTGCAGACGTGGACCAATTGCTGGGCCTGCTGGACCGGCTCGTGGATTCCGGTAAATCGGTGGTTGTCATTGAGCACCACCAGGCAGTGATGGCGCACGCGGACTGGATCATCGATCTGGGTCCCGGGGCGGGTCATGACGGCGGGCGCATCGTCTTTGAGGGCACTCCCGCGGACCTCGTGTCCGGCAGGTCAACGCTTACCGGCCGGCATTTGGCCGCCTACGTCGACGCCTGAGCGTTACCCCGCGGGCTGCACACAGATGGTATCCATGGTGACGGTCACGGCGCCGTCGCCCTCTTCCGCGGTCAGGGTGACCTGGATGCCGCCGGTCTCCTCCAAGGACGCCGCATGCGTGCCGCCGCAGGGAATGCTGACCGGGCCCTGGGGCAGGTCCACGGCCCAGCGGCGCATGTCGGTGAGTCCGCCGCCGTCGCACTCGATCCGCACCTGCGCACCGGTGGCGGTCCAGTCCGCCAAAACAGCGTTGATGCCTGCCTCGGCGGCGGGCAGATCGTCCAGCAGCGCCTCGGGCCGGAAGCCCTTGCGGCGCAGCGACTTCCCCAGCCGGTACACATCGGTGGAGCCGTGCTCGGTAATGGTGGATGTTTCGATGGCCAGGGCATCAAAGTTGGGGTTGCCGGCGGCATCAGCGGGAACGTCTTTCTTCCAGGCCCCGGCCAGCTGCCGGTTCAGCGCCAGCGACGCCAGATGGCAGGCGGTGTGCCCCACGGAAAGAGCACTGCGGTAAGCCGCGTCCACCTGGATCCGCACGGAGTCCCCTTCCTGCACGGCAGCATCCGGGGGGAGCACGTGTGCAACGGTGAAGGTCCAGCCTTCGGTGCCCTTCCTGACCGGAATATCAGCGCCCAGGAACAGATCAGTTCCGTCGGTGGCCGCGACCACGGCGTCGCGCACCTCATAGGAATCCCCTGCGTCCGTGACCAGCACCGCGCGGTCCGCGCCCTGGTCCGGCCAGCCGGCATCTACGGGGTGAACGGCGGTGACGTCCAGCAGGACCACCCGGCTGCCGTCAGCCAGGCTTTCAGCGTGAAGGACCGTTCCGGTGGACTCCACGGCGCCGGAGGGATAAGTGACAGTTGTGTCTTCGGTAGGCAGGCTCACAACCCCACCCTACCGACAACTTTTCCATCCCCGGAGTGACGGCTGTCACTGGATTCTTCGGATTGAGCCACAGGGGGGTACAGTTCTAAGTACGACGCGGGGTGGAGCAGTTCGGTAGCTC
Organism: Arthrobacter sp. NPDC097144; assembly: GCF_044762205.1. NCBI lineage: Bacteria > Bacillati > Actinomycetota > Actinomycetes > Micrococcales > Micrococcaceae > Arthrobacter > Arthrobacter sp. NPDC097144. The sequence continues at coordinate 339,826 of NZ_JBIWDW010000003.1, read as the reverse complement.
GCTGGGCTCATAACCCAGAGGTCGCAAGTTCAAATCTTGCCCCCGCAACCAAGAAGACGGTCCTCATCGGTGAAAACCGATGGGGGCCGTTTTGTTTAACCAGCGTATCCCGTGTCTGTGCCTGCAGCGGCCGGGCGATTCCCCGCAGTACGGATCCGGCAGCCATTTGGGTGTTGTCCCCGCCGCGCACCTCCGGTAGGTTGGCGCACCATTGGACACTGCTGAAGGGCGGGCGGTACATGGATGCGGAGATAACCCTGAACGTGGACGGCAGCGAACGGACGCTGACCGTCGATACCCGCACCACGGTGCTGGACGCGCTTCGGGACCGGCTGGGCGTGACATCACCGAAGAAGGGATGCGACCACGGGCAGTGCGGCGCCTGCACGGTCCTGCTGGACGGGCGCCGCGCCAATTCTTGCCTGACCCTGGCCGTGGCCCACAACGGAGCGGAGGTTCTCACCGCCGAGGGCCTGGCCGACGTGATTCCGGACGGCCGCCTGCATCCGGTGCAGCAGGCGTTTCTGGAACAGGACGGATTCCAGTGCGGCTACTGCACCCCGGGGCAGATCTGCTCCGCCGTGGGCGTGATCGAGGAGGCCGCAGCGGGACATCCTTCCGCTGCCACCGCGCATCCGGACACTGAAAGCGGCATCGACCTGACTGACGCTGAAATCCGCGAGCGGATGAGCGGGAACCTTTGCCGCTGCGGCGCGTACGTCAATATTGTGGCAGCCGTGCGGCAGGCCGCCGAGGCCGCTGCCACCCTCCGCAAGGGCATGCCGGATCCGGAGGAGGAGGCGGTTCATGACTCTCCCACCGCGGCCTCAATGCCGGCCCATCCCGAGGAGCGGTCATGATCCCCTTCGACTACCGCCGCGCCGAGGACCCGGCCGCCGCCGTCGCGCTGGTCTCCGCCAACCCCGACGCCGTTTTCCTGGCCGGCGGCACCAACCTCGTGGACCGGATGAAGCTCGGGATCGCCTCCCCCACTTTGCTGGTGGACATCAGCCGGCTGCCGCTGAACACTGTGGACGTGCTCGACGACGGCCGGGTACGGATCGGCACCAACGTCAGCAACGCCGACCTCGCCGCGAACACCTTTATCCGCCGCCGCTATCCGGCGCTGTCCTCCGCACTGCTGGCCGGGGCATCGGGGCAGCTGCGCAATTTGGCCACCACCGGCGGCAACCTGCTCCAGCGCACCCGCTGCGTGTACTTCCAGAACCCCACCACCCCCTGCAACAAGCGCGAACCCGGGACCGGCTGCTCCGCCGTCGACGGCTATACCCGCTACCACGCGATTCTCGGCGCCTCGGAAGCCTGCGTGGCAACCCATCCCTCGGATATGGCCGTGGCCCTGGCTGCCCTGGACGCCGCCGTCGTGGTGCTCGGCCCGGCGGGGGAACGGATCATTCCGGTGAGTGATTTCCACCGGCTGCCGGGGAATCAGCCGGAAAAGGACACCGTGCTCGAACACGGTGAACTCATCACGGCCGTCGAACTCCCGCCGGCACCCGCCCGGTCCGCCTACCGCAAGGTGCGGGACCGCGCGTCGTACGCTTTTGCCCTGGTGTCCGTGGCGGCGGCAATGGAACTGGAGGACGACGGCGCCTCGCCTCCGGTGATCCGGGACATCCGGATCGCGCTGGGCGGGGTGGCGCACAAGCCGTGGCGCGCCCTGCAGGCGGAGGCCGTGCTGCGCGGCACGGAAGCAACGGAGGAAAACTTCCGGGCCGCCGCCGATGCCGAGCTGGCGGCGGCGGAATCGCTGCAGGACAACGGCTTCAAAATCCCGATGGTCCGCAACACCCTGGCCGCCGTGCTGCGGGACTTGGCCGGGCTGGGAACCCCGGATGCGAGCGCCGAGGGAACCGACCATCCCGAGGGGCCGGACGGCCCCCGGGACGCAGGCTGGGAGGAACTGGACTCATGAGCAAGCAGCTGACCGCCCGGGCCATCGGCACCCCCTATGAACGGCTCGACGGCGAACTGAAGGTCAAGGGCACCGCACCGTACGCCTATGAGCAGCCGGTGGAGAACCCGCTGCACCTGTATCCCGTGCTCTCCACCATTGCCCGCGGAACCGTGCAGCGGGTGGAAACGGCCGCCGCGGAAGCTCTTGACGGGGTCTTCACCGTCCTCACCTCCGAAACGGTGCCCCGGCTGGCGGACACCTCCGACCGGGAACTGGCAGCGCTGCAGGACAACCGGGTGGGCTACCGCGGGCAGCTTGTTGCGGCAGTGCTGGCGGAAACTCCGGAGATCGCCCGTGAGGCGGCCGCGGCAGTCAGCGTGGCCTACGCGGAAGAGCCCTTCTCCGCCCAGCTGCGCAGGGACGATCCGGACCTGTACGCCCCGGAGGAGCTGAACGCCGGCACTCCCACGGACAGCAGCCAGGGGGCAGCCGACGCCGCCTTCGAGACCGCTGCACTGAAGATCGAGCAGACCTATTCCACCCCGGCCGAACACAACAATCCCCTGGAGCCACATGCCACGGTGGCCCAGTGGGACGGGCGGACGCTGACGCTGTGGGACTCCACCCAGGGTGTGCACGCAGTCAAAGGAACACTGGCGCAGGTCCTGGGCCTGGAAGAGGAGCAGGTGCACGTCATTGCCCCGCACGTGGGCGGCGGATTTGGTTCCAAGGGCATGCCGCACGTACAGGTGGTGATGGCTGCCCTGGCCGCGCAGGTCACCGAGGGGCGGCCGGTGAAGTTCCCGGTCACCCGTCAGCAGATGTTCACCCTGACCAGCCACCGCACCCCGACAATTCAGCACATCCGGCTGGGGGCCGCCGACGACGGGCGGCTCACCGCCATGTCCCTGGACGTCGTGGAGCACACCTCCCGGATCAAGGAATTCGCGGAACAGACCCCCGCACCGTTCCGGATGATGTACGCCTCTCCCAACCGGAGCACCACCACCCGCGTGGCACCGCTGGACATCCCTGTTCCCTCCTGGATGCGGGCACCGGGTGAGTGTCCGGGAATGTTCGGCCCCGAGGTGGCCATGGATGAACTCGCCGCCGCTGCCGGACTGGACCCCATTGAGCTGCGCCGCCGGAATGAGCCGGAAACGGATCCGGAAACCGGGAACCCGTTCTCCAGCCGGCACCTGCTGGAATGCTTTGACCTCGGTGCCGAACGCTTCGGCTGGGAGCGGCGGGTCACCCGTCCCCGGTCCGTCCAGGAGAACGGCTGGCTGGTGGGCCTGGGGACGGCCAGCGCCGTTTACCCCTTTATGCGCCAGCCCTCCAACACCGCCCGGATCCGCTACGAACAGGACGGCATCTACTCGGTGCAGATTGGAGCGGCGGACATTGGCACCGGCGCCTGGACGGCGCTGACGCAGATTGCTGCCGATGCGCTGGACGTGCCGATGGACCGGATCCGGCTGGGCATCGGCGACACCGTGTTTCCTGCCGCTTCGGTGGCCGGCGGATCTTCCGGAACGGCGAGCTGGGGCGGAACAATCATTGCCGCCGCCCGTGCATTCCGGGCCGACCACGGAGAGCATCCCTCCCCCGGGGCGCAGACCGAGGCCAAGGCTCCGGAAGACCCCGAGGCGGCGAACCTGGCACTGTATTCCTTCGGCGCGCATTTCGCCGAGGTCCGGATCTCCGCGGACACCGGCGAAATCCGGGTCTCCCGCATGCTGAGTGTTTTTTCGGCGGGGCGAATCATCAACCCGCGCACCGCCCGGTCCCAGTTCCTGGGCGCAATGACCATGGGGCTGGGAATGGCGCTGCATGAGCAGAGCGTGCTGGATCCTCGGTTTGGGATTTTCGTGAACCACGACCTGGCCGAATACCACATCCCCACCAACGCCGATGTGCTGGACATGGACGCGCTGTGGATCGAGGACGTGGATGAGCACGCCGGACCGCTTGGCGCCCGGGGCATCGGGGAAATCGGAATTGTGGGCAGTGCCGCAGCGATTGCCAATGCCGCCTACAACGCTTCCGGGATCCGGATCCGGGACCTTCCACTGACGCCGGACAAGTTTTTGGAGTAACCGGACGGCACGCAGAAGCGAGGCCGTGCAAAACTGGCGTCATGACTGCTGCGCGTCCCGCCTCCGCCCTCCTCACCGGCCGGTTTGTCCGGCTTGAGCCGATGACTGCCGATCTGCTGCCGGACCTGCACCGGGCCATCGCGGTCCCGGATGTCTTTTCCGGCGGCTATGGAGGCGGACCGGCTGGACTTCGCGCCGATCCGGACGCCTTCTCCGCCTGGGCTCTGACGTATTACCGGTGGGATGAACTTCCCTTTGCGGTACGGCTGATCCGTGACGGGATCCCCGGCCCCGTGGTGGGCACCAGCACCCTTGCGGACCTGAACCTGCAGCAGGAGACAGTCCAGCTGGGCTGGACCGCCTACAGCCCGGCGGTCTGGGGCACTGCGGTCAACCTCGAGACCAAGCTCCTGCTGCTCGGGCATGCCTTCGGTGCCGGCTTCGGCCGAGTCAGCATCCAGGCCGATTCCCGCAACGAACGGTCCCGGGCGGCAATCGAGAAGATCGGCGGGGTTTTTGAAGGCGTCCTGCGGCGGGAGAAGCTCCGCGCGGACGGCACCTGGCGCGACACCGCGGTGTATTCAATACTCGCCGCGGAGTGGCCCGGAGTACGCGCCGGACTTCAGAGCAGGCTGAGCCGCTTCACCGGCGCTGTGGAAACCCATGCTGCGGAGTCCGCCTCCCCCATTCAGGAGTAGCATGTCCGCCACAACAGCATTTCGGCAACGGTGCCGGAAGCAAACGTGAGGACAATCGTGAGCAGCAACTTCGGGGACTACCAGCTGGGCATCTACATGAACGGCGCTCGGGGCATACTGCCGGATCTGCCGATGGGTTTTGCCGCGACGGAGGAGCTCGCGCAGGTCAGCATGGACCCCCGGACACTCGGCTACGTGGCCGGCGGGGCCGGTGATGAACACACGCAGCGGGCCAACGTTGCCGCCTTCGAGCGGCTGGGCATCATGCCCCGGATGCTCGTTGGCGCCCAGCAGCGGGACCTGGGGATCGACCTGCTGGGACATCAGCTGCCCACGCCGCTGTTCTTCGCGCCCGTGGGAGTCCTCGGTGCGGTGGCCGACGACGGCGACCTGGCTGCAGCGGCGTCGTCAGCCGAACTGGGCATCCCCATGGTGGCCTCCACGCTCGCCTCCGCGCCCCTGGAACAGGTTCGCGCCGCCGCGGGCGAAACCCCGGGATTCTTCCAGCTCTATCCGCCGGCGGACCGGGAACTCGCGGAAAACCTGGTGCACCGGGCCGAAGCAGCCGGCTACGCGGGAATCGTCATCACGCTGGACACCTGGGTGAACGGCTGGCGGCCGCGGGACCTCAGCGCCGCCTACCTGCCCATGCTCTCGGGCCAGTGCCTGGCCAACTACCTCACCGATGACCGGTTCCGGAAGCTGCTGGCCGAACAGGGCTCCACCGACCCCGCCGCAGCGGTGATGCTCTGGGCCTCATTGTTCGGCAATCCCACCATGACCTGGGAGGACCTGGCCTGGTTCCGTTCCCTGACCTCGCTGCCCATTGTGCTCAAGGGCATCTGCTCTCCGGAGGACACGCGCCGCGCCCTGGACGGAGGGATGGACGGCATTTACTGCTCCAACCACGGCGGCCGGCAGGCCAACGGCGGCATCCCCGCCATTGATTGCCTGCCCGGCGTGGTGGAAGCTGCCGACGGCGCCCCGGTCCTCTTCGATTCAGGGGTCCGTTCCGGGGTGGACGCGCTGCGTGCACTGGCCCTGGGGGCCACAGCGGTGGGAATCGGCCGGCCTTACGTCTATGGGCTGGCGGTGGGCGGCCAGGCGGGAATCACGCATGTCATGCGCAGCTTGCTCGCGGAAGCGGATCTGACCATGGCAGTGAACGGCTATCCGGACCTGGCTTCCCTGGGCGGTTCCCTGCACCGGCTCTGAGCGTCCCGCCTCGCCGCACCTGCCCTTGGATTCCGCCCCTATGCGGCTGCCGGGAAACCCTCCCGCGGCCACCAGTCGGGCAGCAGATGAACCAGCGAAGCCAGCCAGGCTTCGACGTCGTCGTCCTCGCGGAGCACCCATTGCTCAATCCATGAGGCGTAGGCCCCGCCGAGGAAAGCGGCAATGACCTCCGGGTCCACGGGCGGCACCAAAGAGTAGCCCTGCCATACATACAGCGAGAGCAGGAACCGCCGCGCCAGATTGTCCGCCAGAACCCCCGTGAACGTTCCGGTGTGGAAGAGTGCGCGGTAAACCCGTTCCTCTTCACGGGTGTGCTGCAGGATCAGCCGGACGGCGTCGACATACAGGGTGCTGATTTCCGCAACGGTTTTGCCGGTGCCCCGCTGGTCCAGCACGTCCACCGTGCCCAGCCGGTCCACCACGCCGGCATAGACGCAGGCAGCCAGCTCGTAGATATTGCGGTGGTGGCCGTAAAAGGTGGTGCGGTGCACTCCGGCCTGCTTGCAGAGGGCCGAAACACTGATATCTGCCAGATCGTGATCGCGCAGCAGGGCCAGCAGGCCGGCCTCCAGCGACTCCCGGGTACGCGCCGTCCGAGGCTCTTCCGAGGCGGGGCGCCGCAGCGCGGGGGATGCTTCCGGTTCAGGCATAGCACTTATCTTCTCAGATACACGGAAGGGCCCCGCCGAAGCGAAGCCCTTCCGTGCCGCGGCGCTGGGGGACGCCGCAAGCTTATGTGTGATCCGTCAGTGGTTTGCGAGCCCGGCGGTTTCGCCGCCGTCCACCACAAACTCCGCTCCGGATGAGAACGACGAATCGTCGCTGGCCAGGAACAGGACCATGTTGGAGACTTCCTCAGCCTCGCCCATGCGGTGCAGCGCCACGTGGTTCATGGGATTCTCCATGCCTTCGGTCATCGGGGTCTTGATAACGCCCGGGTGCACCGAGTTCACGCGGATGCCGTACTTGCCCAGGTCCAGGGCCACCGACTTGGTCAGGCCGCGTACGGCGTACTTTGTGGCGGTGTAGCCCGGCAGTTCCACGAAACCCTGCAGGCCCGCGGTGGAGGAGATATTGATGATGGAGCCCGCCTTGGATTCCTTGAGGGCGGGAATGGCGGCCTTGATGCCGAGGAAAACGCCGGTCAGGTTGATGTCCACAATGGTTGTCCACTGATCGAGGGTGAAGTCCTCAATATGGCCGAAGTTGGCGATGCCGGCGTTGTTGACCAGGACGTCCAGCCCGCCGAACCCGGTAACCGCCGTCTGGACGGCCGCTTCCCAGTCCCCGGGCTTGGTGACGTCCAGGTGGACATAGCGGGCGTTCTCGCCAAGCTGTTCTGCCGCCTTCCGGCCCTCCAAATCCAAGATGTCACCGATGACGACGCGAGCGCCCTCCTCTACGAGGCGACGGGCATGCGCGAGACCCATGCCCCGTGCGCCGCCGCTGATCAGTGCCACTTTTCCGCTTACGCGTGCCATTCAAATCTCCTAAGGTGCGAATAAGATGTTCCCAGTTATTCAACACCTGTCGAAAAGATTCTAGTCCGAAAATGCCAAGAGTGTGGCACGAAGAACACGCAGGCGTGTTGCAGGTCCTATCCGGCCGGTTGCCGCCCCGCCGCCGGACGCAGCCGGTGACGGGGCGGCAATGGAATAATTGCCGAAGTGCGGCGCTGGTACTGGACGTAGTCCGGATACCGTGAGCGGGAGATGCTCTCCGTAAACACCGTGGATCCCATAAACAGGAGGGTCAGCAGCACGGCCCCCAGCACGGTCCAGTGCAGCCAGGCACCCGTGGCCGTCACCGCAAAGCCGTAAAACAACCACCACTGGGCCTGCTCGAAGAAGAAGTTTGGATGCCGGGAAAAACGGAACAGCCCCGTTTGGCGGAAACCCGGCTGCGGGCTGCGTCCCGCGTCCCGTTCAGCGGCCTTCCACTGCTGAAAGTCCCACTGCTGCTGATCAGCCGCGGTCTCCCCGGCCAGGGCAGCCAGAAACAGCACTGCCAGGATCCAGTCCCCGGCGTTGAGCGGGTCAGGGTTCTGGTAGACGGTCAGGGCGGGGAGGGTCATGAGGAAGATGATGATGTTCTGGTAAACGCTGATGAACAGAAGATTGAAAACGGCAAACTGCCAGGGCTTCAGGCGCCGGCGGAGGATGGCCCACCGGTAATCTTCACCGCCGGGCGCATAGCCGCCCTTGCGTGCAAAGTTGAACGTCAGCCTGGCGCCCCACAGCGTGACCAGCACTGCCATCAGGACCAAACGGCCCTCAAAGCCGGATGCCGCCGCAAAAACCCACACATACGCAAGGGGAACCAGGGACCAGATGCGGTCCGTCCACGAGTACTCCCGCGTGATCAGGGACAGCGCCCAGGTTCCGGCACAGGCGGCGGCAAGAATCCACAGGCAGATCAGAACCGGGTTCATCTCTGGAGACTACGCGCGCGGGAAGCCGGGGGGAACGCTGCCGGCCCTCAGCCGGAACGTAAGCTGGTAACCTCGGCCCATGTCCTCGCTTTTCCTGCGGCCCTGGCGGCAGTCCGACGCCGGAGCCTTGATGGCCGCATACCTCGGCAGCCCGGATCTGGAGCGCCAGCTCGACGCCCGCGCCGGAACCCCGGAAGGCGCGGTCCGGGTCGTCCGGGACGATCTGGGCTGGGACCCGCGGACTGCCTGCAACCTGGCCCTTGAGGTGGACGGTGCAGTGGTGGGAAGCGTGGGCATCAGCAATATCAATGAACGCCACGGCACGGCGTGGACGTACTACTGGCTTGCGGCACCGTCACGGGGAAGAGGCTTGGCGGCACGGGCCGTGGCATCGCTGGGTAACCGGGCGCTGGCGGATCTGAGGCTGCACCGTCTGGAATTGGGGCACCGCACCAACAACCCTGCCTCCTGCAGGGTGGCATCAGCTGCCGGGTTTAAGCCGGAGGGAATCCAGCGTGCGAAGCTGCGCTACGGAACGGAACGGTTCGACGTCGAAACGCACGCCCGGCTCGCCACGGATCCGCCGCCGGATGTGCCCCTGATCGACTTGCTCCTGCCCTAAGCGCCGGAGAAGGCCACGCGAAGGTCAGAAGCGGCGCGGTCCCGGGTCATAGAGGGTGCCGCTGCGAAAACGGGCGCCGAAATTGCCGAGGGCAAAATCGCGCAGGTTGGCGTCCCCGGCCAGTTCCGCCGCTGCCGCCACCTGAAGCGACAGGGACGCACGGTGCAGTTGTGCCCGCGCCACCAGATCGGCGTCAGCAATCTCGGTGACAGCGGCGGCGCCAAAGGCTCCCACCAGCGGTGCCAGATCCATCGCCGGGTCACCAACGCAGGCATTGTCGAAGTCCACCAGTCCTGAGATTTCCGCACCTTTCCACAGCACGTTGTGCAATCCGAGGTCTCCGTGGACGATGCGGGGGACCACCGGTTCTTCCGCGGCCAGCACATCCGCCACCACCTTGGCCGCGGCCCTGGCTTCCCGCGGCGGCAGATCTGCGGTGATTCCGGCAACGACTGCCGGCCACTGCCCCGCTCCGCACCATTCCCGCACTGGCCTCAGTCCGCTGCTCACCGGCACCAGGTCCGTCACGGCCGCCACCACCACGCCAAGGGCACCGCGCACCGCAGCCCACAGCTCAAGCGGCCTGTGCTCGCCGGCGACAAAGCTGTTGACCTGGGCAGACCAGCCGTCGCCGTGGACGGGGGAACCCATCACGGAAGGCATGCCGAACGGCAGCCCGGCGCAGGGAAAAGCAGCCAGGTTGGCAGTTTCACTGATGGTGCTCTGCGCATGGCGCAGCCCAAAAACCACGCGGACGACGGCGTCCTCCCCCAACACTGCCACGTGGTGGAAGGCTCCGCGCCGAAACTGCGCCCGGTCCCAGGGCAGCTCCGGCCAGGCATACCGAAGGTCGGCCCAGACGTCCGGCGGATGGAGATCCAATCCTCCCGGGAAGGGACTGTCCGCATCCGTGCAGGCGCCCCCCGCATCTGCTCCGGAGGCCCGCAACAGATTAATCCCCGGCGCCGGTGAGGCTGACCTCGAGCTGGCCCCCGCGGATCCGGGTCTGGAATACCGGCTGCGGTGCCGTGGCCGGACCGCGCATCACTTCGCCGCTCTCAACCGAGAAGGTGCTGCCGTGCCAGGGGCAGACGACGCACAGCTGGCCGCCCGTTTCCTGAAGATGCCCCTCATGCAGCGGCCCCCCGAGATGAGAACAGGTATCCGCCAGCACCGAAACGGCGCCGCCGCCCGCTTCTTCACGGCGCAGCACCATCAGCCCAATGCTGCCCAGTGAGGCCGCACGCGGCTGCCCGGCGGCAAAGGCCTCCACCGGGCCAAGCGAATGCCACCCTTCGGGGATTTCTTCAGAAAGGTCTTCGTTGCGGTTCACCCCCGCACCCTGGCGGTAGGAGAGGTGGCCGCCGAGGAAGCCGCCGACGCCGGAAACGGCCAGACCGCCAAATGCCAGCAGCTTTCCCATGCCGTGGTCTCCGCGCTTTCGGGCCAGCCACGAGGCCGCGTACAGAACGGTGGCGACGGCGTTGCTGGCCTGATGCACTATCCCGGTACGCTGCTGCGGGGTGTCCAGCTGGGAAAAGTCGGTGACACCGGTCAGCGCCGAGGGAACCGCCGCCAAAACACCCAGCCCCACAAGTGTTTTGGCGGCCCCCTGATTGCCCGGCATCAGGTCCAGGACAGCGGCAGAAACCCAGGCACCCAGCGGAACAACCACCAGCAGCGGGTGCACCGGATGCCCCAGCGGAACCCCGTGCAATGCGTCGGCGACCTTCCCCGCGGGCACCGCCTTCCTGACCAGGCCGGCCACCGCTCCTGCGGCAGGATCCAGCCAGGCCGCCCCTTCAAGCTTGTCAACGTAATGGACCAAAGGCAGACGCGGCATATTGTTCTCCTGACGGCGCTGGTGGAATGCTCAACAGGGTAACCACCGCCGCCGCCCGGCACCACCGTATTTGATGCCCGGCGGCGTTAATGCCGGAAGGCGGCCGCAGGGACAAACCAGACATCATCCGCCAGACTGGTGCCATGACTTCGGGGGATGACACTGACACAGCAACGCTGACGTTCCGCACGCGGATACCAACGCGCTACCGGCTGATTCTCGGCCTCCTGGGACTTGCTGTCCTGGCCGGAACCGCAGCTGCCGCCGCAGAGGCCGGGCCGGGGATCCTGCTGACCGGCCTGTTCGTGGCCGCAATCATGGCGCCCATCGTGATGATGCAGGCGCGGATCCGCGTGGGACCGCAGAGTATTCACATCCGCGTGGCCGGCATCTTCTCCACCGAGGTCCCCTACCGCGAGATCACGGCCATCTCCGCAGGCCCCGTCACCGGACTGCGCGAAGGCATGGGCCTGCGGATCCTTCCGGACGGCACGGGCTATCTTGTGGGCGGACCGTCTATTCGCATTGGCTGCAGGCATGCCGATGTGCTGGTGTCCTGCAGTGAGCCGGACCGGCTGCTCACCGCCGTCGCGCCGCTGCTGTCCGCCGGCCCTGCGCGGCGACCCGGCCGAGGCGCACCTCCGCCGGCCGCCGGCACAAAGGTCTAGGACAGCATGCTCCTGCGGCCGTCCGCAATGGCGCTGTGGCTGGACATCCCGCCGTCAACGGTAAGGAGCTGGCCGGTGATGTACCGGGATTCATCCGATGCCAGGAACACCATGGCGGCGGCAATATCCTCCGGAGCTCCGATGAACGGCAGCGAGTTGTGCCCCCGGATGGACTCGATGACGTCCTCCGAAAGGTTGTCCCGCAGGGCCGGCGTCATGATGGCGCCGGGGGCAATCGCGTTGCACCGCACGTACTGCTCGCCGTACTGAGTGGCAATGTACTGGGTCAGACGGATCACTGCGGCTTTGGCCGTTCCGTACGCCGCCTGCAGGAAGTCGCCGGAGATCCCGGCAACGGAGGCGGTGTTGATGATGGACCCGCCGCCGGCGGCAATAATATGGGGCAGGGCAGCACGGGAACCAACCACCGTACTGCGGACGTTCAGGGCCATGGTCCGGTCGAATTCGGCCATATCCATGCGCAGGAGATCCAGGTCTTTGCGTGGATTGCTGCCGCCCACGTGGTTGCACATGATGTGCAGGGAGCCGAATTCTTCCACTGCGGACTCCACGAGCCCGTGCAGAGATTCCTCCTCCATCGCGTTCACGGCGCGGCCGACGGCGCGGCCGCCTGCCTCGGTGATTTCAGCGGCCGCCTGTGCTGCCTTGTCCTGATCCAGGTCACCGATCATTACGGCGGCTCCCTCGGCAGCCATCATTGCTGCGGCGGCGCGACCGATGCCGCTGGCACCTCCGGTGATGACGGCAACTTTGTTTTCCAAACGGTTCATGATGTTCTCCTGCTTCTCTCTTGCGGTGCGCCGGTGCTCTTACGACACCGGAAAAATCAGTGCATTCACTGCCGGCCCGTAGAGGGCGGCCAAGGTGTGCTCGCCCGCCTCCATCAGGGCGGTGTCAGAACGCAGGGCGAGGGCGTCCAGAAGCCCCAGCAGCTGTGCGGTGATCAGCGTGCTGCGCACGCGTGGCTGCGGTCCGTCCAGCCGCTCTGTCAGCGGTTGCACGAGCCCGTCCTCGATCGCCTGGGCGAGGCTCTGCCCTACCTTTTGGTTGCCTGAGGCCCGCATGAGGACGCCGTAGATGCGCAGGGCCCGGGTGCCGCGCATCCTTGCCGCCGCCCCCACCAGCGCAGCGGCCAGATCCGGCAGCGGAGCCTGCAGCGCCTCTTCAAATGCCCGGTGCATCTGGATGGTCGCCAGGAACAGGTCTTCCTTGCTGCCGAAATAGCGAATCACCAGTGCGGCGTCGGCACCGGCTGCCGCCGCTATGGAGCGCACGGACGTGTTTTGGAAACCCTGCTCCGAAAAGAGCCGGGCTGCCGCTTCGGCGATGCGCCGGCGCGTTTCAGCGGAGGACTCCTGGAAGGGCGAAGATTCGGAATCCTGCATGGCTCTCCTCGGGAACGACAGTGGGTGTCAACAGTGTTGACACCCACCATAGGCCTCGCTCGGATCGTCTGTCAACGCCGTTGACAGATGCCGCGGACCCTGGGACGCCAAAGAGTTAAACGGAAGTGCCGCCCTCCTCCGAACGGAGAAGGGCGGCACCGGACACTGCGGGGCTGAAGGATCAGCGGCGTGCAGAGACGCCGTCGTCCGCTTCGGAAACGGCATCCGCCGCGGCTGCCGGTTCCGCGGACGGCGCCGGCTGGGCATCCTCGTGCGGGTGGCGGCGCTCCAGGGACGCACCCTCGACGTCGACATCCGGCACGATCCGGTCCAGCCACTTGGGCAGCCACCAGGCCTTGTCTCCGGCCAGGTGCATAAGCGCCGGAATCAGCAGCATCCGCACCACGAAGGCATCCAGGAGGACACCGAAGGCCAGAGCAAAGCCGATGGGCCGGATCATGGTGCTGTGCGAGAAGATGAAGCCGCCGAACACGGACGCCATGATGATGGCAGCGGCAGTCACCACTGAGCGGCCGGCCCGCACACCCTGGACCACGGCGACACGCGCCGGGGCTCCGTGGGCGTAGGCTTCGCGCATGCCCGATCCCAGGAAGAGCATGTAGTCCATGGCCAGGCCAAAGAGAATGCCCACGAGGATGGTCGGCAGGAAGCTCAGGATCGGACCGGGGGTCTCCACGCCGAAGACGCCGGAGAGCCAGCCCCACTGGTAGATGGCCACCACGCCGCCAAGGGCTGCGAAGTAGGACAGGATGAAGCCCAGGGTTGCGATCACCGGCACGAAGATGGAACGGAAGACCAGGATCAGGATCAGCAGCGACAGGCCCACTACGACGCCGAGGTAGATCGGCAGGGCGTCGGACAGCTTGTCCGAAATGTCGATGTTGCCGCTCGCGGATCCGGCCACGCCGATCTCATACTTGCCGTCCAGCGGAGACAGGTCCCGGAGTGCGTGCACAAGGTTTTCCGTGGACTCACTGGTGGGACCTTCGGTTGGAACCACCTGGAAGGCAGCCACCGTCCGGTCCTCGGAGGTGCCGATCGGAGCTACTGCAGAAACGTCCTGCTGATCGAACAGGGTCCGGGCAATTTCCGCCTGGGCTGCCGTGGCTTCTTCTTCCGTGGGCTCTCCGGGCAGCTCCGCCACTACCAGCAGGGTGCCGTTCTGGCCTTCACCGAATTTCTCGGACACCGCAGCGTAGGCCTGGTACTGGCTGGAGTCATGCGCCTCGGCAGAGCCGTCCGGCAGGTTCTGCCGCAGGTCCAGCGCGGGGATCGCGATCAGCAGCAGTCCGGCGACGGCGGCAACCACGGTAAGGAGGGCACGTCCTGTGCCCATGGGCTTGGCAGGCACGCTCTCAGGGCGGCCGTTTCCGGCTGCCGGGCCGTCCGCTGTCGCGGCGGAGTGCTTGGGTCCGCGGCGGGCACTGTCCCCGTGCCCCTCAAGGGCGGCACGTTCCTTGCGGCTTAGCACGCGCATGCCGGCGATCTTCAGCAGGGCCGGAGTCAGGGTGACGGCAATCAGCACGGCAACGGCAACACAGGCTGCACCAACGGTGCCCATCAGGCCCAGGAAGGGAATCCCGGTGACATTCAGGGCCAGCAGTGCGATGAACACGGTGGCGCCGGCGAACACCACGGCGTTGCCGGAGGTGCCGTTGGCCAGGGCAATGGATTCCTGGATGGCGTAGCCGGACTTCAGCTGGCGCCGGTGCCGGTTGACGATGAACAGGGCGTAGTCGATGCCGACGGCCAGGCCGAGCATCAGGCCCAGGATGGGGGTGATGGAGGCCATTTCGACGATGCCGGAGAATGCCAGCGCGCCCAGGGCGCCGATGCCGACGCCGATCAGCGCGGTCAGCAGCGGCAGCCCGGCGGCAATGAAACTGCCCAGCATGACCACCAGCACCACGGCGGCGACCGCGAGGCCCACCACTTCGCCAACACCGAAGAGGCTGGGGACCGCTGCGGCAACTTCAGCGGAGTAGTCCACCTTGACGCCGTCGATCGGCTCGTCCTCGAAGGCGGCCACAAGAGCGTCCTTCGTTTCCTGCGTCACTTCCATCTGGGTCTCGCTGAAGACCACGTTCACCACGGCGGCGCTGCCGTCTTCGGAAACGGTGCGGATTTCCTTAGCCATTTCCAGCAGTTCGGCGCCCTGCTCGGCAGGAAGGGCCTGTGCCTCAAGGTCGGCGCTGGAGGCGTCAAGTTTGGCGCGGTTGGCGTCCAGGGCAGCCTGCTGCGCATCCAGCCCGGCGAGCACCTCGGCCGATGCTCCCCCGGCGGAAGCCTGCGCACGCGCGGCATCAAGCTTGGCCTGGCCGGCGTCGAGCTGGGCCCGTGCCTGCTCCAGCTGGGTGCGGCCGGCGTCGATCTGTGCCTGCCCCTGGGCCAGCTGCTGGGCCTGGGCGGCCCGGTCAGCCTCGGTGGCAAAGGGGTCGACGACCGTTTCCACGCCGTCGACCTCTGACGCCTTGGTGACCAGGGCGGAGATTTCCTGCTGCTGTTCCGGGCTGAAGGCGGAACCGTCTTCAGTTTGGACAATTACCGAACCCGCTCCGCCGGAGGCCTGCGGCAGCTTTTCCTGGAGGCGTTCGGTCACCTGCGTGGTGGGGGTGTTGGGGATGGAAAATGCGGTAGCCAATGTGCCGCCGAAGAGCGCAAACGCCGCTCCGGCAACCACCAGCACTGCAATCCAGACCGCCAACACGGTACGGGCACGGCGCGCAGCCGCCCGGCCTAGTCGGTAGAGGAATTCAGCCATGAGAGTCCTAACAGGGGGTGGGACGGGAAAAAGGAAGTTTTAGGCCATTTGTCTGGGCGGCGATTCGGTGCCGTGGCCGTTCCGGACTGCCCGGATGAGCCGTTCCAGGTGCCGGGCCCAGACCTCGCGTGACTGAGGCGTATCCACGGCGGCTGTTTCGGCGGCCCAGTGGTGGTACAGGACCCCCACGCCGCCGGCGACGGATCCCACCAGGAGGTGGACGGAAAGTTTGTCCGCGTCCGGCCGGCGGCGGAGCATGGCGGCCAGCAGCCGGTTGCTCACCTCCGTAAAAACGCGGAGGGTCATCAGCGCCTGGCGCGGCGACGGCTCTTCGTTGGGTCCGCCCAGCATGCGGGTCAGGTAGGCCATGGGAGCCACCAAATCGGTGGAGCGGAATGCTTCCGCCACTTCTTCCATCATTGAAGCCTCGGTGCCGCCGCCCTCCGGCGGCACTTCCGCCAGGGTTTCGACGACGGCGTTGAGCACGTCACCGCACACTTCAATCACCACATCATCCACTGAGGAGAAATGATTGAAGACGGTGCGCCGGGAGACATCCGCGCGCCCGGCCAGTTCATCCACGGTGAAGTCGATCCCCGTCCGTTCCTCCATCAGAGCGGCGGCGGCATCGACGATGGCCTGCCGGTGACGGCTTTTAAGAGCGGCACGGCGGTCGGGGGAAGAGTCTTGGAGCACGTTTCTACACTAAGTGCACCGATGCACTAGGTGCAATTTCTTTATGGGGGTTCTTCGGACAGCGTATGAGCCGGTCCGGTGCAGGGTCATCGCTTCACGGCTGCACCCTTCACAACGTCTGCAATCCGATCCAGGGCACCGGCGGCTTCCGGGGTGAAGGCAGCCGCAACGTAAACATGGAATCCATCCGGGGCAACGTGCAGCTCCACGGGCGTTCCCGCGGCCGATGCCTTGGCCGCGAACCGTTCAGAGTCCGGCAGCAGCAGGTCGCTGCCGCCTTGGAAAAGAAGAAGCGGAGGAAGGCCTTCGAGGGTGTCATTGACGGGGCTGACCCGCCACGAGTCCAGGGGCAGGCCGTCCGCCCACAGCCGGGCGGCATAGAGGAGCCCGGGGAGGTCCAGCAGGGGATCGTGGCGCTGGAGCTGCTCAATGGCAGGATTGGTCATGCTGCAGTCCACCCAGGGAGCAATGAGGAATACGGCACGGGGCAGGGCTTCTCCCCGGTTCCGGCGGTCTATCAGGTGGGCCAGGGCCAGGCCGCCGCCGGCCGAATCGCCGGCCAGGAAAAAGGGAGCTCCGGGTGAGCGGCGGCGGATCCCATCACGCACCGCATTCACAAACGGCAAGGCCTCCGCCACGGAGTGCTGCGGCGCCAGGCCGTACAGCGGCACCGTAACCGTTGCTCCTGTGCGCCGGATGATGGCCGAGATGATCCACCAGTGCGGCCGCCGCAACCCAAAGACGTAGGCACCTCCGTGCAGGTACATCAGCTCTGCGCCGGACGGAAGATCCGTGCCGGACGGACGCCGCGGTGTCAGGGTGATGACCGGAAACCCCTCAACCGAGGTCACTGCGACGCGGCATCTGCTTCGAAGGGCCAAGGGTACATTCGGGGAGCGCCGCCGGCCTGCGGTGCGGCGGACAGCTTCCTCAGTCCGGAAGGGCCTAGGCGCCGCGTACAGGGCCAGCCGTACAAGCTTCATGCGCAGGGACATGGTTACGCTCCGGTTTTTTGGCGGCTGATTGGGTGGAGTTCAGCCTAGGGTACCGGCGCAACACCCTGTGTGCGACGCTCGAATTACCGCAGCTGTCCGGGCTAAAGGCCCATAGCGAAGGAGATCGCATGACCACCATCCTGGTTGTCGGTGCCACCGGCAGCATCGGCCACCTGGTTGTCGCGGAAGCGCTGCGCCAGGGGTACGCCACCCGGGCCCTGGTGCGGAACCGGGCCAAGGCGTCCCGGCTGCTGCCCGAGGATGCCGACGTCGTTGTGGGGGACGTGACCCGCCCCCAGACCCTGCAGGCGGCTGTGGAGAGGATTGATGCCGTCATCCTCACTTTGGGATCGGAAAGCGGGGGAAGTGCCGAAAGCGTCGATTACGGCGGAGTGCTCAATGTACTGGAGGCGCTGGGCAACCGGCAGGTCCGGATTGTCCTCATGACCGCCATCGGAGTGACCAGCCGTTCCGGAAGCTTCTCGGAAGTCCTCGACTGGAAGCGCCGTTCGGAGCGCCTGGTGCGGGCCAGCGGCCTGCCATACACCATTGTTCGGCCGGGCTGGTTCGACTACAACGACGCCGGCCAGCAGCGTCTCGTGGCCCTCCAGGGGGATCCTCGGCACACCGGAACACCGGCCGACGGTGCGGTTTCCCGCCGCCAGATTGCCCAGGTTCTGGTGCATGCAGTGGGTTCCGGGGAAGCGGTGGGCAAGACCCTGGTGCTGATCTCGGAAAACGGCTCCCCCACCATCGACTTTGACGGGTTCTTTGCTCCGCTGGAACGTGACCCGCAGGGCGCTTTGGACGGCGTCGGGGACCCCGGGAACATGCCGCTGGACCGGGAGCCCGCAGCCGTGCGCCGGGATCTGGCCGCCGTTACCGGACGCTGATTCCGGCAAGCTGTGCAAGGCTGGGCAGGTACGGACCGCTCACATCACCGGCAGGAGAACAACATGAGTACTCAGGACCGCAACGTCAACCCCGGAGCCGACGCCATGGAAAACAACCTGGCCGGCACGCGGGACGAGTTCAACGACGAGGTCACGGCACGGCTCGTGGAAGCAGCCAAGCCCCAGGAGCAGGACGGGGATCGCCATGAGGAACGCGAGGAACAGCCCGCCCTGGAAGTGGACGAAGAAACCCCCGCTTCAGAGGCTGAAGCCTCCTCATAGTGTCCCGCGGCGTAGTGTCCGGCAGCCGCCGGGCCGGCCTGACCCGCCGCCGAGACCAAACCGGGACATCGTCAGCAAGCTGTCTCTCTGCGGGAATTGCTCCTAATCTGGTTGTAGGAACGGGGACGCCTCACAGGAAAGGGAGTTCTGTCATGAGTACCAGCCCAGGAGCATCGGGGCAGCCCAATCCCCAAGCAGCCCCCGCAGCCCACCGCCGCGCCCACAAAGCAGGCCTCGGCGCTTGAAGAAGATTCACCGGAACCAGTCTCCAGCCACAGATCGGAAGCTATGAACACCGGCAAACTGCCGCCATGGGTTAGGCGAACCGGCATAGAAGTGGCGGGATGGACCCTGATCGTGCTGGGGCTGGCGGCACTGGTCCTTCCCGGCCCGGGCCTCCTCGCCCTCGTGGCGGGACTGGCCGTCCTGTCCCTGAGGTACCAGTGGGCGCAGCGGTTCCTGCGGCCGGTCAAGGCGAAAGCCTTCCAAACGGCGGCAACGGGAGTGCAGACGTGGCCCCGGATCTGCGCGAGCGTCACGGCCGCCCTGGCCGTCCTGGCGGCGGGTATTGTTTGGGGCCTCTGGGCCAGGGCGCCGCACTGGTGGCCTTACGGCGACAAGCTGTGGCTGCCCGGAGGCTGGGGCACGGGAACGGGACTGATTATTTCGAGCCTGATTGCCCTGGGCCTCATTGGCTACAGCTTCCGCAGGTTTCGCGGGACCCCTCCGCAAGAACCCCAAAACACGGACTCCAGAACCCCGAGCAGTGACCCGGCGAAGCGTCAGGACCCCTGAGCGGACCTCAGCGACCGGTTCAGGCTCCGGAGCGCCTGAACGGCCGCATCCAATGCCGCTGCCTCCGGTTCGGCAAGGCCGGCAAGCGCCTTTCGAATAGGTCCTGCCCAAGCATCGGCGATCGCTTCATCCTGATCCAGGGCCTTGTCCGTCGGGAAGAGCCTGCTCACACGGCGGTCACTTGAGCTGTTTTCCCTGACAACGAGGCCGCGCTCCGCGAGGGTGCGCACCGCCGCACTGGTGTTGCTTTGCTTCAGTGCCATCTCCCTCGAGAGTTCAGTCACCGTCATTCCCGGTGCATCCAGCACATGCTTCAGCACCGCCAAATCCGTGGATGTCAGGGGATCAATCCCGGTCACTTCCGGGACACGCCTGTGAATCGTCCAGGAGAGGTCCCGCAGAAGCATGGCCAATTCGCGCCGGCGCGCTGCAGCCTCAGTGTTATCCGCCATTCCACCAGCATATCCCATATATTGACATATATATGTTCATATAACTATTATGGATGGAATCCTGGCCCCCTTCAGAAAGCCGTCATGCCCGATTCCACCGTTCCCCCGCCCTCGTCCGTGCGCCGCACCAGTGGGCAGCTCATTCTTCTCCTGGCCCTGCTGACCGCCCTCGGCCCCCTCTCCATCGATCTTTACCTGCCCGCTTTCCCGGGCATGGCCGGGGACTTAAACACCACTGCAGCAGGTGTCCAGTTGACCATGACCACGTTCCTGGTAGGTCTCGGCCTCGGCCAGCTATTCATCGGCCCGCTGTCTGATGGAATTGGCCGGCGCAAGCCCCTGCTGGCGGGCACCTTCGTCTGCGCCGCAGCCAGTGCTGCCTGCGCCCTCGCCCCCACTGCGGAAATTCTCGCCTCTGCCCGCTTCCTGCAGGGCCTGGGCGGAGCAGCGGGCGTCGTCCTGGCCCGCGCCATTGTCGCGGACACGTCTCGCGGTGCTGCCGCAGCCAAACTGCTGGGTGTCCTGACCATCATCTGCGTCATCGCGCCTGTGATCGCCCCCTTGGCAGGCGGCGTCATCATCGCCGCCGCCGGGTGGCGCGCCGTGTTCTGGGTTTTGGCCGGCCTGGTCCTGGTCCTCTTCGTCTGGGGAGTCTTTGGAGCCAGGGAAACCCTCGCGGATGAAGACCGCAACCGCGGCGGGATCAAGACCACGCTGCATGTGGCCGGAGTGGTCCTGCGCAACCGGAACTACACCGGCTACCTGCTGACGTTCTGCTTCGCCTTCGCGGGACTGTTTGCCTATATCTCGGCTTCCCCGTTCGTCATCCAGAACATCATGGGCCTCTCGGAGACGCGGTTCTCCCTGATTTTCGCCATGAACGCCCTGTGCATCACGATTGTCAGCGTTGTTGCCGCCGCACTGGCGGGCAAGGTTTCCTACCGGCGGATGATTTCCATTGGCCTGGCGGTGGCCGTCCTGGCCGCAGCCGGCCTGCTAACCTTCGCGCTTTCCGGAACACCGATGGTCCCGATGCTGGTCCTGTTCGCCGTATTCCAGGGGTCTCTGGGTTTCATTTTCGGCAATGCCACCGCACTTGCCCTTGAAGAAGCCGGGCACCACGCCGGAACCGGTTCGGCCTTCCTGGGCTGCCTGCAGTATGTGCTCGCCGCCGCCGTAGCACCGGTTGTGGGCCTGGGCGGCGAGGACACAGCGGTGCCGATGGGCATCGCCATGGTTGTCTTTGCCGTTCTCGCTGCCGTCTCCTACGTAACGTTGACGCGAAAGACCGCACCGGCACCCGCCGCCGCGTCCGGACTGCGGGCCGGGGAAACCCGGCAGCCCGTCTCGTAGACGATTACGCCCGCACCAAAACCCCGCCGCCGGAGGCTGCAACGCTTCCAGCGGCGGGGACAGCAACAATCTCAGGGGCACATCGGTGCCCTAAACGGAGAATGCCGGTTTGACACATAGGGTGCACCGGCACAGCAGCGGCTCCTGCCCGCCGACGTATCCGTCGGCTTCCTCCCCCGTGAAGCTCGTTGATTCAAACAGAAGATCCAGGAACTCCAGGATCGTTCCTTTGTCGGCACCAAAACGGCAGCCGGCGAGGACGGGCGGCAGGGCATACAGCCGCTCGATGTCCGGATCATCCGCACCAACCCCCAGATCAGCGGCCAGGACCTTCATCAGCATGTCCTCCGCCGACGGACTCATGGTTCGCCGCTTGGAAATCCTGTCGATCCTTACGCCGCTGGCCTTGGATGTCCCCCACGTATCCAGATTCGCTCGGAGAATGAACTCCAACGCAACCAGATCCACTTCATGAAGGGCGGGCCCGTTGGTCCACGCCACATCGATTGTGGCGACGTCGTAGACCTCGAGCGGAGCCGTCCGGAAGTCGACTCCGGTGAAAGCGCCCGCCAGATGCTCACTCAGCCTCTCGGATACTTCCGTTGGCCACAAATGATCTTTCATCTTTCCTTCCCTGCCCCGTGCCGACCGCGGGGAACAGGTATTGCATTGCCCGGGGCGGTTGGCTCCGCCCCGGGTTTGGAATTTGTCGCTGCCGCAAACCAATTGGAGCCTAGGGCGTCTCGGCACCCGAGCACCAGAGTGTTGAACGATTTCGCCCAAAAAACTTCATCCCCCTTGCGCAGCAGCGAACCAACAGAGGGTAGACGCGGAGTAATCGGAGAGGTAGGCCCGAACCTCGGCGGCCGGCGAAAAGGGGTAATCGGCCGCGCAGCCCGGGTATTGGACAAAGAGGTCTGCTGGACCCTTTACCCGATTTTTCTGCAGGTGCAACTAGTTACTCCGTTAACGAAAGGTTTTCCGAGAATCTCTGGTGGACCCGGCGTGGCGGCTGGAAGGATAAGGGCCTGACGGCATCACTTCACGGTCAGCCGGCAGGTCAGATCCCGCAAAACGGCAAGTGCAAGCAAGACGGTAAGTGCAAGCAGATGAAATCCACACCTTCAGTTTCCGACCCCGCAGGACAGCCAGGCAACGGACCCCGGACATTTGGGGGGCGAGCTCGCTGGACTGCCTCCGGGCCGGAGAACCCCGACTCCTGTAACAGGCCATATCACCATGCCGCCCTCCACTCCGCCAGATCTCTTCCCTAAGAGTTCCGCCGGAAAGACATGTCCCGCCGGCCGCGGGACAGAGGCACGCAGAACATCATCAACTTCGCTAGGGCCGGAGCGACATCTCCGGTACGACACACCAACGGGAGGCATCTCCAATGAGCCAGTTAGCGCAAGTACAGCAACCCAAGCCGCTGACCAACGGTGCCGAGTGGTGGTCCTTGACCATCCAGCCCACGGGCAAAGATGTTTGTGACGCGATCATAGGAGACGTGGTCACGCCTTTGGCCGCCCAGGCTCGTTCCTGGGGAGCACAGCGCTGGTTCCATACGCGCTGCATGGACCCGGTCCATCCCTTCATCCAGGTCCGCATCCTTGGCGCTCCCCGGGTTCTGGACCGCCTGCAATCCCTGATGCGCGCCCTGGTTGACCAGGCTGTTCCCCATTTGGGGGAACTGCAGACCTCGGAGTATCGGGAGGAACCGATTCCCACCCGCTGGGAGTCGGGGCCGGTCTCACCCCGGGCAGAGTCGGACCTCGCCAAGTATGGCGGTGCGGACGGACTGGCGCTGGCGGAAGAGGTTTTCGAGTTGTCATCGGACCTGGCGGCCTGGGCCACGTCCCGCTTCCCGAAGGCAAACAGCCGTTCGTCCCTGGCCGCGCTGCTCCTGTTCGATGCCAGCTACGCCATGATGCGCGGACCGCGTTCCCCGGTCTGGGCAGACCGCCGGGCCATTTCGTGGGACTACTACTGGGACAGCCACCTGCGCAGCTGCACAGCGGCCTCGGGCCCCCAGGCCGCCCACATGCGCAATGCCCTGACCTCCCAGCTCGCACCCCGGATCCTGCCGGCCCACCGGCTCATGGCCGCCACCGCGTCGGAACCGGCTGTGGACAACTGGCGCAAACGCTGGTCCCGGGCCATCGACACCTACCTGTACCGGGCGGATAAAGTCAGGGCCAGCCGCAGTGCGCAGCAGCTTACCGTGTACCAAAGCCGGCTCATGCTGAACAGGCTCGGCATCTCGGTCCGGGACGAGGCAGGCCTGGGGCTGTATGCCCGGTCCTGGAGCAAGGAGCGGGAAGCCGATTTCCTGAGGATGGCTCCGTAGCCTCACCGATCAGTGGTGACGGGCACGTGCACTGCGCCCTGACGAGGCGGCATTCAGATTCCTCACAGGTCAATTGGTAATACTAATAGGGCAACGCGAGGGGCGCTTCCGGAAGTGAGACCACCGGGGGCGCCCCGCCCTTTTAATCCGCGCGCATCAATCCGTGCGCACCCTCTGCCGCCCGCACGGGCCGCGATTTTCCCTTCCGGAAGCGGTTTGGGCACAATATGTGGTGTTGAATCCGCGCGTGCCCCGAGGCCGCGCAGCAGCAGATCGGTATCCGAAAGGTATGTGAAGCGTGCATTACCCCTGCACCTGCATTTACTGTTCCCATCCGGAAACTGGACGCATGGAAGTCGAGGTCTTTGACCCGTTCTGTCTCCGGCGCGTCCACCGCATCTCCGGCTCAACCAAGTACGAGCCGAACTACACTTTCCGCCGCTAGGAAGCCGCCGGCGCAGATCCGTGCTGCGGCTGCGGTTCGGGACCCTTCAGCTCATCCGATTGGGCCGCTTCAGGAACCTGCCCGGAAACCGCGGCATTGGCCGTGGAGAGCGACTGGTCCCGCAGATACCGCAGCACCACAATGGCTACCGCGGTGGCAGGCACCGCCAGGAACGCCCCCACAATGCCGAAGAGCGTGCTGCCCACGGTCACGGATCCAAGCACGACGGCGGGGTGCAGCTTCAGCGTTTTGCCCACCAGCAGGGGCTGCAGGATGTTCGACTCCAGCTGCTGGACCACCAGGACTACGCCCAGCACCAGCAGGGCCGTTACCCAGCCGTGGGCCACGAGGGCAACCAGGGTGGCCAGCACGCCGGTGGCGACAGCGCCGACAATGGGAATGAAGCTGGCGAAGAAGATCAGCACCATCAGGGCCGGTGCCAGCGGAATATCCAGAACCCATAGTCCCAGCCCAATGAAGACAGCGTCCGCCAGGGCTACCGTGGCCTGCGCGAGGATGTACGCGGAGAGCGTCTGCCACGCCTCCTCGGACACGCGAACGGCGTGGACAAAGGCACGGTTATTGGTCCACCGGCTCGCCCAGGGGAGGAACTTGTCCCCGTCCTTGAGGCAGAAGAACGTGAAGACCAGGGTCAGCAGGAACACCACGGTGACGGATGAAACCGTGCCCAAACCGGCGGTGACGCCTGAAACAATGTCGCTGCTGTGTTCCCGCAGCTGGGCCAGCCCGGCATCCAACAGTTCGGTGAAATCAATCTCCTGGACGGCAAACGGCAGGTCAGCCACAAATCTGCTGAGCTCCTGCATGTTCTCTCCGGCCATCCGGACAAGTTCCTTGGAACCGGAGGAGATCGAGGGCACAACCGCCATGGCCACGGCGGCGATGGCCGCCAGCAGCCCCAGCAGGGAGAGCAAAGCCGCCAGGGCCTTGGGCAGCACGGCCCGCAGCACCCGGTTCAGCGGCCACAGGATGGAGGACAGAAGCAGTGCCAGCAAGCCGGGAAGCGCTATGGACCACAGGGAGCGGATGCCGAACCAGATCACCACGAGGCCGGCGAGGATGATCAACCCCCGGGCAACCCATACCGATGAAGCAGCCATGCCCCTGGCGAAGGTACCCCGCGGCTTGAGGCGGCCGTCTGCATGCGGCCCAAAGGCCGAGGGTTCCTCCGGCGGCACATGCCGTGGCGGGAAGGCTGGAGAAGCTGGGGAATCGGTCTTGGTCACCCCTCCATTTTGCCCCAGCCGGCGGCGGAACTATTCCGCGAACTCCGGCTGGGCTTCAATGAACACCCAGTCCCGCTCTTCCAGGAGCGGTTCAATCACCGGCCCTCCGGCTTCAGCGATACGGTCCTGGATCTTTCCCGGGATACCCTCGTCGCGAAGGTTTTCGCGCAGCCATGACTTGGCCGAGCCGTCTAGATACGGCCACCAGCGCTCTATCTGAATCGGTTGCATTGCGGCCCCCTTTAGATTGCGGTGAATCAACGGTGCCACCGCTGCCCGGGCCGCGCAAGGGGGCTCCGCTAGCGCCGGCGCGTACCGCCGTCGTCCCGCCGTCAGGGCAGCGTGGTGATGCTTTCAACGGCCGCGCGGGCCTCATCTGCCAGAGATTCCGGCAGAGGAGCGCTCTTGGCGGCGTCCTCCGACGCTGCCTGCCCCTCGTCGCTGATCACGTACTCGCCGAAGGCCTTGACCAGTTCCACGGTCTCTGAATCTTCATAGCCGCTGCAATAGATCTGATAGGACACGAGGACCAGGGGATAGGCACCGGGGGCGGTGGTGGTGCGGTCCAGCTGGAGGGCAATGTCATGCGGTCCGCGGTTCGGAACACGCTTGGCCTGCTCGACGGCGATCGCAGCGCCGTCGGCGCTGATCGGCACGTACTCCTCCCCGACCCGCAGGTTCACGGTGCCCATTGAGTCATCTATGACGGAATCATCGGCGTAGGTCACCGCACCCTCGGTGCGGGTCACCGTGCTGACCACGCCGGCATTGCCCTGGGCGTTTTCGCCGCCCAGGTTCCCGGGCCAGGTCCCTGACGGGCTGTCCGGCCACGCCTGGGGAGCGGCCTCATGCAGGTACTCGGTGAAGTTTTCGGTGGTGCCGGAGTCATCGGCCCGGCTGACCGGCGTGACGCGGATATCCGGAAGGGCAACCCCGGGGTTCTGGCCGGCAATTGCCGGATCGCTCCAGGTCTCGATGTCTCCGCGGAAGATCGCGGCGATGGTGGGGGCATCCAGGTTGAGGGAGTCGATGCCCGGCAGGTTGAAGGCCACCGCTATGGGGGAGATGTAGGCCGGAATATCCATGGCTCCGTTGGGGCCGCAAACTTCCCGGGCTTTGCCCAGCTCCTCCTCCTGGAGATATGCATCCGAACCGGCGAAGTCCACCGCACCGGCCAGCAGCGCATTGCGTCCGGCGCCTGAACCATCCGGGGAGTACTGCACCTGGACCTTCGGATTGATGGTCCCGAAGCCGGCGATCCAAGCGTCCATGGCGGGGCCCTGGGCACTGGATCCGGAGCCGGAGAGGATGCCCGACAGCGTGGACGTGCTGTTTTCCGCTGCCTCGCGCTGTGCATCGCCCAGCGGGTAGTCCGAACCGCAGGCGGACAGTGCCAGGACGGCGGCCGCTGCCGCGGCAAGGGAACGGACGGAACGGGGTATGGGCACTGAGGCTGTCCTTCCGGGGACTGTGGCAGAGGCTGACGGCGCGGCCGGGATGCTCACGGAAAATACACCGGACACCCCTTCAAGGCTAGCGGCCATTCCCGCTCCCCCGCCAACCGATACCCTCCCCGGCCTTGGCTGCACCCAACAGGGGTGGAAGCATGGGAGGCCAAGGAGGCATCACCGTGCTCATTACCGCTGCAGTGTTTGCCGCAATTGCCGCGGCTGTCCATCTCTACATTTTCGTGCTGGAATCCCTGCGCTGGACGGTTCCGGCCACCATGAGGGTCTTTCGGATCTCAAGTCCGCAGGAGGCGGCTTACACTCAGGCACTGGCCTACAACCAGGGCTTCTACAACCTGTTTTTGGCAGTCGGTGCGCTGCTGGGGATTGTCCTGCTTGGCGCCGGCAGCAGGGTGGCGGGGCTGACCCTGATGAGTTTCACGTCAGCGTCAATGGTCCTGGCCGCCCTGGTGCTGATCCTGAGCAACCGGAAAATGATCCGTCCCGCTCTTATTCAGGGCGGTCCGGCCGTCCTCTGCCTGCTCTTTACCCTGCTTGCAGCCTGATTCTGCCGCGGCTACCGTCCGGATCCGTAGGCTGCGGCCGTCCACAGGTGAAACAGTGCGTAGGCGCGCCAGGGCCGCCAGGGTTCGGACAGGGCGGCCGCAGCACGTCCGGTTGCAACCCCCAGCGCCCGCTTGAGCACGAGGTCATCCGCCGGATAGGCGTCCCGGTCGCCGAAAACCCGGACCGCCAGATAATCAGCCGTCCACGGGCCGATTCCGGGAAGGGCCAGCAGGGCCGCCCGGGTGGCAGCCGGGTCGGATCCGGCACCGAGCACCAACCCCGAGGCAGATGCTTTCGCCAGCGCAGCCACGGTGCGCGCCCGTGCATGCGTGAGTCCCACGGCGGCCTGGAGATCTTCCGCCGGCACGGCGGCCAGCTGCACGGGTGAGGGAAAGACTCGAAGTCCGTCCCGTTCCGGGCCGCTGAAGGCTGCTGCGAGCCGGGAGCCGAAGGTACGCGCTGCGGCCAGGGAAACCTGTTGGCCCAGCACCGTGTGGACGGCGGTTTCGAAGCCGTTGACGGACCCCGGCACGCGCAGTCCCGGCACTGCCGCCACCAGCGGTGCCAGCAGCTCAAAGCCGGAGAGGAATCCGTCGATGACGGCGGGGTCCGCATCCAGGTCCAGCCAGCGCCGCACCAGGGCCAGCACCGCCGACTCCTCCTGCGCCTGCGCCTCGGCCGGAGTTTCCGGGGCCAGGGAAAGCTCCACTTCCACGGCACCCGGCGCCCCAAAACGGACGCGGACCAAGGCCGGTCCGGACGGTGCGGGCACCAGGCGCTCAACCTCCGCTCCGCCGTCGCCGTTGTATTCCGCCCGCTCCAGGCCGGGCACCGCGTGGGCGGCAAGCGCCCGGAACAACGGTTGCCAGGCGAACGGTTCAGCGTAGGCCAGGCTGTGCCGAAGGGTCCTGACCGGCTGGGGGATCATGGGGTCATTCCGGTCATGCGCAGGGTGATGTTGATTCGCCCCTGCGTCAGCCCCGAGTCGGGATCGGCTGTGCCCGGCAGGGTCTTGGGCACGCCGTGGTAGGCGAAGCGCGAGGGCCCGCCAAAGACAAACAGGTCTCCGGAGCTGAGCTCAACATCGGTGTAGGGCTTGGTCCGCGTTGAAGTATTCCCGAAGCGGAATATGCAGGTGTCGCCGATACTGAGGGACACCACGGGGGCACTGGACTTCTCCTCCTTGTCCTGGTGCATGCCCATGTGGGCGCCGTGGGCGTAGTAATTGATCAGGGCGGTGTCCGGGGTGTAGTCCTCGGGCTTCCAGAGCTCCGGCGCGTATCCGGGTTCGCCCGGGCGTCCGTAGGCCTCGGCCAGGGCGCGCCGTCCAAGGGAGATCAGCCACTGGGGCAGCTCGGCCACCCGGCCGCCGCCGGCGTCGTCGGCCGTGCGGGTGTATTTGTAGGGCTGCCAGTGCCAGCCCAGGCACACGGTCTGCACGGACATGGGGTGCCCTCCGGGCAGCACTGCGGCGCGCATGGGCACGGGTCCGATGGCCCACTGCCGGCAGGCCTGGACAATCTCGCGCTGCGCTGCGGTATCCAGCCAGCCGGGAACATGGACGGCGCCGGGGGCCAGCTCTGCCCGGTCTGGCGGGAACAGTGCCCCGCTCATGCCGCGGCCTCCAGATTCAGCAGCAGCCGTTTGGCTGCGGGCCCGCCGCGGTAGCCGCCCGTGCTCCCGTCTGACCGAACGACGCGGTGACAGGGCACCACCACCGGCAGCGGGTTCAGGGCACAGGCGGTGCCGACGGCGCGGACCGCACCGGGGCTGCCGGCCAGCGCGGCGAGGGCGGCGTAGGTAGCCGTGGATCCGTAGCCGATGCCGGACAGATGCTCGACGACGGAACGGCGGAAACCGGCTGCCAGCCGCAGGTCCAGGGGCAGGTCGAAGCTGCGGCGGGCGCCGGCGAAGTACTCTCCGATCTGCTCGGCAGCAGCCTGCAGCCGCTCCGGCGCACGCAGGATCCGGGGGCTGATCCGCTGTGCCAGCAGGGCCAGGACGGCGTCGTGGTCCTCACAGGCGAAGGACACCCGCACCAATCCGGCGTCGGTTGCCGCCAGGAGCAGTTCCCCCACGGGGGTGTCAATGACCGTATAGGCCACGTCCAGCACACCGGTTTCCTCGGCGGCGGTGACCAGCCTTCCGTGCAGCCGTTCCAGGACGGCGGCATCGGCGGCGTCTCCGCCGGCCTGCAGGAGCAGCTCCGGCGGCAGGACGTTCAGTGTTGGTTTCAGCTGCAGTTTCTCCGACGGTGTCATCGTGATTCCTCCAAGTTCAGGCTGCGCAGTTTCTTCATGCCGTCCGCTGCGGACCGGCGGCAGGCCGCCTCGGTGCCGCCCAGCACCACGGCGACTTCCGCATAGGACAGCCCGGCCAGGTGGTGATAGGCAAGGGCCTCCCGCTGCCTGCGCGGCAGGGTCTTCAGCGCAGCCCAGAGCGGATCGTGATCATTGGCCTCGCCGGGGCCCGGGTATCCGGTGCGGTCAGGCCGGCGGAGCCCGCGGCTGTCCGCGGGCGGCGGCAGATCGGAAACCGGGACCGGCCGCCGGGCGGCGGCACGGTGCAGGTCAATGGCCTTGTGCTTGGCGATCGTCACCAGCCAGGCCTGGATATTGGCACCCGGAGCCAGATCCGGATAGGCACGCAGCGCGGCCAGGAACGTCTCGGACCAGGCGTCCTCGGCATCGTGCGGGCCCAGCACGGCGCGGCAGACCCGCAGTACGGCCGGACCGTGCTCGGTGACAATGGCTTCGAACGGTTTCACTTCCACACCCGGTAGACGATCCCGGAGCAGCTTTTGTGAGCCCGCTCCGGCTGACGATCCCATGCTCTCAGAAGAGTGCGTCCTGGATCCGCCGCGGATCCTCCAGCCCCAGCAGGTGGCGCTTGCGCGGCAGTCCGCCCGCATAGCCGGTGAGGGCGCCGGCCGCTCCCACCACGCGGTGACACGGAATGATGATGGAGACGGGGTTCCGGGCATTCGCTGCGCCCACGGCCTGGGCCAGGTTCTTGTCCCCGAGCTGCTGGGCCAGGTCCCCGTAGGTGCGGGTTTCCCCGTAGGGGATTTCCAGCAGCAGCGTCCAGACGCGCTGCCGGAACGGGTTGCCCGCCGGAGCCAGCGGCAGGGTGAAGTCCCGGCGCTCCCCCGCGAAGTATTCTCCGAGCTGGTCCCGGGTCCGGGCCAGGACGAGGGCGCCGGCACCGGCGGCGTCGTTGTCCGAAACCAGCGGGCCGAGGGTTTCAGGTGCCGGGCCGCGTTTGTGGTTTTCCATGTACACCGCGGTGAGGGCGCCGCCGTCGGCCACCAGGGTCAGGGGTCCGATGGGTGAGGCGATCACGGAGTGGACGGCAGTCATGAGCCGAGCGTAGCGGCTTTATCCGCCCAGTTTGCCGCTGAGCCGGGAACGGATGGCATCGGAGGAATCATTCAGGCCGGTGATCCGGACCGTTTTGCCGCGGCTGCGGTACTTTTCGGTGATGGCATCCAGCGCGGCCACCGTAGAGGCATCCCAGACGTGGGAGGCGCTGAGGTCAATCAGCACATCGTCCGGATCCAGGGCGTAGTCGAACTGGGTGTAGAGGTCATTGGAGGAGGCGAAGAACAACTCACCCTGCACCGCATAGGTGACCGCTCCGCCGTCGCCGGCCAGGGTGCGGCGCACGGTCACAAAGTGCGCCACCCGGCGGGCAAAAAGCACCATGGCGGTAAGCACGCCGGCTCCGACGCCGATCGCCAGGTTGTGCGTGAACACCGTGGCGAGGACGGTGATGAGCATGACGGCGGTCTCGGACTTCGGCATGCGCTTCAGGGTGGAGGGTCGGATGCTGTGCCAGTCGAACGCGGCCCAGGCCACGAAGATCATGACGGACACGAGCGCCGCCATGGGAATCAGCGCCACCACATCTCCCAGGACCACCACCAGGACGAGGAGGAAAACCCCGGCCAGGAAGGTGGAAATCCGGGTGCGGGCACCGGAGGCCTTCACGTTCATCATGGTCTGCCCCACCACGGCGCAGCCGCCCATGCCGCCGAAGAATCCGGTGACGATATTCGCGATGCCCTGCCCTGCCGCCTCGCGGGGCTTGGAGGAGCGGGTATCGGTGATGTCATCCACGAGTTTGGCGGTGAGCAGAGACTCCAGCAGGCCCACAAAGGCCATGGCGAGGGCGTACGGAGCGATGATCCGCAGTGTGTCCAGGGTCAGCGGAATGTCCGGGAAGAGCAGGGCCGGCAGACTGTCGGGCAGCTCACCCTTGTCTCCGACGGTGGGCAGGTCCCAGCCGGCGACGACGGCGGCCACCGTCAGGACAGCAATCGCCGCCAGCGGCGCGGGCACCGCCGTCGTCAGCCGGGGCAGGCCGAACACGATAACCAGCCCGACGGCGACAATCGGATAGACCAGCCAGGGCACGCCGATGAGTTCGGGCAGCTGGGAGGAAAACACCAGGATGGCCAGGGCATTTACGAAGCCCACCATCACCGAACGGGGAATGAAGCGCATCAGCTTGGCCACACCGGCCAGCGCGAGCAGGATCTGGATGACGCCGGCCAGGATCACGGTGGGCACCAGATAGTGGACGCCGTAGTTGGCCACCACCGGTGCTATCACCAGGGCTACGGCGCCGGTGGCGGCGGAAATCATGGCGGGGCGCCCGCCCACAAAAGCGATGGTGACCGCCATGGTGAAGGAAGCGAAAAGTCCCATCCGCGGATCCACGCCGGCGATGACCGAGAAGGCAATGGCCTCGGGGATCAGGGCAAGTGCCACCACAAGCCCGGCCAGCACCTCCGTTTTGAGCAGCCGCGGAGATTTCAGGGTGGCCAGCACCGACTGCCGGGCGGCAGGCGTGCGGGCGGGCGCCGCTGAAGAGGGCATGGGGTTCCTTTGAAGGCTGAGGAGATCGGTTGTAATTGGGGTTGCGGCGGCGGGACTGCACACCGCGCCCAGGACCAGATTACCGCCGGATTGATGCGGTCCCCGCGGGGGCCGGCGCCGCTCGGCAAGAAAAACGCCGTTTGCCCCTCCATCTGCGCCCCGGTGGCCCTAGACTGCTCCATACCGGGCGGTATGGAATGGGGAGTACCGGCTCCGCGGCCCCTCCGGGGATCCGCAACCGCTTGGAAGCTGAACGCCAGATCAAAGGAGATCTTCATGCAAAACCTCGCCGGCATTCTCACCGACACCGCGGCCCGGGTCCCGGACCGCCCGGTCCTGCTGCTCGATGAAACCACCGTCTCTTACGCAGCCCTGGACGCCATGAGCGCCAAGGTGGCGGGCGTCCTCGCCGCGCGCGGCATCGAGGCCGGTGACCGCGTGGCCCTGATCATGCCCAACATTCCGCAGATGGCCTTTGTCTACTACGGCGTGCTGCGGTACGGAGCCGTGGTGGTTCCCCTGAACCCGCTGCTCAAAGCCCGCGAAGTGGCCTATCACCTGCAGGATTCCGGTGCCCGGCTGGTCTTCGCCTGGGAAGGCATCCTTGCCGAAGCTCTCGAGGGGGCGGAGCAGGCCGGCGGAGTTGAGGTTATCCCGGTGAATGCGGGGGCGTTCCTGCAGCTGCTGGCCGAGGCTGATCCGGTTTCCGAAGTGCATGAGGTGGACGGGGAGGACACCGCCGTCATCCTCTACACCTCCGGCACCACAGGGCGGCCCAAGGGGGCCGCCCTGACCCACAACAACCTGGTCACGAACGCCGAGATTTCCCGCAATCTGCTGCACACGGTGGAATCGGACGTGATTTTCGGCGGGCTGCCGTTTTTCCATGTGTTCGGGCAGACGTCTGCACTGAACTCCGCGGTCATGGCCGGTGCCTCGATCAGCCTGCTCCCCCGGTTTGACGCAGGGAAGGCCCTGGAAATCATTGAGCGTGACGGCGTGACCATCTTTGAGGGCGTTCCCACCATGTACGTGGGCATGCTGCGCCATCCCCGCCTGGCCGACACCGACGTCTCCTCGCTGCGCGGAGCCATCACCGGCGGGTCGGCCATGCCGCTGGAGGTCCTGCACGAATTTGAGCGTGTTTTCGGCACCCAGCTGCTGGAGGGGTACGGCCTGTCCGAAACCTCACCCGTGGTTTCCTTCAACCTGCCGGGACCGGACCGCATGGCCGGATCCATCGGCAAGGCGGTGGAAGGCATGCACGTGCGCGTGGTGGATCCCGACGGCGGCGACCTTCCCGTGGGTGAGGTTGGCGAGCTCGCCGTGCAGGGCACCGGTGTCATGAAGGAGTACTGGAACAATCCGGAAGCTACGCAGGCGGCCATTCCCGACGGCTGGTTCCGCACCGGGGATCTGGGCCGGCTCGACGAAGCCGGAAACATCTACATCGTGGACCGCAAGAAGGATGTCATTCTGCGCGGCGGCTACAACGTGTATCCCCGGGAGGTGGAGGAAGTTCTGTACGGGCATCCCGCCGTGGCCGAGGCCGCAGTGATCGGCATTCCCGATGAACTGCACGGCGAGGAAATTGTGGCCGTGGTGGGCTTGAAGGAGGATGTCCGCGTGGCCGACGACGTGGCCCGCGACGCGCTGCTGGCGGACATCCGCAGTTTCGCGAAGGACCGGCTGGCAGCCTACAAGTATCCGCGGCGGGTGGTGCTGACCGATGCCCTGCCCAAGGGGCCCACCGGAAAGATCCTCAAGCGGGAAATCCGGGTGGATACCCAGGCTGACCAGGGCGAGCCTCAGGTCGAACCGCAGGCTTAGCGGACGGGCCCGCCGCGGCAGACGTTGCGGCGGGCCCGTGTCATGCGTAGGGGTCGGGCTCCCCAAGGGCCTCGCCGGGCAGGCCGGCCGCCCGGTCCGAGCGC
This sequence comes from Arthrobacter sp. NPDC097144, assembly GCF_044762205.1. NCBI lineage: Bacteria > Bacillati > Actinomycetota > Actinomycetes > Micrococcales > Micrococcaceae > Arthrobacter > Arthrobacter sp. NPDC097144. Next base: position 305,789 of record NZ_JBIWDW010000003.1, on the reverse strand, counting down.
ACCAGCACCACCCCCAGGACAATGAGTGCCCCGCCGATGAGCTGTACCGTGGCGGGAAGTTCCGCCAGGAACAGCCAGGCCCACAGGACGGCGAAAAGCACCTCAGTCAGGGAGACAAAAGACGCGACCCGCGAACCGAGGCGGCGCGCCGCCACAATACCGGTGACGTAGGCCAGCACGGTTGAGAGCAGGACCAGCCCGGCGAGCGGCACCCACCACGGCGTCACCCGGCCGGCCAGCACCACGGGAACGGCGCTGAATCCCGTGGGGAGAATCCCGGCGGCCCCGAGCAGCACCATGGTGGCCGCTCCTACGATCATTCCGCCGGTGGCGAGCACCAGTGGCGGCAGCGAGTCGTTCTGCTTGGCCGTAATGAAGAAGTAGATTGCCAGGCATATGGCCGCCGCGAGACCCCACAGGACGCCCACCGGATCGATGCTCACGGCTCCCCCAAGATCCAGGACGAGTACCAGGCCTGCGATGGCGGCCAGGGCGCCTCCGATGGTCTTCAGGCCCGGCCGACGGCGGGTGGCCGCCCACATCCACAGCACCATCAGTACCGGTGCAAGGAATTCCAGCAGCAGTGCCACCCCTACGGACAACCGTTCCACTGCGTTGAAGTAGAAAAACTGGCACCCGGCAACTCCAATGAATCCAAAGGCCAGGATGGTCTTCCAGTTCCCCCTGACCTGGTACCAGCGCCCGTGCAGCACCACCAGGGCGGGAACGAGCAGCACCAGCGCCGCTCCGCCCATCCGGACAGCCACGGCACTGGTGGACGTCCAGCCCGTTTCCAGCAACGACTTGGCGAAGGAACCGGAGAGTCCGAACACTGCCGACGACAGCAGGGCTACCGCAATACCGGCGCTGCCACCCGGATTGCCGGGGAGGCCCGCGGTGCCGGGCCCGACGGTCCGCTGATGATTTACACGCTTCATGGCCCCTCTAAGAACGAAGTATTGGACGTCCCGCGGGACCGGTCAGGACCATTCTGCCTCTTAGCCCCTTACACTGGGAAGACCTCTTCAAAGATGTCAGGATTCACAATGGTTTTAGGACATGACACCGCAGATTCCCTGGGAACTGCGGCGGCGCTCATCAACACCGGCATGGCCGGACCCGACCAACTCCTCACCGTGGAGGACCTGGATGCCTTCCTGGCCCGGGAGCGCTTCAGCGGTTCCCGCACCCGCACGGCAGCTGAACTGCGGGCCGTCCGCCACCTGCGCACCGTGCTGCACCGGCTCTGGACGGCCGGTGCAGAAGAACTGGCCGCGGGCGTCAATCAGCTGCTGCGGAACTCCCGCGCCCTCCCGCAGGTGGTCCGGCATGATGAGTGGGGCTGGCACCTGCACTGCACCTCCCCGGCTGCACCATTGGAAGAACGGATGGCCACCGAGGCCGCCATGGCCCTGGCAGACATCCTGCGCGGCGGCGAAATAAACAGGCTGGGGACCTGCTCCGCTCCGGACTGCTCCGCCGTGATCCTGGACCTGACCCGGAACCGTTCCAAGCGATACTGCGACACCGGGAACTGCGGCAACCGGGAACATGTCCGGTCCTACCGCAGCCGCCGGGCGTCGGCTGGGTCTGCGCACACCACGTAGTTCCACAGACCAGGTAGTAAGGGGTCTTGTTACTTTGAACACGTGTAGTTACACTGACCCTGAGCTGCGCCCGTCACCACGGCGGACAGCTATTCCACTCAGTCTCGACCCCGCGAAGTGCCGCCACAGGGCTACTCCTGTGCCCGTCGCGGGGTGCAGTCTGTGACAGCACAAAATGGGGGTTTCAATTGCAGGACAACTCAACCGCGTTTTATAAACGCGTCGGCGCTCTGGGCGCCGCAACAGCATTGGCAGTGGGCGGAACATTCTTCGCTTCTCCGGCCATCGCCGCACCGGCAGCAGAGCCGGACACAACATCCGCACCGGTCACGGCGACCGCTGAGGCGCCGGTCGACGCAACCGCCGCTGACGGAACAATTTCCGGCGACGTTGCCCTCACTGAAGCTGCTCCCGCCGAGGAGGCAGGAACCCTGCCCCCCGGCCTGGCTGAAGCGCTTCTCCGCGACCTCGGCATGACCGTTGAAGAATTCGAAGCGGCGGGTGAACTGGGCAAGAAGGCTGCAGAGGCGCTTCCCGAGCTCCAGGCGACCGAAGGCTTCGCCGGCATCGCCCTCGAAGACGGCAAGATCATCATCACCGGTTCCGGAGAGGCGATTGAGGCTCTGGCCCTCAAGCTGGATGCACTCCTCGTGGCTCCCGCCACAACAGAAGCCGACGTTGAACCTGAAGTTAAAGCCCCGGCTCCCACCGAGACGGCAACCGATGCGCCGAGTGCCGAGGCACCCGCAGCCTCCGAAGAACCCAAAGCCACCGAGGAACCGGCCGCAGGGGAAGAGACCGCATCTCCCCTCAGCCTCACGGGAGATTACCGCGCCAACATCGAGAAGATCCGCGCCGACTACATCGCCAATGTCGGTGTTGCGGGCCTGCAGTCCATCATGTGGAACGGTGCAGGCTACGTCATCAGCGTGGACAAGCAGGCCGCACCCGGCGGCTCCGTCCTTTCGAAAAGCCCCGGTGCAGCAGCCGAATCTTCGGTTGATGCGATCGCCCAAAAATACGCCAACGTCACTGTTGCCCAGTCCTCGGGAACAGCCACGCCTGTCGAGGACGTCGTCAACGGCCAGGGCTATGCCAGTCCCGTTGCCGACGGCGCCGCCCTGTGCTCCATCGGCTTCAACGGTTACAACAGCACAGGTGAGGCTGCTGTCATTACCGCCGGCCACTGTGCCCATGACGGCGAAGTCACCGAAGCGCTCCTGACCGATCCGACCGGCGATCCGGCCAGCGGAACCGACAATCCGTCCCTTCTGGCTGAACTCGGCACCTGGGGTTTCTCCCAGTTCGGCGGCGTCAACAACTCGCCGGTCGATCTCCAGACGGGCGCCAACGTTGGTACGGATGTTGCCGTTATCAACAGCATCGACAACAACCTGAACCTGTTGCCCGAGGTGACTCAGTGGGAAGACGCCAAGGATCTTACTGCGGCTACCACCAAGATCACCGGAACCGCGGATGCTGTTGTCGGTGCCCCGGTCTGCAAGTCCGGCCGCACCACCGGCTGGAGCTGCGGCGAGGTCACCGGAGTTGGTGACTTCTTCGTTGGCGGCCATAAGGGCACCGAGGAAGATATCCGCGGAGTCTTTGGTTTTGAGTCAACTCTGACCACCAACGCAAAGCCCGGCGACTCCGGCGGATCCACCATCTCGGGATCCAATGCGATGGGCATCAACAGTGCCGTAGGTGACCGCGAGGGCGTGGAGCGCATGTTGTCTGCCTCGCTTTCCGACGGTCTCACCCACCTCGGCGGCTACACCGTTGCAATGTTCGTTGAGGCCCCGGCGCTGACCTCCCACGAAAACAAGGGCACCGTCCTCACGGACCAGCGCATCAGCGGTACTGCCCCCGCGGGCAGCACGGTCAAGCTCACCCAGGGCGGCAAGACGGCTGACCTGGCAGTTGAAAACGGCGTCTGGAGCTTCACTGCTCCGTCCACCGTTCCCGCCGAAAAGCTGGAATTCAAGGTCCAGGCAGTCAACGGCTTCAACAAGTCCAAGACCTCCTCCTATGAGCTGACTGTCCAGGAAGCACCGCTGGCCGCCCCGGTCATCACCAATCCCGCTGCGGGCGCGCAGATCGTTGATTCACTCACCACCATCACGGGTACCGGCATTGCCAAGGCCAAGGTCACCGTGGACGTCACCGGTGTGGCTGCCGCTGAAAAGCCGGAGTCAAAAGAGGCAACTGCCGCCATCGAAGGAACGGCCACCGCCACCGTTGACGCGGACGGCAGCTGGACAGTGAAGCTGGACAAGGCACTGTCCTACGGTGATTACACCGTGACCGCTACTCAGGACGGTATTGAAGGAAAGCGGGAATCACCTGCGGCGGCTTCCGAGTTCGCCGTCATCCTGGCCGCACCGGCCATCACCTCCGTGACTGAGGGCCAGAAGTTTGATGAAGGTTCCAACCCTCGGGACATCTCGGGCACCGGCACCGCGGGTGCCAAGGTCTCCGTCTCCATCGGAGATACCACCCTCACCGCCCAGGTTGCCGACAACGGCAGCTGGGCCGTCAACGGTTTCCCCGCCCTCAAGGCGGGTGACTTCACGGTGAACGCAGTCCAGACGCTGAACGGCGCCGAGTCGGCAGCAACTGCCGTGTCCTTCACTGTGAACGCCGTCGTCGAGGTTGCACCGCAGGGCCCGCAGCCCACACCGGCGCCCGCTCCGGCACCGGGCAACAACAGCGGCGGCCTGCCCCACACCGGTGCGGCAGGCATGGGCTTCTTCACCGGAGCAGGCGCACTGCTCATGGCCGGCGGCATCAGCGCCCTGCTGATCAACCGTCGCCGCCAGGCACAGGACGCCTAATCCCTTGCTGACGTGAGAAAACCAAAGCGGGTCCCGGCCTTGTGCCGGGGCCCGCTTTGGTATTACGTGCCTATCAAACCCAGGAGGCCCTGATGCTTATACCGAGGAAGACCCGCAGCGCCGCTGCCGCACCGGTAGCCGCCGTTGCCGCCTTTGCCCTGATGACTCTTGGCGGCTGCGGCCAGGATGCGCAGGGACCCGGCGCTTCCGACTCATCACAGTCCACCGCAGAGTCCTCGGCGAACAACGGGATGTCCAACATCCCCAGTGCCCCGCCGGCCTCCAGTGTCACGGACAGCCCCGGCGGCACGGTCGGCGCAGTTCCGGCGCTGCCCAGTGATCCCGAGACAGCTATGGATGAAGTCATGACTCAACTGCTGCAGCTTCACGCCCAACTCAAAATGGATCTTGGCTCGGCCTATTCCGATGCCTGGATCGAGGAAGGTCAGCTTCACGTGGCCGTGACCACCCCGGAGGCCGAGGCGGCAGTGCGCGAAGCCGGGGCCGTCCCTTACCTGACGGATTTCACCGCACAGCAACTGCAGGAAGCTGCGAATGCCTTCCGGGCCTGGCTCGGTTCGGATGCGGCTCCACCGGTCCAGGTCCAATGGCTGGGCACCAGCGGACGCACCGCCAGCATCACGGTCCGCGTTCCGGCAGAGCAGGTCCAGCCCCTGACCGATGCCGTGGCCGAACAGCAGCCGGCCGGGGCAGTGAAGGTCATTGTGGAGGAGTCCAGCGGGCCGGCAACCCCCCTGGGGACAAACGGGTCTTAATCCGGTAAAGGCCGGTCACGGCCCGGGTCTGTCTCCCTAGACTGGAAGGCGTCAAGCAACGGCACCACGGCCTTCCCCTAGGACCCGTCCATGGATCAGAAGCTGCACCACCTGCTGCATTCCCTCCCCTCCCGGACCGCCTGGATCATCATGGGCAGCTGCGCCGCATTCTGGTTCGTCTGCTTCACCGGAGTCCTGACTCCGCCGGTGTCCGCCCCGCCGAACGTGGCGCTGTTCTGGTTCTACGCCATGCTGATGCTGGCCCTGGCTTCCGCGATGGCAGCGATAGGTGCCGCGGCGGTTCTCCTCGTGCGGCAGCAGCAGATCCCGGCCCCTGCGGGCGCGCCGCCGGCACCCGCAGAGTCTGTCGACGCCGGGCAGGACCAAGACGCCGGGCAGGACCAGCTGGCACGCCTCGGCCGGATGCTGGATGATCCGGACGGCCTTCTGGCACCGGAGAGCACCGAACGGCCGGTTCCACCGCGGAAGACTCCGAAAACTCCGAAACAGAATCCGCGCAAGCGGCGCTGACGGCTAAGGGGAGAACGCGTCCGTAGAACCGGAAACGCACCTATACCTTCTTCTCAGCCGAGAGGTAAAGCCCTTTTTGCAGAGTCCGGAACAAATCCCTTGATAACTAAGGGTGCTTCTGGTTTCCTGAGGGAGCGGTCCAGCAGAGGGCCTCGTCGGAAACTGCGAAGAGTTGCCCCATGACGTCTCCCGAGTCCGCTTCCCTCTCCCATTTCACCCGCGCCAGGCATGCCCGCGGGGATCTGCAGCAGGCGCTGCACAATGAACTGGTGCTCAAACACCGCGAGCTTGCGGACAGTGTGGCCGGTTCCTACGCCGGCCATGGCCGGGACCGCGGAGATCTGCGGCAGGTGGCCTACATTGGGCTCATTAAGGCCGTTAAACGTTTTGACCCCGCTGTGGGCTGTCATTTCCCGGCCTTTGCCGTTCCGACGATCCACGGGGAGATCAAGCGTTATCTGCGGGACCAGTCCTGGATGGTGCGGCCGCCGCGGGAGGTGCAGGACCTGCGCACCAGCATTGCCAAGGTTTACCCTCTGCTCACCCAGCACCTGGTTCGTGAACCCTCCCTGGCGGAGCTGGCGCTGGAACTGGGTTGTGATGAGAAGACTGTGTCGGAGGCGCTGAACTGCCAGAGCAGCCTGCAGCCGGATTCCCTTGATGCCCCCTTTGAAGGCGGATATGTGGCGGATGTCTATGGACACATCGACACCCGGTTGGAGCGCGCGGAGAACCTGGCGATGCTGGCCCTGGCCATCCGGAAACTGACGGATCGGGACAAGGACCTGCTGTTTCGCCGCTACTTCCATGAGGAGCCCCAGCAGGTGATTGCCGACCGGCTGGGCATGACGCAGATGCAGGTCTCGCGCCGTCTTGCCCGGATACTGGTGACCCTCCAGCAGGAAATCCTTGGCCCGCCGGAGTCCTCCGCTCCGCTCTCCGCCGAGGCAGCCAGCGCCTAGAGCAGTTCCAGCTTCGCGGCGGCGGTCAGCACGTCCTGGACCGAGACCGCCAACAGCGCAGGGTCCGGCTCCACGGCAAAGGTGTCCCCCACCCGCTGCGACTCGTCAGTCAGGGCAATGTGCGGTCCCTTGGGCGGGCCCCACTCGGCGACCGGTGCCGGGCCGAAAATCACCACGGAAGGCCGTGAGTACGCTGAGGCCAAATGTGCGGCACCGGTATCGGCGGAGATGACCAGCGCAGCGCCGGCCACGGCGGCCGCAAATGCGTCCAGCCCCAGCTTCCCCGCTGCTACGGTACCCTCCGGCAGCCCGGCTCTTTCAGCCACGGCAAGTGCCCGGGGCCGTTCGCCGGTGCTGCCGGTGAACACCACCTCATGCCCGGCGCGGTGCAGTTCCGCGGCCACGGCGGCAAAACGCTCCACGGGCCAGAGCCGGCTTCCGTAGGCCGCCCCCACATGGATGACGACGGCGCCCGGGGCGGGACTGGCGGTCCGCGGCGGCAGCAGGAGGTAGTCCAGCGGATCCGCCGGGATGCCGTGCCAGTCCATGAGCTCGGACCACCGCTCACGTTCATGGATCCCGTGGCGCCAGGCCGGTCCGGGCAGCCCGGGACCCGAGTGTCCAAGCAGGACGCGCGGCGCCAGTGCCTGCAGCCGGCCCGTGCTCTCCGGACCGCTGCCGTGCAGGTTCACTGCCACGTCAATCCGGCCGGGTACCAGGGGTATGGGGACATCGAGCCCGTGCAGCGGCAGGAGATCGTCAACGCTGCCCACCAGGCCCACCACCGGACGCAGCCATTCCTGTGCCGCGTAGCTGATGCGGTGCTCCGGAAAGGCACGCCGCAGTGCACGCAAAGCCGGCACGGCCACCAACAGATCCCCCAGTTTCAAGGCCCTCAGCACCAGCAGCTCCGGCTGGTCCTTCCCCGCGCTGCTGCTGCCCATGCCCGCCCCTTCATCCGCTCCGCGTCCGCGGGTGCGGAGCGGATGAAGCACATCCTGCCAGAATTCCCGCCTCCGGCTAAGCACCGGAAGGAACCGAAGAAGATCTGGCAGCAAACCTGTTTAGAAGCGGTGCGGATGGGGAACAAGTTCCTTATGCGACATCAGGAGCCAGAAAGGCCGCGGGCGGTGCTCTTCGACCGGGACGGAACATTGGTGTGCGACGTCCCCTATAACGGCAACCCTGACCTGGTGGTCCCCTTTCCCCGCGCGGCAGCAGCGCTGCGGACACTTCGCCGGCAGGGAATCCGGACGGGGGTGGTCAGCAACCAGTCCGGGATAGCACGCGGACTGCTCACGCCCGCCCAGGTGGCCGCCGTCAACGCCCGCGTGGATGAACTGCTGGGCCCGTTCGATGTCTGGGAAATCTGTCCGCACGGTCCTCAGGATGGCTGCAGCTGCCGCAAACCCGAGCCGGGAATGATCCGCAGCGCCTGCGAGCGCCTGGGGCTGCAGCCCGGGGAAGTGGCCATGATCGGTGACATTGGCGCGGACGTAGAGGCAGCCGAAGCCGCCGGTGCACGCGCGGTCCTGGTTCCAACCGCCGTTACCCGGGCCGAGGAAACCGCTGCCGCCAGGTGCGTGGCCCCTGATCTTGCCGCCGCCGTCGGCATCCTGCTGGGGCATCCGTGACGCGCCGCGTTCTGGTGGCCCGCCTGGACAGTGCCGGGGATGTCCTGCTTGCCGGCCCCGCCGTCCGTGCCGTGGCTGCCGCCGGCAACACCCGCGTCACCTTGCTGTGCGGACCGCAGGGCGCCGACGCCGGCGCCCTGCTGCCCGGGGTGGATTCAGTGCTGACCTGGGCCAGTCCCTGGATTGTCGATCCCGCGCCTGCCGCAACCGGCTCCGCCATCGCCGCACTGGAAGCCGGCGTCCGTCATGAGCAGATCAACGAAGCGGTCATCCTGACCTCCTTCCACCAGTCACCGCTGCCGCTGGCGCTGGTGCTGCGGCTCGCCGGCGTTGCCCGGATCACCGGTGCCTCCGTGGACTACGCCGGTTCCCTGCTGGATGTCCGGCTCAAACCCGGGGAAGACTTCCCGGAAGACCAGCCGGAAGCAGAGCGGGCCCTTCAGATCGCCGCAGCAGCGGGCTATCGCCTCCCGCCGGACGACGACGGTCGGCTGCGCCTGTCCGGCACCGCCGACGTCCGGGATCTGGTGGGACCCGGCCCGTACATTGTGGTTCATCCCGGGGCTGCGGTTCCGGCGCGGGCCTGGCCGGCCCTGCACCACGCAGCCGCCGTGGAGCTGCTCACCGCCGCCGGACACCGGGTCATCGTCACCGGCGGACCCGGGGAAACCCGGCTGACCGCCACCGTGGCGGGGGTTGCCGGCCTGGATTTGGGCGGGCGCACCGATCTTCGCACCCTGGCCGGTGTGCTGGCCGGCGCGTCGGCCGCCGTCGTCGGCAATACCGGCCCGGCCCATCTGGCCGCTGCCGTGGGAACGCCTGTCGTGAGCCTTTTTGCTCCCGTGGTGCCGGCAGTGCGCTGGGCGCCGTACCGGGTGCCGCTGGAACTGCTGGGCGACCAGAACGCACCCTGCCGGCTCAGCCGCGCCCGCATCTGTCCGGTACCGGGCCACCCCTGTCTTTCCGGCGTAACACCGGAGCAGGTGGTGGAGGCAGTGCACCGCTTGACCACCGGAGTGAGATCCCTGGGAACACGCAGAGAAACGAGGACTGTATGAGGATCCTGCTGTGGCATGTGCACGGCGGCTGGATGGAAGCCTTCGTCCGGGGCGGGCATGAGTACATCCTCCCGGCATCGGCGGAGGGCGGAGCCTGGGGGCTGGGCCGGGGCGGACGGGACTGGCCGGATACAGCCGTCGAATGCGCGCCGGAGAACCTGCGGAACCAGGAGATCGATGCCGTGGTGCTGCAGCGCCCCGAAGAGATAGCCGCCTGCGAACGCCTGCTGGGCCGCCGGCCCGGAGTTGACCTGCCGGCGGTGTATCTGGAGCACAACACCCCCAAGGGCAGCGTTCCCTCTGCCGTCCACCCGCTGGCCGGCCAGAGCAGCATCCCCGTCATCCACGTGACGCACTTCAACAATCTCTTCTGGGACAGCGGCAGGGCCCCCTCCCGGGTGATTGAGCACGGCATCCCGGACCCCGGTTACCGGTACACCGGCGTCCGGGAACACCTGGGCGTGGTCATCAACGAGCCGGTGCGCCGGTGGCGGGTGACCGGCACGGACCTGCTGCCGCAGTTTGCCCGGGCAGCCAGGCTGGAGGTTTTTGGCATGGGAACACAAGGGCTTCCCGCCGCCACCGGCCTGGGCGCGGATGAACTGACCGTCCGGGGGGACCTGCCGACCGGGGAACTGCATACACAGCTGGCCGGGTGCAGGGTGTACGTCCATCCCATGCGGTGGACCTCCCTGGGGCTTTCCCTGCTGGAAGCGATGCATTTGGGGCTTCCGGTGCTGGCGCTGGCCACCACCGAAGCCGCCCGGGCCGTGCCGCCGGAGGCCGGAACCGTCTCCGCGAATGTTCAGGAGCTGGTGCAGAGGGCAGCGCACCTGATCCGTGAGCCCGGTGAAGCACGGCAGCAGGGCCTGGCTGCCCGGAGCTTTGCCCTGCACCACTATGGCCTGGACGCTTTCCTGGCGGCCTGGGACAACACGCTGTCGGATATCACCACGCGGGCCGGCGGGCGGCTCCCCGTTTTCGAGGACCCTGCCGTCGCTGACCTGCCGGTTGCGCGGCCTACGGAACTGTCAAGTGCTGTTGGAGGGGGCAAGCAGTGAAAATCTCAATGGTGTCCGAACATGCCAGTCCACTGGCGGCGCTGGGCGGCGTGGATGCGGGCGGGCAGAACGTGCATGTAGCGGCGCTGTCCCTGGCGCTGGCCCGCCGCGGGCACTCCGTGCGCATCTACACCCGCCGCGATGATCCGGCCCTGCCGGCCGTGGTGCCGGTAGGGCCGGGCCTGGACGTGGTGCACGTGGATGCCGGACCGGCGCGGGTGCTGCCCAAGGACCACCTGCTGCCCTACATGAGTGAACTGGCGGACGGGATCTCCGCTGACTGGGGCTCCGCTCCCCCTGACGTGGTGCACGGGCACTTCTGGATGTCCGGGGTGGCGGCCCTGGATGCCGCACGCCGCTTCGATACCCAGGGTTATCCGGTGCCGGTGCTGCAAACCTTCCATGCCCTCGGCACGGTGAAGAAACGGCATCAGGGCACCGAGGACACCAGTCCGCCTGAGCGCACCTGGCTGGAACCGTCGGTGGGTCGCAACGCGGACCGGATCATCGCCACCTGCTCGGACGAGGTCTTTGAACTCAAGGCCCTGGGTATTCCGGGGCATCGCATCTCCGTTGCCCCCTGCGGGGTGGACCTGGACCTGTTCGGTTCCGCCGGTCCGGCCGAGCCGCGCAACCGGCGGTGGCGGATTGCCGCCGTCGGCCGGCTGGTCCCGCGCAAGGGCATTGATCTGGCGGTCCAGGCGGTGGCGCTGCTGGCAGAACGCGGAATGAACGACGTCGAACTCCTGATCGTCGGCGGGGCCTCCGACTCCGCCGGGCTGGCCTCCGATCCCGAAGCCCGGCGCCTGCTGGCGCTGGCCCGGGACCTGGGCGTCGGAGACCGGGTCCTGCTGCGGGGGCAGGTCCCGCGCGAGGAAATGCCCGCGGTGCTGCGCAGCGCCGACGCGGTGGTGTGCACGCCCTGGTACGAACCGTTCGGCATTGTTCCGCTGGAGGCCATGGCCTGCGGGGTTCCGGTGGTGGCCTCGGCCGTGGGCGGGCTCATCGACACGGTGGTGCACGGCAAGACCGGGCTTCACGTGCCGCCGAAAGATCCGGAGGCGCTGGCCAAGGCGCTGGCCGAGCTGCTTCAGGATCCCGGATATGCCACCCGTCTGGGCGCCGCGGGCCGGCAGCGGGCGAGGGCACGCTATTCCTGGGACCGCGTGGCCGCTGACACCGAAAAGGCCTACCAGAGCGCCGTGAGCCGGACGGCCGCCGCCGGGCAGGCCAGCCTGCAACCGCTGGGAGGCGCATTGTGAACGCCGAAACCACCACGGCCGCAGCCGCCGGAACCGGGTTGGCCGGGACCATGGGTACGGATACCCGGCCCGCCCCGGCCGCACCCCATGCCGCCGCCCATCGGGCGGTGCTGCAGCACTTCAGCGATCTGGCACCGGCGGTGGCTTCCGTTCAGGCGCAGGCCCGGCAGCTCACCGCCTGGGGGGTGGAGCTGGCCGGCCGGCTCCTGGCCGGCCAGCGGCTGCTTGCCGCCGGCAACGGCGGATCCGCGGCGGAGGCGCAGCACCTGACCGCGGAGCTGGTGGGCCGGTTCGACGGCGACCGGCGCCCGTTCTCGGCCATCGCCCTGCACGCGGACACCTCGGCCGTCACGGCAATAGCGAATGATTACGGGTTCGATCAGCTCTTTGCCCGGCAGGTGCTGGGCCACGGACGCCGCGGTGATGTCCTGGTCCTGCTGTCCACCAGCGGACAAAGCCCCAATCTGCTGGCCGCCGCTGAAGCCGCCCGCAACCTAGGCCTCAGTACCTGGGCCCTGACCGGGCGCGGACCCAATCCCTTGAGCATCGCCTGTGATGAGGCGGTATGTATCGACGCCCGCCCGGCCAACGCCCAGGAAGCCCATCTGATTGCCGTCCACGCACTCTGCCGCGCTTTCGACGCGGAAGTGCAGCGCCGCAGCGGAGAGGAACAGTCATGAGAATTGTGGTGGTGGGCGATGTTCTGCTGGACACCGATATCACGGGAAGCGCGCAGCGGCTGTCCCCGGACGCCCCCGTGCCGGTGGTGGAGGTGGAGACGGTTCGGCGGCGCGCCGGCGGCGCCGGCCTGGTGGCCTGGATGCTGCAGCGCGACGGCCACGAGGTACAGCTGGTTACGGTTCTGTCCGACGACGGCGCCGCCGGGGAACTGCGCGCTGCGCTCGCAGGCATTTCGCTGGCTGCCGGGCCGTCAGGCGTTCCCACTCCGGTGAAGACCCGGATCCGCGCCGGGGCGCAGGCTGTGGTGCGCTTTGACGAGGGCTGCGCGCCGCCCGCGGTGCCGGAGGTGACCGAGGAGATGCTCAGCGCAGTTGCCGCGGCGGAAACCGTGATTGTGGCGGACTACGGCCGCGGCCTGACCGGAAACCCGCGGCTAAGGACCGTGCTGGAAGGACTGGCCGGACGGATTCCCGTGGTCTGGGATCCGCACCCTGCCGGGGCTGAACCGGTGCCCGGTGTCACTGCGGTTACTCCCAATCTCCCCGAGGCGCTGCGCGGCGCAGGCGTTTCCGGCGGCGGGGTTTCCGCGGCCGTGCGGGCTGCCGAACGGCTGCTTGAGCGGTGGCAAAGCCGCTCCGTCGTGGTGACCCTCGGCGCCCTGGGTGCACTGGTCCTGCCGCGGTCCGGGCTGCCCCAGGTGATCCCGGCGCCGCACGTGTCCACCTCGGACACCTGCGGCGCCGGGGACAGGTTCGCGGCCACACTGGCCCTTGGCCTGCACCGGGGCCAGCCGCTGGAATCCGCGGCCGAGAAAGCCGTTCTGGCCGCCGCGGGTTTCCTGGCCGGAGGCGGTGTTGCCTCCCTGCACCGGGACAAGGAGCCCGCCCGGCTGCACAGCGAAAGCCTCGACGCGCTGCATGCCGCGCAGCAGGTCCGCGAGCGCGGGGGAACGGTGGTGGCCACCGGAGGCTGCTTCGACCTGCTCCACGCCGGCCATGCCAGGACCCTTGCGGCGGCCCGGAGGCTCGGAGACTGCCTCATTGTGGTGCTGAATTCGGACAGCTCCGTCCGGCGGCTTAAAGGGACCCAGCGGCCGATCATCGGCGAGGAGGACCGCGCCGAACTGCTGCTGTCCCTGGGCTGCGTGGACGGCGTCCTGGTCTTTGACGAGGACACTCCCGAGGCGGTGCTGGAGCGGCTGCGCCCTGACATCTGGGTCAAGGGCGGGGATTACCGCGAGGACCAGCTTCCCGAAGCCGGCCTGGTTAGGACCTGGGGCGGAGAAACCGTGACCGTTCCCTACCATCCGGCCCGATCCACCACGGCCCTTGCCGCTGCTTTGGCCCAGGTGGGCTGAGCAGCCTTGTTCCACTACGAATCCGGAAACCCTTCTGAAAGGAAAAAGCATGTCCTTGAATCTCTCCAACCCCGGCCGGGTGCTGGTCACCGGCGGAGGCTCCGGCCTGGGCGCCGCCGTCGTCCGCGCAGTGACCGAAGCCGGCGGAACCGCCGTCGTGCTGGACCGCGACATCAGCAGCGTTACTGAAGCGAAGGCCTTTGAAGTGGACGTGGCGGACCGCGCGGCCGTGGAAGCCGCTGTGCGGGAAGCGGCGGAGTCCCTGGGCGGGCTGGACGCAGTGGTGACGGCTGCCGGGATCGACCGCTGCGGGCGGCTCGAAGACGTAGCCGCGCAGGAATGGGAAAAAGTCATAGGCGTGAACCTTCTGGGCACCGTGTCAGTGATCCGCGCTGCGCTGCCCTACCTCCTGGAGAGCCATGGCCGTGCCGTCACCGTGGCGTCGAGCCTGGGGATCAAGGCGGTTTCCGACGCCACCGCCTACTGTGCCTCAAAGTTTGGGGTGGTGGGTTTCAGCCGTGCCCTCGCCGCGGAAACCCGCGGCCGGATGGGCGTGACCACCATGATCCCTTCCGGCATGAAGACGAACTTCTTCGATGACCGCACGGAGCAGTACAAACCGCAGGACGATTCCCGGCTCAATGATCCAATGCGAGTGGCGGAGGCCATCTTGTTTGCGCTGCACCAGCCACAGGGGTGCGAGGTAAGGGAAATGGTGATCTGCCACGAGGAGGAGGACTCCTGGCCCTGATCCTGCGGGCCCTGTCGACCGTGCAAGGAGCCCCAGTTCCCGTCAGCGCACCGGGGCGACGCGGAGCCGGCCCGACTCCCCAAGGCGGAAAACCTCAAGGGGCGTGCCGTACACGTCGCTGAGGATCTCCGCCTTGCAGATGTCCGCCACGCTTCCGGCGGCGCGGATCCGCCCGTCCTGCAAGAGGACCAGCCGGTCCGCATAGGCGGCCGCGGCATCCAGGTCATGGAGGACGACGGCGACGGCGGCTCCCTCCGCGGCCAGCCGGCGGCAGGTTTTCAGGGTCTGTTCCTGGTGCCGGATGTCCATGGCGGACACCGGCTCGTCGAGCAGCAGCACGCTGCCCTGCTGCGCCAGGACGCGGGACAGTGCGGTGCGCTGGCGTTCCCCGCCGGACAGCAGGGTCACGCTGCGTCCGGCCAGTTCCCGGATGCCGGTGATGTCCATGGCCTGGTTCACCACGACACCGTCCTCATGTTCCCGGGGCGTCTTCCGCCACGGGTTGCGGCCCATCTGCACCACTTCCTGCACGGGAAAAGGAAAAGCGACCGAGGTGTCCTGGGCCATGACGGCCCGCCGGCGCGCGGCGTCACCGGTTTTCCAGGAGCGCAGCGGGCGTCCGTCCAGTTCCACCGTGCCGGAATCCGGAACGGCGTCGCCGGTCAGGACGGAGAGCAGCGTGGACTTTCCGGCTCCGTTGGGGCCGATGATCACGGTGACCTCGCCCGGATGCAGCGTCAGGGAGATGCCCCGCAGCACCGGCTGCCCGCACGGGGCATAGACGACGTCCACGGCCGCCAGCAGCGGGCCGGCGTCGGGCTGATTTGGCAGGGCGGGCACAGGCCCAGTGGTTCCGGGAGTTTTCCGGCGGGTGGTCGGTGCCATGGTCAGAGCACTCCTTGTCGGCGGAGGGTCCTGCGCAGCAGCAGGAAGAAAACGGGGCCACCCACCAGGGCGGTGAAGATTCCGATCGGCAGGTCCGCGTAGGCGATGGCGGTCCGGGCCACCAGGTCCGCCCCGGAGAGCAGCAGCGCACCGGCGACCGCGGACAGCGGAATCAGGTACCGGTGCGAGGGACCGGTCACCAGGCGCAGCGCGTGGGGCACGATCAGGCCCACGAAGCCGATGACGCCGGCATACGCCACGGCCGCCGATGTCAGGAGCGCAACACAGACAATCGCCGCGATTCGCAGCCGTTCCACGTTCACGCCCGAGTGCCGGGCGGCCTGCTCGCCGAGGGCCAGCAGGTCAAGCCGGCGGGACATTCCCAGGACACCGGCGGTGCCCGCCGCCAGGACGACGGCGACAGCGCCCACGGCGGTCCAAGTGGCCCCGCCCAGGGATCCCATCTGCCAGAAGACAATCTGTTCGCGGCTGGAGGTGTCCGCCACGAAGACCAGGAAGGAAATGACCGCGCCGGCAACGGCGTTGACCGCAATGCCGGTAAGGACCAGGGTCAGCACGATGGACCGGTTTCCGGAGCGGGAGAGCAGGTAGACGGCTGCTGTGGTCACGAGACCGCCGGCGAAGGCGGCGGCCGGCAGGGCAAACGGTGTGAGGGCGTCGAAGCCCAGGACAATCACCAGGCAGGCTCCCACGGCAGCACCGGATCCCACGCCGATGACGCCGGGCTCGGCCAGCGGGTTGCCGAAGACTCCCTGCATGACGGCGCCGGCCATGCCCAGGGCCGCGCCTACGAGCAGGCCCAGGACCAGCCGGGGGAAGCGGACGCTCCACAGGGTGCCGTCCACAAGGACAGCTGACGGGTCGGTCGCCGGAGTACCCGCGATCCGGCGCTGGAGGGATTCGATGATGTCCGGCACGGCGATCGGAAACTGGCCGGCCGCCGCCGAGGCCAGCAGCAGCAGGACCAGTGCCAGCGACAGCAGTGTGCCCAGTACTGCGGCCCGGCGTCCGCTCCGGCCTCCCGCAGCGGACGGCCGGGAAATCGCCGGCGGCGCAGCCGGTGCAACTCGCGCCGTCGTTTCCGACGCAGTCGTTCCGGCCCGGACGGGCGCTGTCACTGCGGCTCCTCGGTGCTTCCCGGCGCGTAGAGCGCGTGGGCGGCGGCCAGCAGCGTGGCTGGGGTGCCGGGACCGAAGTTCAGTGCCTGCCCGTCCGGCAGGTCCACGATGCGCCGGTTCTGTCCTGCTGCGGTCTGTGCAACTCCGGGCCGCTTCAGCAGCCCGTCCACGCCGCCGGTGGATTCCAGTCCGGCGCTCATCACCAGCAGGACCTCGGGGTTCAGCGCTGCCAGGGCTTCGGCGTTGGCCGGCCGGGTGCCGGCCAGGCCGGCATCGGAGGCGACGTCGCGGGCGCCGAGTTCGTTGATCAGGCCGTCGGCGCCGCTGCCTTCACCCAGGATGAAGAACACCGCTCCGGTGCCGCGGATATACAGGAAAGCGGCTCCGGGCTGCTCCGCCGGCACCATGGCGGCGATGTCCCGGCGTGCCGCTGCCAGCTCGGCGGCAACGCGCGCATTGAGCTGGTCGGCGGCCTCTTTCACGCCCAGGGCGGTTCCCACGGCACTAATGGCGTCGTCAATTCCGTCCACGGACCGGGCGGGATCAAAATACACGACGGTGATCCCGGCGTCGGCTAGCTGCTGCAGTGTTTCCGGCGGTCCAATGGTCTTGTCCGCCAGCACCACGGTGGGTCCCAGGGCCAGGATGGCTTCGGCGTTCAATTCGTGGCCGCTGGCCGTCACCGTGGGCAGGTCATTCATGGTGGAGTCGGTGTCCGAGGTGGTGCGTCCCACCAGGTTCTCTCCCAGGCCCAGCCCGATCACGGTCTGCGCCAGGGTGCTGTAAAGGTCTAGGGCGAGAATCCGCGAGGCATCGCGGACGGTGACCTGGGCTCCGGAGAAGTCGGTGAAGGTTGCCGGCAGCGCCGGGGATGGTGCTGCCGTCACCGGAACGATGTCGGCGATCGGCGCCGCGGTGGAGGGGCCGGTAAGGTCCGCGGCCGTCGCCGGCTGCTCTGAAGGGATGCCCGCATCGGGGTTCCCGGTGGCAGGCGCTGAAACCGTAGCCGTGGACGGCGCGGAGGCGGGGCCCGCCGGCGCGGCGGCCGCACATCCCGAAAGAATCAGGACGGCGGCCGCCGCGAAGGCGATGCCTGCTGCGGAACGGACGCGGAGGCTGCCCGGTGTGCTTGGGTTAGACATGGGCCGCGCGGCCTCGTCGTGCTGCCAGCGTCAGGCCGGCACCCAGGAGCAGGGCCAGGGCCGCGGCGCCGACCAGGACGGAGGTGCCCCCGAGGCCGGTGCTGGCCAGCGACCCGACCGGGTTTCCGTTTTCGTCCACCAGGACAGAGGAGCAGTCGGTGGCGTCACCCAGCGGGAAGGTAAAGCTGACCGGATCCAGGGCCGCGCCTGCCTCGTAGAAGCCCGCGAAGGCTGCAGCGCCTTCTGCGGTCAGGGTGGCCGGCGCTCCGGCAACCGATACCGCGCCGGCGCCGACGCTGACGCCGGAGAGGTCAAGGGCCGCGAACGGCACGCCGCTGTGGACGCTGCGGTTCCCGTCCATGTCCGAGGACTCAACGGTGGCGATCAGGACGCCGGTGCCGGAACCGGTCTGGCGGATGGAGATCCCGGACAGGGTGAGTTTCAGGGTGTCGCCATGGCCCTGAAAGCTGATGCTGCCGGGGTAGGACACTGCTCCGGTACGGGAATCCGAGGCATAGCTGCCGGTGCCGGAGCCGAAGGAGAATCCGCTGCCGGTGTCGGCGACGCCGTTGACCGTCCAGCCGCCGTTGGCGATGGCCGACCGGATGTAGCTGCGGAAGGAGCTCTTCACACCCCAGTCCAGAGTGGCGCCCTGAACCGCGTTGGAGGTGCAGACGGTGGCGTAGCGGGGCTTGGATTCGGTCTGCTGAACCGCGGCCGGGACCGCGGATTCAGGTGTCTTGTCCGGGCTTGTTCCCGCGCCGGTGTCGTTCCCGCCGGTGCCGGGGGAAACCGTGGGCGGAGGTGCGCCGTTGGTGTCCGGAATGACGGGGGTGGTGCCGGAACCGGGCTTATCAAGGGGCAGCACGAAGCTGACCGGGTCCAGGGCAGCACCGGCCGGATAGAAGTTGGCAAAAGCGGCCACGCCGGCACTGGTCAGGGTGGCCGGGGCGCCGCTGACGCGGATGCTGTCGGCGGTGACGGCCGCTGCGGACAGGTCCACGGTGGCCAATTCGATGCCGGTCAGGACGGTCGGACCGTCCGTGCGGGTTCCCGGTGCCTGCCCGGCGTCGGTCACGTCGGCCCGCAGGACGGCCTCGGACGTGGACCGGAGCTGGACGGCGAGGTTGGAGAAGGTGAGGTCCAGGTCGCCGTCGTGGCCGGTGAAGCGCAGGGTACCGGGGTAGGTGACCAGGCCAGTGGTCGTGGAGGTTTCCACGTTGCCGCTGCCGTTGACCCAGCCGAAGGAGCCCCCGGAGCGGGTGACGCCGTCCAGGGTCCAGCCGCCGTTGGCGACCGGTGAGGACAGATAATCGGTGAAGGAGGACTTGACGCCCCAGCCCAGCGTGGCGCCGGCGACCCGGCTGGCCGTGGCCGGTGCCGACGGTGTCGGAGCCGGCTTTTCGGACGGGGCCGGGGTCGGCTTGTCGGACGGTGCCGGAGTCGGCTCGGGAGTCGGCTCCGGCGTCGGTGCCGGAGCAGTGGGCTCGTCGGTGGGAGTCGGTTCGGGAGTAGGCTCCGATGTGGGCTCCGGCGCCGGCACGGCGGTGGACGGGGTGTAGGACACCGCCGTGCGGGTGGAGAGGTCGACGTCGGTGGCCAGGTGGCCGCGGGCGGTCAGGACGTACAGGTCGCCGGTTTCCAGGCGCGGTCCGACCTCGAAGGTGGTGCTGAAGGTTCCGTCCGGGTTCAGGCCGGCGCCGGCCCGCAGCCACTGGGCGGTGGGGTTGGAGCGGTCGATCGCCGTGGTGCCGGCGTCGGCCAGCGCCACGTAGGCCCCGCGGGAGTCGGGGAGGAATCCGCTGCCGGTGACCGTCAGGGTTCCGCCGTCTTCGGAGAGCGGGGCGGCGGTGACCGAAGGTGCGGGCAGCACGGACACGTCCGTGACAGTGTTCTGGCTGGGATCGCTGAAGCCCTGGCCGTGGGCCTTGGACGTGTACACCGCAAAGCCGGCGTCAGCACCGGGGGGGACGGTGAGGGTGGCAGTGAACGTGCCCTCCGCCGTCATCGGCGTGGTCCGCCCGGCGGCGCCGTCGCCTTCCACGTTTCCGGGAGCTGCCCAGACCGTGTCCGTGGCACCGGAGGTGTAGAAACCGGAAGCACCGGCCGCACCGAGCCCAATGTAGACACCGGGGCTGGCAGCGGTGAAGTCTGATCCGGTGACGGTGACCGTACCTCCCCCTGCATAGACCGGGGTCGTTGTTACTGAGGGGCCTGCGGCGTGTGCCGGAGCGGGCAGGATCAGTGCTCCGGCAACGGCCAGCAGTGCGGCCAGGAATAGCGAGATCAGCCTTCGGGCAGGCGCTCCCAACGGAGTTGTCATCGTGGTCTTTCTTGCTGGAGGGGGAAGATGCGGCGCGAGTGACGCAACAGTCGTAAAGGTAAGGCTAACCTTGCTAGTATCCAAATACGAAACAGAAGCATGACTTAATTCATCCCGACGAAAGATCGACCATGACAACCGAACTCGCCCCGTCCTTTCCTGCGCGACTAAAGGCTGCCACGCAGGCCGACCATGAGGCGGCGGAAAGCTCCGGCTTCATCACGTCGCTGCTCCAGGGGCAGTCAACAGCGGTTGGCTATGTCCGGCTGCTGAGCCAGTACGCCTACATTTACGCCGCCCTGGAAGCGGGAGCGCGGCAGCTGCGGGCCTCCCGGCCAGACCTGGCCGGCGTCCTGGATGAACGTCTGGACCGGATGGCCTCGCTGCAGGCAGACCTGGCGCAGCTCCGCCCGGCACACGGGTTCGCCGAGATTCCGACGGCCCTGGAGTCCACGCAGGCCTACGTGGCGCGGCTGCAGGAGACGGCGCAGACCGATGCCGTGCGCTTCATGGCCCACCATTACCTGCGTTACCTGGGCGATCTTTCCGGCGGCCAGATCATCGGGCGGCTGGTCGGCCGGCACTACGCCATTCCGGGCGAGGCGCTGACCATGTGGGACTTCGCCGGCATCGACAAGCTCAAGCCCTACAAGGATGACTACCGCGGGCACCTGGAGACTGCCGTGGACTCGACGGAGGCGGAAAACGACTTCATTCACGAGGCGGCCTTGGGATTCCGGCTGAACCGGGCACTGTTCGAGGAATTGGCCCGGACCGCTTAGCCGCACCGCTGCGGTTTCCGCGAAGGATTCCGCGAAAGTTCCCGCCGCCGGTTAAGCAGGCTAAGCCGGCGGCGCCGTGCGCAGTTCGGCCACGTCCGCGGACACCGCCGCGGGATCCACCGAGGCGACAAATGAGTCGTCGTGCTCGCAGCGCTCGGCAGTCCAGCCCACCTGGGTGACATCGACTCCGCACACGGGGCAGCGGGATGCCCAGGCCATGTGCACCCGGTGGCGGGTGCGGCCCATGGCCCCGGCGTTGATCACGTTGCCGAACCAGTAAATCCCCACCGTCGGTGTTCCCACCGCCTGTGCCAGGTGCCGCGGACCGCTGTCATTGCCGACCATCACGCTGCTGGCCTTCAGCAGCGCGGCCAGGGTGCCGATGTCCAATTCGCCCGCCACAGAACCAATGTCGGCATTTTGTCCGGCCGCGCCGAGGGCCAGGGCAAGGATCTGTTCGCCCAGAATCCGGTCGCCGTCGTCGCCCACCACCAGCACCCGGCACCCGTTTGCCGCGGCCCGCGCCGCGACATCCGCAAAGGCCGACGCCGGCCAGCGGCGCCGCGGATCCGTGGCGCCGGGGTGCAGGGTTATCAGGTCCCGGCCGGGCGCCAGATAGGCGGCCGCTTTTTCTTCTTCCTCGGGCAGGACCTGAAGCTGCGGTTCCAGCGACACCGGAACGGCGCCCGCCAGACCCGCCACCTCCAGGAAGCGGAGCACCTCGTGCTGGTAATAGACATAGGGAATGGTGCGTTCCAGGTGCACCGCATCAGGTGTCCTTGTTCCCACCGTGTGCTCGGCGCCCAGCTCCAGCAGGAACGGGTTGGAGTTGCGGCCCCCGCCGTGCAGCTGCACGGCCAAATTGAAGTTCCGCTCTCCCATGTCCGCGCGGAACCTCTCTCGGGCAGCCGTATCCACGGCACCCGGGTGGATTCCCGGAGCCGAAGGCAGCACTTCCACGCGCTGCACCGGGCCGGGCCGTCCGTCCAGCAGGGCCGCGTGCAGCGCAGTTCCCAGCAGGGTGATTTCTGCTTCCTGGTAGGCCGCGGCAAGAGCGTCCAGGGCAGGCAGGGCAAACATGAGGTCCCCGAGACCACCGCCGCGCAGCACCGCAATCCGCTCCACTCCGGCGAACCGTTCCAGGACCGGGCCCACCCCGGGGCGCAGCGGCGCAGCCTGCGGCTTCCCGAACGCTGATCCGTCCTGCTCCGCCAATCCGTGCACCATGTGCCCTCCGCCGTCTCGTGTTCCCGGTCCTTTTCTGAGCTTCACCCTAGGGCCTGCGGGCACTGAACCCAAGCGCCTGGCCGTACCTCAAAACTCCCGGTGCAAACCTGTGTAAAGCGCCGCCCAAACGGGTAGGAACCCTACACAGGATCCAGCCAGCTCGCCTGCCGACCCCAAGGAACCCCATGCCCCACAGTGCCGCTCCCGCTTCCCCGCTTGCCTCTCCCGCCAAGGCCGCAGCCCCTCCCGCCTCCGCCGCTTTGCCCGAGGGCGCTGAAGCTGAGTCCATCGCCGGTGCTGCTGCGGGCAGGGGCAGAATCGTGGTGCTCAACCCGAATGACGGCACGCTGGTGGGCGAACTTGCCGCCGCGGACCGGGAGCAGGTGACGCAGGCGGTGGCCGCGGCACGCGGGACACTGCCCGGATGGGCGGGGACGGATCCCGCTGACCGGGGCCGGGTCCTGCGCTCAGCTGCCGCCGCCGTCGCCGAACGGGCCTCGGAACTCGCTGAACTGAACCACCGGGAAACCGGAAAACCGGTGGATGAGGCCCTCGGCGGGATAGCCGCAGCCGTGTCCACGCTGGAGCAGTATGCGGAACTCGGCCCGGTGCACCGCGGCCTCAGCCTGCGCGGATCCGCGCTGGCAGCTGACTACACCGTCTCCGAACCCCGCGGCGTGGCAGTGCTGCTCACGCCGTGGAATGATCCGGTGGCTGTGGCAGCGGGTCTGATTGGCGCGGCGCTGGTCACCGGCAACACCGTCATTCACAAGCCCAGCGAACGCTCTCCCCACACCGGCATCCTGCTGGGCGAAATCCTGGCACCGTTCTTTCCGGCCGGCGCCTTCAGCACTCTGACCGGAGACGCGGAGACCGGGTCGCTGCTCACCCGCGAGGACGGGGTGGACGTCTTCGCCCATGTTGGTTCCAGCCCTGCCGGCGGGCGGATCGCGCGGGCGGCCGGCCTGACCGGGGCCCACGTCATCCGTGAGAACGGCGGCAACGATCCCCTGCTGATCGATGCCGGGGTGGATCCGGTCTGGGCGGCGGAGCAGGCGGCAATCGGCGCCTTCAGCAACAGCGGACAGATCTGCACCGCCGTCGAGCGCATTTACGTGCACCGCGACTTGGCCGAACCGTTTTGCCGGGCCCTGACCCTGGAAGCCCGGCGCCGCAACCGGGAGCAGCCGCCGGCCCCGCTGGTGGATGTCCGGCTCCGGTCCTTGGTCCATGCCCAGGTCACCGACGCGGTCCGGAACGGAGCGGAGCTGGCCGAGGGCGGCGTACTGCCCGGCGGTCCCGGCGCCCACTATCCCGCCACGGTGCTGCTGAACTGCTCCTCTCCCATGGCCGTCTTTACGGAGGAAACGTTCGGGCCGGTGGCTCCGGTGCAGGTGGTGGACAGCTTTGCTGAAGGACTGGAACTGGCGGCACGGGACAGGTTCGGGCTCGCGGCCACCGTGCTGACGCCGAGCATCGACTCCGCCCACCGCGCCGTGGCAGCCCTGCCGGTGGGAACGGTAAAGATCAACGCCGTCTTCGGCGGCGCTCCCGGTGGCTCCGCCGAACCCCGCGGGGAGAGCGGGAGCGGCTTCGGCTACGGACCCGAGCTCCTCGACGAGTTCAGTCTGGTCAAAGTGGTCCACGTGGGCCTGGCGAAGGTGCCGGGACAGGCATGATCAGCCCGCCGGAACTGTCCGGGCTGCGCAGTCTGGCCCCGTGGCTGCCGGGCCGGCTGGCGGCCCGGGCGCCGCGAGTCGCCGTCGTTGGGGACGTCATGCTGGACGGCTGGTGGTCCGGCACCACGGACCGGTTCTGCCGTGAAGCGCCGGCTCCCGTGGTGGATATGGTCAGCCGCGACTACGCACCCGGCGGCGCCGCAAACACCGCCATGAATCTTCGCGGGCTGGGCGCCCGGGTCCGGCTGGCGGGGCTGGTGGGCGAGGATGAACCCGGCCGCCGGCTGCGGGCCGTACTCGGCGCCGCCGGCATCGACCTCGAATTGCTGCACGCCAGTCCGGACGCGCGGACCGCCACGAAATACCGTGTCCTGGCGGGAGATCAGGTGCTGCTGCGCATGGACGACGGCGGCAGCCCGGTTCCGGGGCAGGCGGAGGAGGCCCTGGCCGGTGCCCTGCCCGCGTGGCTCGAAGACGCGGACGCCGTGGTGGTGTGCGACTACGGCAGCGGGCTGCTGCACGGGCGCGTGCGCGAGGCCCTGATCCGGCAGCGCGGAAACCGGCTCACCGTGGTGGACGCCCACTCGCCGGGACTGTGGGCTGCGCTGGAGCCCGACGTCGTCACCCCCAACTTCCAGGAGGCAGTCAGGCTGCTGGACCTGCGGCCGGAGCCGGACCGGGAGCGGGCCGAGCAGATCGGCAGCCGCGGCGCTGAACTGCTGCAGGCAACGGGTGCCCGCTCCGCCGTCGTCACCTTGGACCGTGAGGGGACCCTGCTGATGAGCGGCGGCTCAATCCACCGCACCTGGGCGCGGCCTGCCACGGAGAAGCAGGCGTCCGGGGCGGGCGATACCTTTGTGGCGTGCCTGACCGTGGCCCGTGCCGCCGGGCTCCCCCTGAGCACGGCGGCAGACCTGGCGCAGAACGCTGCCGACGTGGTGGTCCGGCGGGCGGGAACATCGGTGTGCACGTGGGCGGACCTGGAACTGCACCTGACGGCCCTGGCGGACACCGCCCTGTCTCATGACGAACTTCAGGCGCGGGTGGACGCAGACCGGGCCGCCGGCAAGCGGATTGTCCTGACTAACGGCTGTTTTGACGTTTTGCACCGCGGACACACCCGCTATCTGCAGCAGGCCAAGGCCCTCGGGGACGTTTTGGTGGTGGCGTTGAACGGCGATGAGTCGGTGAGGCGGCTCAAGGGTCCGGGCAGGCCGATCAATCCGGTGCATGACCGCGCCGGCGTCATTGCGGCGCTGAGCTGCGTGGACTATGTCACGGTTTTTGACACGGACACCCCCATTCCGCTGATCGAAGCCCTTCGTCCGGACATCTATGCCAAGGGCGGGGACTATTCCCCGGAGATGCTGCAGGAGACACGGGTGGTGCGCGGATGCGGCGGGCAGGTGCGGATTCTGGACTATGTGGCGGACCATTCGACGACGGCGCTGGTCGAACGGATCCAGTCTTCCGCCCCCGGAGCCCGCGGCCCCAGCAAGGGGCCTGAGGAGCCCGGGGAGCCCAAGTCGCCGGAGGGGCCCAAGGCGCCGGCGGCCGGGGAAACCGGCCCGGCGGAAGAAGCCGGAGCGCGCGCGTGAGCCGGGCATGGTCCGGGGCGTGGGGTGCGGGCACCGGCGGCGGAGACCCGGTGCCGGCTTCCCGGCTCCACCTGCAGGTCCTGATACCCACCAGGGGCCGGGAAGCTGAACTGTCCGTGACGCTTGCCGGGCTGGCTGCCCAGGATGAACCGGACTTTGGCGTGGTGATCAGTGACCAAAGCCCGGGCGAACCGTCCTGGGCGCATCCGGCCGCGGCCGCGATGCTCCGGGTGCTGAAGGCCCAGGGGCGGCCGGTCACCCTGCTGCGGAACCTGCCGGCGCGCGGGCTGGCACAGCAGCGCCAGCACCTGCTGGATGCGGCCGGCTCTGCCCTCGTGCTGTTTCTGGACAATGATGTGTGGCTGGAACCGGACATGCTGCGCCGGATGGTGAACGCCCTGGCGGAGGCAGAATGCGGGTTTGTGGGCGCGGCAGTGCAGGGTTTGTCCTATTTGGCGGACCGCAGGCCCCTCGAGCAGCAGACGTTCGAACTGTGGACTGGATCTGTGGAGCCGGAACGGATCCGGCGCGGAGAACCCGGTTTTGAGCGGTGGCCCCTGCACAATGCAGCCAATCTTGCCCATTTGGGTGCTGATTTGTCGCTTGAGCCCGGCTCCTGGCGGCTGTACAAGGTGGCCTGGGTGGGCGCCTGCGTGCTCTTCGACCGCCGGAAGCTGCTGGACTGCGGCGGTTTCAGCTTTTGGCCGGATCTGCCGCCCGGGCACTCCGGGGAGGACGTGGCCGCGCAGTGGCGCGTGATGGAAAAATACGGCGGAGCCGGTTTGGTCCCCTCCGGGGCCGTCCACCTGGAATCCCCCACAACGGTCCAAGACCGTTCCGCAGACGCTGCCGAGCTCATGTTCGGACAGTGGGAAGCAAGGCAAGACGCACATCAATCAAGGGAGAGCCATGAGTGACAAGCCAAGCCCGATCGACATCCAAAAGGCCCTGGGCGGATTGGATTATCCGGCGTCCAAGGAGGACATCGTCAAGAAGGCAGAGGGGTCCAAGGCCGACCAGTCGGTGCTGGACGCACTGGGAAACCTGCCCGAACGCGAGTACGGCGCTCCCACGGACATCAGCAAAGAAATCTTCGACTAACTTACGGGGGCGTCTGCCGCCCGGCAGTCCCGTTGACCGGGCCGCGGGATTTGTTACTGAACGCCGGGCTCCGTGGTGCCGGGATTGGCTGGACGGGAGGCGCCGTCGGCCGTTTTTGGAGCAGCGTCCGGGGCTTCCGGCGCACTGGTTCCGGCAGGTGCTGAAGTGCCTGCCGGTGCAGCGCTGCTCCGGGGTGCCCCCACCGAGCCGGCACCGCCGGGAATCTTGGCCGAGCTGCGGTTGACGCCGGAGCCCTCGCTGAGGTGGTCCGGGTTCGGCTTTTCCGTCATGAGCAGCAGCGAGCAGATCAGGACGGAGGCAATGAACGCAATGCCCGCGGCAGTGAAACCCAGATCAACCCGCAGTTCCTTCTCTCCGCCGCCGGTGGCGAAGATCATGGTGGCAATGCCCGCAATCACAGCCAAGACGGCAGAAAAAATGAGCGGGGCCTTCACGGAGTTCCGCTTCTGCGGCCCACCGGATGAGCTGTTCGCCACTGATTTCCTCCTGCTGCGTTGATGATCGCGGTTCTACAAACGGTAGAACCGATTTTCCAGTTTACGGCTTTTGCCGGCCCGCTGCTGCCGGGTCCGTGCTGCCCGCGGAACGGGCATCAAACCGGGCGCCCAGGCCCGAGGTGGCCAGCATGACCGCAATAATGAGCGCAGAACCGCCGGTGACTCCCAGCATCGCCTGCGCTCCGAGGTCCATCACCTGCACGGCTACCAGGATGATGGCCGCTCCCAGGCTCACCACTCCTGTGATCAGCCAGTCTCGGGCCGGCAGGAATGTGCTGCGGGACCTGAGCCAGAGAAAAAGCTCGACGGCGCCGCCCAGTGCCAGCGCAATGCCGGCCGCGGCGCAGAAGGCTTCCACCGAGCGCAGCGCGAGGACGGCCACACCGGCAAGGGCGTAGACGGCCGCCTCAAGCAGCTGCAGGGTGCGGATCCGGGGTTCCCCGCTGACGCCTGCGAGAATCGACATCCGCCAGACACTGACCGCTGTGAGCAGCAGGTAGAGTCCGCCCGCAACGGACAGCACATTGATTCCGGGTCCCTGCCAGAAGACGGTCAGGATCCCAAACGCAGCCGCCGTGGCCGAACGGAGGAGGATGGGTTTCCACGGGGTCATTCCGTGGCTGGATACGCCCACTGCCGAGCCTCCGCTTTCGTGTCTGCACCTTTGTGGAGCCGGTTGGCCCCCCACCAGCTTAGTCGCTTGCGCTGCCCGGTGCCGCCCCGGTGACCATCCAGGCGTCCTGCCGGATCCGCCAGGTCAGCGTGAGTGCGCGGGCACTCATGTATCCCAGGGCGAAGGCGGCCCACAGCCAGGCAATGCCGCCGGGACCTTCGAGGCCGGAGGCATGGACCCACCACAGCAGCGGCAGGTAGGCAATGAGGTTCAGTACGCCGGTGACGGCCAGGTACCGGGCGTCGCCGGCACCGATGAGTACGCCGTCGAGCACGAATACCAGGCCGCAGATCGGCTGGGACACGGCCAGCACCCACAGTCCGGCGGTCAGCGCGGACTGCACGCCGGCGTCGGGCGTGAAGATCCACCCCGCAAAGGGAGCCGCCGCGGCCAGCAGCACCCCGGTGATCACTCCGAATCCCACGCCCCACCGAATCATCCGCCGGGTCAGCTCCCGGGCAAGGGCAGCGTTGCCGGCGCCGAGTTCCTTGCCGATCAGCGCCTGCGCGGCAATGGCCAGTGCATCCAGGGCAAAGGCCAGGAAGGTGAAGACGGTCATGACCAGCTGGTGGGCGGCCAGCGACTGCGGCCCCTGGGCGGTGGCCACCAGCACCGCGGCCAGCACGGCCAGGCGCAGGCTCAGCGTCCGCAGCATCAGCCAGGATCCCACGTGGGCTGTGGCGCGGATGCCGGCGGCGGCGGGACGCAGCGGAACCCCGGCGCGCCGGGCCATCCGTCCCACCAGCACCAGATAGACGGCGGCCATGCCCCATTGCGTAATGCTGGTGCCCAGCGCAGAACCGGCCACGGACAGGTTGAACCCGTACACCAGGAGATAGTTCAGGCCAATGTTCACTGCGCAGCCGACGGCGGCCACCACCAGCGGAGTCCGGGTGTCCTGCAGCCCGCGCAGCACGCCGGTGGCCGCAAGGACCACGAGCATGGCGGTAAGCCCGGGCATTGAATACTGCAGGTAGTCCACGGCGAAGGCATGCACTTCACCGGTGGCTCCCAGTGCAGTGGCCAGAGCCGGAGCAGCGAGGATTCCGGCAACGGAAAGCAGCACGCCAAGAATCAGGGCCAGCCCGATCCCGTCCCGGCCGGCGGCCACGGCCTCACGGTGCCGGTCCCCGCCCAAATATCTGGCCACGGTTCCGGTGGTGGAATAGGCTAGGAACACCATGAGCCCGACGGCGGTTTGCAGCACCGTGGACGCCAGCCCCACTCCGGCCAGTTCATTGACGCCCAGATGGCCCACGATTGCCGAATCGGCAATCAGGAACAGCGGTTCGGCAATCAGTGCGCCCAGTGCCGGTACGGCCAGGGCGAGGATGCGCCGGCCCAGGGCGGAGCCGGAGGTCTGTGCTGAAGTGCCCATCTTCACAGCTTACGGTCCTGCCGCAGGGGTGCCTGCACGGGTTCTGTTCCCGGTTCCGGTCCGAGGACTGCCGCAGCCGCAGCGGCGGCCAGGGCCATCAGTACGGCCACAAAAATACTCAGCCCGGTCCAGCCCCCATGCTGGAAAAAGATGCCTCCCGCCCAGCCCAGCAAGCTGGAACCGGCGTAATAGAACAGGTTGTACAGCGAGGAGGACTGTGCCCGGCCTTCGGTCGCGAGGAAGGGCGCCCAGCCGGAGGCAATGGAGTGGGCCGCGAAGAATCCGCCGGTAAAGACCACGAGCCCGGCAATCACGGCCGGCAGCCAGGACCCAAGAGTGAGGGCCAGCCCGGAGGCCATCACTGCTATCGACCCGAGCAGCACCGTTTTGCGGCCTCCGTGCGCCGCCAGCCGGCCTGCCAGTGATCCGGCGGCACGGGAGGACCACGTGCCGGCGAGGTAGGCCAGGAACAGGAAGCTCGCCACGCTTTGCGGCAGCCAGAACGGTGCTGCGCCCAGCCGGAACCCCAGATAGTTATAGACCGCCACGAATCCGCCCATCAGCAGGAAACCCTGCAGATACAGGCTGATCTGGCGGGGATTGCGCAGGTTCAGCAGCAGCCGCCCGCCGAGTCCGGGTCCGGGATCGGTGCGGAACAGGGGCGAAAACCCGCGCTGCTTCGGTGCGGTGAGCATAAAGACGACAGCGGCTGCGGTGGCCAGCAGGCTGACGGCGCCAACGCCCACCCGCCAGTTTGCGGCGTCGGCCATTGGGGCGGCAACGATCCGGCCGGCGAGCCCGCCGATGGTGGTGCCGGAAACATAGCTGCCGGCGGCCACGGCGGCATGGACCCGGGACACCTCTTCGCTGAGGTAGGCCAGGGCGACGGCGGGGATCCCGCCCATTGCCGCACCTTCGGTGAACCGGAGCATCAGCAGGACCGGAAGATTGGGGCTGAACGGAACCAGCAGTCCCAGGACCACCGCGGCAATGATTGCCAGCCGCATGACCGGCAGCCGGCCGAAGCGGTCAGCTGCCGCGGACCACGCAATGACGGAAACCGCCAGGCCCAGTGTTGCCGCTGATACTGCCAGGGCGGCGGCCGGGGCGGTGATGTCCAGGTCCCGGGCCAGGCCGGGCAGGACGCCCTGGACGGAGTACAGCTGGGCGAAAGTTGCCATTCCTGCTGCGGCCAGTGCCACCATGACGCGGCGGTAGCCCCGGCTGCCTTTGGGATGGCCGGTCCACGGGATGGAGGTGTTGCCGCTCAATCCTGCGGCTCCCGGGCCGGCCGCGGACGTTCCAGTTCCGAGCGCAGGTTGCGGCGCGCCTGCTCCTCCCAGCGGTTCCGGGCGGCGGGAGAGGAAAACAGCGGGTTGGCCTCCAGCAGCTGCTCCACCACCCGGCGGCGGCCGGCGGCGAAATCGGCGTCGTTCACGTGCGCATATTCACGTCGGACATCGGCAAGGTAGCGGCGGTAGGCTTCCGGGCTGCGGCCCAGGACCGAGAGGTCGGCATCGCAGAGCAGCATGCCGGCCGTGTCCCCCGGCTCCGGCCGGTGTCCGGCCGTCAGCCGGACCAACCGCTGTACTTCGCGAATCTCCGCCTCGGGTGAACCCGCCTCCGGAAGCAGTTTCCCGGCGAGCTCCGCGGAACATTCCTCATCCTCCGGTGCCCCGCGGTACACGGCGTCATGGAACCAGGCCGCCAAAAGTACCGTCCGCGGCGGCGGCCCCTCCGAAAGCTGCTCCGCTGCCTCCAGGACGGCCAGCAAGTGCCTGCGGTCGTGGTAGCGGCGGTGCGGCTCGCCCCAGCGGTTCAGCAGCTCGGCGCCCAGCCCGTTGGCTCCGGGCACCAGTGCTTCCCAGCGTGCCAGCAGGGGATGTACCAGCGAGGCACTGCGTTCGCGCGCCTTGATGCGCAGCCCGCTGCGGATGAGCAGGCGCACCAGGGTGCCGCCGTCGACCTCCACCGCCCCCCGGGCCACCAGCTCCGGGTAGCGCCGCACCGGCACATCGTAATGGTCCAGATCGAAG
The DNA here is from genome assembly GCF_044762205.1 of Arthrobacter sp. NPDC097144. NCBI lineage: Bacteria > Bacillati > Actinomycetota > Actinomycetes > Micrococcales > Micrococcaceae > Arthrobacter > Arthrobacter sp. NPDC097144. Next base: position 274,794 of record NZ_JBIWDW010000003.1, on the reverse strand, counting down.
GCGCGGGCATCTATGCCGGCGGCGGCCGCGAAGCCGTGCAGTTCAGCGAGGGAGGTGTCCGAGACCAGGTGGGAGAACACAGTGTTATGGGCCGGCCACAGCGGCGGATCAATGTAGATCATCCGGCCGCGCGCCGGAACGGGAAGCGGAAAGGCATGCTCCATACCTACCGGATGCAGCCGCGCATTTCCACGCGGGACCTTTCGGCGGACCCTTGTCCGTGCCGTGCCTGCGTGGTCCAATACCAGCATGAATGAAGGGGACAAGGCCGTCCTGGCCATTGGTACGCGCAAGGGCCTGTGGCTGGCGACCAGTACTGACAGGCAAAACTGGCACCTGGCCGGGCCGCACTTCCTCATGGATGAAGTGGCGTCCGTGGCCCTTGATACCCGGGGGCCGGTGCCACGGATCCTCGCCGGCATCATGAACTGGCACTGGGGTCCGTGCGTGGTGCACTCGGATGACCTCGGGCAGACCTGGAGCGAGCCGGAAGACGGCGCCGTCCGTTTTCCGGCAGACACCGGCGAAGCACTGACCCGCGTATGGCAGCTGCAGCCGGACAGCGCGGACCGCCCGGGAGTGGTCTGGGCGGGAGCGGAACCCATTTCCGTGTGGAAATCCACGGACGGCGGCGAACATTTCGAGATGAACCAGCCGTTTTGGGACCATCCCCACCGCAGCGGTTGGGGCGCCGGTTTTGGCGGTGCCGCGGCCCATACCGTGCTGCCAAGCCCGGTTGATGACACGGTCCACGTGGCGATCAGTGCGGCAGGTGTTTACCGCACTGACGACGGCGGGGCATCCTGGGCGCCGCGCAACACCGGCATCAGCGCGTACTTCATGCCGGATCCGAATCCGGAGTACGGGCAATGTGTCCATAAAGTGGCACGGGACGCCGGTGATGTCCGTCGCCTGTATGCCCAGAACCACCACGGGGTCTACCGCACCGACGACGCCGGGGACTCCTGGCAGTCCATCGCGGACGGACTGCCCGCCGATTTTGGCTTTGTCATGCTGGCGCATCCAACCCGGCCGGGAACCATTTGGACCATCCCGTTGAAAGCCGACGGCGAGCGCATTGCCCCGGAGGGGCATCTGGCGGTCTACCGCAGCGAGGATGCCGGGGATTCGTGGACGCGGCTGGATCAGGGCCTCCCGGAGACTGATTACAACGCGGTGCTCCGCGATGCCGCCGCGGTGGATACGGCGGAGCCGGCCGGCGTGTACTTCGGCACCCGGGGCGGGCAGGTGTTCGGGAGCGCCGATGAGGGCAACACGTTTTCCCTGGTGGCGGGAAACCTTCCTGACGTGCTGTGCGTCCGGGCCGGGGTCGTGCAGGCTGCGGGACTGTAATGGAGGCTTCCCGGTGACGGGTGACAGGGTGCGTGCAACGGAGGTGGATCGGTGACGGCAACCGATCCGGTGCGCCTGGTCCTGCCTGCGGCCCTGTCCGCGGCGGCCGGAGGACAACGCGAACTCGCCCGCACGTCCGGGCCGGGACATACCGCCGCCGACCTGCTGGACGGCCTGGCTGCCGACTATCCCAGGCTGGAGCGGCGCATACGGGACGAGGCCGGACGGCTGCGCCGCTATGTGAATGTCTATATTAACGGAGAAGAGCTCCGTTCCCTGGACGGCCTGGCCAGCTCGGTGCCGCCGGGATGCGAAGTCCTCGTCCTGCAGTCCGTGGCGGGCGGCTGACGACTGGGCCGTGCGGTCCTTAACGCAGCAGGCGCCCCGCCGTGAAGCGGGGCGCCTGATAACTGCTTATTTCCGGTCCTGCGAAGATGCTGCAGATTCCGGGCTATGCCTTCCCTAGGCCGGCAGCTGCAGAACAGCGCCGGTGAAGATCAGGTTCGGGTCGATAACGGAGTCGGCGTTGGCGCTGTACAGAGCCTGCCAGCCGCCTGCGACACCGAGCTTCTCAGCGATTCCGGAGAGCGTGTCACCGGACTGGATGGTGTAGGTCTCACCGCTCACGGAGGGGGCGGGAGTCTGCACCGGTGCGTACTGCTGAACCTGTGCCTCCGGGACAACCGGGGTCTGGGGCACTGCAACCTCAGGGGCTGCCGGAACTTCGGGAACCGAGTAGGTTTCCACCGGGACAAATTCCTGGACCGGGGCCGGAGCCACGTATTCCTGAACCGGAGCCGGAGCCACGTATTCCTGAACCGGAGCCGGAGCCACGTATTCCTGGACCGGGGCGGGCTCGGTGTAGGTGGCCTGGGGGGTCACCGCACCGGTGGCTCCGCCGGAAAGGCCAAGCTTTGCGGAGCAGGCAGGCCATGCGCCCCAGCCCTGTCCGGCAAGAACATTCTCAGCCACGGCAATCTGCTGCTCACGGCTGGCAGAGGTGGGATCACCGGTACCGCCAAAGGCCGCCCAGGTGCTCGGGGTGAACTGAAGGCCGCCGGAGAACCCGTTACCGGTGCTGATGCCCCAGTTGCCGCCGCTTTCACACTGTGCGAGTGCATCCCATGTACCCGCGTCTGCAGCCTGGGACGGTACTGCGGTCAGGGCCACGCCAGCACCTGAGATTGCTGCTACAGCTAGTCCCCGGCGAACGTTACGGCTGATCTTAGACTTAGTCATTTGGATTTGGCTGCTCCCGGGGCCCACCTGCGTTCCACCCTTCCCAAGGCTTCTCGACGCCGTCGCCAACCCCTTGACGATAGAGGTCATGAATGCGGTGCCTGACGATGTGGCGACGTGTGGTGGCTCGAGGCACCGAGCGTTTCGCGGCTGCACCCGGAATGGTGCCAGCCATCTTCCGGGAGTTCATCTACCCGGGGGGTTCGTATTTCCGAACCCGCTAAACACCGTAAGGGATGTCCCGCTTGATAACAAATTGGTATCGGTCACGCACTCAGGTGACCGCCTTGGCATTCATTTGCCTGCCGCCGCGAGCCCGCGGGCGGATGGCTGGAAGGGTGCATCAACCAGCCTCCCGCGGCTATGGTGAAGGTCACAGCTAATGGGGGCTTGTGGACACGGACCAACCGCGGGTCTAGGGTTTGACCTCGTGCTCACATTCTTCAATGCGCTCAAGCGCATTCTGGTCGGGCGTCCCTACGGCAACGAACGGCTCTCGCACACCCTGCTTCCCAAGCGCATCGCGCTGCCGGTATATGCCTCGGATGCCCTTTCTTCCGCAGCGTACGCTCCGGATGAAATTTTGCTCACACTGGCCCTGGCAGGCGTCACTGCGGTCACCGTTTCCCCTTGGGTGGGACTGGCCGTGATTGTTGTTTTGCTCACGGTTGTTGCCTCCTACCGGCAGAACGTCCATGCCTACCCCTCGGGCGGCGGAGACTATGAAATCGCCAGCACCAACCTGGGTAAACCCGCCGGGCTAACGGTTGCATCCGCCCTGCTGGTGGACTACGTACTCACGGTCGCTGTATCCATGTCTTCCGCATCGCATTACCTGATCACTGCCATGCCGGTGCTGGACGGACACCAGGCGGTGATTGCCGCCGTCGGCGTGGCCGTCCTGGTCCTCGTCAATTTGCGCGGGATCCGGGAAGCCGGGGCCGTATTCGCCGTCCCCACCTACGTGTTTATCGCTTCAGTGCTGGGCATGTGTGCCGTCGGTGCCTTCCAGGCCGTCACCGGAACGCTGGGCAAGGCGCCGTCCGCAGACTTTGACCTGGTGCCTGAATCCGCGATGGACTCCGGCTTGGTGGGCCTTGCCGGAGCGTTCCTGCTCCTGCGCGCCTTTTCCTCCGGTGCGGCTGCACTGACCGGTGTGGAGGCAATAAGCAACGGTGTTCCCACCTTCCGCAAGCCCAAGAGCACCAATGCCGCCACCACTTTGCTGCTCCTGGGAGTGGTGGCGGCTTCGATGCTCGCTGGAATCCTGGCCCTTGCCAGCGCCACGAATGTGCGCATGGTGCAGGATCCCGGCCTCCAGCTGACCATCAACGGGAACCCCGTGGGCCCGGAATACGTTCAACATCCGGTGATCAGTCAGCTCGCGGAAACGGTCTTCGGCAACGGAAGCCTTCCGTTTTACATTGTGATTGCAGCCACGGGACTGATCCTGGTGTTCGCCTCGAACACGGCCTTCAACGGTTTCCCTGTCCTGGCCTCCATCCTCGCGAAGGACGGGTTTCTGCCGCGGCAGATGCGCACCCGCGGGGACCGGCTCGCCTTCAGCAACGGCATCATCGCCCTCGGAGTTGGTGCCCTGGTCCTGATCCTTGTGTTCGACGCCGACGTCACCCGCCTGATCCAGCTCTATATCGTGGGTGTCTTCGTTTCCTTCACGGCCAGCCAGCTCGGCATGATCCGTCACTGGACCGCTCGTCTGCGCACGGAACGCAGCCGGGAAGCGCGCCGCCAGATGAAGCGTTCCCGGATCATCAACGCCGGCGGATTTGGCATGACGGCACTGGTCCTCGTGATTGTCCTAGTGACGAAATTCACCCACGGTGCGTGGATTGCGCTGTTGGCCATGGCCGGCCTGTATCTGCTCATGTTCACCATCCGGGCGCATTACGACTCCGTGGCCAGGGAACTGGCGGTGGAGGAAGACGCACAGGGGCTGGCGCTGCCTTCCCGCGTCAATGCAGTAATCCTGGTGTCCAAAGTCCATAAGCCCGCCCTGCGGGCGCTGGCCTACGCCCGTGCGTCGCGCCCCTCAACCCTGAACGCCATCATCGTGGACATCGACTCCGAGGACACCAAACGGGTGATGGAGCAGTGGGAGAGGATGCAGATCCCCGTGCCGCTGACGGTGCTTTCCTCCCCGTACCGCGAAACGGTGTCCCCCGTGCTGACCTATCTGCGCGAGGCACGGCGAAATGCTCCCCGCGAACTCTTTGTGGTGTACATCCCCGAGTACGTGGTGGGCCGCTGGTGGGAACAGCTGGTGCACAACCAAACCGCCCTGCGGATGAAGGCCCGCCTGCACTTTGAGCCGGGCATCATGGTGGCCAGTGTCCCCTGGCAGCTGGCGTCCAGCCGGGACCGGGACGCCACGCCCACAGCGGGCTCCGGGCTGTAGCAGGAGCTCCGCCCGGTGCCTGAACCGGTCAAAGATAGAGCCGGCGGCCGGCCCACCTCCGCCGTACCCAGTGGTCATGGCTGGCCAGAACCACGCTTCCCGGATACGAGGCGATGGCATGTTCCAGTTCCTCCGACAGCGCCAGCGCCAGGTGATTTGTGGGCTCGTCGAGCAGCAGCAGCTGCGGCGGCTCGGCCAGCAGCACTGCCAGCGCCACCCGGCGCCGCTGTCCCGGCGAGAGTTCGGCCAGCGGCTGGAGTTCTTCGCCTCCACGGAGCAGCCCCAGCTCCCGAAGGGAGGGTGCATCCTCCGGCCGGGCCAGGCGGGAGCGGTAGGCCGCATCGGCTGGAACCGCCGGATCCGGCCACCGGTCTTCCTGCAGCAGCAGGCCCACGCTGAGCTCTGCCTTCCGTTCCACTTCCCCGGTGTCGGCGGGAAGCAATCCGGCCAGTACGGCGAGCAGCGTAGACTTCCCGGCGCCGTTGGGGCCCTCCACCAGCAGCCGGTCCCCCGCCTGCACCACCAGGCCCAAAGGGGTCATCCGGCCCGAGACTCCGGCGCCGCTGAGGCGCAGGATTTCCCCTTCCGCCAAAGTGGCGGGGACAGCACCGGTACCGGCAGGTATCCCGCGGAAGGCCAGCGGCTGCGGGGGCTCCGGTACCGCCCGCCGATCCAGGTCCGCCAGACCGCGCCGCGCGGACTTCACCCGCCCGCCAACGGTCTTGGCGGCCCTGTCGCTGTAGAATTTTTGGGCTGCGCGCGCCTCGGTCCGAGCAACGCTGGTATGAAAGACGTTCCGGCCGTCAACGTCACTGATGCGCTGCAGCCGTTCCCGCTCCGCTTCCTGCGCCTCCCAGGCCTGCCGCCAGCGCCGCCGCGAGGCCCCGCGGGCCGCCAGGTAGGCCGAGTAGCCGCCGGTGAAGCGGGCGCCCTGCAATGGCGGACCGGCGTAGCCCTCGGCTCCGGAGGAGGGATCCAGGTCCACCAGTTCGGTGGCGACGGCGGCGAGGAACCACCGGTCATGGCTGGCCATCAGCAGCGGCCCCCGGCGTCGAGTGAGTTCGGCAGCCAGGAAGGCTGCGGCGTCGTCGTCGAGGTGGTTGGTCGGTTCATCCAGCAGCAGGGCGTCAGGCTGTTCCAGCAACAGGGCAGCCAGGGCCAGCCGGCGGCGCTGGCCGCCGGACAGGCTGTGGACGGGCCGGCTGCGTTCGAGTCCGGCAAGACCCAGGCCGGCGAGGACCTCGCTGATGCGGGCAGCCAGGGACCACAGACCCTCGCGTTCGGCAGCCTGCAACGCGGCGTCATAGGCATCGGAAATGCCGCTGTCCTCCGGCTCCAGCGACAGCCGGCTGCTGAGGTCTTCCAGCGCGGTTTCTAGTTTGCGGACGGGCTCGACGGCGGCGTCGAGGACATCGTCCAGGGTTGTCCCGGGCGCGGAATGCAGTTCCTGGTGCAGCAGGCCCAGAGAGGCCGGCCGGAGCACCGATCCGGAGTCCGGGGGAAGCAGCCCGGCTGCGATGAGCAGCAGGGTGGATTTGCCCGAACCGTTTTCACCAATGAGTCCAATGCGGTCGCCGCCGGAGACGGCAAAGGAAACGTCGGTGAGAATTCGGCGGCCCGGATAGCTGAAGCTGACGCCGTTTAGGTGAAGATGCCCGCCGGGGCGTGCGGCGAAAGCGCTGTGTGCGGAGTTGGCGCGGTGAAAGGCTGCCATGTGGGTTCCTGAGTCCGGAAATCGGCCGCACGCCGGGCATCAGGGCACAGGAGCCGGGCTGCCGGAGGGCAGCAGCGGCTGGTGCGGCCTCGGCGGGCGCGGAAATCAGGAAAGCTTCATGGCTTCGATGCTAGTTCCCTTCCGGCGGCAGGAGCAACACCGGCGGATCAGGTGCCCGCCTCAGGCCCCAGGGTGGGCGGTCAGTTCCGGAACGGGCATGCCCCGCCCGGCCAGCACCGACCGGTAGGCGTAGTCCGTGAGGAGTCCGTCCGCGTGGGCCTGCACCACGGTCTCGAAGGACCGCGGTCCCGGCTCGGTGCTGTAAGGGAAATGGATCAGCTCGGCAATGAGCTCCCAGTCCTCGGCAATGGTCTCGATGAGGTCCGCCGGGGTTTCCTCCGGTCCGGGTCCGCCGCTGAGGACCGTCCAGGATTCCTGCGGAACCCGGTAGGCCTCCAGCCGTTCCAGGTCGGCTTCGAGTTCCTCCAGGGAACCGTATTCGGTCTGTGCCTCGGGCGGAACGGAGCCGTCCGGTGTTGCCAGCTGGCTCACGAAACCGGTCTCGAGCGGAAAGACGGACGTCGGAACGGGTTCGCCCTCTTCCAGATAGGCGGGCAGCTGCGAGGGCATCCAGTACCAGGCATCGCCGTCGAGCGCACCCCCGGGCTGGCTCCGTTCGCTGATCCAGCCGCGTGCGGTCAGCAGCGCCTCGCCTTCGTCGCTGGTGAAGGATTCGGTGTTGCCAAAGATCCGGTTGGTCTCATGCTCGGCACGGCGGGCCTGCTTCTTCTTGGCGGCTGCCTTCTTGCGGGGCTTTGACTTGGGCACGGTACTCCTAGGGTGCGGCTGTAAAAGGGGGAGCGGACGAGACGGGCCGTCAGGGCACAGACCGGCAGCATCAAGTCTAGACGCCGGGACGCCTAGAAACCGGAGCCGCCCTCCACCGCCATGTTGGAGAACCGGGAGTAGTGGCCCTGGAAGCCCACCACGATGGTTTTGGTGGGGCCGTTACGGTGCTTGGCCACAATGACGTCGGCCTCGCCCGCACGCGGGGACTCCTTGTCGTAGATGTCCTCACGGTGCAGCAGGATGACCATGTCCGCATCCTGCTCAATGGAACCGGATTCACGCAGGTCCGAAACCATGGGCTTCTTGTCCGTACGCTGCTCGGAACCACGGTTTAGCTGCGAAAGGGCGATCACCGGCACTTCAAGCTCCTTGGCCAGCAGCTTCAGGGCACGGGAGAACTCTGAAACTTCCTGCTGGCGGGACTCCACCTTTTTGCCCGAGGACATCAGCTGCAGGTAATCCAGCACCACGAGCTTGAGGTCATGGCGCTGCTTCAGCCGCCGGCATTTGGCCCGAATTTCCATCAGTGACATGTTCGGGCTGTCGTCAATGAACAGCGGGGCGTCATTCATCCGCCCCATGGTGGTGGCGATCTTGCCCCACTGCTCGTCCTTGATGGTTCCCTTGCGCAGGTCCTGGAGCCCAATGGTGGCTTCCGCGGAAAGCAGGCGCATGGCAATCTCGTTGCGGCCCATTTCCAGGGAGAAGAAAACGGTGGTCATGTTGTTCTTGATTGCCGCGGAGCGGGCAAAGTCGAGGGCAAAGGTGGACTTACCCACAGCGGGACGGGCGGCGATCACGATCATCTGGCCCGGATGCAGCCCCTGGGTCAGCTCATCCAGTTCGTAGAATCCGGTGGGCACGCCGGTCATGCCTTCGCCGCGGTGGCCGGCGGACTCGATCTCGTCCACCGTGCCCTCGATGATGTCCTTCAGCGGCACATAGTCCTCTGCGGTGCGGCGTTCCGCCACGGCGTATACCTCGGCCTGCGCCGCGTTGACGATGTCGTCCACTTCCATGCCGTCGCTGGAATAGCCGAGCTGCACGATTTTAGTGCCGGCATCCACGAGCCGGCGCAGGACCGCGCGTTCACGGACAATTTCCGCATAGAACCCCGCATTGGCAGCGGTGGGAACGGATTGGATCAGTGTGTGGAGATAGGCCGGGCCGCCGATACGCCCGATTTCGCCGCGCTTGGTCAACTCATCCGAAACGGTGACGGCGTCGGCAGGCTCGCCGCGGCCGTACAGGTCAATGATGGCTTCGAAAATGGATTCGTGGGCCGGACGGTAGAAGTCGATCCCCCGCAGGACCTCCACGACGTCGGCAATGGCGTCCTTGGAGAGCATCATGCCGCCCAGAACGGACTGCTCAGCAACCAAATCCTGCGGGGGCGTCCGTGCGAAGTCGGAGCCTGCACTGGATGCCGGTGAATCAGTATGCGTGAGCGACACTGTGTAACCCTTTCCCAAGGTCCTGCTGTGGTGCGATCCCTGCCCGGTGGGCAGCTGATTCAGGTCTATCCCGCCGCGGTGACACTTCTGCGGCGGCCGGAGACCGGCACCGTCCCGGTGAAAGGCAGGGAGTCGAATAGATGGGATTCATCCGCAACCGTAGTCCCGATTCCCCCTGCTCCCAAATGAGTTATCCACAGCCCTTGTGGACAAGGTGTTGATAAGGCGGCGTGTCTTGTGCACAGGTTGGGCATAAGGGTGTGGATAAACATTTATTTTTAACCTAAATATGGCTCTGACATGGGTAAACGTTCATCCACACCTGTGCACAACAAGTATTTTTTCCGGACGTGGACGCCGGATTTTCAGGTTGACAGATGGCCGGAACAGGCATAAGGACGAGGTTATCCCCGGTTCGGCGAGAATTTTCCACAGCCGGTATCCACAGGATGTCCCCATCCGCCGCCACAGCCGCCGGGATGCCCGCTGCACGCAAAAGCGCCCCCCGCCCAAGGGCGGGGGGCGCAGAAGCCAAACACGCCCGAAGGCGTGCGTACGGCGTACTAGCTGGCTACGACGTTCAGGTCGATGACAGCAGCAACGTCGTCGTGCAGACGGACGTTGGCCTGGAAGGAACCAACCGACTTGATGTGAGTCGGCAGTTCAACCTTGCGCTTGTCGATGGCGCCGAGACCGGCAGCTTCGACAGCAGCAGCAACATCGGCGGGCTTGACGGTACCGAAGAGGCGTCCGGACTCGCCGGCCTTGACGGCCAGAGTGACCGGCTTGGCGGAGAGTGCAGCAGCCTGCTTCTGAGCATCTTCCAGGGAAGCGTGCTCGCGGGCGGCGCGGGCAGCCTTGATGGACTCAACCTGCTTCTCGCCACCCTTGGTCCAGGTCAGAGCGAAGCCGCGGGGCAGAAGGAAGTTACGTGCGTAACCGTCCTTTACCTCGATGACGTCGCCGGCAGCGCCGAGACCGGTTACTTCGTGGGTCAGAATGAGCTTTGCCATGAGTTAGGTTCCTTTCCTTTAGCCGCGGCCAGCGCCGGAGTACGGCAGGAGAGCAACTTCACGGGCATTCTTGATTGCCTGTGCAATTTTGCGCTGTTCCTGCACAGTTACGCCAGTTACGCGACGAGCGCGGATCTTTCCGCGGTCGGAAATGAACTTGCGCAGCAATGCTACGTCCTTGTAGTCGATGACAGTGATGTCAGCGGCCTTCAAGGGATTGGACTTTGGTTTGGGCTTGCGAAGTTCAGCCTTAGCCATCGTGGAGCTCCTTATGTCTAGTGGAGCCCGTGGATCATTCCACGGGATGGGCTCGACGGCGGGTGCCGTCTGAGGTTGCGCCCGAAGGCGCAGGGGGTGAAAAGCTGTGCGTTTCCCGTCGGGCAACGCACCGCTCTCCGGTCGAGCTTAGAAGGGCGGGTCGTTGGAGTCCGGACCGTTGCCCCAGCCGCCGGCGTTTCCGCCGCCTGCAGGAGCACCCCAGGGATCGTCAGCCGGTGCAGCCTGTGGCTGCTGCTGGCCGCCGCCCCATGCGGGGTTGGAATTGCCGCCGAAGCCGCTGTTTCCGGAGTTTCCATTGTTGCCGCCAAAGCCGCCGCCACCGCCGCCGGAGCGCTGGGTGCGGGTGACCTTTGCGGAGGCGTACCGAAGCGAGGGACCGATCTCGTCGACCTCAAGCTCCATAACGGTGCGCTTTTCGCCTTCTTTGGTTTCGTACGAACGCGACTTCAGGCGGCCCTGGCAAACAACACGCGTCCCCTTGGTCAGGGATTCGGCCACGTTCTCAGCGGCTTCGCGCCAGACAGATGCACGGAGGAACAGCGTTTCGCCGTCCTTCCAGTCATTTGACGTGCGGTCGAAGGTCCGCGGAGTCGAGGCAATGGTGAAGTTAGCCACTGCCGAACCCGACGGAGTGAACCGGAGTTCCGGATCATTCGTTAGGTTGCCGACGACGGTAATAGTTGTCTCGCCTGCCATGTTGCCTCCTGATTTCGGTTTGGTTTGCAGAAATTACTCTGCGGAAACCTTTGCAGCTTCAGCCTTTGCGGCCTTCTTGGCATCCTTCTTCGAGATCTTCTGCTCTTCCGGGCGGATGATCTTGGTGCGCATGATGGTCTCGTTCAGGCTCAGCTGGCGGTCAAGCTCAGCAGCAGCTGCAGGCGTCGCGGTGAAGTTAACCACTGCGTAGATGCCTTCGGCCTTCTTCTGGATTTCGTAGGCGAGGCGGCGACGGCCCCAGATGTCGACCTTGTCGATGGTTCCACCATCGTTGCGGACAACATTGAGGAACTTGTCGAGCGAAGGCTCGACTGTACGCTCTTCTACCTCGGGGTCGATGATAACCATCAGTTCATAAGCACGCATTTGTGAACCCACCTCCTTTGGGCTATACGGTCACGGCATTTCCGTAACAGGAGGTTCTTTTGCGTTGTCGTCCCGCCGGCCCTGGAGGACCAGGGGGCAGGAAAAGCGTCGGACAAGCCGACAGCACAGACTTGTTTAGTCTACCGGACCCGGGCGGGTGGTTCTTACGCCCCGGGTCCGGGGTACGGCGGCCCGGGTGTCACTTGGTGAAGAAAACTTCACTCACCCGGGACAGGTGGAAGGGATCCTGAACGCCGGCCATCTCGCGGGCCGAGTGCATGGACAGCAGCGGAATGCCGACGTCGACCGTGCGGATGCCCAGCCGGGTGGCCGTCAGCGGGCCGATGGTGGAGCCGCACGGCATGGAGTTGTGCGACACGAACTCCTGGTACGGAATCCCGGCCTCGCGGCAGAGCCCGGCCCAGCGTGCTGCGCCGGGAGCGTCGGTGGTGTAGCGCTGGTTCGCGTTGATTTTCAGCAGCGGACCGCCGTTGAGCACGGGGTGGTTGGCCGGATCATGGCGCTCAGAATAATTGGGATGGACCGCGTGGCCGGCGTCGGCGGAGATGCAGAAAGAAGCCGCGAAGGCCCGCTGCTTGTCCAGCTCGGACGCACCCAGCCCGCCGGAAATCCGGTTGAGCACATCTTCCAGGAACGGGCCGGCGGCACCGGAACGGCTCCCGCTGCCCACTTCCTCATGATCGAAGGCAGCCATAACGGCAATGGAGCCGCCGGTCTTGTTTTCCGCTGCGGCAATCAGCGCCGCCAGGCCGGCGTGGACCGATGACAGGTTGTCCAGGCGGCCCGAGGCAAAGAACTCATTCTCCGCCCCGAAGGTCCGCGGCTCCTGCGTGTCGGCCGCAACAATGTCATAACCACCCACCTGGCATGCCGTCAGCCCGGCGCGGGCGGCCAGCAGCTCCAGCAGGTCAGCAGTGGAGGGATCCCCCAGCCCCCACACCGGATTCATGTGCTGCTGCTTGTCCAGTTTGAGGCCCTCATTCACTGCCCGGTCCAAATGGATGGCCAGCTGGGGGAACCGCATCAGCGGTCCGGTTTCCACCAGGTGTTCTTCACCGTCAAAGGTCACCAGGCGCCCGGCCAGCTGCAGTTCGCGGTCCAGCCACGAGTTCAGCAGCGGGCCGCCGTACACCTCCACGCCGGCCTGCAGCCAGCCGAGCCGTCCGGTGGTGGAACGGGGCTTGAGCTTGAAGGAGGGCGAATCTGTATGGGAGCCCAGAATGGAGAACCCGGTTCCGGAACCGGCACCTTCAGGAACAATCCAGGCGATCAGCGCGCCGTCGCGCACCACCAGGTACTTTCCGGGCTCCGCCGGCCATTGAAGGCTTTCGTCCAGTTCCGCGAACCCGGCGGCGATGAGGCGGCGGGCGCCTTCACGTGCGGCGTGGAAGCTGGAGGGGGAGGCGCTGACAAAAGCGCCAAGGTCATGGATGTGATCCGATGCATCAGACATGCTTCGATTCAACCAGAGCCGGGAGGGAGCGCGTAACAGTGACGCGGACCGTGGGTAATCCGGGCGCTTAAACACGAAAACTCCCCCTGTGGAGGAGTTGGTGCCCTGCAAAGGACCCGGCAGGAGGCGGCGGCTGTTCGTCCGCCGCCTCCCGCCCCCCCCAGCGGTTGTTGTCCCTACACGTCGCGGCGTTTGGCCACCAGCAGGGAAATGATGAGCAGCACCACGGCCCAGGCTGCCATCACCAGGCCGCCCTCCAACGCGGTGAGCTGGCCGGCTTCATCCGCCGGAATCAGCAGCATCCGATCCCCGGCGTTGGTGGGCAGGAAGCGGGCGGCGTCGGGAATCCAGTCGGCCAGCCCCTGAATGAGGTTCACGATGATCACGGGAAAAACGAAGAACAGTCCGATGGCCGTCACCACTCCGCCTGCCGTATTGCGCAGGAGCGTTCCAATCGCCATCGAGATCACGGCGATGAACGCCAGATAGGTTCCGGTGTTCAGGATGGAGCGCAGTACCCCGTCCTCGGTCAGGGCAAAGTCCAGGCTTTCCCCGGCGAGGATGGGCTGGTCAATAAAGTAGGAGATGAACGCCGCACCGGCGCCCAGGACAAAGGCCGCGAGGGCAATGACCAGGTTCTTGGCCAGCAGGGCCGGGATCCGCGTGGGAACGGCCACCATGGTGGACCGGATCATGCCGGTTCCCCACTCCGAGGCGATCAGGACAACCGCCAGCGACGCAATGAGCAGCTGGCCGAAAATGTAGCCGCTGGCCGGTGCCATGAAGGCCTGTTCCCGGAGCATGTCCATTCCGCCGCCCATTTGGGCCTGCATCTCCGGGGTTGCGTCCGCCATGAACTGGACCGATACCGCCAGCTGCCAGGCGTACAGGGTGCTGAGTCCCACCATGACGACGAGCGTGATGGCCAAAAGGATCACGGTGGAGGGCACTGTGGTGACCTTGATCCACTCCGAACGCAGGATGCGCGGGAAACTCAGGCCCGAGCCGTCCCGGTTCCGGGTCCGAGCCGGTGTAGGTGCTGTCTGGATGCTCATGCTGACTTTCCTCCGCCGCTGATCAAAGTTGGCTCGGCTGCGGACGCCGGTTCTTCCCGCTGCTCAAAGCCGTGTGATTGGTATTCGACCTGGTCACGGGTCAGCTCCATGTACGCCTCTTCCAGCGAGGACTGGCGGGGAGTCAGTTCGTAGATCAGGATCTGCCGGGCCAGGGCGGCCTCGGCGATGCTGCGCGGCTCGGGGCCGGTGATTTCCAGGAGGCCCGGTTCAAGCTGGGTAAAGGTGGCTGCACGGTTTTCGAGTTCCCGGCGCAGTTCCTCCGGCTGGTCCGTCCGCACCAGCGTGCGGATTTTGTCCTGCCCGGCAATGATCTCGCCGATCGGCGCGTCGGCAATGATGCTGCCGCGGCCGATGATGATCAGGTGGTCCGCGGTGACAGCCATTTCGCTCATCAGGTGCGAGGACAGGAAGACGGTCCGCCCCTCGGCGGCGAGGCCCTTCGCCAGGTTGCGCACCCAGAGAACGCCTTCCGGGTCCAGGCCGTTGACCGGCTCGTCGAAAATCAGTGTCTGGGGGTCGCCCAGAAGTGCGACGGCAATGCCAAGGCGCTGCCCCATGCCCAGGGAGAAGCCGCCCACCCGCCGTTTAGCCACCGGTCCCAGGCCGGTGAGTTCAATGACCTCGTTGACCCGCTTGTTGGAGATGCCGTGGGTGGCTGCCAGGGCACGCAGGTGGTTGTAGGCCGACCTCTTGGTGTGCACGGCCTTGGCATCCAGCAGTGCTCCGACTTCGTGCAGCGGCGCGCGGTGCTGCTGGTACGGCTTGCCGTTGACCGTCACGGCACCGGCCGAGGGGCGGTCCAGCCCCACGATCATGCGCATGGTGGTCGATTTGCCGGCGCCGTTGGGGCCAAGAAAGCCGGTGACCCTGCCGGGTTGGACGGTAAAGGAAACGTCATTGACGGCAGTTTTGGCGCCGTAGCGTTTCGAGAGGCCGGATGCCTCGATCATGGTGATCCTCACGTTGGGGCGGATGAAAGCTGGGGGGCTCCTCCCACCCTATGGGAGTGAAACGCTCTCCGGACCGTTCGAAAGGATGATTTCGGGAACTTTCCCGGGATGAATCAGGGATAACCCGTAGTCCTTCGCGAATCCAGAGGATCCGCTCAGACGTCCCGTTTCTTCAGGAGAATGACGGCGGCCACCAGCAGCACCAGCGCCCAGCCGGCCAGGATGAGTCCCCCCTCCACCTGGTTGAACTGGCCCGGCTGGATCCCTGTGGCAACGAGTTGGGCGGAGGCACTGCTGGGCAGGAAACGGGCCGCGTCATCCACCCAGTCCGCGAGCCCGGACAGGAGGCCGGCAATGATCGGAAGGACAAACAGGGCGCCCACGAACGTCACCACTCCCCCGGCCGTGCTGCGCAGCAGGGCACCGATGGCCACCCCCATGACGGCGATCAGCGCCAGGACTGTTCCGGTGTTGATAATTGACGGCAACACCGAGTCTGCGTCCAAGCCAAAGCCCAGATCCTGGCTGTTCAGGATTGGCTGGGCCACCAGATAGGCGGCCAGAGCAGAGAGGACACCAACGACAAAGGACACAAGGGCAGTCACCAGTGTTTTGGCCAGAAGCGCAGGGGTCCGGGTGGGCACGGCCACCATGGTGGTGCGGATCATCCCGGTGGTGTACTCGCTGCCCATCAGCACCACTGCCAGGGCGGCGATCAGCAGCTGGCCGAAGGGCAGCCCGGAGGCCGGAACGTCATAGGCGAGGCTCTGCATGGAGGCATCGAAGCCCCCGGGCGGACCGGCTGCGGGATCACTCACCAGCTGGACGGTGCCCCAGGCCACCAGGGCGGCCAGGCCAACCATCACCACGAAGGTCACGGTCAAGAGGATCACGGTGGAGGGCACGGTGACGGTTTTGATCCATTCCGAGTTCAGGACCCGGGCAAAGGTGACCCGTCCTGGTCCCTGCCGGGGCGCCGCCGTGACAGGGGAAGCAGCGGAGGTACTCACGCCGTCCGTCCTTCCTGCGCCGGCAGGGATTCCGGCGGCTGGTTCCTCGACTGCGACTGGTATTCCACTTCACCCCTGGTGAGCTCCATATATGCGTCCTCCAGGGAGACTTTCTGCGGAGTGAGCTCGGTGATCAGGATGCCCCGGGAATGCGCCGTTTCGGCAATGGTGCGGGCAGGCAGACCGACAATTTGCAGGACATCCCCGCCTGTCCTGTCCACATCCACCCCGGGAGCGGCGACGGCGGCCGCCAGCGCCGCGACGTCGTCGGTACGGACCAGGACGCGTTCCTGCTGGCTGCCCGCGAGGACCTGGTCAATCGGCGCGTCGGCGAGGATCCTGCCGCGGCCGATCACAATCAGGTGGTCCGCGGTAACCGCCATCTCGCTCATCAGATGTGAGGAAATGAATACGGTGCGGCCCTCCGAGGCCAGACCGCGGACGAGGTAACGCACCCACTTCACCCCCTCCGGATCCAGCCCGTTGACCGGTTCATCCAGGATCAGCGTCTGCGGATCCCCCAGCAGGGCCGCCGCAATGCCGAGCCGCTGACCCATGCCCAGCGAAAACCCGCCGACTTTCTTCCGGGCCGCAGGCCCCAGGCCGGTCAGCTCAATGACTTCCCGGACCCGGGCAGCGGAGATCCCTTCGGTGGCGCCGAGGGTCCTCAGGTGGTTGTAGGCGGTGCGCTTGGGGTGGACGGCCTTTGCCTCCAGCAGCGCGCCCACTTCATGCAGGGGCGCCCGGTGCCGGGCGTACGGTTTTCCGTTGACCGCCACCGTTCCGGCGCTGGGGCGGTCCAGGCCCACGATCAGCCGCATGGTGGTGGATTTGCCGGCGCCGTTGGGGCCAAGAAAGCCGGTCACCTTTCCCGGCTGGACGGAAAAGGTGATGCCGTCGACGGCGGTCTTGTCACCAAAGCGCTTGGCGAGTTCATGTGCCTCAATCATTTGCGTGTCCTCACAGGGAACGGACGGACCTACCTGGAGCTCACCGACGCGAATTTCCGCACGGCAAGGGGAACAAAGACCAGCAGCATCACAGCCGATCCGATCAGCACCGTAGCAATGGCGTGCTGCATGGGCCAGGTGTCAGGCACGGGCGCGGTGCCAAGGTTGCCGAATAGTTCCCGCACTGCCTGCACCAGGGCGGACACCGGGTTCCATTCCGCGAAGATGCGCAGCGGCCCCGGAAGCGTGGAACTCTGTACAAACGCGTTGGAGATGAAGGTGATGGGGAACAGGATGATGAAGGATGCGTTGTTGATCGTTTCCGGAGTCCGGACGGTCATGCCCAGCAGCGCCATGACCCAGCTGAAGGCGTAGGAGAAGAGCAGCAACAGTCCGACGGCTGCCGCAAAGGAGGCAAAGTTGGTGGTGACCCGCCAGCCCACCAGCAGCCCGGTGCCCATCATGATCAGCATGGAGATGCCGTTGAGGGCCAGGTCCGAGTTGGTCCTCCCGATCAGCACCGCGGAGGGGCTCATGGGCAGGGTGCGGAACCTGTCGATAATTCCTTCCTTCAGGTCCTGCGCCATGGCGGCCCCGGAAAAGGTGGATCCGAAGACCACTGTCTGGGCAAAGATTCCAGCCATCAGGTACTGGGTGTAGTCGGTGCCTGCCACGCTGATCGACCCGCCGTAGACCTGGCTGAACAGCAGGACGAACATGATGGGCTGCAGCACCGCGAAGACGATCATGTCCGGCGAGCGCTTGATCTTGATCAGGTTTCTTTTGGTGACGGTCCAGCCGTCGGCTGCCCAGTTGGCTGCGGTTGACGTGCCGCGGCCGGCCGGAATGCTTACTGCAGCGGCACTCATCTCCGGGCTCCTTCCTTGTCCTGGGCAGCCTCCGGCTCAGGATCCGCCTCTGTGGGGCGGCCGGTCAGCTGCAGGAACACATCATCAAGGGTGGGCCGGCGGATGCCTGCGTCATGCAGGTCAATATGCTCGGCCTGCAGGTCCGCCAGGATCAGCTGCAGTGATGCCGGACCGTTCTGCACCGCTACTTCCAGGCTGCGGCCGTCATCGGCGGTGTGGGGCGTCCCCGAGCCGTACCGGGCCAGGATGCCGCGGGCGGTCTCGGCGTCGTTCCCGTCCACCAGCGCCACCGCAACACTGTGGCCGCCGATCCGGGACTTCAGCTGGTCCGAGGTGCCCTCGGCGATCACCGCACCATGGTCAATGACGGCTACCGTGTCCGCCAGCTGGTCTGCCTCCTCCAGATACTGGGTGGTCAGCAGCAGGGTGGTGCCGGCAGCCACCAGATCCTTGATGACGTCCCACAGGGCCAGGCGGCTGCGCGGATCCAGGCCCGTGGTGGGCTCGTCCAGAAACAGGACGCGCGGACTGTTGACGAGGGCCCCGGCCAGGTCCAGCCGGCGGCGCATGCCGCCTGAATAGCCTTTGACGGGGCGGTTTCCCGCATCGGTGAGCTCGAACATATCGATCAGTTCAGCGGCCCGGGCGCGTGCCTGCCGGCCCGGCAGGTGATAGAGGCGGCCCACCATCCGCAGGTTTTCCTGGCCGGTGAGGTTTTCATCCACCGCGGCGTACTGGCCGGAGACGCCGATAATCCGGCGGACATCCTTCGGAGCGGTCAGCACGTTCATGCCGTCGATCGTGAGGGTGCCGGCATCGGGCCTGATGAGCGTGGTGAGGACCTTGACGGCGGTGGTTTTCCCGGCACCGTTGGGTCCCAGCAGTGCCATGACCGTACCTTCGGGAACGGAGATGTCCAGGCCGTCCAGGGCCCGGACCGGACCGGACTTGGAGTTGTAGACCTTTCTGACTCCCTCTGCCTGAATCAGGCCGGGGGCGGGGGCGGGGCCGGGCAGCCCCGGTGAAGGGTTGGGGGAAGTGGACATCGTCCGAAAGTAGACCCTGCGGCCCGCCTCCGGAAGCCCCATTGCGGACACATCCGGTCCGCATATTTCGGGTCCGGGATTCTGTTGGGATTCACCGGGCCCTCAACCGGTCCCCGAATCAGGACCGCGCGTCCGAGGATTCCTTTTGTTCTGCGGCGGCGGGAGCAAAAATGATGGAGAGCAGCATGGCTGCGCCCACCACCAGCAGCGAGTTGCGGATCCCCCAGTGTTCGCCGAGGAAGCCGAGCACCGGCGGCCCGATGAAGAAGGCCGAGTAGCCGATGGTGGACACGACGGAGACCCGGGCTGCTGCGTGTGCCGGGTTCTCTCCGGCGGCGGACATGCCCATCGGGAAGCCCAGTGCCGCACCGATGCCCCACAGCACGGCGCCCAGGGCGGCCAGCGGGAGGTTGGGTGCCAGGACAAAGAGCAGCAGGCCCACCAGGGACGCGCCCATGCACATCCGCAGCGCCGGCACGCGGCCCATCCGGTCGATCAGGCGGGCGCCGAACCAGCGGGTGAGGGTCATCGCGGCCACGAAAACAGCGAACATCACGGCGCCGGTGGACTCGCTGGTTTCTAATCCGTCCACCGTCGCCTTGGCAACCCAGTCGTTGGCCGCTCCCTCGGTCAGTGCGGCCCCCAGGACGACGACGCCGATCAACAGCGTGCGCCCCTCCTTCCAGGCGCCGAAACGGGACGGCGTCACCCGCGCGCCGGTGGAATCCGTTCCGTGGTCAGCGTGGGAGACCTGCAGGAAGTTGCGCGGCACAATCAGCACCGCAATGCAGACCACGGTCAGGATGGCCAGCAGGTGCAGGGACAGTGAGACCCCCAGGGAGGACAAGCCGGCGCCGATCAGGGCGCCCACAAAGGACCCCCCGGAGAAGGCTCCGTGGAATTTGGGCATGATGGTCCGCCCAAGCTGCCGTTCCACGTCCGCGCCCTCAAGGTTCATGGCAACATCCCAGCCGGCAATCCCGACACCGAAGACGAGCAGGCCGCCGGCGGTCAGGGGAATAGAGCCGGTGTACAGTCCCGCTGCGATGATCAGGGAAGCGGCCGACGTCGTAATCCCGCCGGCGCGCACGGTGCCGGCAGTGCCGATCCGCTGGGCCACCGAGCCGGCCAGCGGCAGCGCGAGCACCGAGCCGACGGCGGAAAACAGCAGCAGCAGGCCAACACCAGCGGCACCGATGCCGAGGTCCTGGGCGGCGGCCGGGATGCGGGCCGCCCAGCTGGCGAAAACCAGGCCGTTGAGGCCGAAAACCACGAAAACGGCGATCAGTGCCTTGTTGAGGACGGTGTCTTTTAGGGCAGAGTCAGTCTGGTTCTTTTCGATCACGGCAACATTGTCCCCTACCGCGAGCGGACCACTCGTTTTTCGTCCCAGACGGGGGTTTCGGATTCGTAGACCTTGCCGTCGGAGCCGAATACCAGGAACCGGTCGAAGCTGCGGGCGAACCAGCGGTCGTGGGTGACGGCCAGGACCGTTCCCTCAAAGGCGTCGATGGCCTTTTCCAGTGCTTCGGCGGAGTGCAGGTCCAGGTTGTCGGTCGGTTCGTCCAGCAGCAGCAGTGTGGCGCCGGAGAGTTCCAGCAGGAGGATCTGCAGCCGGGCCTGCTGCCCGCCGGAGAGCGAGTCGTACTTTTGCTCGGAGGACGCGGCCAGGCCGTAGCGGTCCAGCGCTCCGGCGGCGGCTTCACGGCCCAGTCCGGAGCGGTGCTCGTCACCGCGGTGCAGGATATCCAGGAGGGTTTTGCCGAGCAGGTCCGGGCGCATCATCGTCTGGGCGAAGAATCCCGGCCGGATGCGGGCACCAAGCTTGACGGAGCCCGCATGCGGAACGGGAGCAATCTCCACCTCGGAGACCGGCTCATGTTCCCGGTCGGGATCGGTTCCGCCCAGGGCCAGCAGCCGCAGGAAGTGGGATTTTCCGGAGCCGTTGGAGCCCAGCACACCCACCCGGTCGCCAAACCAGATTTCCGTGCTGAACGGCTTCATCAGCCCGGTCAGCTCCAGCTTTTGGGCAACCACGGCACGCTTGGCGGTGCGGCCGCCGCGCAGGCGCATTTTCACGTTCTGCTCGATCGGCAGTGCCTCGGGCGGTCCGGCCTCCAGGAATTTGGCCAGCCGGGTCTGCGCAGCCTGGTAGCGGTTGGCCATGTCGGAACGGAACGCCGCCTTGTTCTTATACATGTTCACGAGTTCCTTGAGCTTCAGGTGCTCCTCGTCCCAGCGCCGGCGCAGTTCCTCGAACCGGGCGTTACGGTCCTCGCGTGCGGTGACGTAGCTGCTGAAGCCGCCGCCGTGGATCCAGGCCGACGCGCCGTTGATGCCCGGTTCCAGGGTGACGATCCGGGTGGCGGCGTTGTCCAGCAGTTCACGGTCGTGGCTGACAAACAGGACGGACTTCCTGGACTCGGCCAGCTTGGCTTCCAGCCAGCGCTTGCCGGGCACGTCCAGATAGTTGTCCGGCTCGTCCAGCAGCAGCAGTTCATCGGGACCGGAGAACAGGGCTTCCAGGACCAGGCGTTTCTGCTCGCCGCCGGACAGCGTGGAGGCCTTGCGGTACTGGGCGCGGTCAAAGGGCATGCCCAGGGCCGCCATGGTGACCTCGTCCCAGACGGTTTCCTGCTCGTAGCCGCCGGCATCTCCCCAGTCGGCAATCGCCGTGGCGTAGCGCATCTGGGTGGGTTCGTCGTCGTGCTCCATCATGGCCAGCTCGGCGTCGTCCACGGCCTTGGCGGCGGCGGCGAGGGCGGGCGGGGCCGCGGACACCAGCAGGTCCCGGACCGTGCTGTCATCACGGACCTGGCCCACAAACTGGCGCATGATCCCCATGGACCCGGATTTGGAGACCGTGCCCTCATCCGCCTTGATGTCCTCGGCGATGATGCGCAGCAGCGTGGTCTTTCCGGTGCCGTTGGGGCCGATCAGGGCAGTCTTGTGCCCGTCCCCCACCTTGAAGCTCACGGCGTTGAGCAGCTGCCGGCCGTCGGACAGGAAATAGTCAATGTTGGATACGTCGAGGTGTGCCACGCATCCATCCTCCCATCCGCCGGGATGGACAGCCGCCGCACTGACGTGCCTACGATGAAGGCCGCGCGTCCCCGCCCGGGACGCCTGCCGGAAACACCCCGCTAAGGAGCGAAGATGATCTTCATTACCGTCAAGTTCAACGTCAAGCCCGAATGGGTGGAGCGCTGGCCGGAATTGACCGCCGATTTCACTGCAGCCACGCGCGCAGAGCCCGGCAACCTGTGGTTCGACTGGTCCCGCAGCCTGGAAAACCCCAACGAGTTCGTCCTGGTCGAGGCCTTCCGGGACGACGCCGCAGAGGCCCACGTGGGCAGCGACCACTTCCAGCAGGCCATGAAGGACATGGTCCAGGCGCTGGTGGAGACTCCGAAGATCATTAACACGGTCATCGACGGCGAAGACTGGTCCCGCATGGGCGAACTCACGGTCGAGTAGGGCCTTGCCACCCCGCTGCCCGGAAGGGCGGCGGGGTTATTTGGTATCCAGCGTGTAGCCGGCCCGGGTCAGGATCTTCCGCAGGTCCACGGCGGTCTGCTCGTCGATGTCCTTGCCCCGCGGCGGCTCCAAATAATCCGTCTGCCCCGCGATGGTGACCTCGTACTTGCCGTTGTGCTCGCGCGTGGTGTCGGCCACCGCTTCCAGCAGGGACACCACCTTCTTCCACTCAATGTTGGAGCTGGTGGGATGACGCAGGATCTGCTCCAGCGTGTCCCTGTGGTGGTTGTTCAAGTGCTCGGTCATCGGTGCACCTCCTGCTTCCAGTTCGCCATGCCGGAGCCCCGGGCGCAAGGGGGAGGCCGGTTCCCGCCGCGCACATCACCCCTACTTCGGGGTGTTGCCGGTGATGAAGCTGCTGATCCGGTGCGGCACCAGATGCGCCACCTGCGGCGCCAGGATCCGGGCGCCCAGCTCGATCACCGCTCCCCAGGCGGCCAGAACCAGGAACGTCCACCAGGCCGGTCCGAGGGTTCCGATTCCCGGACCAAGCCCGTCGCTGCCGGTTCCCACCCGGCCCGCGGCCACGAGGCTCAGCAGGGTGACGGCAGCCCCGACGAGGCCAAAGGCCACCGGCAGGGTCAGCCACGACGTGCGGCGTGCCGGCTGCCCCGGGCCGTGACCGTGTTGCCGGGCCAGGAACCAGGCCAGTGACGCCGCCGCTGCCAGCAGCACTCCCAGAATTCCGGCTGCTGCACCGGCCCAGACCGGCAGATCAGCTACCGAGGCCGGAATCTGGCCGCCTCCGGGCAGGTCCCGGTTGGCGACGGTGGACAAGTGGCCTGCAGCGTACGCCCAGGCCGACGCCGTGGGCAGCCACAGCGGTGCGGCGAAGGCCACTGCCACTCCGCCCCGGATCAGGGCGGCAACCAGCAGGATCGCTCCGGCCGCTGCTGTGTAGAACAGGTAATGGCCGCAGGCCAAGCGAAGGGCAGCCCGGAGTTCCGGCAGGAGGTGCTCCGCTCGGAGGAACCACTGCAAAGGCGTGCCGGACTCTTTTTTCCGTCCGGCCCAGCTGGCACCGGTTCCCAGCAGCACCGCCCCGGCCACGAGGCTCGGTGAGGCTGCGGTCAGGAACACGGCACCAAGGTCGGTCTCCGAACGCAGGGAAAACAGCAGGCTCAATGTCACGGAGAAAACGGCGAGCGCCAGACCGGTCACCCCCGCGTACAGCCACCGCGCTCCACCGGATTCAAGCGGCTGCCTGCGCTCGGCACGACGGCCCTGGCGCCACAGGGTGAGGACCGCAACCCCGGACAGCAGCAGCGGCAGCACACCGGTCCAGACACTCACCAGCGGCCCGGCAGCCGAGTACACAGCGGAGGAGACAGTCAGGACAGTTGTGCCGCCCAGCGCCATGGAGGCCAGGAAAAACGGATAGATCAGCAGCGCCGAGGGGCCGTCAAGCCGTGCACCCATGGTGGAGGCGGAATCAGTCATGGCGTCCAGGGCGCCGGTGCCGCCCACGAAGAAGCCAAGGACCAGCAGCGCCATGGTGACGAGCGCGGCTCCCAGGGTCAGGGCATACGCAAGGAGTGCGGCCCGCACCGCCAGCCACCACTGCGGGTCCCGGCGTCCGGGCTCGACGGGCAGAACAAGGGTGTCGGGGTGTCCCGGCACCCCGCCGTCCTGGTTATGCATTCCATTCCCCCTGCAAAAGCGTGAGCGGCGTTGCGCCGGATTTAAACATACAAGCTTAGGCGCCGGCCTCCTGCCGGGGCTGCTCCTCCCCGAAGCTAGTTTCCGGTGCCCAGGTCCGGCAGCGGAAGTCCGTGGTCCCTCCGCAAAGCCAGTTCCGCGGCATGGAATCCGCCCATCCCGTGGACACCGGGTCCGGGCGGCGTGGACGCCGAGCACAGGTAGACGCCCGGCAGCGGGGTTTGCCACGGGTTCAGGGCGAGAACGGGCCGGGCCGCCATCTGCCACAGGTTTACGGCGCCGCCGCCAAAGTCCCCGCCCACATAGTTTTCGTTGTACCGCTCCAGATCCGCCGCCGTTGTGGCCTGCGAGCGGACGACGACGTCGCGGAAGCCGGGCGCGAAGCGTTCGATCTGTGCAGTGACGGCTTCGGTCATGTCCACGGTGGAACCGGCGGGAACGTGGCAGTAGGTCCACAGGATGTGCCGGCCGGCTGGTGCGCGGGAGGAATCGAAGCTGCTGGGCTGGGACAAAAGCACATAGGGTTTGGCGGGATGCTGTCCGGCGGCCACCTGTGCTTCAGCTTCGGCCAGTTCGGCACGCCGTCCTCCCAGGTGGACGGTTCCTGCCCGGTTCACCCCGTCGTTCGCCCAGGGAACGGGCCCCGAGAGGATGAAATCCACCTTGCAGGCGGCGTTTCCGTAGCGGAACCGTTTCAGTGCGCGGGCGTACGGGCCAGGCAGCCGCGGGCCGGCAAGCTCCAGCAGCGTCTTCGGAGAAACATCGAGCAGCACCGTCTTGGAGCTGCTGACCTCATCCAGGGAGGACACCCGGTGGCCGGTGACCACTTCTCCCCCGTGCGCCTGCAGGTCCCGGACCATGGCGTCGGCGATGGCCTGCGAACCGCCGTCGGGCACGGGCCAGCCCACCGTATGGGCCAGCAGTGACAGCAGCAGGCCGCCGCCGGCGGAGGGGAGCGAGGGCATGCGGCCCACCGGGTGGGCCGCTACCCCGGTGAGCAGTGCAGGCGCCTTGTCAGTGGAGAACCGCCGGTTCCACAGCACGGTGCCCTGGTCCAGGGCGGCACGCCCGAAGGCCAGCGCGGCTGCGGGTTTGCGGTAGCCGCGGAACAGCGGGGACATAAGGAATTCCGTGATGTCCTCGCTGCGCTCCACCAGCGGCTGCATCAGGGACCTAAACGCCGGGCCGTCCGCGCCAAGACCTGCCACTGTCCGCTCCAGGTCCCGGTAGGCCAGGCCGGCATCGCCGCCGTCGAGCGGATGTGCGTAGGAAATCTCCGGCACGGTGAGCGCAATCCGGTTGGCCAGCTCAAAGCGGCGGAAGAACGGCGAGGCCAGGGCCATGGGATGCACGGCGGAGCAGACATCGTACCGGTGCCCGGGTTCCAGGAGTTCCTTCGTCCGGCTTCCGCCGCCCGCGGTGGCTCCCGCTTCAAACACCCGCACCGACAGTCCGGCACGGGCCATGATCACGGCGGCGGCCAGTCCGTTGGGGCCGGCGCCTACTACTGAAACATCCGTCACGGGATTCCTGCTTCCTCTGCCGGGGTCCGGATAGCCGCCGGCTGTCGGGCTTTGCGGCCCAGCCGGAACCGGTCCGGCGCGTGGTCGAAGGGACCGCCCTGGGGATCATCGACGTTGAGCCGGCGCACCGGATCATCTGCCGGATCGAGGATATCGCGGACCACCCTCATCATCAGCCAGGCAGTGGCAAGCCAGTGCCCGGCCACTGCCCACACATAGTAGGCCGCATCAATGTTGCTGCGGTCGGAGCCGCCGGAGGTGAGGGAACCCAGATACATCCAGATTGCCCACCAGTGCAGCACTTCAAAGAACTGCCAGATCAGGAAATCCCGCCACCGCGGCCGTGCCAGCGCTGCCAGCGGGATCAGCCACAGCACAAATTGCGGAGAATACACCTTGTTGGTCAGGATAAAGGCCGCCACAATCAGGAAGGCCAGCTGCGCCAGCCGGGGGCGGCGCGGTGCGGCAAGCCCCAGCAGGGCAATGCCGGCGCAGGCAGCGGCGAACAGGAAGTAGGCCCAGAAATTGATGAACCGCGGATCCGCTTCCGGCTGTCCCCAGCTCCCGGCGAGCAGGTTCCAGGCAAACCACACCGACGAGTATCCGGCCGGACGTTCGCCCGTGTAGGTGAGGAAGAACTTCCAGCCGATGAAGTCGGAAATCATGAACGGAACGTTCACCGCGAGCCACGCGGCGGCTGCCGCTCCCGCTGTCTGGACCACCGGGCGCAGCCGAAGGGTCCGCAGGCCGAGGACCAGGATGGCCCCCAGAATTAGGACCGGGTACAGCTTGAGCGCGGTGCCCAGCCCCAGAAGCACGCCCGCGGACACCGGACGGTTGCGGGCAAAGGCCAGCATCCCCAGAGTGGCCAGGAGCACCGCCCATATGTCCCAGTTGATGAAGACCGAAAGGACCATGGCCGGCGCCAGGGCAACCATGGCCGCGTCCCACGGCCGGCGGTTGGTCATCCGCATGGTGGCCGTGACCGTGGCGGTCCAGGCCAGGACGGCCAGCACGGCATTGATGTCGAAATAGGCCAGGGCACGGTCCGCAGCTGCGCCGCCCGGTACCAGCAGGGCTGTGGCTCCGGCCAGCAGCCCCAGCAGCACCGGGTATTCAAAGCTGGCTCCCGGGGTCAGGAAGGGGAAAACACCCTCGGCCAGGCCGCGGGAATCAAAAAGGACGGGCCAATCCGAATAGCACGCCTGGTAGAAGTGGTCCGGGGAGGTCCAGCCGCCCACCCGGCAGGGAGTCTTGATCAGCACGGCCAGGACCGCGGCCGCGGTGGTCAGCAGGATCAGGACCCGTTCCACGGTAAAGAATCCCGGTGTCACGATTCCGGGGGCGGTGTACCGCCCCAGCGGCCCCCCGACTGCTTCGGTGAGCTTTCTCAGGAGCGGATCGTTGCGGCTGGGCACCACTATCCGCAGCGGCTGGCGTCGGGGCTTGGGCTCCATGGTTACCAGTATGACCGCCGGCGC
This sequence comes from Arthrobacter sp. NPDC097144, assembly GCF_044762205.1. Classification (NCBI taxonomy): domain Bacteria; kingdom Bacillati; phylum Actinomycetota; class Actinomycetes; order Micrococcales; family Micrococcaceae; genus Arthrobacter; species Arthrobacter sp. NPDC097144. The sequence goes on along the minus strand of NZ_JBIWDW010000003.1, from coordinate 247,819 downwards.
TGCGGGCTTTGATGACCGTGTCGGGTAATTGGCTTCCGGCTGATGCTGTGACGGCGCACACTAACCACTCGGGTTGAGGCCGTAGACTGGGCCGGTCTTTGCCGCCTCCGGTGCGGCACTGAATTACTTTTCTTCAAAGGAGAACTGTGGCAATGAACCCCATTCGGGTCGCAATCGTGGGTGTCGGCAACTGCGCGGCGTCCCTAGTCCAAGGCGTGCAGTACTACCGCAGCGCGGATCCCAACCAGACCGTTCCCGGGCTGATGCACGTGAAGTTCGGTCCGTACCATGTCAACGACGTGCAGTTTGTGGCCGCCTTCGACGTCGACAGCAAGAAGGTGGGCCTGGACCTCGCGGACGCGATCGGCGCCAGCGAGAACAACACCATCAAGATTGCCGACGTCCCGCAGACCGGCATCACCGTCCAGCGCGGCCACACCCTGGACGGCCTGGGAAAGTACTACCGCGAAACCATCGTGGAGTCCGACGCCGAGGCAGTGGACATTGTTGCCGCCCTTCGGGACAACGCCGTTGACGTCATGGTCTGCTACCTGCCGGTCGGCTCCGAGCAGGCTGCCAAGTTCTATGCCCAGTGCGCCATCGACGCCGGCGTCGCCTTCGTGAACGCCCTTCCGGTGTTCATTGCCGGAACCAAGGAATGGGCGGACAAGTTCACCGCCGCCGGCGTTCCCATTATCGGCGACGACATCAAGAGCCAGATCGGCGCCACCATCACGCACCGTGTGATGGCCAAGCTGTTCGAGGACCGCGGAGTCATCCTGGACCGCACCTACCAGCTCAACGTCGGCGGCAACATGGACTTCAAGAACATGCTTGAGCGCGAGCGGCTTGAATCGAAGAAGATTTCCAAGACGCAGGCTGTCACGTCCAACACCTCTGCGGATCTGAAGGCCGACGACGTCCACATCGGTCCCTCCGACTACGTGGCCTGGCTCGATGACCGCAAGTGGGCCTTTGTGCGGCTTGAGGGCCGCAACTTCGGCGACGCACCGGTGTCCCTGGAGTACAAGCTGGAGGTATGGGACTCCCCCAACTCCGCCGGTGTCATCATCGACGCGGTCCGGGCTGCCAAGATTGCCCTGGACCGCGGCGTGGGCGGACCCATCCTCTCGGCGTCGAGTTACTTCATGAAGTCCCCGCCGGAGCAGTACAACGATGACATTGCCAAGGAAAAAGTGGAGCAGTTCATCCGCGGCGAGGTTGAGCGCTAACCTCTTCTCCGCGCACCCCGCGAGATGGCAGAAGGTGTCCTTCCCAGCGCTGGGAGGGACACCTTCTGCCATCTCGCGGCCCGGGGAAGGGCTAGGGGCTACGACAGGCCTGTCGGCGTCCCGTCGGCGGCGATGTCCATGCGCATCGCCGCCGGCACCTTGGGCAGCCCCGGCATGGTCATCACGGCCCCGGTCAGCGCCACCACAAATCCGGCGCCGGTCTTCAGGATCAGATCCCGGACGTGCACCGTGAAACCGGTCGGCGCCCCGAGCAGCGCGGCATTGTCGGAGAACGAGTACTGGGTCTTGGCCATGCACACCGGCAATGAATCCCAGCCCCCGGCCCTGATCTCCTCCAGGCGGCGCAGCGCCGGCAGGGCGAATTCGACGTCGTCGGCTCCGTAGATTTCCCGCACCACCGTGCGGATTTTCTCTTCGACGGGCATCTCAGCCGGGTAGAGGAAACGGAAATCCGTCGGTTCCTCCAGCGCGGCCAGCACCTTGGCAGCCAGCTCATCGCCGCCGTTTCCGCCCCCGCCCTGCGCCCAGACGTCCGCAGCAGCGGCCGCCACGCCCTCATTGGCGCACCACTGCAGAAGCCAGTCAACTTCCTCCGGCGTATCCGTGGTGAAGGTGTTCACGGCCACCACCGGGCTCAGCCCGAACTTTGAGATGTTTCCCAGATGCCGGCGCAGGTTCGCAGCACCGGCTTCGAGCGCCGCCGGAGCAGGCTCGCCCAGCCGGTCCTTCGGCACGCCGCCGTGCATCTTCAGAGCACGGATGGTGGCCACCACGACGACGGCGTCCGGGGCCACGTCCGCTGCCCGCGAGGTGATGTCCATGTACTTTTCCGCACCCAGGTCCGCGCCGAAACCGGCTTCGGTGACCACAATGTCCCCGACGGTGCGGGCCAGTTCGGTGGCAATCACCGAGTTGCAGCCGTGGGCGATGTTGGCGAACGGACCGCCGTGGACCAGTGCCGGCGTGCCGGCCAGGGTTTGGACGAGGTTGGGCTTGACGGCGTCCCGGAGCAGCAGCGTCAGGGCGCCCTCCACCCCGAGGTCCTGCACCGTCACCGGCCGCCGGTCGTAGGTGTATCCCACCGTAATCCGGGCCAGCCGCGCCTTGAGGTCGCTGAGGTCGCGGGCAAGGCAGAACACCGCCATGATTTCCGAGGCGACGGTGATGTCGAAGCCGTCCTGGCGGGGGGTGCCCTGGGTGGGGCCGCCCAATCCAATGACGATGTCGCGCAGCGAGCGGTCGTTCATGTCCATGACCCGGCGGAACGTGATGCGGCGGGGATCGATCCCCAATTCGTTGCCCTGGTAAATGTGGTTGTCCACCAGGGCCGTCAGGGCATTGTTGGCAGTGGTGATGGCGTGGAAATCTCCGGTGAAGTGCAGGTTGATGTCCTCCATGGGCACCACCTGGGAATAGCCTCCGCCGGTGGCTCCGCCTTTCATGCCCAGAACCGGGCCCAGTGAGGGTTCCCGCAGCGCTATGACGGTGTTCGCCCCGGCTTTGGCCAAAGCATCGCCCAGGCCCACGGTTACGGTGGATTTTCCTTCGCCCGCAGGGGTGGGGCTCATGGCGGTAACCAGTACCACTTTGCCCCGGGTTTTCCGCGGCGGCACCAGCAGCGGATCCACCTTTGCCTTGTACCGGCCGTAGAGTTCAAGGGCCTCTTCGGGGATTCCCGCAGCGCGGGCAATTTCGGTGATGGGCTTCATCACCGCCCGGCGGGAGATTTCCAAATCACTGGCCATGTCAGCGGCAGCGCGCATCGTTGCGGTCCTTCCGGTTCCTGCCGGTGGTTTTCACCGGCAGTCGTGACGTATGCCCAAACTATCAGCGGACCGAATGCGCGGAGAACTGCTCGGCAGCCTGCAGGTAACTCTGCGCGGTGAGCATGGCCGTGCGGTTCCAGCCAAAAGCCGACGCATGCACGGCGGCGCCGCGGCCCAGCGCTCGCCGGAACCCGGCGTCGTCGTGCAGCCGTTCCAGCTCAGCGGACCAGCGGGCGCTGTCATGCCCGTCCACCAGCAGTCCGGTGCGGCCGTGGCCCACTGCTTTGGGGAGTCCGCCCACGTTGGCGGCCACCACGGGTGTGCCGCAGGCCTGCGCCTCGAGAGCCACCAGCCCGAAGGATTCACTGAAGGACGGCACGGCAACGACGTCGGCGGCCCGGAACCAGCCGGCGAGCTCGGCGGCGCCTACGGGCGGACGCAGCGAGACCTGCGCGTGGAGTCCGAGCGAATCGATCAGCGGCTGCAGATCCAGGACCTCGGACCCGCTGCCGGCGCCCAGAATGGTGACGTGCAGCGGAATGTCCGGCCGCCGGGCGTGGAGCTCAGCGGCGGCCCGCACCAGCACCTGGGGACCTTTCATCCGCTGGATGCGGCCCGCGAAGACTACGTGGAACACGTTTTGCGGGATGTTCAGTGCGGCGCGCGAGGCATCGGAATTCCGGCGGGAGAAAATGTTCAGGTCTACCCCGGGTGCCACCACGTCCACTTCGCGGGGGTTGGCACCGTAAAGGGATTCCAGCTCGGCGGCTTCGGTACTGGTGTTGGCGATCAGCCGGGTGGCGCCGTCCACGATGTCCTGCTCGCCGTCAATCCGTACCTGCGGTTCCGGCTTTTCGCCGGCCTGCAGCCGGAGGTTTTTCACTCGGGCCATGGTGTGCATGGTGTGCACCAGCGGAAGGTCCCAGGCCCGGGCAACAGCCAGTCCAGCGGTACCGGAGACCCAGTAGTGCGAGTGGATGACATCAAAGCGGCGCGGCGCGCGGTAGGGCTGCAGGTCGGCGACGCCGGCGGCCAAGGCAGCTTCGAGGGCGGGAAGGGCTTCCTTGGCAATCTTTCTGCGTGGTCCGGCAGCAACGTGGTGGACCGTTACGCCGGGAGCCAACTCCACCGACGGGGGGTGATGAGGATCAGAGGCACGGGTGAAAATCTCTACTCCGACGCCGGATTTGGCCAGCTCAACGGCCACCGAGCGGACGTAAACGTTCATTCCGCCGGCATCGCCGGAGCCCGGCTGCTCCAAGGGTGACGTATGCAAGGAGAGCATGGCGACACGCTTTACCTGAAGCAACAGCACTCCCTTCCTGGCCGGCCGCTGTTCGATGTCCCCTACTGACTTTATAACGCCGCGGCCGGGAGCATGGTTTCCGACCGGTTGCAGTTGCACCGCTCACACCCGCGCCGGAGCCGATTGTCAGTGATTCCACCGGTCAGGCCGCACACACCGATGGAGTCCACCGTGTACAGCGCGGACTCCACCGGTTTTGTTCCCGTCGGTTCGGGTTGCTACTTCACCGACCAGGTGCTGCGTGTCATCAGATGCCATGACGGTCCGTTCCAGTACGCGTCCAGACGGGCCTGGTGGACGGCATCCGAGCGGGCGAAGGAGCCCAGCAGGCGGAAGAACATCAGGAATACCTCCTTCCGGATGTGCCGGGGGCGTGCCTGCGGGCCAGGAACCGACGGCGGGTGATCGGCCCGCACCGCCGGCGGCAGGGCCGGGGTTTCGGGCAGGACGGGGGTTTCGGCAAAAACGGAAAAGGGCAGGCTGGAATTAGGCATGAGTAATCTCCGGAAAAGGGCGCATCCATTTTTAGGGTGCACAAAAGAATCAATAAGGAAAAGGGAAATACCGTCGGATTTCCGAGGGTTAGCGACGCCGGCTGGTGGCCAATTTTCGACAGTAATTCTTCGAATTAATTGACGTACCGCAGGGGCGGTACGGGACGCAGCCGGGTTGCCTCACGGCGGGTTGTGCCTCAGCGGATTCCCGACAACGTGCCGCAAACAGTCATCAGGCTGCTAAATCCGCTGCCTGGGACTGCGCGCCGTCAATGAACCCAAACCCCAACTACCCCAACGCACCAACACTGTGGCAGAGTCCGTGCCGGAAGATATGCCCCTTCGGGCATAAAGCCAAGTCCGGGAACCGCAGACGGTTCCCTGAAACTTCAGGATGGTTCAGCGGGAGGACCAGGGCTGAGTCAGGGCGGTCCGCTGCGTGGCTGCGGTGGTTACCCGGGGAAGCCGGGGGCTCCGGTTCGCCGCGGGGACGATCCATAACCCGAGGCGCCGGTGAGTCCGTCAGCAGCGCCGGCCACCCGCATTCCAAAAGGCCGGACAAACGGCCCCTCAGTCGAAGGGATGGGCATGCGTGCCTGCGGGCAGACAACCACCGTTGCTGTGAGGAATTCGTGGATGATCATAACCCCACCTCCCTTTCATGAGTGCGTGGAATTGCGGATGGCCGGCCAGATGCTGGATGCTCTAAACCGGATTGAACTTGGTTAATCGGGATGCGTTCCACCTGCAAGAAAGGTGGTCACAGAAAAAACATACAACACGTTTCCGTCTCCTGCCAAGGCATTTACGGAAACTTTTTTACATTCTTTTGGAGATTAATAGTTCCAGCGCACTATTGCGGGGGTGTGCTTGTCCCAGCCAAGGGTGCAGACCGCCGCTGTGCCGAGCACCAAATGCCGTCCGTGGTCGGCCGGAAGGCCAAGCCAGCGGGCCGCAAGGATCCGCAGGAAGTGCCCGTGTGCCACAAGCAGGACCTTCTCAACGGGATCGGCGTCCGGAGTGCGGTCCATCGGTGTACCGCAGCCGGCCTGTACCTGGGAGATGATGCGGTCCGCCCGCTCTGCCACCTGGTCCAGCGTTTCCCCGTTGGGGACCCCGTCCTTCCAGATGAGATATCCGGGATTCTCCGCGCGGACCTGCGTGCTCTTGCGTCCCTCGTTGTCTCCGTAGTCCCACTCGTGGGCGTGTGGCAGGATCTGCGGGTTCGGGTAGCCCACGAGTTCCGCGGTGCGCCGCGCCCGGGCAAGCGGGGAAGAGAGCACCAGATCAAAATCAATCCGGCCGATCTTGTCCTTCGCCGCGACGGCCTGTGCCTCGCCCGCTTCTGTCAGTGGTATGTCCGTCAGACCCGTGTAGTTGCCCTCGCGGGACCACTCCGTTTCACCGTGGCGCAGCAGCCACAGTCGCGGCAGGCGGGTGCCTGCCGGGGTCGTATCCGGAACCGCCGGACCGAAGTCCTCAGCGTCGCTCATTTACTTCCTTCCGCTACAGCGGACGGGTATCCGTCCTACTCCATTTTGGCACCGCCGCGGGCGGTGCCTTCTTCGGAGTCGTTGCCGGAGCGGTCTGCAGCGGTCTGCACGGCGGCGTCGGCGGCGTCGTGTTCATCCGCTGCTGCGGGTCTGGAGGTGCCCGCATTCTCGGGCTGGGAGGCCCACCAGGCCCGGAGCACCGCGGCTGCCTCGGCCTCCGTGGAAGGTCCCTTTTCCATCCGCTCTTCCAACAGGAACCGGTAGGCGCGGCCGACGACGGGACCCGGCCGGATGCCGAGCAGGGCCATGATCTGTTCACCGTCCAGGTCAGGTCGGATGGCGGCCAGTTCCTCCTGTTCCGCGAGCGCGGTGATGCGTGCCTCCAGGTCGTCATAGGCAAAAGCCAGGCGGTCGGCCTTGCGCCGGTTGCGGGTGGTGACATCGGAACGGGTCAGCCGGTGCAGGCGCTGCAGCAGGGGTCCGGCGTCGTTCACGTAACGGCGGACGGCAGAGTCGGTCCAGCCGGCGTCGCCGTAGCCGTAGAACCGCATATGCAGCTCCACCAGCCGGGACACGGCCTTGATGGTGTCATTGTCAAAGCGCAGTGCCTTCATCCGCTTGGCGGTCAGCTTGGAGCCAACGGCGTCGTGATGCAGGAAGCTCACCGAGCCGTTGGGCTCGAAGCGGCGCGTGGCCGGCTTGCCGACGTCGTGCATCAGCGCCGCGAACCGCAGGACAAAATCGGGTCCCGGAACCGCGCCGTCGGCGTCCGTCTCATGGCTGCAGGCCTGCCGAAGCACCGTCAGCGAGTGCTGATACACATCCTTGTGGCGGTGGTGCTCATCGATCTCCAGTTTCAGGGCGGATACCTCCGGCAGGACATACTCGGCCAGCCCGCTTTCCACCAGCAGGTCGATTCCGGTCCACGGAGCCTTGCCCTTGATCAGTTTCACCAGCTCATCGCGGACGCGTTCGGCGGAAATGATGGTGATCCGCCCCGCCATGTCCTTCATGGCCTCGAAAACCTCCGGTGCCACGTTCACTTCCAGCTGGGAGGCAAAACGGGCCGCGCGCATCATGCGCAGCGGGTCGTCGGAGAACGACGTCGAGGGGGCGCCGGGGGTGCGCACGAAGCCCGCGTGCAGATCCCTTGCACCGCCGAACGGATCCACCAGCTCCATGGACGGCAGGCGCAGGGCCATTGCATTCATGGTGAAGTCCCGGCGGAACAGGTCATCTTCGAGCTTGTCTCCGAATGCCACCTCGGGTTTCCGTGACTCCGGATCATAGGCGTCGGCCCGGTAGGTGGTGATTTCTATCTGGAAACCGTCCTTGCGCATTCCGATGGTTCCAAAGGCGCGGCCGATCTCCCAGTAGGTGTCGCACCAGCGGCGGATGATGCCGATGATGTCATCCGGGCGGGCGTTGGTGGTGAAATCAAGGTCCGGGGAGACGCGTCCCAGGAAGAGGTCCCGCACGGGTCCGCCAACCAGGGAGAGCTCATAACCCGCCGCTTGGAACAACTCCCCCAGGTCGCCGACGACGGAGGGGAGGGGAGTTTTCAGGACCGAGCTGTCAAAGAGGTGCGCCATAGTGCTTTAAGCGTGCCAGATAAAAGGCCGGAAGACGCACAGCGGACGCCCTGCGGGGACCGGACACGCCGGGCATTGCCGCTTCTGCTCCGGGGTGCTCCCGCACAGTCATCATCCCCGGACAAAGATCGTTAGAGTGGTCCTATGGCCCATCCCGTACCGAGCGCACCCAAGCGAACCCCGTTGACGGCGTCAATGGGCAGCGCCGGCGCGCATCCGGTGCAGCCTTCCCTTCCCACTGTGGAAGAGGTTTCCGCCGGAGGCATTGTGGTGGATTCCACGTCCCCCGAACTCCCCGTGGCCATTATTGCCCGCCTCAACCGCGGCGGACGGCTGGAATGGTGCCTGCCCAAGGGCCATCCGGAGAATGAGGAAGACAGCCGCGAAGCTGCGGTCCGGGAGATCGCCGAGGAAACCGGCATTGACGGCCGCATCCTGACGGCCCTGGGCAGTATCGACTATTGGTTCACGGTGAGCGGGCACCGCGTGCACAAAACCGTGCACCACTTCCTGCTCACTGCCACCGGCGGCCGCCTCACGATTGAAAATGACCCGGACCATGAGGCTGTGGACGTGGCCTGGGTGCCGCTGGCGGAGCTCGGCAAGCGGCTTTCCTTCCCGAACGAGCGGCGCATCGCAGATCTTGCGCGGGAAATTCTCCCCCGCTACCTCTGACCCCTCCTGCGGCCCCCGGTTTAAGCGCCGCACGGTTGGAGTGAGAACATAGGGACACCATGGCCGAAAAGATAATCGCTCCCAGCACCGCGCGTTCCAGCGCCGTCATGGCAGCTGGAACCCTGTTGTCCCGTGTACTGGGCCTTGTCCGCACAGCGCTGCTGGCTGTTGCCATCGGCAACACCGGCCTGGTGACGGACATCTTCAGTTCTGCCAATGTGCTGCCCAACTTCATCTACCTGCTGCTGGCCGGCGGCGTGTTCAATGCTGTCCTGGTCCCTCAGATCATCAAGGCCAGCAAACGGCCCGACCGCGGCCGTGAATATGTTTCCGCGATCATGACCCTGAGCCTTGTCGGACTGGGCATCGTGGCGTTGGGAGCAACCCTCGCGGCACCGTGGATCCTTCGGCTGGTGACCGGACTCAATGAGTCCCAGCTCCCCCTGGCCGCTGCCTTTGCCTACTGGCTGTTTCCGCAGATCTTCTTCTACGGCGCCTACGCCGTCATCGGTCAGACACTTAACGCGAACGGCCGTTTTGGTGCCTATATGTGGGCCCCCGTGGTCAACAACGTGGTGGCCATTGGCGGGCTGGTGCTGTTCATCGCCCTGATAGGACGCCAGGAAACCAACAACTTCACCCCGGACAACTGGACCACCTCCGCGACCGTTCTGCTGGCCGGCAGCACCACCCTGGGCATTGTGCTGCAGGCCGCGGTGCTGCTCATTCCGCTGCGGAAACTCGGACTGGGGCTGAGGCCGAGCTTCCGGCTGCGGGGCATCGGCCTGCGGCAGACCGGCAAAGTTGCCAAGTGGACCATCATCACGATGCTGGTGGGCAACGGCGCCTACCTGGTCTACACCAAAGTGGCCACCATCGCGTCGGGAGCCCGTCCGATCTACGAGGCAATGAATCCGCCGGAAATCATCGCAGGCCATTTGAACCTGGAAACCGCCTCCATGTTCTACATGATTCCGCACTCCGTCATTACGCTGTCTCTGGCCACCGTGCTGTTCAACCAGATGTCCCACGCCTTCACCGAGGGAAACCTGAGCGTGGTCCGGGAGACCATTTCCTCCGGCCTGCGCGCCATCGGCGTGGCAACCATATTCTGCTCCGCTGTCCTGGTGGTGCTCGCCGGGCCCATCAGCATGTGGTTCAGCGGCGGCTCCAACGCCTCTGCCGCCGTCCAGGGCCAGGTCCTGGTGCTGCTGGCGGTCAGTGCACCCTTCCTGAGCGCCACGTTCCTCATGAACCGTGCCTTCTACGCGGATGAGGACGGCAAAACCCCGATGACCATGCAGATCATCCTGTCCGTTTTCGGCATCGCCCTGGCCCTGGGAGCCGCAGCACTGCCCGCCAACCGGATTGTCTTCGGCCTGGCCATCGCCTACTCCCTGGGCAACGTTGCGGGAGTGATCGTCAGCCACATTTTCCTGACCCGGAAGCTGGGCCATTACGGCGCAGGGGAAATCTTCGACGTCCATGTCCGGATGACGATTGCCGCCCTGGGCTGCGCCGTCGTCGGATCCGCCGCGCTGGCAGCGCTTGGCGGCTACTCCGCGGACGGATTCGCCTGGTCCTCCCTCACCGGTTCCCTGGTGGCCCTCCTGGTCTGCGGGGCCCTGATGGCGGTGTCCTATTTCCTCATGCTGCGCGCCCTCAAGGTCAATGAACTGGACGCCTTCCTCAAGCCGGTCCTGGCGAAGCTCCGCCGCTAGGCGCGCCTTTCCCCTCCCCGCAAACCTCTGCCGGGCACCGCGTGCCTACTAAACGTATTGCCAATTTCCGCAGGTAGCATGGGTTAAGAATGTGATGCAGTCCTGTCACCAAGCATGCGCAAGGCAGTCCGCAGTAACCAGAACGCAGTAATTTTGCCGTTTCCATGGGAGGAACACGTGCCACAGCCGGTAGACGTAGGCTCAACGCTCGGAGGCCGCTACAAGGTGACCGCCCAGGTGCTGGCCTCAGCGGAGAATGACCTGGTCCTCGACGGCGTGGATCTGGTGCTCAACCGTGCCGTCAGCATCCTCCTCGCCGCGCCGGAAAACACCGACCAGGTCAGCGCCAGTGCCCGTGAGGTCGCCACCGGCGAACGGGACAGCAACGTGCAGATCCTTGATCTGGGCATAAGCGACGGCCGCACCTATCTGGTTACCAGCAACGCCAATGCCGTGGATTTGCTGGATCTGGTCATCGAACGGGACGCCCCGTATATCGAGCCTTTCTTTACCGACACTCTCGGATCCGAGATCTTCGGCATGCCCCGTTCCCGGGAGCCGGAGGACGACGAAGATATGTATGCGGAGGAACCCCAGGAGCGCGCTCCCCGCAAGCCCCGGCTTTCCGGCCGTCCGCTGCCCAAACTGTCCAAGTTCGGGCGGGGCGGTGCTGCTGCCGGCGCACCCGCCGGCGCTGCCCTTGCACGGGCCGAAGAGGTCTCTGCTGAGCGTGATTTGGAGTTCGGCGACGCCGCTGATGCTCCGGCCGAAGCCGCTACCGGAGCGGCAACCGTGCCGCCGCCGTCCAAGCGTTCCCTCCCGGGTACTCCCGCTTCGGATGAGGACAGTGCTCCCGCCACCGGGCCGAACCCAAAGGTTTCACGGTGGACTGAAACCGACTATTCAGAGGACTACCCGGCCTCCGGGGACGCCGACGGCGTGCAGGCCTCCACCAAGGCGGCAGGACGGGACGGTTCACGCCGCGCGGCTTCCTTCCCCGCCGCCGCTGTCACTGCAGGCGACGGATCCGGCGGAGACAACACCGAGGACTATAACGAGGACTATAACGAGGATTATGACGAGAACGGGGACGAGGCTTCGGCCCGCGGAAACCGCACCTTCAGCCGGGTGCTGGTAGGGGCCGTCCTGACCCTGGTTTTGATAGCTGCCGTAGTTCTCGCAGTGGGCACGCTGGGCGGTATCAAGAACGACCCCCAGGCCGATTCCAATACCACCCCCTCCGCCACGGCGCCTGTGGAAGCTGCTCCGCCAGAGACACCGGCACCCGAAGCCGAGCCTGCCGCGCCGGCACCCGTAACTGCCGGGGTCAGCCGCCTGGTGCCCGCCAACCCCGCCCTTGATGCGGAAAACGACGGCGCTCTTCCCAAGATCCTGGACGGCAATGACGCCACCTACTGGTCCAGTTACGAATACGCCAATGACACCTTCGGCGGGTACGCCCCCAACTTGGCGCTCGTCGTCGAGCTGGAGGAAGACTCGGCGATCAACAAGATCGACATCACCCAGCTCAACGGCACCGGCGGCAGCTTCTCCGTGCTGCTCAACGATGCCCCCACCTTGGAAGGTGCCACCATCGTGGCCGAGACCGGCTTCACCGGCCCCACCACCAGCATTCAGGTGCCTAAAACCGACGGTGAAACAGCCACGGCGCAGTACGTGATCGTCAACTTCACCCAGCTGCCCCGCCTGAGCGGCATGCAGGCTGCTTACCCGTATGGCCTGCGGATCGCTGATATCGCTGTTTCCTAACCCCGCAGCGTTTGGGGATCGGGCCGGGAACACCCCGGACCCGGCCCCCTGACGTGTGCCGAACGTGCAGCCGGAATAAGCTGGAGCCTGAAACGGTTGTGACCACTGATCCCGAAGTAAGCACACGGCACTGCGGTTCGTGCGGATCGCGCCGAATTACTTGAGTTTCAACAGGAAGAGGAACACCTAACCGTGAGCATCGAAACCCCCGCAGCCGCCGACGGCGTGCGCGACGTCATTATTGTCGGTTCCGGTCCGTCCGGTTACACCGCAGCCGTTTACACGGCCCGCGCCAACCTCAACCCGCTGCTGATAGCAAGCTCGGTTACTGCCGGCGGTGAGCTGATGAACACCACCGACGTGGAGAACTTCCCCGGCTTCCCCGAAGGAGTTATGGGCCCGGATTTGATGGCCCAGTTCGAAAAGCAGGCAGCGCGCTTCGGCACGGAAATCCTGTTTGAGGACGTCACTTCCCTGGAGCTCGACGGCGATATCAAGAAGGTGACCATCGGCACCGGAGAGACCTTCCTGGCGCGCGCCGTCATCATCTCCACCGGATCCGCGTACCGGGAGCTGGGCCTGGAGGACGAGAAGCGCCTCTCCGGCCGCGGCGTCAGCTGGTGTGCCACCTGCGACGGCTTCTTCTTCAAGGGCCAGGACATCGCCGTGATCGGCGGCGGGGACTCCGCACTTGAAGAAGCACTGTTCCTGACCAAGTTCGCCGCCAGCGTCACCGTGGTCCACCGCCGCAGCACACTGCGTGCCTCGAAGATCATGCAGGACCGTGCCCTCTCGCACGAGAAGATCCGTTTTGTCTGGGACTCGGAAGTTGCCGGAATCCACGGCGAGGACAAGGTCACCGGCCTGCGGCTGCGCAACACCGTAGACGGCACCGAGTCCGACCTCGCCGTCACCGGCGTCTTCGTGGCCATCGGCAACGATCCTCGCACTGATCTGGTCAAGGGACAGCTGGAACTGACCAGCGAAGGCACCATTGCCGTCGCCGGCCGCACGTCCAAGACGTCGCTGCCCGGCGTGTTCGCCGCAGGTGACGTTATTGACCCCACCTACCGGCAGGCGATCACCGCGTCCGGCTCCGGTTGCGTGGCAGCCATCGACGTCGAACACTACCTGGCTGATCTGGGCGACTCGGTCGCCACCGCTGCGGAGGTTCCCACCCCGCCGGCGGAAGCCGTCTCCGAAAACGCTTCACTCTAAAAGTTTTAAACACTGTTAGGAGCAACACATGAGCAACGCAAAAGATGTAACCGATGCCTCATTCGGGGCTGATGTCCTCACCGCTGACAAGCCGGTCATCGTGGACTTCTGGGCAGAATGGTGCGGCCCCTGCCGCATGCTCTCCCCGATCCTCGACGACATCGCCGCTCAGTACGCGGACAAGGTCAATGTCGTCAAGGTGAACGTGGATGACAACCCCGCCATCGCGGCCAAGTACGGCATCACATCAATCCCGGCCGTATATGTCTTCCAGGACGGTGAGGTTGCCGCTACATCTATCGGCGCCAAGCCCAAGCAGGTCCTGGAACAGGAATTTGCGGCTTTCCTGAAGTAAGACATAAACACCATGCACTCGGCAGGAGAACCCTTGCGGAGAATGGACGCCAGCCGGCGTGTGGTAGCGCTTCGCGAAGCGCTGCTGCGCGCCGGCATCTCCATGTCTTACCTGGCCCCGGACTCCGTTAACAACCCCACCCTTTTTGACGACCATGTGGATGCTGCTGTCCGGTCCTTCCAGCAGAGCCGCGGCCTCATCGTCGACGGCGTTGCCGGTCCGGATACCCTGCGGGCCGTGGCTGAGGCGCAGTTCCGTTTCGGGGACCGCACCCTCGCCCTCGTAGAAGGTGAAGCGCCGGCACGCGGGGATGACGTTGCCGAGCTGCAGCGGCATCTTTCACACCTGGGCTTCTACTACGGCCACATTGACGGCGAATTCAATGTTCGGACACGCTACGCCGTCGCTGAGCTGCAGCACAATCTGGGCATTCCGGGCACCGGCGTCTGCGATTCGGACACCATGCGGGCCATGGCACGCGTTAACCGTGCCATCACTCCCAGCCAGGCTTTCGCCCTGCGGGACTACGAACGGCTGGACCGTTCCACGGCAGCGTTGCGCGGGCGCCTGATCGCCCTGAGCACCGGAGGATCGGAGCTTGCCTCTCCCCACGCCGTCGAACGCCTCACCTCCCGCCCCCTGACCGAAGCACTCGTTGCTGAGGACATAGGCCAGCGGGTGGAGCGTATCCTGCGTGAATTCGGCGCAGGCGTGGTCAATCGCTCTTCCACCAGCATCCCCGTGGACGGCGACCGCGAAACCGTTCCCAGCCTCAGCCTGGACCTTCACTGCGACTGGCTGGACCAGCAGGCAGCCTCGGGCATCGCTGCGTACTACTGGGGCCTGCCCGGCACGGGCGAAGCACGCTCCCCCATCGGCCACAGGACCGCCATCCTGCTCATGAAGGAACTTGCTGCCCGGACAGGTATGGACAACCTGGGTGTTCACGGACGCACCTGGGACACCCTGAAGCTGTCAGGAATTCCCTCCGTAGGTCTGGACCTGGGCTACCTGAGCAATCGTTCGGATGCAGAGCGCCTGGCGGATCCGGTGTTCCGGCAGACCGTAGCCGACTCAATCGTCATCGGTATCCAGCGGCTCTACCTGCTGGAAGAAGAGGACCAGCCCACGGGTACCCTCGCCTTGGATGATGTGCTGAAATTCAATCCGATGGAAGAGCCTGCCGGGGAGCGGGTTTCCGGCGTGTAGCTCCGTCCGGCTACTTATTCGCGACGCACAACCGGTAATGACCGGCCTCAGGGTTGTTTTTTCAACCTCTGAGGCCGGTCTTTCTGTTTGGTTTCGTTTTGAGGCCCAGAATGGCCGCGAGCAGCATGCGTACATGTGTCAAAGAAATAAGACCGGATACGTCGCCGTGTGGGGGGACGTCCTTTAGCCTGGAGCCTCCGCCAAGCCAAATGACAGGGATATCCAGAGTGTTCCCATAGCTTGCTGGCACCCGTGCGCCAGCCCTCTGCGCGCTGCCGCTCTTCCAGTCGTCGTGCGTCTAGTTCCCTTAGTGTGGGCATTATTCTGTCGGTGCTCGTCTCATTCTGTCGTAGTGCATTGCGGTGCCGAAGCAAAGCCTTCGACTGGTGAGCGCAAGATGAAGACACAGGCACCATCAAGATGGCTGCATCGTTCACGTTCGTGAGTTGTGGAGTGCCCGGATCTGCCTGATCCCAGCTCTTGCAAGGTGACTGCTCGGCATAGCGACTTCGCATCAGTGGGTGATGTCCGTCCGCACACTGCACCATCTGCGGCAGCCCCACAGTTACTAGGAGCCCGCGACCATTCTGGTATCCGACCACTCCACAATTTACTTTCGGGGGGATATAAGTATCGTCCGCAGCGGCGGCACCGTGCTGAAGACGACCCTAACCTAACCCGTGACGTTCCCGGTTGAATCCTCCGGATTACATCGATTGAATGTTGCTCGCCCAGAGGATCCGGAGCCAGTGACAAGTACCAGGCTTCGACCATCACTAGCGACTCTTCGGCTACCCGCGGAGTTCCAGCCCGACCCTCATGCTCTTCGCGGAGGGTCCGGGAACATGTCTAGCCCATATCTGAGATCCACATTCGCACTAATGTGCATTCCGAGTTTCCCGTAATTTCTGAGTCTCTCTTGATGGACCACCCAGGGTTTTGGGAGAAGTTAGCACCGGAATCTGCCGACATCCTTTTGGGTGAATTGTCAGATATCTTCTGTGTCCCTGCGGTGTCGACGTGCGGCGCACCGGTGAATTCGGCGATGAAGACAATGTCGATGTTTCACGTGAAACAGATACTGCCCTTTCGCGGACGGTCTTTTGGCAGTGTCGCCGGACATGACGCAACTTTGCCGTGACAGCCACCAGCCTACGCACCCGAGACAACAGGCGCTTGTGTACCCAGAGATAGGAGATCGGAAACTCCATTCGGAAAAGAGCACGACAAGCGATGCCTTGTGTCTGCGGCACTACGTTTGCCTTTCGTCTGTACTTCCAACACGAAACGGCGAATGACCGGCTCCAGCTCACCAAAAGGGGTTGCACAGAGGTAAGAATAGGGACAAAGACGTATGAGGATCAGGCAACCCATCAGGCATCCTAGCCTGACACGGTGTTCTTTCGTATGCACCAGCTTGTCGTAACACCGCCCACAGGATGACAATCAAGCTAGTCAAGGATAGGGCGGTGGGTATCCAGGAATATGGCACATGCCAGTCCATGGGGCATCGTAGCGTAAGCCCGAGAACAGCTAAACGGGTATATCGGGTTCAGTTACAATGAGGTTCAGTGGGAACCGCGTTCTTGCACTCAACATGCGCACGCATGAAGACCAATAGGCAGCAGAGTCAGTGCTCGATGCACCTGAGGAGTGGCTGTATTAGCGAAAGCGGACTCGACGCTGACTATGAAGGCCGCGTCAAGCACATCAGCGATGGCCCATCCTCTGCCGGCCCGCAGAGAGACCTACAGAGCGGTGAGGGCGGACGCGAAAGAGGCGTCCCTTGCCGGAACCGGGAGTTCAAATCTCCCCGTCAGTCAGGACGGTGCCGAAACGAGGCATCCGTAGGCGCACCACACGGAATCACGGGCCTACCGCATGTGAGGCACTACTTCAAAGAGACGGGACGCCGGACCAACTTGCTGCTGGATCTTCCCCATCCAGTATCAGAGTGATTGGCCACGACCATAGATTCACGCTCGCCGTCACGGTGACGGGTCTCACGTGAAACAGCGACGGTCAGCGGTAAAGTTCAGTCGAACCGTGAATCCCAGGGCCGCGTTGGCGCCCCAAAAGCCCCTGATGATACGCACATTTTTGGCATAATCTACGAGGAGTGAGGTGCGTGCGAGAGCCCTGGGTTCGAATCGATCCGCAGTTATCAGGCGTTCTGCATAACCAGGCCCGACGTGCTCCCCATGAGGCGCAGGAAAGCGGCGGCGCCAGCGCCAACAACAGTCCATCCCGGGAACGTCAGTACACCGGGCATCCGTGTTATGGCCTACGAATCATTCCGTTGAAGTGTGACATGTTCTGAACATGGGTGGAGACCAAGACCTAGCATCCAATCCCAGGTTTCACGTGAAACAGCTACGACTTCCCGCACAGTCCACTCGTCAGAGCTAGACAGTCATTCTCGATGGCAGAGAGAGGGAGCTCACATCCTCGTCAATGCGTGCTCGGCAGCCATCCTGGACTGACTATGGCCTACCCCTGTTCTGGAAAAACAATCAGTCGCGTCATTCCCTCGCCACACGGCGGCGACGTATCCGGTCCATGCTTATCTAATCGGAGCCACCGTGATTCGGTTGTGTTCTCTGTGCGTCGGTTCCAGCGGGGAGTGGACCACAGATCAATTCCCGCGTAGCTACGGCCATATGGAGCGCACATGAGTCACCGCTGCCACGAGTCACTATAGACGCGTACCGGGTATCAATCGTTTGGGTGGCACCCCTTTAGCGGGGCCTGCCACAGGACGTGGAGGCACCACCCTGCCCGCGTGGTTGAGGTCTGTCTTCCCGCACCTTTCACACTTCCGGCGTTCAACACTTCAACACTTCAACACTTCTAGACTCCTACACTCCGGCGCCTCCACAGTTCCGCACTTCCCACACTTCCACATTTCAGCAATTGGGCAGCTCGGCAATTCGCAATCTCTCGCACACACGCGACCGCGCACCAATGCACCCGCATGTCCTCGCACCCGCGCTCCTACACTTCTTCTCGCTCGAAGGGGGGACGTGGGAGACCCTCCTGGTTTAGTCAGCCCGGGCTTCCCCTTCCCAAGGCTCGACACCAGGGCGAGCAGTCATCGAAGAACCTGAGGCGGGCACTGCCACTCCGTTTCACGTGAAACATTTGGCCGTCTAATGGCACATGGCGACGATGGGCTATGCGATGCGCCTTGGGATAGCCGGCTTCATTTACATCGAACCGACCCTGTCAGACGCTAGATTTCCCCAGTAAGTCCGCGGTCATCAACATGGCACGGCTATCTATCTGTCTACGTCCCGAGCACGCGGCAGGAGGGCCCTAATCGAGGCAAGCTGGCAGCTAATGAGATAGACGACCACCCGTGTGTTTCACGTGAAACGAAAGGGATTGCTAGGTGGAGAGGGATCAGCCCTCGCGGCATATCGCGGTTCCAATACTGGCGAGAGCTCGAGGAGTCCCCACCCGCAGAAACTACTGCTGAGCCATAAAAATAGGGGCTGGCGTTCTCGATGGAACGCCAGCCCCTATTGCCCCAGGAAACAGTAACGAGGCTGGTTCTTTATTGGATTATGACGCGGGAGGCGCGAGCACTCCCATGATCCGATTCAAATCATCGACACTTGCGAACTCGATGCTCACCTTTCCCTTACGGGCGCCCAAGGTGATCTTGACGTTGGTATCCAGCCGATCAGACAAAGACGTAGCCAGGTAATCCAGGCGCTCATGCCTGGCCCCCATCTTTGGCTTGGTTTCCTTAACCGGCCGCCTCAACCCGTCGCTGAGCGAAACAATTTCCTCTGTAGCGCGAACAGAAAGACCTTCGGCAACGATCCGCTGAGCCAGCTTTTCCATCTCGGCCGCGTCAGCGAGGCCAAGGAGTGCACGTGAGTGACCGGCAGACAGAATGCCCGCGGCCAGCCGCCGCTGTACCAGGGGAGGAAGCTTCATCAATCGCAGGGTGTTGGATATCTGCGGACGTGACCGGCCAATTCGCGCGGCCAGCTCATCGTGCGAGCACTCGAAATCATCCAAAAGCTGCTGGTAGGCCGCAGCTTCTTCCAACGGATTCAACTGGCTTCGGTGAAGGTTTTCCAGCAGCGCATCACGCAGGAGGTCTACGTCCTGCGTAGAGCGGATGATGGCGGGAACGGCAGCAAGACCTGCTTCGCGGCTTGCGCGCCAACGCCGTTCACCCATGACAAGTTCATACGGATGCTCAGGATCGTTCTCGAGCGACGGGCGAACTACGATCGGCTGCAGCACGCCGATCTCCCGAATGGAATGAACCAATTCCGCCATGTCGTCTTCGTCGAAGACTGATCGGGGCTGCTTCCGGTTCGGATGGATCGAGTCCACGGGGATCTCAGCGAAGGTAGCACCGGGCACTTCCACCAACGTTTCACGTGAAACAGGCGCCTCCTGTGGCGCCACAGGAGCGCTCGAAGAGGCATCAACTCCCCTGGGGGCCTTGCTGGTCTCCGACGCGCTCTCAGGCCCGTCTACAGGCTCAGTGGAAGTGCTCGGGCCTGACGCCTTGACCGGCGCTGCAGTCTGCACCGTTCCTGCTGCTGTACCAGACTTACGCGATTCCTCTGCCTTGCTTGCCGCAGGAGAGCCGTCAACAGCCGGTGACAGTGGTTCGCGGCCCTGGCGCTTGCGGGATCCCGACACGGACTCGGCAGGACGCCGCAGAGCGTCCTTATTGATGCCCGCGCCCCGTCGCGTGCCGGCTGACGGACGGGATGCAGCATCGCTCTCACCGGCGGCGGGAAAGAAGAGGTCCACGGGGCGGCCGCCCCGGCCGGGCGCGGGCGGAACCTGCGGAGCTGGTTCGCTCTCTGCACTGCTGGGGATGAGTGCCCCAAGGCCTCGTCCCAAACCACGACGCTTCTCGGTCATGGGTATGTCCTTCCCTTATGCGCACAGCAAGCGGCATGGATTGTTTGTGACTGTAGTCTACGATTTGTGGCTTCAAGAACGAGGCAGGGCCCCGCGGGTGTCTAGCCTCGCTGGGCAATTTCCGATGCAGCCTCAAGGTAGGAAAGCGCACCGCTGGAGGACGGGTCGTACGTCATCACGGTTTGCTGATAGCTCGGCGCCTCGGAGATCCGAACGGAACGGGGAACCACCGCACCCAGAACCTGCTCGGGGAAATGCTCGCGGACTTCGGCTGCCACCTGCGCCGCAAGGTTGGTTCGCCCGTCGTACATCGTCAGCAGGATCGTTGAAACAACCAAATCAGCGTTGAGATGCTTCTGGATCATCTCAATGTTCTTGAGCAGCTGGCTGAGACCCTCAAGGGCGTAGTACTCACACTGGATGGGAATGAGCACTTCGCGGGCGGCCACAAAGGCGTTCACGGTCAGGAGGCCCAAACTCGGCGGGCAGTCAATGAAAATGTAATCGAGGCGTTCCTGCCCACTCCGTTCGCGCTCGGCCGCGTAGGCAACGATGGCCTTGTTCAGCCGCTGCTCACGCGCCACCAGGGAAACAAGTTCAATCTCGGCGCCGGCCAGGTGGATCGTGGCCGGGGCACAGATCAGATTGCTGATGTCGGGACACTGCGCCACCACATTTGCGAGCGGGACGTCATCGATGAGGACGTCGTAGATGCTTTCCACTTCGGCGTGGTGGTCAATGCCCAGAGCCGTGGACGCATTGCCCTGCGGATCAATGTCGATGACCAGAACGTTGAGGCCGGCAGTGGCCAGCGCAGCAGCCAGATTCACGGTGGTGGTGGTCTTACCCACGCCGCCTTTCTGGTTGCTCACCGTCATGATTCGGGTCTGTGACGGCCGAGGCAGGACGCGGCCGCGGAGCTTGTCCCGGCGACGGGTTTCCTGCGCCAGTTCCCGGGCCAGGGGGGTGCTTTCGTCCATTAGATCCATAACGTCCACCGACGACGACCGAACGGCCGCATCAGTTACACCACCTTCTATAGCCTCAGGGGCCACGGCTGATTGGGCCGGGGTTTGCAGGGGTACAACATCGGCCGATGTTTCACGTGAAACCGTCTCTGTCGCGTCGGCGGGCAGCGCAGCCTCGGTGTTGTCAAAGACCAACTCTGAATCAGAGACCTCGACGGCACGTTCTTCGGGTGCAGCTGCCGCAGCTTCGGATGAAACGGTATCTCTGGCAGAAGCAGACCCCGGCTCTCCGTTTTCTGCAAACAACTGTGGTTGCGTTCGAGAGAACTGTGCGGAGAGGGCAGAACCCAATGCTGCAAAGGGTGGAATCCGTTTGGCTCCGGAATCGCGGCGCGCACTCACCTGGACATGCTCACTTTCCAAACATAGGCATTAGTGCATCCAGCCTATCCGGTGCCCGGCCAATATCCCGGATCGGACCCGGTGTGTGCCCAAGAAAGTGCGGCGGCCTTTAGCCTACGAGAATGCGGACCACGGTGGTGTGTTCCTCAAGAAGACCATCACCCGCGGTCACAATGGAGGTCTCCCGGCCGCCGAGCTTGCGGATAGCCTTTGCGGCCTTTTGGATTTCTTCCTCGGCGCTGCGGCCTTTGATGGCCAGCACTTCGCCTTTTCCCTTCAGGAGGGGAATGGTGAGGCCCGCCAGCGTGGACAGGGCGGACACGGCGCGGGCCGTTACGACGTCGGCCTCCACTTCCTTGACAACCTGCTCAGCCCTGCCGCGGAGAACTGTCACATTCTCCAGGCCGAGATCCTCAACCACCTCGTTGAGCCAGATGACCCGGCGTTCCAGCGGTTCAATCAGAGTCAGGGAAAGGTCCGGGCGGGCAATCGCCAGGCAGAGGCCGGGAAGGCCCGCACCGCTTCCCACATCGGCGACCCGAGCCTTGGCAGCGATCAGGTCCGCGACGACGGCGCAGTTCAAAACATGCCGGCTCCACAGCCGGGGCACTTCACGCGGCCCCAGCAGGCCCCGTTCCATACCCGAAGTGGCCAGGTGCTCGACGTAGCGTTCAGCCAGGTCCAGCCGGGAGCCGAAGATTTTTTCCGCCGCAATGCGTTCTGCGGGCGTTGTTTCAACCACGTGGTATTTCCTTGTCTGCGGTGCAGTGTTCGAGCGTTAGATGGGCCTAGGAAGCGGGCAGGGACACCACAATGTGGCGTGCGGCCCCTTCGCCCTCGGACTCGCTGGCAAGTCCGAGGTCGGCCACGGCGTCATGCACGATTTTTCGTTCGTAGGCGCTCATCGGACCCAGCGCGATCTCCTGGCCGCTCTCCCTTGCCTCGGCAACGGCCTTCTCGGCAATGACCTGAAGTTCGGCACTGCGCTCCCGGCGGTATCCGGTGATGTCCAGAACCAGCCGGGAGCGGCTGTCAGTCGCCGTCAGCACGGAGAGCCGAGTCAGTTCCTGCAGGGCCTCCAGGACCTCGCCGTCCCTGCCCACGAGGTTCTGCAGGCCGGTGGCGTCACCCTCTTCGGCCACCACCGAAATGTAGGTGCGGCCGTTGCGGACCTCTATGTCGATATCGCCGTCGATATCGGCAATGTCCAGCAGTTCCTCAAGGTAGTCCGCAGCGACGTCGCCCTCTTCTTCCAGGCGCCCGGGGCGTGGGGATTCAGCGTTTTCAACAACCGAAGAATCCGCTTCCGCGGAATCGGCATCGGTTTCCGGGAACTCCGCCACGGGCTCAGTGGTCATCGCTTCTTCCTGTTCTTCCTTTGGGGCTGCTGACGCTGGACCTTGGTTGCCACCGGAGCGGGCTCAACGGCCTCTGACTTCTTTTCGCCGAGCAGGGGCACCATGGGGAGACCCTTCTTGGCGCGGCGTTCAGCCATGGCCTTGGCAGCGGGGGAGCCGGGGGTGGGCATCCGGCGGATCACGAAGAACTGCTGGCCCATGGTCCACAGGTTGGTGGTGGTCCAGTAGATGAGCACACCGATCGGGAAGTTGATGCCACCGATGCCGAAGACGAGCGGCAGGATGTAAAGCATCATCTTCTGCTGCTTCATGAAGGGGCTCGCGAGGGCCTCTTCGGACATGTTCTTGGACATGATCTGCTTCTGCGTAATGAACTGAGAGGCAGTCATGGCAATGATCATGATGATCGACAGGATGACGACGGCGGTCTGGCCGCCGCCGCTGCCGCCGTGCAGCAGCGAGGAGGACAGCGGGGCACCAAGGATGGTGGCGGCGTCGAACTGCTGGATCGCGTCGGCGGACAGCGCACCGATGTGAACACCGTCGTCGCTGGCCTTGGCCACGCCGCTGAGCACCTGGAACAGGGCGAAGAAGAACGGCATCTGGATCAGCATCGGCAGGCAGGCTGCGAACGGGTTGGTCCCGTGCTTCTTGTACAGGGCCATCTGTTCCTGCGTCATCGCCTGACGGGAGAGCTGGTCAGTCTTGCCCTTGTACTTCTGCTGGAGCTTCTTCAGGTCCGGCTGCAGCGACTGCATGCCGCGCTGGGCCTTGATCTGCTTGACGAAAACAGGAATCAGGGCGGCACGGATAACGATCACGAGGCCGATGATGGACAGCGTCCAGGTCCAGCCCGATGCGGCGTCCATCCCGAGGAACACAAATCCCTCGTGGAAGATCCACATGATCCATGACACTACCCATTTGAAAGGGAACAGTATCGTTCCGAAGAAACCCATTTACTCTCCTAAGCCGCTTCGCGGCTGTCTTCGTCGGCTGGAATCACGGGGTGATTCAGCACAATAATCCTCGGAACCTGATTATGGTCCCAAATCCTGTCTCCATGGGGGACGTGGTCCACCCCGCCGTCGTTCCACGGGTGGCAGCGAATCAGCCGACGGGCAGCGAGCCAGGTGCCGCGCACGGCACCGTGCACGGTGACGGCTTCAAGCGCATAGGCGGAACAGGAAGGGAAGAACCTGCACACCGGCCCGTACAGAGGCGAGATGGTTTTTCGATAGGCGATCAGCAGCCCGATCAGCACATAGCGGGGTAGATTCCACACCCAATTGGCAATCGTCTGAACAGCGCGTGCCGGTTTGTTCCCGGAGCGGCTCATCAGCAGATCACCCCTTCTGGCTAAGCGTTCAATTACGGTCGAGCTTGCCCGCACAAGTGCGGAGCGCGCTCATGTAGTCGGTGCGGAGATCCTCCCACGACGCCGTTGCCGCCGGCGGCAGCGCGCGGACAACAATATCGAAGCCGGTGGGATAGTCACGCAGGCTTTGAGCAGCTGCTTCCCTCAGTCTTCTCTTAACGAGGTTGCGTGTCACTGCGTTCCCGACGCTTTTCGCGACGATGAAGCCTACGCGGGTAGGGTGCTGTCCCGATTTCACCGCATATAGAACTACGTTCCGGCGCCCACTTCGGGCACCGGAACGTACAGTATGAGAAAAATCCGTCGACGTCCGCACCCGGTTCCCTACGGCCAACATTCAGACCACCTGGAATCGGAAGCGGAGCTGCGGGTGGGCAGCATCGACAAACTTGAGGCTATTTATGCCGACAGTTCGGTACGGCCCTTGGCGCGGCGTGCGGAAAGGATCCCACGGCCTGCACGGGTACGCATGCGAAGGCGGAAGCCGTGCTTCTTGGCACGACGGCGGTTATTCGGCTGAAAAGTCCGCTTGCTCACGGTAGTTACTCCAAGACAATCTGAGTTGCGCTGGCTTGCTACGACAAGGGGGAAGAACAAGCGGCGCTTATTTCATGTGTCTGACTGCTCTCAACCCGGACCTGGACCCTGATTCCCAGAACCCTGATGGGCATGAATGAGTGCAGATAGCAGACACAAAGGACTACTCCACGTTAGGGGCAGGACCGGCGTCAGTCAAACCGGAACACCGGTCTGCCGGCACAGCCCTGTTCATACAGTTCTATCCACACCTGTGGACAACTCATCCCAGCATACCCGCCCACAAGGGGGTGTGAGCCCTGTCCCAGAGCCTGTCCACAGCCGGAATCCAGCTACCACGGGCGTAATTCATCCCTTAGGCTAGGCCTCGGGCGTTTTATCCACCAACTGTGTATAAGTCTGTGGATGAACCGCCGGAAACCCGCTCGGGCTTCCAAGTTTTCTGAGACCGCTGAGGGCGATCACGAGAGGTTTTTGTGGGCACGGACGAAATCAACGACGTTGGAAGTTCCTGGCGCAAGGTCATTCGGACCCTCGAGACGGACGACCGCGTCTCTCCCAGGCAGCGCGGATTCGTGGTTTTGGCCCAGGCTCAGGGCCTGATTGGAACCACTCTTCTGGTGGCTGTACCCAACGAGCTCACCCGTGAAGTCCTACAGACCCAGCTCAAGCACATCTTGGACGAGGTCCTGCGCGGGGTTTTCCAGGCCGACATCCAGTGCGCCTTCGTTATTGACGCCGACATGCTGCCGGCGGTGAAGGCCGATCCGGAGCCCGAGTCGGAGCAGCCTGCTCCCAGCCCCGTCCCCAGCGGCGAAAGCGGCGCGCCCTCTCCTACTCCGCCAAGCACTTCGCAGGAGTTCGGCCGGCTGAACCCCAAATATGTCTTCGAGACCTTCGTTATCGGTTCATCCAACCGCTTTGCGCACGCAGCTGCCGTGGCCGTTGCCGAGGCGCCGGCCAAGGCCTACAACCCCCTCTTCATCTACGGCGACTCCGGACTGGGCAAGACCCACCTCCTGCACGCCATCGGTCACTATGCCCGCCACCTGTACACCGGCATCCGGGTCCGGTACGTCAATTCCGAAGAGTTCACCAACGACTTCATCAACTCCATCCGCTATGACGAGGGTGCAAGCTTCAAGCAGCTGTACCGCAACGTGGACATCCTGCTCATCGATGACATCCAGTTCCTGGCCAACAAGGATGCGACGCAGGAGGAGTTTTTCCATACCTTCAACGCCCTGCACAACCACAACAAGCAGGTGGTCATCACCTCGGACCTGCCTCCCAAGCAGCTGTCCGGGTTTGAGGAACGCATGCGTTCACGCTTCGAATGGGGCCTGCTGACGGATGTGCAGCCGCCGGAACTTGAGACGCGCATTGCGATTCTCCGCAAAAAAGCCATCGGGGACAGCCTGAGCGCACCCGACGATGTCCTGGAATACATTGCTTCCAAAATCTCTACCAACATCCGCGAACTCGAAGGCGCCCTGATCCGCGTGACCGCCTTCGCCAGCCTGAACCGCCAGCAGGTGGACGTGGGACTGGCTGAAATTGTCCTCAAGGACCTCATCACGGACGACGGTGCCCAGGAAATTACTGCGGCGTCCATCCTGGGCCAGACCGCTGCCTACTTCCAGATCAGCCTGGAGGAGCTGTGTTCCAAGTCCCGCACCCGGACCCTGGTAACTGCGCGGCAGATCGCCATGTACCTGTGCCGGGAGCTCACGGACATGTCCCTGCCAAAGATCGGCCAGGAGCTGGGCGGACGCGATCACACCACGGTGATCCACGCGGACCGCAAAATCCGGGAACTGATGGCTGAACGGCGGGCCATCTACAACCAGGTAACCGAGCTGACCAACCGAATCAAGCAGCAGCAGAGGGAAGCATAATCCCCGCCGTGGCGGGGATTCAGAGCCCCGCAGGGGCTCGAAATTAACATTTGTGGACAAGGGTGTGGATAACCCGGTGGATAACTCTCCATTAGCGGTGCTTCCCTGTGGATACGCGGAACTCCCGAAAAGTTCCCCACAACCCATACCGGACGCTGCAGCGCGAACCCACAGGTTATCCACAGGCAAAACAAGCCATGACGCCGCGATCGGCTAGGTTATCCACAGTATCCACAGGAGTTATTAACACTACGAACCTTAAGAAATTCGGTTCCACCAAATAACATCTGACCTTTCCGGACCAAGCACGCCAAGACCTCGGAGAAAACATCGGATGTCTTTTCGAGGATCGGCAGGGACCTGCCGGGGATACCTGCTGCGCCGTGCATCGACGGCGGGTCGGGCGCTAAGCTGGCACAGAGTATTGTTGTCCTTCGCGGCCCGTCCCCAGGACGGTGTCCGAATGCGGCGCAGCTGCGGCGCCGCAGCGCCGGCGATGCTCCCTCACTTGTCATGAAGATTCAGTTGTACTGAAAAGTACGTTGTGAAAGGCGGCACCCTGCTGTGAAGTTCAGAGTTGAGCGGGATGTCCTGGCCGAAGCGGTTACATGGACAGCGCGTTCCCTCTCGCCCCGTCCTCCGGTTCCGGTTCTGTCGGGCCTGCTGATCAAGGCGGAGAGCGGATCACTGAGCATCGCCAGCTTCGATTACGAGATCTCGGCGCGGCTCCAGATCGCAGCCGACATTGCTGAAGAAGGCACCATTCTGGTTTCCGGCCGTCTGCTGGCCGAAATCTGCCGCAGCCTGCCTTCTGCACCGGTGGAAGTTGAGACCGACGGTTCCAAGGTCACCCTGACCTGCCGCAACAGCCGCTTCAATCTGGCCACCATGCCCGTGGCCGAGTATCCGGAACTTCCGGCACTGCCCGAGGTCAGCGGCGTCGTCGACGGCGATGCTTTTGCCCAGGCAGTGTCCCAGGTCATCATCGCTGCCAGCCGGGATGACACCCTGCCCATCCTTACCGGAGTCCGGATGGAGATCGAAGACGATCTCATCACCTTTCTGGCCACCGACCGCTACCGCCTTGCCCTGCGCGAACTCTCCTGGAAGCCGTCGACGCCGGGAATCTCCACCAGCGCGCTGGTGAAGGCCAAAACGCTCAACGAAGTAGCCAAGACCCTCGGCGGTGCCGGGGACCTGAACATTGCCTTCTCGGATGACAGCGAGCTGATTGGCTTTGAGAGCGGCGGCCGCCGCACCACCTCGCTGCTGGTGGACGGGGATTACCCCAAGATCCGTTCCCTGTTCCCGGACAGCACACCCATCCACGCAACGGTGGAAACCAGCGCGCTGGTGGAAGCGGTGCGCCGCGTCTCCCTGGTGGCGGAGCGAAATACTCCGGTCCGTCTTGCCTTCACTGACGGCCAGGTCACCCTTGACGCCGGTACCGGCGAAGACGCACAGGCGTCCGAGGCGCTGGAGGCATCCCTGATCGGCGACGACATCACCGTGGCCTTCAACCCGCACTACCTCAGTGAGGGCCTGGGCGCCTTCCCGAGCAAATACGTGCGTTTTTCGTTTACGACTCCGCCGAAGCCAGCTGTAATTTCGGCTCAGGAAGAGCTCACCGGCGATGACCGTGAAGACTACCGTTACCTGCTGATGCCGGTCCGGTTGCCCAACCAGTAGGGCGCGGCGCGGAAGCCCGGCCGCGGAGAACAGAAAGAGGAACCTGCCATGCACATAGGCCTCATTGGACTCGGCAAAATGGGTTTTCACATGCGCGAACGCCTGCGCCGCAACGGCATTGACGTCACCGGCTTCGACCGGAATCCGGTCACCAGCGACGTCATGTCGCTGACGGAACTGGCGGCGGACCTGCCCTCGCCCCGGGTGGTGTGGGTCATGGTTCCCTCCGGCGACGTCACCGACGCGGTAATCAGCGAGCTGACCGAAGTGCTGTCCCGGGGCGATCTGGTGATCGACGGCGGCAACTCCCGGTACGACGCCGATATCCGCAACGCGGAAAAACTCGCTTTGAAGGGGATCCGCTTCATGGACTGCGGCGTTTCCGGCGGAGTCTGGGGCCAGGAGAACGGCTACGGGCTGATGGCAGGCGGCGCCGATGAGGACGTTGCCCTGGCGATGCCTGTCCTGGACGCGCTGCGTCCGGAAGGTGACCGGGAGCGCAGCTTTGTCCACGCCGGCGGGGTGGGTGCCGGCCACTACGCCAAGATGATCCATAACGGAATTGAGTACGGCCTCATGCAGGCCTACGCCGAGGGCTATGAGCTGCTCAGCGGCAAGGACATCATCACCAATGTGCCCGGAATCATGCGGGCCTGGCAGGACGGCACGGTTATTCGGTCCTGGCTGTTGGACCTGATGGTCAATGCCCTCGACGAAGATCCGGAATTGAGCCGTATCGCCGGATACGCGGAGGATTCAGGCGAGGGCCGGTGGACGGTCCAGGAAGCCGTGGCCAGCGGAATTCCCGCTCCGGTCATTACTGCGGCGCTTTACGCCAGGTTCGTTTCCCGGCAGGACGATTCCCCGGCCATGAAGATGGTGGCCGCGCTGCGGAACCAGTTTGGCGGGCACGATGTCCGGCCCGCGGCCAGCGGCGTTCCGCCGGTGCCGGCGGCCACCGCCGCTCCGCCGGCGGCCGTGGACGGAACCGGCAGCCCGGAGTAGTTCGCAGCAGTAGGGTGGAAGCACAGGAAAACGCACAGCGCACGAGGCACGCGAAGGGCAGGACAAAGGTGGACGGGCTTGTACATTGATTACCTTTCCCTGACCGGATTTCGCAGCTATGCCCAGCTGGACCTGGAGTTGAAGCCGGGGGTAACCGTCTTTGTAGGACCCAACGGGACCGGCAAAACCAATATTGTCGAAGCGATCGGCTATCTGGCCTCCCTGTCCTCCCACCGCGTCAGCACCGACGCACCCCTGGTCTCCTTTGACGCTGAGCAGGCCCTGGTCCGGGCCAGGCTGGTGCGGGGAACCCAGCGCACCAGCATCGAATTGGAACTCAATCCCGGACGGTCCAACCGGGCCCGGATCAACCGGGCAAACCCCGTGCGGGCCCGCGACATTCTGGGCATGTGCCGCACCGTTCTGTTTGCTCCCGAGGACCTTTCCCTCGTCAAGGGGGACCCTTCCAGCCGGCGCCGGTTCATTGACGACCTGATTGTTTCCCTGGTTCCCCGGCATGCAGCTACCCGCAGCGACTATGAGCGTGTCCTGAAACAGCGCAATGCGCTCCTGAAATCAGCCCGTGCTGCCGGACGGTTCACCTCGTCCCATGAAGCCACGCTTGAGGTTTGGGACCAGCACATGGCGGCGGCCGGTGCCAGCCTCCTTGCCGCCCGGCTTGAGGCGCTCCAGCGGCTGCAGCCCCACATGCAAAGCGCCTATCAGGACCTGACGGACGGCAGCAAGGCGGCCCGGGCCGTCTACCGCTCAACGCTGCAGGGCGCAGTGAACGACGACGGCGCCGTCGTCGGCGATGCGGACCCCGAAGAGCTGTACGGACTCTCCGAACCGGAACTGGCAGAGCGGTTCATGGCCGCGTTTGCCGTCAACCGCCGCCGTGAAATTGAACGCGGCGTCTCTTTGGTGGGGCCGCACCGGGATGATCTGGAGCTGGTTTTGGGACAGGCTCCGGCCAAGGGCTACGCTTCCCACGGCGAAACATGGTCCTTTGCCCTGGCGCTGCGCCTCGGTACGTACTATTTGCTCCTCAGTGATGACGACAGTCCGGGCGCCGGACCCATCCTCATCCTGGACGACGTGTTTGCCGAGCTCGACGTCCAGCGCCGCAAGCGCCTCGCCGGAATCGTTTCCGGGGCAGAGCAGGTGCTGGTCACCGCGGCAGTGGCCGGAGATATTCCGGAAGCCCTGGCCGGGGAATTGATCACGGTGGTTCCCGGAGGCATCAGTGTTCCCGCCCTCTGACAAACGGGAATCCGGCGAGCCGGAAGAAATCCGCCAGGATGCCGCCCAGGCGCAGCTGAACCGGATGCGCCAGGCCGCGCAGGCCCGGGGGAACTCACGGATTTCCCCGAGCCGGCGCAAGGCCGGGCAGCGAAAAGCGGCTTTGCCGTTTGTCCCCGGGGAGTACACCGGACGTGACCCGCAGGGCGTGGGCAAGGTCTTCAACCGGTTTGTCAGCGAACGCGGCTGGAATTCTCCGGTGGCGGTGGGCTCCGTCATCTCCCGCTGGGAAGAACTGGTGGGTCCCGAGGTCAGCGCGCACTGCAAACCGGAGTCTTTCTCGGACACCACTGTTCAGGTGCGCTGCGATTCCACGGCGTGGGCCACGCAGCTGCGGCTGCTGCGCACTTCCCTCATCAGCCGCTTTGACGCTGAACTTGGCGCCGGCGTCGTCACGAAGATCGAGGTCATCGGTCCGGCGGCGCCTAACTGGCGCAAAGGTCTGCGCAGTGTCAAGGGGCGCGGTCCGCGCGACACCTACGGGTAGGAAATCACTGATCCGCGGCAGAATCCGGTGCCTGCGGCTGCACTGGCCCAGCGCCGTTCAGCGGCTCTGGGACCCCTCCGGTCATATCCGGACTTAGACACGGGGCTGGAGTGGGCTCAAAACCTGCTTTAGTGGCCGCTTAGGGGGTGTTTTGGGACGGATTGACCCCGTAACACGGTAGAATTGGAAGTTGAGACGCCTGTTCTGGGGAGCGGCGCCAAAACTGACCAACACACTGAGGAGTCGACAGCACCTGTGGCTAACGACAATGAGATGGACAACGCTGAGGTAACGCCGAAGAACCAGGGCGAGGCTGAACAGGCCACGGAACACGAGTACGGTGCAAACGAAATTACCGTGCTCGAAGGACTGGAAGCGGTTCGGAAGCGTCCGGGCATGTACATCGGTTCCACCGGGCCCCGCGGTCTGCACCACCTGGTTTACGAGGTTGTGGACAACTCCGTGGATGAAGCCCTGGCCGGTTATTGCGACCGCATCGACATTACGCTTCAGGCCGACGGCGGCGTCCGTGTCCAGGACAACGGCCGAGGCATTCCGGTGGATATGCATCCCACCGAAAACATGCCCACCGTCCAGGTGGTCATGACCATCCTGCACGCCGGCGGAAAGTTCGGCGGCGGCGGTTACGCGGTGTCCGGCGGCCTGCACGGTGTGGGTATCTCCGTGGTGAACGCCCTCTCAGCCCGCGTGGAAACAGAGATCCGCCGGCAGGGTTTTGTCTGGAACCAGTCCTTCGCCAACGGCGGACATCCCGTGGGCGGACTGCGCAAGGGCGAGCCGACCGAAGAAACCGGCACCACCCAGACGTTCTACCCCGATCCGGAAATCTTCGAAACCACCGAATTCGATTTTGAAACACTGCGGGCCCGCTTCCAGCAAATGGCCTTCCTGAACAAGGGCCTGCGCATCATCCTGACCGATGAGCGGACCGTTGAAGAAGAAGCCGAGGAAATCGCGGAGTCCCCCTCCGAAGAGGGAACCGAAACCGGCCCCAAGCACCGCGTCGTGGATTACATGTACAAGGACGGGCTGCTGGACTACGTCAAGTACCTGAACTCGTCCAAGAAGTACGAAGCCATCCACGACGACGTCATCGCCTTCGAAACCGAAGACAATGACAAGAAGATGGCCGTGGAAATGGCCCTGCAGTGGACCACTGCCTACTCGGAGAGCGTCCACACCTACGCCAACACGATCAACACCCATGAGGGCGGTACCCACGAAGAGGGTTTCCGTGCCGCCATGACGTCGCTGATCAACCGGTACGCCCGCGAGAAGAACATCATCAAGGAAAAGGATGACAACCTCACCGGTGATGACATCCGCGAAGGCCTGACCGCGGTCATTTCCGTGAAGCTGGCCGAACCCCAGTTTGAGGGCCAGACCAAGACCAAGCTCGGCAACTCCGAGGTCAAGGGCTTTGTCCAGCGCGTGGTCACCGACCAGCTGGGCGACTGGCTGGAGCGCAACCCCGGCCCCGCACGCGACGTCATCCGCAAGTCCATCCAGGCTTCGCAGGCCCGCCTCGCGGCCCGCAAGGCCCGCGAATCCACCCGCCGCAAGGGCCTGCTGGAATCCGGCGGAATGCCCGGCAAGCTCAAGGACTGCTCCTCCAAGGACCCGTCCAAGTCGGAAATCTACATTGTGGAGGGTGACTCCGCAGGCGGTTCCGCCGTCCGCGGCCGCAACCCGGAGACCCAGGCCATCCTGCCGCTGCGCGGCAAGATCCTGAATGTGGAGCGTGCCCGCCTTGACCGTGCGCTGGGCAACGCCGAAGTCCAGTCCATGATCACCGCCTTCGGAGCGGGCATCGGCGAGGACTTCGATGTGGAGAAGGCCCGCTATCACAAGATCGTGCTGATGGCCGATGCAGACGTGGACGGCCAGCACATCACCACGCTGCTGCTGACGCTGCTCTTCCGCTACATGCGCCCGCTCATCGAAAGCGGCTATGTCTACTTGGCCATGCCGCCGCTGTACCGGATCAAGTGGTCCAACCACGCCCACGATTACGTCTACAGCGACCGCGAACGCGACGAAGTGGTGGCCCGCGGCCTGGCCAACAACCAGCGCCTGCCCAAGGACAACGGAATCCAGCGCTACAAGGGTCTGGGTGAGATGGACTACACCGAGCTCTGGGACACCACCATGGATCCCGCCCACCGCACGCTGCAGCAGGTCACCATGGATGACGCCGCCTCCGTGGACCAGATTTTCTCCGTCCTGATGGGCGAGGACGTTGAATCCCGCCGCAACTTCATCCAGCAGAACGCCAAGGATGTGCGCTTCCTGGACATCTAGGACCACGCCACCCCTGCGCCCGCGGATTCACAGAGCTTTTGAAGAACGGAACAACCAATGAGTGAAGAGACCCTCTCAGACCGGGTTGAACAGATCGATCTGCAGACAGAAATGCAGCGGTCCTACCTGGACTACGCCATGGCGGTCATCGTCGGGCGTGCCCTCCCGGATGTGCGTGACGGCCTGAAACCCGTCCACCGCCGTGTCTTGTACGCCATGTTCGACGGCGGTTACCGCCCGGAGCGCTCGTTCAACAAGTGCGCCCGCGTGGTCGGCGAAGTCATGGGCCAGTACCACCCGCACGGCGACTCGGCCATCTACGACGCCCTCGTCCGCCTGATTCAGGACTGGACCATGCGCTACCCGCTGGCCCTGGGCCAGGGTAACTTCGGTTCCCCGGGCAACGACGGCGCAGCCGCACCGCGGTACACCGAAACCAAGATGGCCCCGCTGGCCATGGAAATGGTCCGTGACATCGACGAGGAAACCGTCGATTTCATGGACAACTATGACGGCCGCAACCAGGAACCCACCATCCTGCCCGCGCGCTTCCCGAACCTCCTGGTTAATGGTTCCTCCGGCATCGCCGTGGGCATGGCCACCAACATTCCCCCTCACAACCTGCGCGAGGTGGCCGACGGTGTCCAGTGGTACCTGGAAAACCCCGAGGCACCCAACGACGTCCTGCTTGAGGAACTGATCCGCCGCATCAAGGGCCCGGACTTCCCCACGGGCGCCACCATCCTGGGACACAAGGGCATCGAAGACGCCTACCGCACCGGCCGCGGCTCCATCACCATGCGCGCCGTTGTCAATGTGGAGGAACTCCAGGGCCGCACCTGCCTGGTGGTTACCGAGCTGCCCTACCAGGCCAACCCGGACAACCTGGCCATCAAGATCGCCGAGCTGGTCAAGGACGGCAAGGTCTCCGGCATCGCCGACATGCGCGACGAGACCTCGGGCCGCACCGGCCAGCGCCTGGTGATCGTGCTCAAGCGCGACGCCGTGGCCAAGGTGGTGCTGAACAACCTCTACAAGCACACGCAGCTGCAGGAAAACTTCGGCGCCAACATGCTGGCGATCGTAGACGGTGTGCCGCGGACCCTGAGCTTGGACGCGTTCATCCGCCACTGGGTCACCCACCAGTTGGAAGTTATTGTCCGCCGCACCCGTTACCGGCTGCGCAAGGCCGAAGAAGTGGCGCACATCCTCATCGGCCTGCTCAAGGCCCTGGACGCCCTGGACGACGTCATTGCGCTGATCCGCCGCTCCACCACGGTCGAGGAGGCCCGCAACGGCCTTATGGGCCTGCTGGACATCGACGAACTGCAGGCCCAGGCCATCCTGGACATGCAGCTGCGCCGACTGGCTGCCTTGGAACGCCAGAAGATCCAGGACCAGCACGCCAAGCTGCAGCTCGAGATTGCCGAGTACAACTCCATCCTGGCCTCGGAAGCCCGCCAGCGGCAGATCGTCAGCGAAGAACTGCACGAAATCGCGGACAAGTACGGCGATGACCGCCGGACCCACATCGTGATGGGCTACGACGGCGACATGAGCATGGAAGACCTGATCCCCGAAGAGGAAATGGTTGTCACCATCACCCGCGGGGGCTACGTCAAGCGCACCCGCAGCGACAATTACCGTCAGCAGGCCCGGGGCGGCAAGGGAATCAAGGGGGCGCAGCTGCGCGGCGACGACGTCGTCGAGCACTTCTTCGTCACCACCACCCACCACTGGCTGCTGTTCTTCACCAACCTGGGCCGGGTTTACCGCGCCAAGGCCTACGAACTGGCCGAAGCCGGACGGGACGCCAAGGGCCAGCACGTGGCCAACCTGCTGGCCTTCCAGCCGGATGAGCACATTGCCCAGGTCCTGGACCTGCCCGGCTACGACGCCGCTCCGTACCTGGTGCTCGCCACCAAGCGGGGACTGGTGAAGAAGACCCGCCTGGAAGATTACGACACCAACCGGTCCGCCGGCGTCATCGCCATCAACCTGCGCGACGGCGACGAGCTGGTTTCAGCCCAGCTGGTTTCCGAAACCGATGACCTGATGCTGGTCTCCCGCAAGGGCCAGTCGCTGCGCTTCACCGCCACCGATGATGCGCTGCGCCCCATGGGCCGCGCCACATCCGGTGTGACCGGCATGAAGTTCCGCGAGGACGATGAGCTGCTGGCCGCCGACGTGGTCACGGAGGACTCCTACGTGTTCATTGTCACCGAGGGCGGCTATGCCAAGCGCACCGCGGTGGACGAATACCGCGTCCAGGGCCGCGGCGGACTGGGCATCAAGGTGGCCAAGCTCGCCGAGGACCGCGGACACCTGGTCGGTGCCATGATTGTCCGGGACGAAGATGAAGTCCTGGTGGTCATGCAGGGCGGCAAGGTTGTCCGTTCCTCTGTGGCGGGGGTTCCCGCCAAGGGCCGCGACACCATGGGTGTTATCTTCGCCAAGCCTGACAAGAACGACCGGATCATCGCTGTTGCCCGCAACTCCGAGCGTGATTTGGGCATCGATGAGACCGACGACGACGAAGCTGCCGGGACGCCTGTTCCAGATGCCGGCGACGGCAGCCAGGCCGCGGACGGAGCGTCTGTAGGCACCAGTGCCGATGAAGTACCGTTGGCTACAGACACAACGGCTGAGCAGGATGCACAGCCGACAGACGATGGAGGTAACGAGTGAGCTCGACCAACTCAAATCCCAGGTCGGCGTCGAGCACAGGACCCCGGGTGAAGACACCCGCACGTCCTGCCCAGCGCCCCGGAAGTGGTCAGGGCGCCCCTGCGAACCGGCAGCCGCTCGTAAAGCCCGCTCCTAAAGCCAAGGCACGCAAGGCCCGCCTCCTGGTCAGCAAGATTGACCCGTGGTCGGTGCTCAAAATGTCCTTCCTCCTGTCCGTCGCACTGGGCGTGGTGACCGTGGTTGCCGCGATTGTGCTCTGGACTGTGCTGGACCTGACCGGCATCTTTGACCGGGTGAACACCATCCTTGGTGAGATCGCCGGCAGCGAATCCGGCGGCTTTGACCTGCGGGAGTTCGCATCCCTGGGACAGGTGGTCTCCTTCGCGACCATCATCGCCGTGGTCAACGTCCTGCTCCTGACCGCCCTGTCCATGCTCGCCTCCGTGCTTTACAACATTGCCTCCACCCTGGTGGGCGGCATCGGCGTGACGCTGACGGACGACTAAAAAGCGGATTATTTTCCGATTTTTGTCCGGCCGCTGCCCTCAAAAAGAGCCGGCCGGACAGAAATTTGGATTCCGATTTGGGATCCCGGCAGAGGTGGGGTAAAGTTTTATCTCGGCCCGAGAAGGTATCGGGGCGCATAGCTCAGGCGGTTAGAGCGCTTCGCTGATAACGAAGAGGTCCCAGGTTCAAGTCCTGGTGCGCCCACGGAACATCACTGAAAAGTGATGCGCCACCAAGCAAGGAGGCACTGTGAAAAAGTTGCTGGCAGTAGCTGCAGCGGCAGTCGCAGGAATCTTTGCGCTAAAAAAATGGCAGGAAACTGCCGCGGAGAAATCCGTTTGGAAGTCTTCAACTGATCAGGTTGAATGATTTCCTTTCGAATTAGTCTGGTTCCACCGCAGGTCAGGGTGGGTTATACTGGATGAGTTCACATTCGGGGGCATGGCGCAATTGGTAGCGCACCTGCTTTGCAAGCAGGGGGTTCGGGGTTCGAGTCCCCGTGCCTCCACCGAAAGAAAGTCCCGGTCACTGACCGGGACTTTCTGCGTTAACCGACCCGGGCACAATCCCGGAACCGCCCTCCGCAGCGTCCTCCGGAGGAGTGGCAGCCGGTGCCCCGCAGGTCCTCTATTGTTGCTCTGGTGACCGTTTTCCTCGCCGTGATCGGCGTTCTTGGTGTTTCAGCATCCGGCCCCATCATGGCGGCAACCGCCGCCCCGGCCCTGGCCATTGCGTTCTGGCGCAACGCCCTGGGAGCCGTGGTGATGGGCGCTCCGGCTGTGCTGCGCAATCCCCGCGGATTCTCCCGGCTGACCCGGGCCGAGCGGAAATGGATCCTGATCGCCTCCATAGCCCTTGCCCTGCACTTTGCCTGCTTCATCACGGCCTTGAAACTCACCTCGGTGGCCGCCGCAACAGCACTGGTATGCCTTCAGGCAGGGTGGATAGCCCTCTTCAACCTGTTCCGCGGCATCCCGGTGGCGCCCCGCGTGCTGGCGGGGCTGGGGGCGGCGCTGGTCGGCGTCGTCGTCATCACTGGATTCGACCTTGCCCTTTCCCGCGAAGCCCTGCTCGGGGATCTGCTTGCGGTGGCCGGCGGTGCACTGGCCGGGCTCTACACGATCGCCGGAGGCAAGGCCCGGGCCACCCTGAGCACCGGAACCTATACCTCCCTGTGCTACGGGCTCTGCGCAGTGATCCTGCTGCTTCTGTGTGCCGTTTTCCGCCAGCCGGTGGTGTCCTTCGAGCCCGCCGCCTGGCTGGGAATACTGGGAGTTACAGTGGTGGCCCAGCTGCTGGGCCACAGCGTCTTCAATCACCTGCTGGCCGTCATTTCGCCGCTGGTGGTCTCCATGATCATTCTGTTGGAAATCCCCGGGGCGGCAATCCTGGCCGCTGTTTTTCTGCAGGAGCAGCTGCCGGCCGGCACCTACGGCGGACTGGCACTGATCCTGGCTGGACTCGCCGTCGTCGTCACCGGCCAGGGACGCCGTGCCGTCAAGACCGAGGCCTTGCCGCCGGCACCGCCAGCCCTGGGCGGGGACGTCGAAGCCTAGCGCTCCGCTCCAATGCACTAAGGAAGGCCCCCGCAAAAGCGGGGGCCTTCCTTAGTGTTGCCTGTGTTGCTTTGGTGCAGGGCTGTTAGTCGGCGGACTTTTCCGTTGACTTGTCAGCGTGTGCGCCGGACTTCTTGGCGGTGCCTGACGTCTTGGCAGCATCGGAGGCCTTGGAAGCGGCTTCCTTGCTGTGCTTGGCGGCTTCGGCAGCCTTTTCGCCGGAACGTGCTGCTGCGCGCTCAGCGGCTTCCTTGATGCTGGCCACGGTGTCCTTGGATTCCTGGACGGATTCCTTGCCGTTGGAGGCAGCCTTGGCGGCCGGAGTCTCAGGCGTGGAGGCGGCGGGAGCGGTTGCAGCTGCCTTGGGTGCGGCAGGGGCAGCAGGCGCAGATGCAGCCGGCTGGGCCGAAGCGGGCTTCGGCTCCGGAACCTTGATGGTTTCGGGCTTCGCCGGCGCCGGGGTCTTCCAGGGGTCCTCAACCGGACGCGAAGCGCGCCACGCGGCAACACCTGCGGCAACGGCTGCTGCAAGGATGCCGAAGATCAGCCAGCCTTTGCCGCCGCCCTTCTGGTTCTTGCGGGCTTCCTTGGCGGCCTGGGCGGCTGCCTTCTGTGCCTTCTTCAGAGCCTTCTTGTTACCGGTGGCCTTGGCAACAGCCGTCTGGACCGGAACGGAAGCGGTGCCGAGCGTACGCGTGACCGTGGTGGAGGCGTCGCCGATACGGGTGGAGAGGGTGGGAATGTAGTCGTCCACGACCTTGTCCCGGGCGCCGGTGATCACCGGAGTGGCGCGGTCCAGCGTGTGCTGGATCCGGGGAGCGGCTTCATCCACCGCCTGGCTGATCTTCGGCCCAACCTTCTGCAGGCTCTCCTGGATGCGGGGAGTAACCGTGGCTACTCCGGCAGCGACGCCGTCGCCGGCTCGCTTGATGCCTTCCTGGATCTTGGGCGAA
Organism: Arthrobacter sp. NPDC097144; assembly: GCF_044762205.1. NCBI lineage: Bacteria > Bacillati > Actinomycetota > Actinomycetes > Micrococcales > Micrococcaceae > Arthrobacter > Arthrobacter sp. NPDC097144. The sequence continues at coordinate 209,021 of NZ_JBIWDW010000003.1, read as the reverse complement.
GCGGTTTCAATGCCCTTTTCGATGCGGGGCACTGCCCAGTCACGTGCGGCCTCCACCTTCGGTGCTGCCCAGTCACGTGCCGTTTCTACGCCTGCAGTGACATTGGCTTCAAAGTCACGCGACATACGGTCCTTCTTCTTCAAAACTACCTCCCGGGATAGTGACGGTTCATCCTTACACTACGTTGACTTGGCTGCTGCGGGCTATTGACTGGCTGGGCGGGGCGGACTTTTCACTGTGCGCTGAACCTGCCGAATTCCGCCCGCCAGCCGCGCTGCCATGGAAGAATGAAGCGTATGACTGCTATCCCTACCGCAATTGCGACCATCCACACGTCCATGGGCGACATCAAGGTCAACCTCTTCGGCAACCACGCGCCCAAGACGGTAAAGAACTTTGTTGGCCTGGCCACCGGCGAAATTGAGTGGACCGACCCGGCAACGGGAGAGAAGACCAGCCGGCCGCTGTATGACGGCACCATCTTCCACCGCATCATCAAGGACTTCATGATCCAGGGCGGCGATCCCCTGGGCCGCGGCACCGGCGGACCGGGTTACCAGTTCGACGACGAGATCAACCCGGACCTGGACTTCTCCACCCCGTACAAGCTGGCCATGGCCAACGCAGGCGTGCAGATGGGCCGGGGAACCAACGGATCCCAGTTCTTCATCACCTCCGTCCCCACCACCTGGCTGCAGGGCAAGCACACCATCTTCGGCGAAGTTGCCGATGAAGAGTCCCGCGCGCTGGTGGACCAGCTGAACGCCGTCGCCACCGACATGCGTGACAAGCCGGCCGAGGACGTCGTCATCAACAGCATCACTGTCGAACAGCTCTAAACCCCTTGACGATGCCCCGGCCGGATGACCCGGCCGGGGCCTTTCGTTCATCTGGCCTCATTTTCTTGGGAGTACCGCAATGTCATATGGAGTGCCTGCTGAAACTCCGGCCTCACAGGTCCCCGTCTGTCCGCGCCACCCCGACCGGGTCAGCTATATCCGCTGCCAGCGCTGCGGCCGGCCAGCCTGCCCGGAATGCCAGCATGCGGCGCCGGTGGGAGTCCAGTGCGTGGACTGTTTCCGGGAAACCCAGCGGAAATCGCCGGCCTACCGGACGCCGTACGGCGGAAAGGCGGCCACCGGAAAGCCCGTAGTCACGATCACCCTGATGGTGATCTGCGGTGCGTTCTTCGTGGTGCAGTTCCTCTACCCGCCCTTCACCCGCGCCCTCTGGTACGCGCCGGTGTACACGGGTATTGAGCCGTGGCGCATGCTGACGTCGGCTTTCCTCCATTCCCCCGGAGGAATACTTCACATTGCCTTCAACTTGTATGCCCTGTGGTTCCTGGGCCAGGGGCTTGAACCGCAGCTGGGCCGGCTCCGCTTCGCCCTGCTGTACTTGATTTCCGCACTGGGCGGGTCGGTGGGCGTGCTGCTGCTCAATCCCATCGTTCAGCCCGTGGTTGGGGCGTCAGGGGCAATTTTCGGCCTCTTCGGCGCCCTGCTGGTGGTGCTGCTCCAGCGGCGGGCCAGCGTCCGGTCGGTGCTGATCCTGCTGGCCGTCAACTTTGCGCTGGGCTTTTTTGTCCCCAATATCGCCTGGCAGGCCCATCTGGGCGGACTGCTCACCGGGGTTGCCTGTGCAGCCGTGCTGGTCTTTGCGCCCAGAGGCAAGAACCGTTCGCTGGTGCAGTTCGCCGGCCTGGCGGCGATTGTGGTGTTCCTGTGTGTCTTTTCCGCAGTTCTGGCTGCAGCTAAGGGCCTGCTGTGAGGCTGGTCTGATCCGGCTCCGCGCGCCTTCAGCGGCACCCGGAGCCGGCAAGTGTTATCCACAGGGATACCCACAGTGTTAATAACTAGGCGGGCCGGGGAACTGATGTCTCCGGCCCGCCTCGCTGGTTCGGGACGAAACCGGCGCCGCTTAAGGGGTCCAGGCGCGCCGGTGGAAGACTCTGCCCGTCCCCGAGCGGAGTTCACCCGGTTCTCAGGAGAGCCACTGGTCTTCCTTCCGCCGGGAGTTATCCACAGGATGACAGGAGTGCTGTGAACAGGTTATCCAGAGGCTAAACCAAGTTACACACATGTAATTCCACAGCTGTGGATAACTGTTGGTCCCGTGTTTCCGGGGTTTTTGCAAAGCTGGTCCGCAAAGTTACACACACCTGTGGATAACTCTGTGCACAGTGTGTGCACAACCCAGCTGGAGAGCGGAGGCTCCGCACACCGCAGAGGGTGTGCCTGAGCGGGGGTGGTGGGGGAGCTCCCCTCAGCGCCAGCGGGTGGTCATGAGAAAGCCAACGATGGCCACACCAAAGCCAACGAGGATGTTGCCGGCGCCCAGCGCCGGAACCGGGTACTCACCCTGGGAAATGTAGAAGACGATGATCCACAGCAGACCGATGATCATCAGGCTGAACATGACGGGCTTGTACCAAACCGGGTTGGGCTTTGGTGCCGAGGAAGCCTTGGGCGCGGGAGACGCGGCGGCGGGCTTCTTGCGGGATTTCGATTCAGGCACGGATCCTCCTAGGAACCGGCTCTCGAGACGCCGGCATGTACGGTCATGGCGGGGCCGCGGTGCAGTAGTGCCTCGCCGGACCCTGGCCCGGCTGTATCCTGACTGTGGGCTGCCACCGCACCTGGCTGTTTCCCTTGTACTCATCGTAGCGAATGCCGGGAGTCCTGCGTGTCGCCTGAGCAACAGCCGCAGACATAGGCTGCATAAAGAAAGGGGCCTCTTGGCTACCTCCCGAACGGCACCCCCTGCGCCCGCAGACCCCAAGGGCCGACGACGGCGCCGGCCCGCGCGCAGCCGCGGCCAGCTGGTTGTCCAGATCTTCGGCGAGCTGCTCATTACGCTCGGACTGCTGCTGGTGCTGTACGTGGCATGGGAACTCTGGTGGACCAACATTGACGCGAACCGCAAGCAGGACCAAGCCGTGGGACAGCTCTTCGAGCAGTTTGATGCGCCCGTGGCTCCTGCCCCCGAGGCCCCTGCAGGCCCTCCCGATTACGGGGACCCCGTTGTCCTGCCCGCCATCGAAACTGAAGGCCAGACCTTCGCCGTCGTCTACGTCCCCCGCTTCGGAGAGACCTATTCACGCCCTGTCACGAGCGGCGTGGGAACTCCCGTGCTGGATACCCTGGGGCTGGGACACTATCCCTCCACGGCCATGCCCGGAGAGGTGGGCAACTTCGCGCTGGCCGGACACCGGCAAACCCACGGGCAGGTCCTGGACGCCATTCATACCCTCGTGCCCGGGGATAAGATTTATGTGCAGACCAAGGACGGCTACTACACCTACGTCTACCGCAACAACCAGATAGTCCTGCCGGACCGCGTGGATGTCATTGCACCGGTGCCAACCGAGCCGGCAGCTGTGCCGACGGAACGCTTCCTTACCCTCACCAGCTGCAATCCGCGGTTCGGGGCACAGGAACGGATTATTGCCTACTCGGTGATGGAGTCCTGGCAGCCGCTGTCTGCCGGCCCGCCGGCCGAAATCGCAGCCCAGGTTGCCCACAACGCGGAAGGTGCAGGCTAAATGTACGGATGGATCTTTAGGAGTCTGCCGGGCCCGCTCTGGGTCCGCATCTTCATTGCCCTGGCGCTGATCATCGGCGTGGTGCTCCTGCTGATGACCTACGTCTTCCCTTGGTTTTCCGAATTCAGTTTCCTCAGCCCCCTCACAGATTCCACGATTGGCGGTACCTAGAACCATGAGCAGTATCCGAATCCTGGTGGTCGACAACTACGACAGCTTTGTCTACACACTGGTGGGCTACCTTCAGCAGCTTGGCGCTGAAACCACCGTGGTGCGCAACGACGACGTCACCTTGGCGGAGGCGATTGACCTGGCCGCCGCCCGTGACGGCGTACTGGTGTCTCCCGGCCCCGGGGCACCGGCAGAGGCAGGCGTTTGCATCGATCTGATCCGCTGGTGCGGAGAGAATAACAAGCCGATGCTGGGAATCTGCCTGGGGCATCAGGCCCTGGCCGAAGCCTACGGCGGAACCGTGACCCACGCACCGGAACTGATGCACGGCAAGACCTCCTGCGTGCACCACGGCGGAACTGACGTGTTCCAGGGACTGGAAAGCCCGGTCACGGCAACCCGATACCACTCGCTTGCAGCGGTGGCCGACACCATTCCCGCAGAACTCGAGGTCACCGCGCGGACGGAGAGCGGAATCATCATGGGCCTCCGGCATTCCGCGGCCCCCCTGTCCGGTGTCCAGTTCCACCCTGAGTCAGTGCTGACCGAAGGCGGATATCAGATGCTGGGGAACTGGCTGGAGGGGCTCGGCCTGGCCGGAGCCGCAGCGCATGCCGCAACCCTGAGCCCCTTGATGTCCACGGAGGCGCAGTCCCTTCCGCGCTAGGAGAGGGCTAGTCGTCGTCCTTTTTCTTCTTAGCCGGTGACGTCGACGGCGACGGGGATGGCGTCGTCGTCGGCTCCGGGGAGGCACTGGCGCTCGGCGACGGTTCTTCCGTAGGAGCGGCGGGAGGGACAGGGGCCTTGGCAACCGTTAGGGAAATGGTGCTGCCCTGCTCGGCATTCATTCCGCCGCCAATGCTCTGGTCCATCACGATGCCCGGCTCCACGAGGGAGCTTTCCACCTCATTGACCGTTGCGGTCAGCAGGTACTCAGGAGCTGCGAGCGTGGCTTTCGCCGTGTCCAAGGGCAGGCCCACGACATCCGGAACCGTGACGTTGCCGGTGGACAGTACCAAATCCACTGTGGTGCCCACCGGGACGGACTCTCCGGCGGCGGGGGTGCTGTACAGAACCCGGCCGAGGGCAACCGTGGCACTGTTGGCTACGTCAGTGCTTCCGCCCTGGAGATTCAGGCGCCGCAGGGTATCGCGTGCTTCGGGCTCCGTCATGCCGGCGAGATTATCCGGAACAGTTACCGTGGCCGGCCCCAGGGATATGTACAGGACGACCTTCCGGTCCAGCGGAGTGTCTGTGCCGCCTTCGGGCTCCGTACCAATCGCCAGACCCGGTTTTACCGTTTCACTGTAGTGCTGCTCAATGGTCGGTACACCGAACCCGGCGTTCAGGATGATGTTCAGCGCTTCGGTCTGTGTTTTCGACTGGACGCTGGGCATGGTTGCCGTGACGGGGGCAGTTTCCTTGGGGTTCATCATGTTGTAGGCAAAGACAACACCGGCACCGAACAGGAGAACCAGCACAATGATCAGGGTGGTGATCCAGGCGCGGCGGCGCGCCCTTTGGTCCGGGTCACGCTCTCCGGTGTTGCCAATGGCAAGAGCCACCGGAACGTCGTCGTCGTCGTCCTCGTCGTGGTCCCGGTCCTCCGGGACCTGATGGGGAACCTCCTGGCCCGGCAGGATCCGTGCCATGGCACGCGTCCGGGGATCGTCCTCAATCCGGCTGACTTCAACGGCGGCACGTTTGGGCGGCGAGACCGTCAGCGCTTCGGTGGGTTCGGTGCGAGGGTGCGACTCGGCGGCGGCTCCGCTTCGGGCACGCAACAGCGCCTCCCGGAAGGCATGGGCATCCTGATAGCGGTCTCCGCGGTCCTTGGCCAGTCCGCGTTCCAGCACTGCGTCAAGCGAGGAAGGGATCTCCGGATTGAAGCTGCTGGCCTTCGGCGGCGTTTCCCGGACATGCTGATACGCCACGGACACCGGGCTGTCACCGATGAACGGAGGCCGTCCCGCGAGCATTTCGAACAACAGGCACGCTGCTGAATAGAGGTCGCTGCGGGCATCCACGGTTTCGCCGCGTGCCTGTTCCGGGGAGAGGTACTGCGCAGTGCCGATCACGGCCTGGGTCTGGGTCATGGTGGCCGCCGAATCAGCCATGGCCCGGGCAATCCCGAAGTCCATGACCTTCACGCCGCCCTCGTCAGTGACCATCACATTGGCGGGCTTGATGTCCCGGTGGACGATGCCTGAGCGGTGGCTGTATTCGAGCGCTGAAAGGACGCCCAGGGTGTAGTCAACCGCTTTTTCGACGCTAATTTCTTTGGCTTTGACCAGGTCCCGCAGGGTGCGGCCGTGGACATACTCCATCACGATGAACGGCAGGCGTACATCCTCGGTGGAAGACCCCGGTGACTCCTGGTTGCCGGTGTCGTAGACGCTGACCACCGACGGATGGTTCAACCCCGCAACAGCCTGGGCCTCACGTCGAAACCTCGACTGGAAAAGAGGGTCGCGGGCGAGATCAGGACGCAGAACCTTGATGGCAACGGTACGGCCGAGCCTGAGGTCGCGGCCGAGATAGACGTCAGCCATCCCGCCGCGTCCAATCAGCTCGCCGATCTCGTACCGGCCGTTGAGCACCCGTTCAGTATTCAGTGGAGGGTGTCCTTTGAGGAATTCTGCGCTCATAACCGCTTAACCGGCCGAAGGCACAATGTTGTTGGGCTGCTCCGGGACGGAGGCAGCGGTGGGTTCTGACTGAGCCGTGGGTACCTGTGTTGGTGCGGGAGTGGGATCTGCAGGTGCGGGCTGCTGTGGTCCTGCCGAGGTGAAATAGGTGACGGTGGAGCCCTGGGGAACCGGCGCTCCCTCGGACGGATTGACGGCAACCACGGTTCCGGCAGGCTGGTCGGAAGGCCGGGTTCCTCCGTTGACCGGTACCAGCCCGGCGGCGCTGATCTGCTGGTCCGCCGCGCTGCTGGCCTGCCCGGTGAGGCCGCCGGGCACGGTGGTCATGGATGGGGCAGAGGAAGAGGGCGACTCAGAGGAGGTGGACGGTTCCGGCGAGGGAGAAGCGGGAGCGGAGTAGTAGCTGACCGTGACGCGGTCGCCGCGGGAGAGCACTCCCACAGGATCAATGTCAAAAACCTGGCCCTCGGGATCGTCCGCGGATTCCACCGGGTTGCCGGTGACGGACAGCCCCAGTGCGCTCAGCAGGGACTGGACCTGGGCGTAAGGAAGACCTATGAAATCGGCAGGATCGACGGTGATTTCATCGGCATCCTCAGAGGGAGTCTGACTGGGGCTCGCGCTCCGCGAAGGCGTTGCACTGGGGCTCGCCTGAGTGGTGGTGGAGGTCGGGGCAGGAGCGGGATCCCTGTCCCTGTCCCCGCTCAGCAGGAAGGCCGCGATTCCGGCACCGATCAGCAGCACAAGCAGGGCAATGAGGGGAAGGGTCCACGGGCTGCGGCGCTTGGCCGTGGGCGTGGTATTGGCGTCGTCGACGGTTCCGTCGCTGCCGGCACCGTCGACGTCGTCGACTTCTTCGTCCGTCCATTCCCGGGACGCGGCCAGTTCACCGGTGGCAGCGCTGTCCGCACCCACTGCTGCTCCGGCAACGGTGGGAAGCGCCGAGGTGGAGGGAGCCGTGTTCACCACGCGGGTGGCGGAGGTGCCTGCCGTGGGCACGGGCTGGGTCACGGCGTCGTTGACGGCTGTGGCTCCGCCGCCTCCGAACAGCAGCATTCCGGGGACCGCAGCTTCTGCAGCGGTGATGTCTCCGCGGCGGATGGCGGCAACCGCTCGGGCCAGTGCCTCGGCGTCTGCCGGGCGGTCCGCCGGATCCTTGGCCAGCATGGACATGACCAAGGCACGGACCGGCAGCGGAATGGTCTCAGGCAGCGGCGGAGGGGTGTCATTGACCTGGGCCAGGGCAATCGCGATCTGCGATTCTCCGGAGAAGGGACGGGTCCCCGCCAACAGCTCGTACCCAATGACACCAAGCGCGTAGATGTCACTGGAACCGGTGGCCTGCTGGCCGGTGGCCTGCTCGGGCGCCAAATACTGGGCCGTGCCCATGACCTGGCCGGTGGCCGTCAGCGGCACCTGGTCGGCGAGCCGGGCAATGCCGAAGTCAGTGATTTTGACCCTGCCGTCCGGCAGGATCAGCAGGTTTCCGGGCTTGACATCCCGGTGGACCAGTCCCTGCTTGTGGGCAGCGGCCAGCGCAGTGGCAGTCTGCCCAATGATGGAGAGCGTACGGTCCGGAGTGAGGCTCTTGTCCCGTTCGATGATGGAGGACAGCGGAAGTCCGGGGACCAGTTCCATGACCAGGTAGGCGGACCCCTCCTCTTCCCCGTAATCGAAGACGTTGGCGATGCCTTCGTGGTTCAGCAGCGCAGTGTGGCGTGCCTCGGCCCGGAATCTGTTGAGGAACCCGGGATCCCCGGTGTACTCCTCCTTGAGGATCTTAATGGCAACAATTCGGCCCAGGACAAGGTCCCGTGCCTTCCAGACTTCGCCCATACCGCCGATGGCAATACGGTCGGTGAGCTGGAATCTGCCGCCTAAGGTGATACCCGATGAAGGCCTCACTTATTCAACACCGCCTCTAGGAGTTTCTGCGCGCTTGGAGTGGTCAATTGGGCACCGGTAGTCAGGTCCACGTCTTCCATGACGACGGAGATCACCACTTCGGGGTCATCAGCCGGAGCAAAGCCCGTGAACCAGGCATTGTCTCCCCGGTCCTGGACCTCGGCGGTTCCGGTTTTTCCGGCCACCTTCACGCCGGGAATCTGCGCCGCGGAGGCAGTGCCGTTGTCCACGACACCCACCATCCAGTCGGTGAGCTGGCGTGCCGTGTCCGGGCTGATGGAGGTATTCAGGACATCGGGTTCCGGTTCGTCGATGATCGACAGGTCGGCTGCCCGGACGTTCCGAATCAGGTTGGGGGTCATCTGGACACCGTTGTTGGCAATGGCCGAGGTCATCATGGCGATCTCCAGCGGAGTGGCCGTGACGCTGTACTGGCCGATGGCGGCCTGTGCCAGCTGGGCCTGGTCCATCTCTGTGGGGAAGCCGCTGGCCACGACCCGGTCAATGCCGCGGTCCGGAAGATGGAGCGGCGTGTTCCAGCCGAACTTTTCCGCCTGCGAGACAATCGCGTCTTCACCGAGTTTCCAGGCGATCTGGGCAAACACGGTGTTGCAGGACTGCTCGAGGGCAAAGCCGATGGTGGCCTGGGAGCGGAGGCCGCAGTTTCCATTGGTGTAGTTCGGCAGGGCGACGTTGGTTCCCGGCAGGGGAAGCTCATTGGGGTTGTCGATCTCGGAATCCGCATCATATTCGCCTGATTCCAAGGCGGCAGCGGCGTCGACCAGCTTGAATACGGAGCCGGGAGCCAGCAGCGACTGCGTGGCGGCATTCGTGTAGGGGGACAGCCCTTCCACCGTCAGCAGTTCCTGCATGTTCTGTTCCACCACTTTGGTATCGTGCCCGGCCAGCAGGTTGGTGTCATAGCTGGGTTTGGAAACCATGGCCAGGATGTTGCCGGTTTTGGGTTCCATCATCACGATGGAACCCTTTTGGCCGTCCGGAATGAGGTCATATGCCATTTGCTGCAGGTCGGGGTCGATGGTCAGCTCAACCGATGCCCCCTGCGGCTGGTTGCCGGACACGAGCTGTACCAGACGGTCGAGGAACTGCTGGTCGCTGGTACCGGTGAGCTCATCATTCATCACGCTTTCCAGCTGGGTCACTCCGCTGACGAGCGAAAAGTAACCGGTGAGCTGGGAGTAGAGCTCCGGCTGGTGATAGACCCGCTGGAAGTTGAACTGGTCTCCCGAGGGCACGGATTCGGCGATGGGTACTCCGTCCACAAGGATGGAGCCGCGGTTCCGGCCGAAGTCCTGGTAAATGGTGCGGTTGTTGTTCGGGTTGGTGCTGAGGTCCTCCGCCGCAAAGAACTGGACGTAGGTCAGTGAACCGAGAATGAGGATAAACATGGACAAGGCCACAATCCAGCTGTTCCGAATGGCTTGATTCATGAGCCGCGTACCTCCTCTTCCCTCAGTGTGCGTTTGCGGGCCGTCCCCGCTGTGGATTTGGGCAGCGCCGGAACCATGGGGCCGGTCATCGGGCCCATGGCGGCCGGACGCCGGGCGGCTTCGGAGATCAGCAGCAGCAGAGCAACAATGATCCAGTTGGCCAGCAGCGATGATCCGCCGGCGGACATGAACGGCGTGGTCAGCCCCGTCAGCGGGATCAGGCGGGTCACCCCGCCGATCACCACGAAACACTGCAGCGCAATGGTGAAGGACAATCCGCAGGCCAGCAGTTTTCCGAATCCGTCACGGGTTCCAAGAGCCGCACGGAAACCGCGGGAAACCAGCAGGACGTACATCAGCACGATCGCGAAGATGCCGATGAGTCCGAGCTCTTCGCCCAGGGCGGCAATGATCATGTCGGAGTTGGCATAGGTGACGAGGTCCGGCCTGCCCTGCCCCAGGCCGGTGCCTGCGAGGCCGCCGCTGGCGAGGCCGAACAGCCCCTGGACCACCTGCCAGCTGCCGCCCTGGCGGTCGATGACCTCCGGGTCGAATGCATTGAGCCAGCCGTCGATCCGCAGCGCAACATGGCTGAACAGCTGTGTGGCGGCCAATCCGCCGGCGGTCAGCAGGGCAACCCCGATCAGGACCCAGCTGACCCGGCTGGTGGCTACGTAGATCATGGCCATGAACAGGCCGAAGAACAGGATTGATGAGCCGAGGTCCCGTTGGAAGACCAGCACGCCGATACTGACGATCCAGGCGGCCATCATGGGCCCAAGGTCCTTAAGGCGCGGAAGCTGGAGCGGGCCCACTTTGCGCCCGGCCAACAGGATGAGGTCGCGGTTGGCGGAGAGATACCCCGCAAAGAATATGGCCAGGGTGATTTTGGCGATTTCACCGGGCTGGAACGTGCCGATGCCCGGCACCTGGATCCAGATCCGTGCGCCGTTGAGTTCCAGGCCGAGCGGCGTCAGGGGCAGCAGCAGCAGGATGCCGCTGACGATGAGTGAAATGTAGGTGTAGCGGCGCAGGATCCGGTGGTCCTTGATGAGGAAAAGGACGGCGATGGCCGCAGCTACCGCAACCGCACTCCACAGCAGCTGGCGGTCGGCGGCATCGGTTCCCTCAGCGATGTCCAGACGGTGGATCATCGCCAGGCCAATACCGTTGAGGGCGGTCACGATCGGAAGTATTACCGGATCGGCATATTTTGCGCGGAAGCGCAGAACGAGATGGAAGACCAGGACCAGGCCCACAAGTGTTGCACCCTGGGTCCAGAAGTCCGAGTCAAAGGCCCGGTCCTGGTCCAGGCCAACCACCATGTTGGCGCCGATGCCCACCAGCAGGGCCAGCAGCAGCAGCGCAGCCTCAATATTGCGGCGCGATTTGGGCGGGGTCAGTACATCGGACATTACTTCCGTCCTCCACAGTTATCCGGATCAGCGGCAGGCGAGGCGGCGGCTGACGGGGTGGCAGAGGCCGAAGGTTGGGGTGCCGCATTGCCGGAGGGGCTCGGGGCCGGGCTGGGTGTCGCCTGGACCGGCGTTCCCGGCGCGGAAGGAGCACAGCTGCTGCTCGTGCGCGCTGTTCCCCTGAGGTCTTCGACGATTTGCTCGGCGTGCAGGAGGTCCTTTGCCGGGATGGTTCCTTCTACCCGGTTGCGCTGGTATTCCGGGAGGCTGTCGACGGGAATGTCGGTGGTTTCGGTGACGGAGGAAAGCCGAATGGGCCCGAGTGACTGGGACACACCGTTGTAGATGGCGACGTTATTGTCACTGGCGCCGACGTAGTAACGGGTTTGGGTCCAGGTGTAACCCACCCAGAGGACAGCTGCCAGCAATACCGTCATCAGCGCCAGGAAGGCGGGTACCAGCCAGCGGCGACGCTGCGCAGGCTCCGTTTGCGCAGGAGCCTCGACTTCGGGAGCGGCCTTGTGCGTGAGCAGACGCGCTGAACGGCGTTCCGCAGAGCGCTTGGTGACGATGGGAATCTGCCCGGTTTCGGTGGCCAGGGAGGCTGCCCCCACAAGTACATGCGGACGCTGGGAAAGGTCCTGGCGGATCAGTTCGGCCCGGGCCGGTTCGTCGTCGCCGGTTTCAGGGTCCTCAGGCTGGGAAGAGCTGCGCGGAACGGCAGTCGGTTCACTGACGCGGGAGGGGTCAGCGGCACTGCCGATGATCGGAACGCGTGCGGTGTCAGCCTCCGCGGGGAGCGTCGAGTCATCCGGCGCCTCGGCGATTTCCAGGACGACTACCGTCACGTTGTCCGGTGATCCGCCGGAAAGGGTCAGCTCAACCAGGATGTCCACGCAGCGCTGGATGTCCTTCGTGTTCCGGAGCACGCTTTCAATGTCCGAGTCCCGGAGCACTGCAGTAAGGCCGTCGGAGCAGAGCAGCCACCTCTCGCCCGGTTCCACCTTGAAGGTTGCCAGGTCCAGTTCGGGGCTCGCGTCGACATCACCGAGGACCCGCATAAGGACGTTCTTGTGCGGATGGACTTCGGCTTCTTCGGGGCGCAGCCGGCCCTCGTCGATCAGGCGCTGCACGAATGTGTGGTCAATGCTGATCTGCTCGAAGACTCCGTTCTTCAGCCGGTAGGCGCGGGAATCGCCGATATGGGCCAAAGCAAAAGTGGAATCGTGCAGCAGCAGGGCGGTGACTGTGGTTCCCATGCCGGACAGCTGGGGGCTGGTGGTGACCAACTCGGAAAGCAGCGAATTCGCCGCCTGGATCTCATCCGCGAGAACGGTGAGTGCCTCGCCGTCGTGGTCTTCACGGTCCAGGTGAACCAGATCGAGCACAGTGGAGGCAGAGGCGACGTTACCGCCGGCATGGCCTCCCATGCCGTCGGCTACTACGGCCAAGTAGCGGCCGACATAGGCCGAGTCGTCGTTTTTCAGACGAACCATGCCTACGTCGGACCGTGCCGCGTAATTGAGAACCAGAGCCACTGCTAAGGCCTCAACTCAAGGACCGTCTTGCCGATGCGGATGGGAACGCCGGGCTCCACCGGCAGCGCGCGCGTCAGCTGGCTGCCGCCGAGGAAGGTGCCGTTGGTGGAACCGAGGTCCTCGATGAACCAGCGGCTGCCCTGGGGGAACAGGCGGGCGTGGCGTCCGGAAGCATAGTCGTCTTCCAGCACGAGGGTTGCTTCCTGGGCGCGGCCGAGGAGGATGGGGCTGGAGGCCAGCTCAAGGGTGGTCCCGCGCAGCGGCCCTTCGGTGACGACAACCTGGCGGGCGGCAACTCGGGCAGGCGCCGGAGCCTGCTTTTCCAGTTCGGGGTTCTTTCGGATCTGCCGGGCGGTGGGCGTTCCGGTGCGGTTGCGGCTGCCAACCACCAGGTCACGGCGGATAGCGCCGACAACGCTGATCACCATCAGCCAGAGCAGAAGCAGGAACCCGTACCGGAGCAGGGTCACAATCAATTCACCTTCCATTAGCGCCCCCCGGAACGTGCGGGAAGGAGCCGGAAGGTGATGCGGGTGCGACCCATGGCAATAGTTGAGCCATCCGTAAGATCTGCTTCCCCTTGTACTCTCTGGCCGTTGACGAAGCTTCCGTTCGTGGAACCGAGGTCGATGGCGCGGCTGACACCGTTTTCGGTGCGGATTTCAAGATGCCGGCGGGACACGCCGGTGTCATCTACGAGGATATCGGCCTCGGAGGACCGTCCAAGCACAACGGCAGGAGCATTCAGTGAATACCGCTGCCCGTCAATGTCCAGGACAGGCTGCATGCGTGCCGGTACCTGCCGGGGCGTTGGAGGGGCCGCCTGGTGCGCTGACGGCGCCGGAGTTCCGGCCTTCTCCGTGGCGGAGTCCACTTCAAGCACGCCGGCTTTCAGTGCGGAGTCGCGGGTGAAGGACACCCGTACGGGTCCCTGCAGAGTGTAGGACTGGCTTCGTGCATGCTTGATGACGACGTCGCACAGTTCTTCCGCCAGTGGGGCGCCCCATTCCTGGGCACGCTTAAAGTCGGAGTCGGACAGGCGGGCCGTGAAGACATTGGGGGCAAGAGTGCGGCCCTGGCCTACTGTGAAACAGCGCTCGTCCAGTTCCCGCCGCAGTGCGATGGCAAGTTCAAGGGGTTCAACCCGCCCGGAGGAGCCCGTAGAGAAGGCACCCCGCACAACCTTTTCGATTCCGCGTTCAACGTTATCGAGCAAGCCCATGATCGCCTCCTTCCCTAGGATTCTGTCCGGATTTTCCGGCGGTAGCGTGTGGCCCTGTGTGACGCGCACCAGGGCAGGCCAAAGATATACAGGTCCACTTCGATAGTACTGTCCCCTCCCGATAAAGTGCCTAACGGCCGCACGGCGTTGTCCCACGGCGAATCCGTCTCGGGCTGGCCCCTGTCGAGGTGCCCGACGGCGGGCACTGGGGTCGCCGTGGGAGAGAAAATCCTTGTCAGGACGGGGATTTAGGTGCACTTGATGCCCCGTTTAGGTGTTTGGCCAAAATGTGGGTATGCTTGATTCTGCTGTTCCCGAGGAATCGAGACGCAGACGGTCGTGAGACTGAACGCACACTTTCCGCGGGAAACCATTTAGCGCGAGTGGCGGAACGGCAGACGCGCTGGCTTCAGGTGCCAGTGTCCGAAAGGGCGTGGGGGTTCAAATCCCCCCTCGCGCACAAAAAGAATCACCCCGGTTGAATAAACCGGGGTGATTTTTTTATGCCCTGGCCACTATTCGGCCGGCGGGTCTTCACGGGAGGGGACCGCAGCGGCCGGACACACCAGAACGCGGCGCATTTGGCTTTAACTGCAGCAGGCCCGCCGGTCACCGGCGGGCCTGCTGCAGTTAAAGCTAAGTACGGTTAGGCCTGCTTGTTGGCCTGCTGCTCCGCCTGTGCAGCCTTGCGCGCCTTCTTTGCGTCAGCTTCCTTCACGCGCTTGGCTTCCTCGCGGACAGCGGCAAAGCTGGCCCGCTCTTCCACGAGCCAGGCCGGCGGCGCGGCCAGCAGCTCGGTGATCTGCGCGGTGGTCAGGGCGTCCGTAATCCCTGAACGGGTCAGGCCGCTGATGGAGATGTTGAGCTTCTGGGCCACCACGGGGCGCGGGTGGGGGCCGTTGCGGCGCAGTTCAACGAGCCATTCGGGAGGATTGGCCTGAAGTTCGTCGAACTGGGCGCGGGAAATGGGCCCGTCCTGGAACTCCTGCGGCGCTGCGGGCAGATAAATGCCCAGTTTCTTGGCTGCCGTGGCAGGTTTCATGGATTGGGATTTCTCGGAAGTCATCTTCCAAGGATATCCGGCACGGGCAACCGTGCGGGCGCCGGGGGTATATGGAGGAGAGTGGGGCTGAAAACCGGTGGGAGTGTGCTGGGCTAATCTGAAAAGGTGCCAACAGACTTCTCCCCCCGCCAGGCCCCTGCAGCTCGTCCGCTGACGCTGGGCTATGTTCCCGGAGTGACGCCCGGAAAATGGATCGGCCGGTGGACGGAGCGGAAGGACCGCGAGGTCCACGCCTATCAGTGCGGCGAAGACGCCGTCTGGGATGACCTGCGCGCCGGCCGGGCGGACCTGGTGTTTGTGCGCCTTCCGGAAGAAGGGTTCATCCGGCCCGCGGACCTGAGCGTTATTCCCCTCTATGAGGAACGGCCCGTGGTGGCCGCGGCCAAGGATTCCGCCGTCGCAGCTTTTGACGAGCTGGATGTGTCGGATCTGGCCGGTGAGAACGTGCTGGACTTAAAGGAGATGGGAGGCACCGACGTCGGAATGGAAGTGGTGGCCTCCGGAGCTGGCCTGCTCATCCTGCCGATGTCCGTGGCCAAGCTGTATTCCCGGCGCGACGTCGTTTCCCGCCCGCTGACGGGGGTCCCGGCTACCCGTATTGCCGTTGCCTGGCTGGAGGGATCCGAAGACGAGGGTATTGAGGAGTTTGTGGGCATTGTGCGTGGGCGCACTGCCAACAGTTCCCGGCAGCCCTCGGTCCAGGCCGAGCAAAAGACCACGGCCCGGCAGCGGACCAAGGAACGCCAGGGCAGGAGCGGAGAAAAGCCCGGTACTGCGGGCAGATCCGGCGGACGCGGCGGCGCCAAGGGCGGTGCCGGCGCCAAGGGGACCTCGGGCACCAAAGGGTCGTCTGGAAAGGCAGGCCCGGGCAGTAAGGGAACCGGCAAGAGCGGCAAGCCGCGCCGGAGCCGTTAATATTCGGATCGACGGTCACGCCGCGCGGACAACGCGGTAGCCTTTCGCGCATGCGCGTAAAAATGAGCAGCATCCATGTGACGGATCCGGCAGCGGCCTTTGACTTTTACACCGGCACGCTGGGCTTTGAACCACTGATGGTGATGCCCGAGTACAACCTCTTTGTTGTCCAGGCGCCCGGGATTCCGGCCGGCCCGGGATTGTTGCTGGAGCCCAGCGACAATCCTGTGGCCGAGGCCTACCGCAGCGGAGTCTATGACCTCGGCCTGCCCGCCCTCGTCCTGGGTGTGGACGACGTTGTAGCTGAAACGGAGCGGCTCGGCGCCCTCGGCGTCCGTTTTACCGGGCCGCCGGAAAGCGACGCGATGGGCACCAGGGCAGTGTTCGACGACGGCTGCGGCAACTACATCCAGCTGCACCAGGACTGAGATGCACTCTCCGGGCCAGGGGCAGGCCCGAGCGGACCGCGGTCACCGTTCGCCCACGCGCGGCCGCAGCCGGGTCTCCTCCACATCCAGCAGGCGCTGGGCATCGGCGAGGGTGCGGGAGGGGAAACGCCCCTCCCGGCGGGCCAGCAGCAGAGCTTCCCGTTCGGCTTCCACGACGGCACGCCGCAGTTCGCGGTACTGAAGCTGGGGGGTGGCCGAGGTGCCGATACCCAGCGCCTTGACCCGCTCCCAGGCCAGTTCGCTGCGCAGGAAGGTGCTTTGGCGCACGCGTTCCACTACGTCCGGGTCCACATCCACATCCGAGTTCAGGCAGATGGCGGGGTTTTCCAGAACCATCAGGCCCGCATCGCTGATCTGGTCCAGCAGCGTTGCCAGGTCGCGCTGGTCCTCGGCGGCGTTGCGGCCCCGGACGCCGAGCGCCTTGATGACCCAGGGCAGGGTCCCACCCTGCAGGAGGAGGGTCACCACTGCCACCGTGAAAGCGATCAGGACGAGCTGTTCCCGGTAGGGGGTTGATTCGGGCAGGGACTGCGCCGCAGCCAACGTCACCACGCCGCGCATGCCCGACCAGCCGATGACGACACCGCCGCGCCAGTCCAGGCCTTCCTTGCGCAGCTGCGCGATGTCCGCCCGCCGCCGCCGGTAGATCGACTCGCCGCGCTTATGGCGTCGCTGGGTACGCTCGTCGGGCAGCCCCTGCGCCTTCAGGCTGTCCAGGGCAGCCCGGAACCGGGTGGTGCGCCGCTCCTGGTGTTCCACTTTTGCCCGCAGCACCAGAATCAGGGGCCCCATCCACAGGAAGCGGACGGCAATCAGCAGTGCGGTGACGCCCAAGCCGATCACTACGGATTCGCGCACCGTCAGCAGCTCGGGGTCAATGTTCTCCACCAAATAGCGGATTTCCAGTCCCATGAGCAGGAACACGCCGTTTTCCAGCAGGAACTGGATGGTGTGCCAATTGACGCTGTCATTAATGCGCGCCTGCGCACTGAAGGCGGAGCCTGAGCGGTGACCTGTGTAGAGGCCGGCAACCACTACAGCCAGCACACCGGAGGCGCCCAGCTCTTCGGCCGGAATGAAGGCCACGAACGGCACCACAATGGAAATAGCCGTGTCCAAAACGGGGTCGTGGAGTTTGGAGCGGAGGTAGACCGTGGCGAACCCGACCAGCAGGCCGACGGCGACGGCGGCCACCACTGCGAAACCGAAGTCAGCCACGCCGTCCCAGATGCTTGCCAGGCCGCCGGCACTGGCGGCGATGGCAGAGCGCAGCAGCACCAGTGCCGTCGCGTCATTGACCAGGCCCTCACCCTCCAGCACTGTCACCAGGCGGGGCGGCAACCCCAGTTTCTTACCGATGGAGGTGGCGGCGACGGCGTCCGGCGGGCTCACCACGGCACCCAGGGCAATGGCTGCCGCAAGGTTCAGGTCCGGCAGGACGATATACAGGAGCAGGCCGGTGGCGAAAGCCGAAAACAGGACCAGGAAGACGGAAAGGCTGGAAATGGCGCCCAGATTGCGGCGGAAGTCCACCACGGGCAGGTTCACTGCGGCTGCGTAGAGAAGCGGGGGCAGCACACCCATGAGGATCACTTCATGCGGGACGGTGAACGTTGGCAGGCCTGGTAAATAGGACAGCCCGAGCCCCACCACCACCAGGATCAGGGGCGCGGCAATGCCGAGCCTCTTGGAAAACGCGGCGACGGTGACGATAACAGCCACGCCGATGACAGCAAACAGGGCTAGTTCCACAGAGACCATTATGGTTCACAGCAGTGAACGGTTGGAAAGTCGGCGCGGCGGGTCAGCTCTAAGCGGACGCCCATTGGCTCAGCGTCATAAAGGAGTCATAGACCACTCCGTAGATGGCGTACACCGTGACCGGCACCATCAGTGCCCATTCCCGCCAGGAACCGGCAGCGCCGATCAGTGGAATGGACATGCTGCCGCTGCTGCGCCAGAGCTTGTTCACCACGGGAACGCCCACCAGGGACCGGGGACGCTTGATCCGCAGCGGCCACAGGATCATGACGCCCTGATGGGTCAGCAGATCCCCCAGGATGTGCACGGCCACGCCAAGTCCGACGGCGACGGGCAGCCAGTCATTGTTTTCCGGTGCGTAGACGGCAATGAAAGCGGACAGGGCCAGCGCCAGCAGCCAGCTGCGGCCGGGTCCGCCCGCGATCTTCAGCGCCTTCAAGGCAAATCCCATGAGCAGGACTGACAGCACGCCGGCCCCGACGGCGACGGACCCGAAGACAGGGACCACCGCGGTGACTTTTCCCAGGGCGGTGGACAGTGCCACAAAGACGGCCAGGCCCAGCAGGGAGTGGGTTCCGCGGCGGTGCCCTCCGCTGATTTGTTCGGTGATGCGGGCCAGGATTTTGGTGATGGGCGGCAGCGAATGGGCGATCGTCCCGCTGTGGTGGTCTAGATCCGGCAGCAGTGCAGCTCCGGCAGTCAGCAGCGCGCCGGTGACCACGCCCAGCGGGGTTACCGGATACCAGCCAAGGGCGTGCGGTGCGGTTGAAGCAACAGCTATCCAGGCTGCGGCGCCTGATGCTGCGTGATGACCACCCATCATGGTGCGTGGGGTCCTTCCCTAGGGCGGTGGAGCACACCGAAAAATTTCGTAACTTCTCATGTTTTCATGCGCCTCTGACACTGCGGACACGACGACGGCGGGGCACCCGCGAAGGTGCCCCGCCGTCGTCGTGTGCTGGTTAGGCCGGCTAGGCCAGC
Source organism: Arthrobacter sp. NPDC097144 (assembly GCF_044762205.1). Taxonomy (NCBI): domain Bacteria; kingdom Bacillati; phylum Actinomycetota; class Actinomycetes; order Micrococcales; family Micrococcaceae; genus Arthrobacter; species Arthrobacter sp. NPDC097144. The sequence continues at coordinate 189,958 of NZ_JBIWDW010000003.1, read as the reverse complement.
GAAGCCAAACCGAAGGCCGCTGCCGCCAGGGCGAAGCCCATGACACCGATCAGCGTTTCCAGCACGGTCCACGTTTTCAGGGTGGTTTTGACGTCCATGCCCATGAAACGGCCCACCAGCCAGAAACCGGAGTCGTTCACGTGGCTGACCACCACTGAACCGGCGGCGACAGCCACCACCATGGCGGCAATCTGCACCGTGTTGTAGCCCGACTCCAGGACCCCGGGAGCAATCAGGGCCGCCGCAGTGGTCAGTGCAACGGTTGCCGAACCCTGGGCGATGCGCAGGATGGCGGCGATCAGGAAGCCGGCCAGGATCAGGGGCACGCCCAGGTCGCTGAGTACGTCTCCGAGGGCATCGCCGATTCCCGAGGTGCGCAGGACACCGCCGAACATGCCGCCGGCACCGGTGATCAGGATGACCGAACACACCGGGCCCAGGGCGGACTCCAGCACCTTCTCGATGGCTGTCTTGGATTCTCCGCGCCGGGCGCCCAGAACCACAGCAGCCACGAGGAGGGAGATCAGCAGAGCCACCGGTGTTTCACCCAGGGTGCGCAGCAGGGCATACCAGGGCTGCCCGGCGGCCTGTTCGGAAACAACGCCGGCTGAAGAGAGCGTGTTGAGCCCGGTGTTCAGGAAGATGAGGACCAGGGGCAGCAGCAGGACGGCAACTACGGTGCCGAACTTTGGCGGGTTCTTTACGTCGTCTTCATTCATTTCGCCCAGGATGGCCGGAACCGGCAGCACAAAGCGTTTTCCGGTCCACAGGCCAAACAGGTACGACGTGACGTACCAGGTGGGCAGGGCAATGATGAGGCCCAGGATCAGGACCACGCCGATGTTGGCGTCAAAGAACCCGGAAGCGGTGACCGGACCCGGATGCGGCGGAACAAAGACGTGCATGACCGAGAAGGCGCCCGCGGCGGGAAGGCCGTAGCGAAGCACACCTCCGCCGAGCCTCCGGGCTACGGAGAAGACCACCGGCAGCATGACCACGAGGCCGGCGTCAAAGAAGATGGGGAAGCCGAAGATCAGGGATGCAACGCCGAGGGCGAAGGGAGCGCGTTTTTCACCGAAGACCCGGATGAGGGTTTCGGCGAGCACCTTGGCACCGCCGCTGGTTTCCACCAGGCGGCCGAGCATGGCGCCCAGACCCACGAGCAGGGCGACCGTTGCCAGCGTGTTGCCGAAGCTGGTGGTCAGCACGCTAACCACGCTGGCCGTGGGAATGCCGGTGGCGAAAGCGGTCAGCAGGCTGACCAGGATCAGCGAGACAAACGCGTGCAGGCGTAGTTTCAGGATCAGGAACAGCAGCAGCGCAATGGCTCCTGCCGCGATCAGGAGGAGGGGACCCGCACCAAGGGTTTGGGACCAGCCTTCAATTGTCATGGGTTTAGCTCCGTTACTAAATGAGTGACTGAGATGTCTGGCTGCGGCACGGGGTGCCGGAAGAGGGGTTAGTTGGCGGGCAGATGAAGCCGGTTCAGGATTTCATCGGCAAGCTCCGCGGGGGAGTGGAGGATGTCGACGACGATGCCCGGTTCGTCGTCGGCGAGCGGTTCCAGGGTATTGATCTGGGAGGGCAGCAGCGACGGCGGCATGAAGTGGCCGCTTCGGGTCTTCATTCGTTCCCGAAGCACATCTGCGCTGCCGTTGAGGTGGACAAAGTGCACCTGGCCGGCAGCTGCGCCCAGGACATCCCGGTACACCCGCTTCAGCGCGGAACACGTGACGATGGTTGACCGCCCGTTTTCGGCCTGCGTGTCCATCCAGTTCTTGATCGAGTCCAGCCACGGCCACCGGTCATCATCTGTCAGCGGTGTGCCGGAGGACATTTTGGCAATGTTGGCCTCCGGATGGAACTCATCGGCTTCAGCGGCTATCCAGCCCAGGTGCTCTGAGAGCAGCGTGGAGATGGTGGTTTTGCCGGAACCGGACACACCCATGATGACGAGGTGCTGGGGGACGGGGCTCATGTTTCTCCTTGGGACGCCGTTGTCGCGGGAAGCCGTTGAGCCTCCTCCGAAGTGATCTTGCTGCACAAAGGTATCACCATATGCGTGATTGATAACACCATTGCCGCGCTAGGCTTGTCGATTGTAGATTTCGGTCATCACCGATGCGGAAGACGGTCTTTATCAGCCGGGTGCGGACTGCACGTTTGGGAAAGTCAGAGGAACAGCGTGGACAGCAACGGGGCCAGACCGGCAGCAACCGTCATGAACGGAGCCATCATTGACGCCATCGGGGCCGATATCGTGGCCGGTGAGCTGCTTCCCGGGGACCGGCTGACGCTGGAGGGCCTGCAGGAGGAATTCAGTGTTTCCCGCACCGTAGTGCGGGACTGCATGCGCATCCTGGAATCCATGAACCTGGTGTACTCCAAGCGGCGCGTTGGAATTGTGGTGCAGGACCCGTCGCTGTGGAGCGTTTTTGATTCCCGCATTATCCGCTGGCGGCTGGACGGTCCGGGACGCGACAGCCAGTTCAGGACGCTCACCGAGCTGCGGGTGGCGGTGGAACCCATGGCGGCGGCCGGAGCCGCCCGGTATGCCGGGGCCCAGGAGCGCAAGGCGCTGGTGGAACTTGCCGGACGGATGCGGATACTGGGCGAACAGGGCAGTCTCGATGACTTCCTCGCCGCAGATATTGCCTTCCATAAGCTTCTGCTGCGCTCCAGCGGCAATGAAATGTTTGCTTCTCTCGACGAGGTGGTGGCTGCAGTGCTCACAGGGCGCACCAGGCAGGGCAGGATGCCCGATCATCCGCGTGAAGTGGCGCTGCAGGGCCACGAGCGCGTTGCGCAGGCTGTGGCCGAGGGCAACGACGGCGTGGCCATGGAAGAGATGGCCATCCTGATGGAAGAAGTCCGGGCGGCCATGGTTTAGTGCCCGGACACAACTGCGGCCGGCTCCTCCCTAGGGATGAGCCGGCCGCGGAGCCGCGGTGCTAGACCGTTGCCTCGGTGTTGGCGTCCTCCGGGGTGACCACAACTGCCGTGGCCTTGATGTTCTCGGCATCCACCATCCAGGCGTACTGCTCCAGCTTGCTGATGAAGCCGTGCAGCAGATCCGCGGTGGTGGGGTCTTCTTCATCCACCTGATCGTGGACCTTGCGCATGGTGCCCACGGCTGCGTTCAGCATGGCCACGGTCAGGGTCACGGTGTCCTTGGTGTCCACCAGTCCGGCGGGGAACGGAGCCAGCGAGGTGCCCTCGGCCACTGCAATGCTCCGGCCGTCGGGGACGGCCTGCAGGGCGCGCATGCGCTCGGCCAGCTCATCGGCGAACGCGCGGGCGTCCTCGATGATTTCATCGAGCTGCAGGTGAAGGTCGCGGAAGTTCTTGCCCACAACGTTCCAATGCGCCTGCTTGCCCTGCAGATGCAGCTCAATGAGGTCCACCAGGACGGCCTGAAGATTGGTGGTCAGTTCTTTAGATGCCTTCACGTTTCCTCCAATAGTGACGAAATATGTTGACGCAAGACGCCTGCAAGGTGCGGATTTCCGTTTCCGGAGCCGCGGCAAGCGCCAACCTAAGCAACCTTACCTTCTGGTTGAAGTCCGCAGGTCCGTTGGGTAACGTGAGGGGCCCGGAGGCAGAGCAAGGGCTTCCGCCAGGCACGATCCGACTACCGGAGGGACCTTCATGACCACCGTAGAAGAATCCATAGATGTTGCAGTTCCCGTGTCCACCGCTTACAACCAGTGGACACAGTTTGAGTCGTTTCCCCAGTTTATGGGCGGAGTTGTATCCATCACACAGGCTTCGGAAACCCAGAACCACTGGGTGACCAAAATTGGCGGCGTCGAGCGCGTTTTCGACACGGAAATCACCGAACAGCATCCGGACGAGCGGGTGGCCTGGAAGAGTACCGACGGAACATCCCATGCCGGAGTGGTGACCTTCCACCGGCTTGGCGACGCGGAAACCCGCGTGAGCGTGCAGCTGGACTGGGATCCGGAAACCTTTATTGAAAAGGTGGGTTCCGTGGTGGGGGCGGACGACCGTCAGGTCAAGTCAGATCTCAAACGGTTCAAGGAATTCATTGAGAGCAAGGGGAGCGCCACGGGCTCCTGGCGGGGCAATATCGATGCACCGCCGACGGCGGCGGACGCAGCGTCTGCGCCCGCCACCTCCACCTCAGGGCTGGGAGCAGCACCGGAGACGGATCCGGCCACGGATGACCCCGAATCGGGCGGTCCACGGGCGGGAGCCTAGCCCCCACCGCACGGGAGAACCGGCAGGGGCTGGAACGGCAGGTGTGTCAGGCCGTCTCCAGCCCCCGAACGGCCGGTCCTTCCAGGAGCGTTCCGTCCGCCGCAAAACGGGACCCGTGCAGCGGACAGTCCCAGGACGACTCGGCGTCATTCCACGAAAGCACCCCACCCAGATGGGGACAGACCGCCGAGACTTTTGACGTCTCACCGTGAACGGTGCACACGCCCACGGGTTTCACATTGCGCCGGACCACTTTTCCCTGGCCCTCGGGCGGGGCGGACTCGTCCGCTGCGGCCAGCGACGATGCCCAGCCGGCCAGCATTTCCAGGCCGACTTCGGCATTGTCCCGCACCGCGGTCAGGACATCGCGCGGGGAGAGCCGGGGCTGATACCAGTTCCGGTCCGCGCCCCCGTCCTGCACGGGCGCTATCGCCTGGCTCAGGGCCAAGGCTGTAGCCACGGCGTTGGTCATCCCCCACTTGTTGAAACCGGTAGCGGCAAAGATGCTGCCGTCGCCGAAGGGCACCTCTCCCACATACGGCAGGCCGGAAGCCGGCTCATAGTCCTGGGCGGACCAGATATGGGAAGGCCCGGCTACCGGAAAGTACCGTTCCGTCCATTCGGCCAGGTCATCCACCAGTGCCTGGGGATGAGGGTGCCGGCCCACCGCATGTCCGTTTCCGCCCGAAATGAGGTAATCGGTGCCGTCCACGCGGGCGGTGCGCAACGACCTGGAGGGTGTATCCACTGACAGATACATACCCTGCGGAACCTGGCCCTGAACGGGATGGGCCATGGCGTAGGAGCGCAGCGGCAGGAGCCGGGCAAAGTAACCGCCGCGGTCCAAAACGGGTATTCCGGTGGCCAGGACCAAATGGCGCGCAGACACGGAGCCGAAAGAAGTGGCGACGCGGATCCGGTTGTCCGGCGCCGTGCCGGCTCCGGTGACCCGAACACCCTGAATCAGGGTCCCGCCCAAGGAACGGAACTCCGAAGCGAGGGCGCCCAGCGCCTGCAGCGGATGAATTTGGGCCTGGCCGGTCATCTTGAGGGCGCCCGAGACGTCAAAGGGGAGTTCCGTGTCCCGGGTCTGCTGCACGGACAGGCCGGCAGCAGTGGCGGCGGACAGTTCCTTCTCCAGGCTTTGCCGTCCCTTGTCGCTGATCGCATAGGTGTAGGCGGTGCGGAACTCATGGTCCACGCCCCGCTCCCGGCAGAACCCGAGGAGCCAGTCTTGGCCCGCCCGGTTGGCCTGGGCATACTCGCGGACGGCGTCCGCCCCCTGATGGGACAGAATATTGGAAAGCTGAAGGCCCTGCAGCAGGGACACCTTTGCCGTGGTGTTTCCGGAGGTGACGGCCCCGGCCTCCCGCGCTTCCACGACGGCAACCTTCTGGCCGCGCCGGGCAAGGAGCAGCGCCGTGGTGAGCCCGGTCAGCCCGCCGCCCACCACTACCGTTTCATATGCCGCCTCCGGAATAAATGCATCCGTGGCAATGCGCGGAGCAGTGGCGAGCCAGAGAGATTCCATCTGTTACGCCTCCAGCCAGTCGGTGGAGACAATGTGGGAACCGCCCTGCGGTCCCATCTGCAGCATCCCGCCGTCCACGGGCCAGGAGGCGCCGGTTACGTAACTGGCCGCCGGGGAGGCCAGGAAAGCCACCACCGCTGCAATTTCCCGGGCGTCTCCCGGACGGCCCAGGGGGATGCCCGGGCGGGATGCCTGATGCGGATCCTCGTCGGTCTGGTCAGTCATGGGGGTCGCAATCTCTCCGGGCGCCACGGAGTTCACCGTGATGCCGTATTGGCCCAATTCCAGGGCCATGACTTTCATCAGCCCGCCCAGGCCGTGCTTGGAGGCGGTGTAGGCCGCCGAACCTACCCGGGGCTGGGTTTCATGAACGCTGGTGACGGCAATGAGCCGGCCTTCCCTGCCGGCATCGACCATGATTTTGGCGGCGTGCTGGAGGCACACAAATGCTCCGTTGAGATTGGTGTCCAGAGTCTGTTTCCAGGTGGCGAAGTCCAGGTCCAGGAAGGGTTTTCCGTCTCCGGTTCCAGAGTTGTTGACGAAGACATCCAATCCGCCCAGCTCTGCCGCCAGCTGGTCGATGGCCTCTCCGCAGCCGGGGAGGTCGGTGGTGTCCAGACGGGCGGTAAAACTCTTGCGGCCCTGTGCCCGGACCTCCTCCGCGGTGTCCTTGGCCCCTGCCTCATCGGTATGCCACGTGATGCCAACGTCCATTCCGGCTGCAGCCAATGCAACTGCCGTGGCCTTGCCTATGCCGGAGTCAGAGCCGGTAACTATTGCTGTGCGCGGAGTAAAAACCATGGCTGTATTTCCTTTCAGGGTCCCGTCAAACGGTGATGCTAAGTATGCTTCCCATGTTCAGGGGATTGTGCAACAGTTGAAGAACCATTCGCCGCGGGGAATATCTGTCGTGAGTATCAGCGGCCGCAGCCGGTCAGGCAAAGGAGTTTCCAATGTCCTATCCCATCAGCGGCAAGTCCCTTCGCCGCACCAACGCCCAGAGAGCTTCCTTTTATTTCGGTTTCGTCTTTCTCCTGATCGGGGTTCTGGGGTTTGTCCCGGGAATCACGGGGAACTATGAAGCCCTGTATTTTTCCGGCCATACATCCGAAGCGGTCCTGCTCGGCGTCTTCCAGGTTTCCATCCTGCACAACGTCGTTCATCTGCTGTTCGGTTTCCTGGGGCTTCTCATGGCCCGGACCCACAGTGCGGCCAGGACCTACCTCATCGGCGGCGGCATCATTTATCTGCTGCTGTTCATCTTTGGCCTTGTCGTTCCCCATGACTCCACAGGAAACTTTGTTCCCGTCAATACTGCGGACAACTGGCTGCACCTGATCCTGGGCGTCGTCATGGTGGGGCTGGGCCTGCTGTTCGGCACACGTTCAGCGACAACAGGACGCACCTCTCCCGCCTGACCGGCCGGCAGCACGGCGCCGGCCGCAGGCACCGGGTTGTCCGGATGCCGGGCGGAAGGAAAAGGACCGGGATCATCCGGTCCTTTTCCTTTGTCCCCGGGGCCAGTCCCCGGTGGCAGGGCCGCCCTGCAGGAGGGCGGCGCCCGTACGGCGTCCGTGCGCCGGGAATAGGAATCAGGACCGCAGTGCTGGCAAACTGGGGGCAAAGATTTCCAACACGGCACCACGGGCGGGCAGCACCGATCCTGGAGTGAGGACAGGACACGGTGGACAGCACAACTTTTTCCTCCGCGAATCGTGGGTTCGGCGCGCGGGGCGTGCCCGGTCTGCCCGACGTGCACCGGAAAGCGGCGGCCGCAGCGGGCAGCGCCGCAGACTCACTGGCACTCGCGCAGGAACTTTCGCAGGATGCTCCGTTCCCCGGACAGGGGCGGACCGGACAGCTGTGGTCCATTCTGGCCACCGTTGCTGCCGCTGACCTGACTGCCGCCCGATCCGTCGAACCGCATCTGGACGCCCTCGCCATCCTTGAACAGGCCGGAATTGCCGCGTCGCCCGGAAGCTGGGGAGTCTTCGCCGCCGAGGGCCCCGGCATGGCCCTGGACGCCGACCAGTCTGCGGGCAGCTGGAAACTCACCGGCCGAAAGCCCTGGTGTTCGCTGGCGGCTGGTCTTGACCACGCCGTGGTGACCGCTCACACCGGCGACGGCCGCCGTCGTGCCTTTGCCGTAGACCTGCGCCAGCCCGCAGTGGAACCGCTGCCGGGACGCTGGGTCAGCCGCGGGCTGGCGAACGTGGACAGCGGTCCGGTGGATTTCCACGGCGCAGCGGCCAGCCCGGTCGGAGCGGACAACTGGTACCTGGACCGTCCCGGTTTTGCCTGGGGAGGAATGGGGGTTGCCGCCTGCTGGTACGGCGGGGCAGCAGGGGTGGCACGCCGCCTCTACGCTTCCGCCGCTGAACGAAAACCGGACCAGATTGCCCTGATGCTGCTGGGCAAGGCGGACGCCCGGCTCCAGGCCGCCCGCGCGGTTCTGGATTTCGCTGCCGGGGAGGTCGACGCCGGGCGGGCGGAAGGCGTGGACGGAGCGGTATTGGCCCATCGTGTGCGCAGTGTCGTGGCGGATGCCGCCGAAGACATCCTTGCCCTGACGGATCACGGACTGGGACCCGGCCCGCTGGCGCTTGAAGAGGACCACGCCCGCCGCACGGCGGACCTGCGGATTTATCTGCGCCAGCATCATGCTGAGCGGGATTTTGCCGCCCTGGGCCGGGCCTTGCTGCAGGGCGGGGATGCCCCGTGGTGACCTTCAGCCACCTGGACCGGTCCGTGCCGGAAGAAGAATGGATCCGCGTTTTGGGCAGCCGCACTCCCCTGGACCTGGACCGGTTGTTTCCCCAGACGGCTTCGCGGCTGGTGGTCCTGGCCGCGCATCCCGATGACGAGACGCTTGGTGCCGGCGGGCTCATTGCCACCCTCGCTTCCCGCGGCGCTGCCGTCGACGTTGTGGTGGCCACGGCCGGGGAGGCGTCCCATCCTGATTCGCCCACCTTCACCCCGGAGGAACTGGCCCGTGTGCGCCGGAGAGAACTGACCGCTGCCGTGGCGGAACTGGCGCCCGGAGCGGCCGTTCACTTCCTGGATCTGCCCGACGGCGCGCTTGAGGAGCACCGGAGCAAACTCGACGCGGCCCTGGCCGCCGTCGTGGGCACCACCACCGAACACACTGTGCTGGTTGCCCCCTGGCGGACCGATGGGCATACCGACCACGATGCGGCCGGCAGGGCTGCCGCAGGACTCGCCCGGACCCTGGGGCTGCCGCTCCTGGAATATCCGATTTGGCTGTGGCACTGGGGCAAGCCCGAGGATGTCCCGGCGGACCTGATGCTGCTTTCCCTCGGCGATGCTGCACCCGCCAAGGCCCGTGCCATGGCGGCGCATGTGAGCCAGGTGAAGCCCCTGTCACCTGCGCCCGGGGACGAGGCGCTGCTGAGCCCGGGTGTCCTGGCGCATTTTGACCGGGATTTTGAGTCCTTTGTGCTGACCCGGCCGCGTCCGCCCCGGGAGGTGTTCGAGGACCTCTACGGTAGTTCGACGGATCCCTGGGACTTTGAGGACAGCTTCTACGAGCACCGCAAGCGTGCCCTGAGCCTGGCCATGCTTCCGCGCCCCCGGTTCGCGTCCGTGTTTGAACCCGGCTGTTCCATTGGCGTATTCACCCGGGAGCTGGCCGGCCGCGCCGATGCCCTGACCGCAACGGACATCAGCGAGCGGGCACTGGAGCTGGCCCGGACCCGGCTGTCGGGCCTGGACCAGGTGCGCCTGGCGCAGGGGGCCGTGCCCCGCGACTGGCCCGAGGGCTGCTTTGACCTGATAGTGGTGTCGGAGATCGGCTATTTCCTCCAGCACAGCGAGCTGGAGGAACTTGTCCGGCGCACCGAAGCATCGCTCACGGAGGACGGCGTGGTGCTGCTGTGCCACTGGCGTCATCCCAACGAGGGCTGGGAACTGACCGGCGACCAGGTGCATGAAGCCTTCCGGGCACTGCACGGACTGCGGGTGGTTGCCGAACACTGCGAGGAAGATTTCCGGATTGATGTCCTGGCCCGGACGGCAGCACTCTGATTCATGCCTGCGCCTGAACATCTGGCCGTAGTCATTCCGGCCCGCAACGAAGAACAGCTGCTGCCCGCAGCTCTGTCCTCGGTTGCCGCTGCCGCCATGGTCCTTACCGAAGCCTGCGGTGTCCGCGCCGGGATTACCGTGGTGCTGGATTCCTGCACCGACGGAACCGCTGAGGCGGTGGAAGACCTGCAGGCCCGATGGGCGCCCGAGCTGCAGCTGCAGATAGTGGAGGGGGCCTTCGGCACAGTGGGCGCGGCGCGCGCGGCCGGAATCGCTTCCCTGCCGCTGCCTCCCGGGCTTTGGATTTCCACCACTGATGCGGACACAGTGGTCCCCCGGGACTGGCTCCTGGGCCAGTACCGTCTTGCCGCTGCAGGCTACGGCCTGGTTTTGGGCACTGCGGTTCCGGATCCGGAAGATCTGACAGCGGAGGAACTCTCGCGATGGCACAGCCTCCATGCCCTGGAGGAGGGCCATCCCCACGTCCACGGCGCGAACCTGGGTTTCACCGCGGAAGCGTACAACCGGGCCGGGGGCTTTGCGCCGCTGCCTGCCCACGAAGACGTGGACCTGGTCGCCCGGCTGAAGGCGTGCGGGACACCGTGGACCGCCACGGACAACATCCGGGTGACGACGTCCGGACGCCGGGACGGACGGGCGCCTGTTGGCTTTTCCCTGTTCCTGCGCCAGCTGCTCGGCGCCTGATCCAGGCTTCCCTCAACACAACTTCCCGCTGCGGGTTCTGGTCACGGGTGAAAAGGATGGTTAGCGTTGGGGAATGGACGCTACCGACATTCAGCACCGCATCTCAGAACTCGTGGAGAAGGAACAGGCCCTCAGGGACTCCTCAGCCGCGGACCACCCCGAAGACCGCCTGGAGCAGCTGAAACGGGTGGAGGAACAGCTGGACCAGTGCTGGGACCTGCTGCGGCAGCGCCGGGCCCGGATTGATGCCGGCGAAAATCCCGACGACGTGAGCGTCCGGCCGGTGGATGAAGTCGAAGGCTACCGCCAGTAGGCACAGCGGGCCTAGCTGCGGGGGAGGACCTCGCGGGCAAGCGTGGACATGCCCAGGACGCGCCGGAAGGGGCTGTGGCCCCGCACCGCTTCCAGCAGCGCCCACACCAGCAGGGAACCCTTGCTCAGGGTGCCCATGACCTCCTGGTATTTCGGTGTCAGCGCCATCATGGAGGCAGCGCCGAACCCGGCCCAGGCGAGGATGGGCAGGTTGGGGACTTCGGCGATGCAGATGCGTCCGTTGCGGTCCCGGAAAAAATTGGTCAACGCCATGGTCTAGGCACCCTTCCTGGTTTTGGTTGCGGTCTTGCGCGCCGCGGGCTTCTTTTCCGCAGGCTTGTCCTCTTCGCTCCTGGTGCCCGATGACGGCCGTGTTCCGGAGCCGGAGGACTTTGAGCCGCCCGATTTTTTATCGCGGTTCTTTTCCACGCTGCGGCGGAGGGCTTCCATGAGGTCCAGGACCTTCCCGCCCTCCTCTTCGTCTTCAACACCGAACGTCTCGTCGGTATCCACGGCTTCGCCCTTTTCCAGCTTTGCCTCGATCAGCGTTTTCAACTGCTCCTGATAGTCGTCGGTGAACTCTGCCGGGTTGAAATCGGAGCTGAAGGATTCCACGAGAGCCGAGGACATTTCCAGTTCCTTGGCGCTGATGCGCACCTTCTCATCCAGTGAGGGGAAGGCCGCTTCCCGGACTTCGTCCTCCCACAGCAGGGTTTGAAGGGTCATCACATCGCCGCGGACCCGCAGGGCACCCAGCCTGCTCTTCTGCCGCAGCGAAAACTGCACAATGGCCGTGCGGTCGGTGTCCTCCAGGGTACGGCGCAGCAGCACATAGGATTTGGTCGATTTAGAGTCCGGTTCCAGGTAATAGGTCCGGTCAAAAAGAATGGGATCCACCTGATCGCTGGGGACGAATTCAACGACGTCGATTTCACGGCTTTTCTCCACCGGCAGGGATGCCAGATCCTCGTCCGTGAGGACCACGGTCTGCTCGCCGTCGTCGTACGCCTTCGCGATGTCCTTGTACTCCACCACCTCGCCGCAGATTTCGCAGCGGCGCTGATAGCGGATGCGTCCGCCGTCTTTCTCATGAACCTGGTGCAGGCTGACGTCGTGGTCCTCTGTGGCGGCATAGACTTTGACCGGCACATTGACCAGCCCAAAAGCTATGGCTCCCTTCCAGATCGCTCTCATGTAGTCCAGTGAACACTAAATCCGGGTGCTCCGGCCAGAGTGCTGCTAACCGCTCAGGGCCGCCAGTTCTTCGCGGATGGCGGCGTAAACCTCCGGGTTGGAAAAATAAGCGCTGTGTGAGGCCGGAAAAGGTTCCCCCGACACTACTTCCCGGTCTGCAATCCGAGCGCCGCGCCCGGCGAACACCCGCTCTGCGCAAAAGGACAGAAGATCCCGTTCATCCCAGAAGTTCAGCCAGGGCACCGGAATGCTTCCCTGCCCGTCAGGGCCCAGATAGGTGAGTCCGCCGAGCAGGCAGAGCCAGGAACTCTGGGAGCCGGCAGTGACTAGCAGATCCGCCCGAAGACCCTCGGCCTGCCATTCGGGGCTGCTCACCAGATCGACGGCCGCCACTGAACCCAGGCTGTGGCCGAAGAGAATAACCGGGGCATTCCGGTCCACCGTGCCCATTGCTTCAGTGATGGCGGCGCGGGCTTCGGCTCCGCGGCGCAGGTAGAAAACAATGCTGCGGGAAAAATCCGAGGCCGCCGCCATGAGCGGGACCCGGCGGCGCACCGCTACGTCGGTGACCAGGTTCAAGGTCAGGCGCTCCAGGGTGCTGCCCAGCAGGGTCTCCATGGCATCCGGGGAGGGAGTCTTTTCACGTGGAGCAGTGTCTCCGTGCTGCGGATTGGCGGGGGTTTCCGGCGCAGGGCCGGTTCCGGTTCCGGGCGGGGAGACGGGCACGGCGGGGAGATACAGCGGCGGAGCCGAGTGCACATCCAATCCGGCCAGTGCCAGCGCCCGCCCGGTGTCCGGTTCCGGCGGTACGGCAGCCGTTTCCTGCCGGTACCTGGGAGGCAGGGACGGAACCACGCTGATGTCCGGGGTGCCGCCGGCTTCCCAGGCCACATTCAGGACGGTGAAGTGTGAGAGCACCGGGTCCCGGGCCAGCATGGAACGAATCGTTTCCGCGGGCACGGGGTCCGGATCGCCGGTGCCCTGCAGGAAAACCAGGGTTCCGGTGCCGGGGGGATCTGCAGGGGACATGAGGGCCTTCCTGGTGCAATCGGGTGTCGGGCGTCGGGGCTGTCCGCCTCGAGTGCCGCGGCGATGCCGCTTTCCCCGCCGCATTCGGGCGTGAGCTCCGCACTCGGCGGGACGCACGGTCATGATCCCGGCCTCCGGGCGGAGTTGAAGCATGATCAGGGCGCTACTCTCACATCTTTGGCCCCGGACCGCCAGAGCCGAAAGATGGTGAGCGGCGGACCCGGCAAGCGGATAATGGAACCGATGACGAAGGACAGGACTGTGGACAGGGCGGATTCAACCGGCGGGGACGTTCCGGGCGGTCCCGAATTGACAGTGGGCCAAGTGGCCGAGCGCAGCGGCGTGAGCGTTTCCGCCCTGCACTTCTACGAGCGGCAGGGGCTGATTTCCAGCCGGCGCACCGCCGGAAACCAGCGGCGCTTTGACCGCTCGGTGCTCCGCCGCGTGGCCGTGATCCGGGCAGCACAGCACGCGGGAATTCCGCTGGCCACCATCGCCCAGGCCTTTGAGGAACTGCCCAGGGACGGGGTGCCGGACCAGGCCGACTGGCAGCGGCTCTCCGGTGCCTGGCGCCAGGACCTGGACCGCAGGATCCACCAGCTCACGGCCCTGCGGGACCGGCTGGGCGGCTGCATCGGCTGCGGCTGCCTGTCCCTGGCCGACTGCCGTTTCGTGAACCCTGATGATGCCTCCGCGGCCGGCGGCACCGGAGCCAAGGTCCTCGAACCCTGACGGATTTGACCTCAACCAATGTTGAGGTTTTACCGTGGAATGGATTCACCCGGATCTGACAGAGGCGGCAGCCGCCGCAGCACAGGAAGCAGTGCCTTGACTATGACTTTCCCTGCCACAAACGACGTTGTGGAACAGTTCAAGAACGTCTTCCGCGCGCACCCTGCCGGAGTGGCCATCATTACCGCCGCCGGCGGTGACGGCGACGGCGCGCCCGCAGGCCTCACGGCGTCGTCCGTCTCCTCGGTCTCCGCACAGCCGCCCATCCTGGCCTTTTCCCTGGCGTCCGAGATCGGATCCGCAGGCGTGGTGGCGCATGCCGATACTTTGGTGGTCCACCTGCTGGACGCCGGACATGCGGATCTGGCGTCGCGGTTTGCCCGTCCGGGCCGGGAGCGCTTCACGGAGGACCTGCAATGGAGCCGCCTGCCCACCGGCGAGCCGCTGCTCGCCGGCATTCCCCGGGCCCTGCGGTGCCGCATCCTCTCCCGCACCCCGGTGGGCAGCTCGGTGCTGATTGCCGCTTCCGTGCTGGAAATCGTCGGGGACAGCAGCGCGTCCGAGCCGCTGGTTTATCACAACCGCACCTATCACCGCCTCAACGGAGACTCGGCCATCTCATAACACCGGCAGCGCTGGACCTGCTGGCTAGGCTTGGGGCACCGTCCTCCCGCCCGCTCGAAGGATCGCCATGGCCTCCGTTGTCCAGTTCCGCGTCCACCCCGTCAAAGTTCCGCTCCTGCGCCCGTTTACGACGGCGGTGCGCAGCGCGGACACGCTGGAAACGGTCCTGCTGGAGCTGGTTGACGACGGCGGATGCACCGGCTGGGGCGAGGCGCCGATCAGCCGGGTTACCGGAGTCAGCACCGCGCAGGTGCTGGCCGCGGCGGAAGAGATGCTCGCGCCCCTGGTGCTGGGAACAAAAACAGGCGCCTTCCGGGAGACCGCCCGGGACATCGCCGCAAGTGCTGCCCCCGCGGCGGCCCGCATGGCAGCGGACTGTGCGCTGCACGACGTAGCAGCGGCCGCGGCGGGACTGCCCCTGGCACAATTCCTGGTGCGCTCCTATCCGGGCCTCTCCGGCGGAACCGGGCAGCACGTCGGTTCCGGACGCCTGCTCACCGACATGACACTTTCCGTTGATGAGGCACCCGCGCTGGCTGCGGCCGCACGCGGCTATGCGGACACCGGGTTCCGGTGTCTGAAGGTAAAACTCAGTGCCGATGGAGATCCCGTCGGCCGGCTGCTGGCCGTGCGGAACGCCGTCGGCCCCGGCATTGCGCTTCGGGTGGATGCCAACCAGGCGTACACGGCGAAGGAGGCCATTGCGGCGATCCGGGGCATGGAAGCTGCCGGGGTGGGGCTGGAATTGGTGGAGCAGCCCGTACCTGCCGGTGATCTGGCCGCTTTGGCCGAAGTTCGCTCCCGCGTCACCACGCCGATTATGGCGGATGAATCCGTATGGGACCGCTCTGATCTGGATGCCCTGCTGGCCTGCGGCAGCGCAGACCTGGTGAACGTGAAGCTGGCCAAGGCCGGCGGCCTCTATCCGGCCATTGAGCTGGTGCTGCGGGCCAGGGCAGCCGGACTCGGGGTGCTCGTGGGCTGCATGCTGGAGAGCACCGTGGGAATCGGTTCCGCGGCGGCCCTGGCGGCGGCCGCCGGGTTGAACGGCACCTTTCCGGGCAGCAGCGGACAGGATCTTGACGGGGGCCTGTGGCTGCGGGAGCCGGCGGTTACCGGAGGACCGGCTTACGCCGGCGCGGAGATACTCCTGCCCGACCTACCCGGACTGGGAATCCGGGGACTTGCCGCCCAGGTCGCCAGCCGGAGCTGAGGCTGCGGCCTAGGCGCGCTCGCCGGCGGTCAGCGTCCAGGCGAGGGTGGAGACGGCGGCAATCACCTCAGCGGCCGCGTCCGGTTCGTAGCCGCGGGTGCACACCGCCAGGAGGATCCCGCTGCGCAGCGGAGCGGAAAGCGGGGTGCCGGGAGGCGCCAGAAAAGCGGCGTCATGGGTGATGCCGGTGACCCACCCGGATTTGCTGCCCCACACCGGACGAAAGCCGCCGGCTTCGAGTGCAGGGCCGATCCTGCCGAATTCCTGGGCCTGGAGAAAATCCAGCATGAGAGCGGTTGATTCGGGACCGGCAGCTTTGCCCGTCACCACCGCGTGGAGCACCCGGACAAGGTCTGCGGCAGTGATCTCCTGGGTCAGGCCCGCTTCCAAGGCAGCCAGGTCGCCGATCAGACGTTCCATTTTGGACGAATCGGCGCCCAAATCG
This sequence comes from Arthrobacter sp. NPDC097144, assembly GCF_044762205.1. NCBI lineage: Bacteria > Bacillati > Actinomycetota > Actinomycetes > Micrococcales > Micrococcaceae > Arthrobacter > Arthrobacter sp. NPDC097144. The sequence continues at coordinate 173,908 of NZ_JBIWDW010000003.1, read as the reverse complement.
GCGAGCACCGCGTTGACGGCGTCGAACCCCACCAGCTCCACCGCCAGATTGGTGGCTTCATTCGAGCTGACAACGATCATCCGCTCCAGGACGCGGCGCAGCGTTGTTTCCTCCCCCGGGGCGGGCATGCCCGGATCCACTTCGTCGGGCTCGAAACCGAATTCTCCGGCTCCGGGGATGGAACTGGTAAAGGTTGTTCGGCTGGTCAGCACCAGGTCCAGGGAAAGGTCCCCGGAGTCCACCGCGCGCAGAACCGCAATCAGGACCGGAAGTTTGATGGTGCTGGCCGAGTAATACCGCACGTCTTCGCGGTAGCCTGCGAGCTGGTTCCCCTCCATGCCGCTGAGGGCATATGAGACGGAAGGTACCCCGTCACTGTAATCCGAGACAACAGGCATCTGCGTTCCTTTCCAGGCTTCAGGCTTCAGGCTTCGGGCGTCAAAAGTCGGGGTCCGTCAACCGGCGGAAGGGCTGAATAAACGGTTTCATGGACCGCCGGGCGCAGGCTGCCGATGTCCGAGGAGGTTCGGCTTGGGTGCACCCGGTTTGTCAGGAGAACCACTGTGACCCGCCGGTCCCGGTCCGTGAGCAAACTCGTGCCGGTAAACCCGTTATGGCCCCGGGCCTGCTCTGCGGACCGGCCCATCCAGCCGGTCTGCCCTACCCGCAGTCCCAGCCCCTGCCCGTAGCCGCCGGCTTCCTGAGCAGCAGCGGCAGCTGCCGTGCCCATGAGCTCCGGCAGCTGGTTGGTCCACATCTGCTCTGCGGCCGCCGCAGGCAGCAGCTCCGGGAATCCCGCACGCAGCCGTTCCCCAAAGGCCAGCAGCGCGGACGCCGTGCCGAACAGTCCGGCGTTTCCGGCGGCGCCGCCCAACACAAACGCACTTTCATCATGGACCCGGCCGCGGACGGTGCCGCGGCCCAGCTCCGGGCAGAATTCGGTGGCGGCGCAGCGGTCCGGGCCCGGAGCGAAGGTCAGGTCCGGAATTGCCAGCGGATCCAGCACCCGGGAAGTGAGAAGATCCGGCCAGGGCGTGCCGGCGGCCGCTTCAGCCAGGGCCATGGCGGTGTTGTATCCCACGCAGGAATACGCAAAGGAGCGGCCGGGGCGGTGGAGCAGTCCGGCGGCCAGCAGATCATCAAGGAGCTCGCGGCGCCGGGGACTGCGGACGTCGGGCGGAGCCTGCGGGAAGGGGCGTCGGCGCCATCCGGACCAGGTGGGCGCCAGACCGGACGTGTGGGTGAGCAGGTGCCTGAGCGTGACCGTCTCCCGGTCCGGGTTCCCCCGGTACGCCGCCAGCGTGCGGGAAACCGGAGCATCAAGGTCCAGCACACCCCCCTGGACCAGCACCAGGCAGGTCAGTGCGGTGAAAATCTTGGTGATGGAGGCGAGGTCGTACATGGTTTCGGCAGCAGCGGCCACGCGGGCTGACGGAGCCAGCAGGCCGCCGTCGTTCCCGTACTTCACGCTGTCTCCGGCCGCCACCGGTTCCAGGGCCTTCCCGTCGACGGCGACGGCGCAGACAGCGGAGGGAATGTCACCGTTTGCCACGGCAGAATCCAACAGGTGCCGAAGCCGGTGAACCAGGTCATGTTCCTGCGCCGGTGAAAGCGGCATGTCAGTTCAGGACCAGCCGCGGGGCCGGCCCCGCCTCCAGGGTGGCGGTGACGCCCAGCGGCAGGCTGGCTGCGGCGTCGCAGTGCCCAAAACCCAGTTCCTCCACCAGTGGGATGTCCAGCGGACCGAGGACCTCGAGGCAGAGTTCGCGGATGGGGGCATAATCGCCGCAGTCCTTCCAGGAGCCCAGGGCAATCCCGGCCATCCCCTCAAACCAGCCCGCCCGCAGGAGGGTCTGCAGCATGCCGTCAATCTTGTAGACCTCTTCGGTGACGTCCTCCAGCAGGCCGATGCAGCCGGCGTTGGACGGCTTGGCCTGCCCCCGGGCGCCCATGGTCATGGCCAGCAGGGAGAGGTTTCCGCCCACCAGGGGCCCGGAGGCGGTGCCCGGCACCAGCGTTGCCGCCGCCGGCGACGTAACGGCGCGGCCGGAAATGGGCGTGAAGAGTGCCTCCTGCACGCCGGCGCGGGCAGCGTCATCCCGAAGGAAGGCGTTGGTGGCAATCATGGGAGTGAACCAGGTGGCCAGTCCCAGCTGTTCGGCCCAGTATTCGTGCAGCGCCGTCACATCCGAGGAACCAACCAGGGCTTTGGGCCGGGCGGCCGCCAGCGCCGCGGGGTCGAGCAGGTCCAGGACGCGCACGGCACCGTAGCCGCCGCGGGCCACAAAGACGGCGGACAGCGAGTCATCACACCACGCGTCCTGCAGATCTGCGGCGCGGTGGGCATCCGTTCCGGCCAGGTAGTCAGCACGGGGATGCCGGTCCTGCAGGTGCTTGCCGGGAACCGGAACCAGCCCCCAGCCTTGCAGGACGGTAATTGCTTCAGCCAGGGAGTCCGGCAGGGGAGGCCCGGAGACAGCCACCAGTCCCACGCGGTCCCCGGGCTTCAGCGGGGTGAGTTCGGGGAAGTCCGCTGCGCTGGTCATGCGGTGCTGCCGATCGGCGCCTCCGGCTCGGCGGCATCAGCGGGAACGTTATTGGTGGGAACCACGCTGAGCAGCCGGCGGGTGTATTCGTGCCGCGGGTGGAGCAGGACCTGCTCCACGGGCCCCTCCTCCACGATTTTGCCCTGGTACATGACCACAACCCGGTCGGCAATGTTCCAGGCCAGGCCCAGATCGTGGGTGATGACCAGGGCCCCCAGCCCGAGTTCGCAGCGCAGGCGCAGGAGCAGGGCCAGGATTTCGGCCCGGACGGAGGCGTCCAGGCTGGCCACGGGCTCATCGGCCACCAGGAACTCCGGATCCAGGGCCAAAGCGCCGGCGATGACGACGCGCTGGCGCTGGCCGCCGGAGAGTTCCTGCGGGATGGCCGAGAGGTAGCGGTCAGGCGGGGACAGTTCGGCCCGCCGCAGGGCTTCCACCACGATGTCACGCTCGTCGCCGGGCATCTTGTGCAGGCGGGGTCCTTCGGCGACCGCCTCATAGACGCTGTGCTTGGGGTTAAGTGCGGCGGTGGGGTCCTGCAGGACGAACTGCACGCACCGCCGGTAGGCCTTCAGTGCCCTGCGGTTATGAGCCAGCGGTTTGCCTTCGAACAGTACCTCGCCGGAGGTGGGTTTCTGCAGGCCCAGGAGGGTCCGGGCCAGGGTGGTCTTGCCGGAACCGGACTGGCCCACCAGGGCCACGATTTCGCCGCGCCCGCAGCGCAGGTTCACGCTGTCCACGGCCCTGACCGCACCGGCGCCGCGGCCGGCAAAGCTGACGGACAAATTGCGGGCCTCCAGCACCACGTCCTCCGGGTCCCGCACCGCTCCGCCGGCCGCACGCTGCTCCTGCGTGGCCGAGGGGGCATCCGGTGCGGTGTACTTGGGCAGCCGCAGCCGCGAGGACAGATCCCCTATCAGGGGAAACGCCGCCGCCAGGGCCCGGGTGTGGGGGTGCTGCGGGCTGCGCATCACCTCCGCGGAGGGGCCGTCCTCCACGATCTTCCCGCGCTGCATCACCACAATGCGCTCGCAGGTGGCGGCCAGGACGGACAGATCATGGCTGATCATCACCAGGGAGAGCCCGCGCGAGCGGACCAGCCCGGTCAGCACGTTCAGGACCTGCGCCTGCACCACCACGTCCAGCGCGGTGGTGGGCTCATCGGCAATAATCAGTTCCGGTTCGCAGGCCAGGGCCATGGCGATCATGACCCGCTGTTTCTGCCCGCCGGAAAGTTCATGCGGGTAGGAAGCGCCCTTTGCCGCAGGCAGATCCACGAGCTCAAGCAGTTCGGCAACCCGGGCCAGCCTCTGCTTCTCCGTGCCGTAGGAACCCTTGAGCTCTTTGGCATGGATCATCAGTGCCTCTGCAATCTGGTCCTGAACCCGGCGGACCGGATTCAGGGAGTGCATGGCGCCCTGGAAAACAATGGAGGCCTCCGTCCAGCGGACCGCGCGCAGGCGTCCCCAGCTGAGGTCGGCAACGCTCTGGCCGCCGAGCAGGACTTTGCCCTCCACTTTCGCGTTGGCGGGCAGCAGGCGCAGGACGGACATGGCCAGGGTGGACTTGCCGCACCCTGATTCTCCGGCCAGGCCCACCGTTGAACCGGGTTCCACCGTGAGGTTCACGCCGTCGACGGCGACCATGGGCTTGGGGCCCCCATCCGTCTGCGTGGTGTAGGTGACCCGCACATCGGAGAATTCGAGTCTGGGCATTAGCGTCCTCGCAGGGTGGGATTGATGACTGATTCGACGGCGCGTCCCACCAGGGTGAAGGACAGCACCACCACCACAATGGCCAGGCCCGGGGGCAGCACGTACCACCAGAAACCGCCCGTGGCGGCGCCGGTGTCCAGGGCGGTCTTGAGCATGGAACCCCAGGAGATGCTGCTGGGATCGCCCAGGCCCAGGAAGGACAGGGTGGATTCGGCGATGATGGCGGACCCGACGGTCAGCGTGGTGTTCGCCAGCACCAGCGGCATCACGGCCGGCAGGACATGCTTGCCGATGATGTGCGCGTCCGAGGCGCCCAGGGCCCAGGACCGTTCAATATAGGGACGGGATTCCACGGTCAGGGTCTGCGCCCGCACCACGCGGGCGGTGCCGGCCCAGGAGGTGATCCCGATGGCCACCACAATGGTGGCGACGCCGGCGCCGATGATGCTGGACAGGACAATTGCCAGAACGAGCCCGGGAACCACCAGGAAGAAGTCGATGACGCGCATCAGGACAGCCTGGGCAGCTCCGGTGAAGTGGCCGGCGGCCATGCCCATCAGAGTACCGATGACCATGGATACCGCCGTGGCGGAAAAACCGACCAGCAGGGACACCCGCGCCCCCCAGATCAGCAGGGCCAGGACACTTCGACCGGAGGGATCTGTGCCCAGCGGATTGGCGGCGGAGGGCGGATCATTCTGCGGCGAGGTCAGCTGTGTGACGTCCAGCGTGGACGCCGGAGCCAGGACGGGCGCCAGCAGGGCCAGGGCAATCACGGCCAGCAGGATCACAAGACCCGTGACGCCGGCCTTGTTGCGGCTGAATTCCTTCCAGGTTTCCTTGGCCTGGGCCGCACGCCTGGCAGCGGCCACGTTCCGCCTGCCGCCCCGCGGCGGACCGGCGGCGGGGACCGGGGAATCGGGAGCGGTTTGTGGATCTTTGATGCTCATGAGGCACGCAACCTGGGATCGATGATGCGGTACACGATGTCCGCGAAGAAGTTCATGATGATCACGATCGAGGAGAAGACCACGAAGGTGCCCTGCAGCAGCGGGAAGTCCGGGGCGGACAGGGCCTGGAAGGTGAGGTAGCCCAGACCCGGCCAGGAAAACACGGTTTCGACCGTGACTGCTCCGCCCACCAGCCCGCCCAGCGTCAGGAAGATCAGGGTCACGGTGGGCAGCATGGCGTTGGGGACCGCATGCCGGCGCCGCACCTCGTCTTCCCGCAGGCCCTTGGCCCGTGCAGTGACGAGGTAGTCAGCGGACATTTCCTCGAGCAGTGACGCCCGCATCACCATCAGGTACTGCGCGTAGACCACGGCAACCATGGTCAAGACGGGAAGCACCATGTGCCGGCCCACATCTACGATCATTGCCAGGCCGGTATCCGTGCTGCCGGCCGTGACCATGCCGCCGGTGGGGAACCAGCGCAGGCCGCCGGCGAACACCAGCAGCATCAGCAGCCCCAGCCAGAAGGTGGGCACGGACCAGAAAAACAGGGCCAGCCCGGTCTGGGTCTTGTCGAAGGCTGAACCCCGCCGCCATGCCGCCCGCTGGCCCAGCCACAGGCCCAGCACAACGGACAGCAGGGCGGCGGTGCCGGTCAGGAGCAGGGTGGGGCCGATGCGGTCCCCGATCAGCTCCATGACCGGCCGGTTGTACGTGTAGGAAGCGCCCAGCTTCCCCTGGAACAGGTCGGTCAGGTAACGCCAGAACTGTCCCAGCAACGGCTGGTCCAGCCCGTACTGGCGGCGCAGGATATCCATCTGTTCTGCGGTCACCTGACGTCCGTCAGCCAGGGACCGCACTGGATCCCCGGGCAGGATCCGGAAGGCGAAGAACCCCAGGACAATGACCATGATCAGGGAAACGACGGACCCGCCCGCCTTCATGCCGATGTAGTAGAGCCAGGAGGAGCCCCGGCGCGGTTCATCGATATCCAGGCGGGCGGGAACGACGTCGCTCTCGCTGAGTGCCTCAGCCATGGTTAGGCGCGGTCTTCCGCGTTGCTGCCGCGGCGGCGGAGAAAGACGATCACGGCAATTCCCAGGATCACGACGACGGCGATCGAGACGATGAGGGCGGTGTTGGTTCCGCTCTCCTCGCTGGTGCCTGCTTCGGCAACATCGGCACCGATGGGGGTGGCGCTGTAGTAGCCCCACGGCCCGTTCTGGGAGGTGATCACGCCGCCCTCCGACGGCTGCGTGGTGAACGGTTCCCACTTGTCCGAGCGGTAGGCCTCAAGGCTGTTGGCGTAGAAGAGCACCTTATTGACGGCGGAGTTGTAGATGATTTCCTGGGCCTGCTGTACCAGTTCGCTGCGCTTGTCCTGGTCCAGCTCGGCGTGCTGGGCGAGGTAGAGCTTGTCGAATTCCGGATCGCACAGGCTGTTCTCCGACGTGGCACCGGTGCCGTCCGCGTTGGGACGGGAGCTGCACTGGTTGATGGACAGCTGATAGTCAGGATCCGGGCCAATGCCCCAGCCGGTGAAGTACATGTCGAAGTTGCCGAAGGTCGAATCATCATTGACCTGGGCCGGAGCCTTCATCTCGGTGTTGATCTCGATGCCGATGGCCTTCATCCACGGACCGATGTAATCAGCCATCTGCTGGTGTGTGGGATCGGAGTTTCGCCCCATCAGGCGGAGCTTGAGGGGCTTGCCCTCCTTGTCCAGGCGGATGCCGTCGGGGCCCATGGCGTAACCGGCCTCGTCCAGGACCTTGTTGGCTTCCTCGGGGTTGTAGGCCAGGGGAAGCTCGTCCGTGTCCCAGTGATAGAGCGGGTAGGTCATGGGAATTTCACCCGTGGCTTCCTGGCCCAGACCCTGCAGGACCTTTTCCAGCAGCGTGTTGCTGTCAATGCCCATGGCAATGGCCCGGCGCAGTTCCGGATCCTGCAGCGCCGGATTGCCGTCCCCGAGCACTTCGTTCTCCACCGTGGTGGTGCCGGGGTTGATGGCGATGGCCTGGTAGCGGCGGCCGGTTCCGGCGTTGGTGGTAATTCCCGGCTGGTTCTGCAGCGCCTCGTACTGGACCGGGGTGAGTCCGCTGACGACGTCGATTTCCCCGGTCTTCAGGGCCTGCACGGCGGCGTCGCTGTTCTTGTAGGGAACCCAGGTGATGCCGTCCACCTTGGCCTTGCCCTGCCAGTAGTTGGGGTTGGCCTTCATGGTGACCCCTGCGGCCTTGTCATAGCTGACCACCGTGAACGGGCCGGAGCCAACGGCATCCTTGTCATTCTCGAAAGCAGCAGGATCGCCCACCTCGGACCAAATGTGCTCGGGCATGATCGGCAGCTGCGTGCCGGGGTTGGAGGCCTGCGGCGCGGTGAGGGTGATGACCAGGGTTTCGTCATCCTCGGCCACCACCTGGGACACGCTGGTCAGGAGGGCGCCGTTGGCCTGCTTGAGCGCATCGTTGTCCTGGATGGCACCGAAGGTCCAGGCGGCGTCGTTGGCGGTGATGGGCTCGCCGTCGGACCATTTGCGGTCCGAGGGGATCTTGAAGGTCCAGACGGTGCCGTCCTCCGAGGTCTCCCAGCTTTCGGCCATCCCGGGAATCTCTTCGTTCTGGTCCGGGCCGTAAGCCACCAGGTTCTGGTACTGCAGGGCCAGGATGTTGGAACTGGTCGCGAGGATGGCGAGGAACGGGTTGAGCGTGTCAATGTCTCCGGTCAGGGCCAGTTTGAGTGTGGAGCCGCTGGATTCCTCCGCCGCATAGGCTGCCGGTGCGGCGACCGGACCCGTGGTGAGGGCAAATGAACCGGTCATGGCGGCGCAGAGGATTCCGGCTGCTGCCGCGTGGCGCAACAGTGGGCGGGATCCCCGGGGGCGTCCCCCGGCGGCAGGGTTTTTCTGTCTGAACTGCATAGCGTCCCCTTCATACAGCTGTGGAGTGACAGGTATCCAAAAGCGCTGCCCGCTGCCCTGAACCGATAACGGGATCCGGTGCAGAAACTACGGACGGAACGGCCTGCGCCTTGTGAGCAGCACCACACCGGTGCACCCTGTGGGGACAGTGTAAGTAACTAACAGGGATATACCAACTGTTGCAAAACACTTTCGGAAAGAACTGCTTCACCGTTATCGTTTCCCCAAAACCTAAGGAGTGTCCGTGCCCGTAGACCCCGCCCGGCTCTGTGCAGAACTCATCCGTTTCGACACCTCGAACTTCGGGGAGGGCAAGAGCAACGGGGAACGGGACGCCGCGGAGTACATCCTGAACCTGCTGACCAAGGCTGGTTACGATGCCGTGCTGCTGGGCCCCGAACCGGACCGCAGCTCAGTGGTGGTGCGGGTTTGGGGCACGGATTCTTCCCTGCCCGGGCTGCTGGTGCACGCTCACCTGGACGTGGTGCCGGCCGAGCCCGAGCAATGGAGCATGGACCCTTTCGCCGGCACTGTCCGGGACGGTTACATCTACGGCCGCGGCGCTGCAGACATGAAGGACATGGTGGCCATGACCCTGGCCACGCTGCTGAACTGGGCAGAGGCGGGGGTCCGTCCGAGGCGGGACATCGTTGTGGCTTTCGTGGCGGATGAGGAGGACAAGGGCGACTACGGCGCTCTTTGGCTGGCCGCGGAGCATCCGGAACTTTTCGCGGGCGTGGAAGCCGCAATCGGGGAATCCGGGGGCCACGCCACCCTTCTGGAGGCAGTGGACGGTTCTGAGGTCCGGCTCTATCCGATTGCTGCCGGTGAGCGGGGCACCCTCCACATCAGGGTCCGTGCGGAGGGAGTTTCCGGCCACGGATCCCGGCCCGTTCCGGTCAATGCCGTACAGAACCTGATCAATGCCCTCCAGCGTGTGGGCAGCTATTCCTGGCCGCTGGTCCTCACCCCGGTGGTCCGCCGGTACATCGAGGAGACGACGGCGGCCCTGGGATTCTCTGCGGACCTGGGCTCGGACGCCGGTGTGGAAGCTGCCATCGACGCCATGGGCGAGGCCGGAACGGTGGCCGGCGTGACGGTCCGCTGCTCCTCCACGCCCACAGTGCTGCGGGCCGGCTACAAGGTGAACGTGATCCCCGGAGTGGCGGAAGCCGACGTCGATATCCGCTGCCTTCCCGGCACCGAGGAGGACACCCTGGCCACCGTTCGGGAGCTGCTGGGGGACACGGTAAGCACCACTTTCCTCTCGCACCAGCCGCCGGTGCAGTCGCCGGTCGACTCCCCGTGGTTCGAGGCGATGCGCGGGGCACTGCTCCGCCACGATCCGCAGGCCGTTGTGGTGCCCATGTGCATGGGCGGCGGAACGGATGCCAAGGCCTTTGCTCCGCTGGGAATCCACTGCTACGGGTTCGCGCCCCTGGCCACGGATCCGGAAGGGCGCAGCATCCAGGGCGTCCACGGAGTGGACGAACGGATTCCGGTTGCCGCCGTGCAGGGAGGCCAGCAGGTCCTTCAGGACTTCCTGACCGGAGTCTGAGCCGCTGCACCCGGCCGGGCACTTCCTCCTCCTCCGTCTTTCCGGCACGCCGAGCGGGGGGTGTGTGCTTCCGGCGGCCGGCTGGCATAGAGTCTTCTGCAGTGACACGGGGTGCCGACAGGCTGAGATGAAACCCGTTGAACCTGATCTAGTTCGAACTAGCGAAGGGATGTCGCGGATGACTATTCGCCTGACACCGTTAACCGTTTCCACCCTCCTGGCGCGCCTGCGCGCCGAACCGCCGTTGGTGCAGTGCCTGACCAACGCCGTGGTGACAAATTTCACCGCGAACGTTTTGCTGGCCCTGGGCGCCGCGCCGGCCATGACTGACATTCCGGGAGAGGCCGGGCCGTTCGCCCGGGTGGCCTCCGGTGTGCTGATCAACCTGGGCACTCCGCATGAGGAACAGCGCCGGGCAATGCTGGAGGCCGCCGCGGCAGCCAATGATGCCGGCACGCCCTGGGTGCTGGACCCGGTGGCCGTGGGCAACCTTCCGGTGCGCACGGCTTTGGCCGCGGAACTGCTGGCACTGCGGCCAACCGCTATCCGCGGCAACGCCTCCGAAATCATTGCGCTGGCGGGACTGGGTTCCGGCGGCCGCGGCGTGGACTCCACCGACGATCCGGAAAGCGCCCTTCCGGCAGCGCTCCTGCTGGCTGAAAAACACGGATCCGTCGTCGCTGTCTCCGGCCCCACTGATGTGATCACGGACGGCGTGCAGACCGTGCGTGTCAGCAACGGCGATGCCCTGCTGACACGGGTCACCGGCGGCGGATGCGCGTTGGGAGCGGTCACTGCCGCCTTCCTCGCCGTGGCTGACGACGGCGGAGCGCTGGCGGCAGTTGCCGCCGCCACCGCCGTGTACACAGTGGCTGCGGAACCGGCAGCCGAAGCCGCCGCCGGGCCGGGAAGCTTTGCGGCCGGATTCCTTGATGCCCTGGCCGCCCTCGGAGAACAGGACCTGAAGCAGCGGCTGGTGAGCGCATGAAGGCCGGAGTAGTTGACGTGTCCCGGTCCCGGGAGCGCGTGCGAAGCAGCGGCATTTACCTGGTGACGGACACGGTTCTTTGCGGGCCGCGCGGCGTCGTCGAGACCGTCAGGGCCGCAGTGGCAGGCGGCGTGGAAACAATCCAGGTACGGGAAAAGAATGCCTCGGCAGCCGATTTTTACGCCCTGGTCCTTGCTGTTGCCGAAGCCGCAGGAGACCGGGCCACCGTACTGGTGGATGACCGGGTGGACATCTATCTGGCGGCCCGGGCCGTCCGCGCCGGAGTGCACGGAGTCCACGTGGGCCAAAGCGACCTGCCCGCCGAACTGGTGCGCACGCTCGTGGGCCCGGACGCCGTCGTCGGCCTGACCGCCAACACCGCAGAGCATCTGGAAGCGCTCGCGGCGCTGCCGCCGGGAACCGTGGATTACCTCGGAACCGGGGTCATCCGGCCCACCCGCACCAAAGCAAATCATCCGAAGCCGCTGGGAATCAGCGGATTCACCGAGTTCGCGGCGCGGGCAACGCTGCCGGTGGTGGCCATTGGCGGCATCGTGCGCGAGGACGTCGGTGCGTTAAGGGCGGCCGGTGCCACCGGAGCCGCCGTGGTATCGGCCATTTGCGCAGCCGCCGATCCGCAGGCTGCAGCCGCGGAGCTGGTCCGCGCCTGGCACGCGGGGAGTCCGGCATGAGCGCCGGCAGGATCCCGCGGATTCTCAGCATCGCCGGCACCGATCCCACCGGCGGCGCCGGAATCCAGGCCGACCTGAAGTCCATCGCGGCCGCCGGCGGGTACGGCATGGCCGTTGTCACCGCGCTGGTCGCGCAGAACACCCGGGGCGTGCGGTCGGTGCACACCCCTCCCGTCGCTTTCCTGCGCGAACAGCTGGAGGCAGTGAGCGACGACGTCGGGATCGACGCCGTCAAGATTGGCATGCTTGGCAGCGCGGACGTGATTCAGGCGGTGGACGACTGGCTGGCTGCCCTGGAAGTTCCTGCGGTGGTGCTGGATCCGGTCATGATTGCCACCAGCGGTGACCGGCTGCTGGATGCCGGAGCCGAGGCCGCACTGCGGCAGCTGTTGCACCGGGTGGATCTGGTGACGCCGAACCTTCCCGAACTGGCGGTGCTCGTACAGGAGCCCGTTGCTGAGTCGTGGGAGCGGGCACTGGCGCAGGGCGAGCAGCTTTCCGCCGCCTACGCAGTCAAAGTCCTGGTCAAGGGCGGTCATCTGGCGGGGGACAGCTGTCCCGATGCTCTGGTGGACGCCGCTGCGGCACATCCCCTGGTGCTGCAGGTACGGGCACCCCGGGTGGACACCTTCAATACGCACGGCACCGGCTGTTCAATGTCGGCGGCCATGGCAACCTATTACGCGCGGACCGGCCGGTGGGACCTGGCGTTGACGGCGACCAAGGACTGGCTGCAGGAGGCCCTGGCGTATGCGGATGAGCTCGACGTCGGCGCCGGTCACGGTCCGGTGCACCACTTCCATGGGATGTGGGCGCGGGGACTGGAGCCCGCCGCGGCGCTGGAGCGGGCACCGGAACCGGTGCAGGCCGCGCTGCTGGAACCGGTGCTTGGGGTGGAACCGGCCGGGCCGCACACGGCAGCGCTGTGGGAACAGACAGCTGCGGCACGGGCGGACATCGACGGGCTGGATTTCGTGCGGGACCTTGGAAGCGGGGATCTGGACCGCAGTGTTTTCGATGCCTACCTGACCCAAGACGCACTGTACCTCCGCGGCTACGCCCGCGCGCTGTCGCGGGCCAGCGAATTGGCCCCCAACCTCGCGGAACAGATGTTCTGGGCCGAGGCGGCCTACGGTGCGCTGGCATCGGAAATGGACCTGCACACCTCGTGGCTTACCGAAACAGGAGCGGCTGGGCGGGCAGTTCCCCCGGGACCCGTGACGAGCGGATATGTGGAGCATTTGCTCGGGCTTCCCGGCGGTGCCGGTCCGGAGGGCAGCCGCGGGAATTATGAATACGAGCGGCTGGTCGGTGCCGTCCTCCCGTGTTTTTGGATCTATGCGGACGTGGGCTGCCGGCTTTCGGAGGCCAATCATTCCGGCCACCCGTACGCCCGGTGGCTGGCCACGTACAGCGACCGGGTCTTTATGGAGTCCACGGTTTCCGCGGTGCGGATCCTGGAAACCGTGCTTGACCGCAGCACGGCCCGCGCCAGGAGGATCATCTGCGAGGCTTTCAAGGAATCAACTCACCGGGAGTATGAATTTTTCGCCGCCGGCACGGCACAATCATCACCATCACCACGGCATCGGAGCGGGTGAAGACAGGGGGACCCGCCGGGTACCCTCAGAAGGACCTTCACCCGGCCCCCAATCCGGCACCACAACAGAAATGAGAGCACCATGGCCAAGAAAATCACGGACCTCACCGCACAGCAGAAGAAGATGGTGGGTGTTTCCGCGACCGTGCAGTTTGCGCTCGCCGGACTGGCCCTGGCCGATATTTGGCGCCGTCCCGCGGCTGAGGTCCGCGGCTCGCGTGCACTCTGGTCCGCTGCCTGCGCCGTGAACTTCATTGGCCCGCTGTCCTACTTCATCTTCGGCCGGCGTAAGTAGGCGTGGCGGCAGCACCCCGCCGCAGGGCCGGAGCCGGGAAAACCGGAACCGGGAAAACCCGAGCCCCCGCGCTGGATCCGGTCCGCCTGGGCGGGCTGGAAGAGGCGCAGGCACCGGAGAGCCCCGGCAGCTTTGAGGGGCTGCATTTTGACGGGGTCTCCTTTGACGGCACCGACCTGCAGGGCAGCACTTTCCTGGAATGCGAGTTCAGCGCGGTGTCCATGACGGACACCGGACTGCGCGGCGCCCGGTTCCTGGAGTGCCTTTCCGCCGGCCTTTATGCACCGGTGTTCCGCGCGCCGCGGGCCACTTTCCGTGACGTGGTCCTGGAAGGAAGCCGGCTCGGCTCCGCAGAGCTGTATGACAACGCCTGGAACTCCGTCCATGTGGACGGCGGGAAGCTGGACTACGTGAACCTGCGCAGTTCCCGGCTCACGGACGTCCTCTTCACCGGCTGCACCATCGAGGAATTGGACCTGGACGGTGTCCATGCCGTCCGCGTTGCGTTCCGCGACTGCCGCATCGGCGCCCTGAACCTCTCCGGCGCAGTGCTGCAGGACGTTGACCTGCGCAGCACCGAGTTCCGGTCCGTCACGCATCTGCCCGGCCTGAGCGGTGCCACGGTGGATGACGGGCAGCTCATGATGCTAGCGCCGCTGCTTGCGGCCAACCTCGGTCTGCGCGTGGAAGGCTGACTTAGTTCTCTTCCGCCAGTTTCGCCGCGTTCTTGATGATGTTCTTGGCCATGGACGGGAAGATCAGGCCGTGGAACGGGGCGATCAGCCACCAGTACAGCTTCCCGCCCAGGCCCTTGGGGAAGTAGATGGCGCGTTGCCGGTACAGGCTGCCGTCGCCGTCGGGATCCACCCGCAGCTCCAGCCAGGCTTTGCCCGGCACGCGCATTTCCGCCCGCAGCCGCAGCAGGCTGCCGCGCTCCAGCACTTCCACCCGCCACCAGTCCACCACGTCACCGGTGAACAGAGTGGTGGGGTTGCGGCGGCCGCGGGTCAGTCCGGCTCCGCCCACGGTCTTGTCCAGCACGCCGCGGATGGCCCAGGCCATCGGCAGCGAATACCAGCCGTTCTTTCCGCCGATTCCCTCGATCACTTTCCAGACATATTCGGGGGCAACGGAGGAACGGCGCTGGCGGGAATCCACGTAGACGGTCTGGCCGGCCCAATCCGGGTCACTGGGCAGCGGCGACGAAGCCTCGTCCGCCGAGGGTGAGGCACCCGCCCAGGTGGTTTCCACTTCGCCGCGCTTTTCCTTGCCCAGCGCCCGCTTGACGGCTGCGTGGTAGCCGGTGAGGCCGCCGTCGGGCTCCGGCACGTACTGGTCAATGTCGTGTTCCTTGGACACGGCGTCGTGCTGCAGCGATTCCACCAGCGGCAGCGACATGGACCGCGGAATCGGAGTCACCAGGGCCACCCACATACCGGCCAGCCGGGGCGCGGGCAGCGGGAGCGCATAGATCCGCCGCCGCGGCAGCCCGGCTTCTTCGGCATAGCCGTTCATGATCTCCGCATAGGTCAACACCTCGCGCGAGCCAATGTCGAAGGTGCGGTTCACCTCCGCGGGGAGGTCGACGGCGCGGACCAGGTAGTGCAGGACGTCCCGGATGGCGATGGGCTCGATCCGGCGGCGCACCCAGCTCGGCGCCGGCATGACCGGCAGGGTTTCGGTCAGGTGGCGGATCATCTCGAACGACGCCGATCCGGACCCGATCACCACGCCTGCCTGGTAGACGACGGCGGGAACCTTGCCCTCAAGGAGGATCCGCCCCACCTCCGTGCGCGAACGCATATGGGGGGACAGTTCGCCCTCCGGATGCAGGCCGCCCAGATACACGATGCGCTGCACGCCGGACTCCGCGGCGGCATCCGCCACCAGATGGGCGATCTGCTGCTCCTGGTCCGCAAATCCCTTGCCCGAGGCCATGGAATGCACCAGGAAGTACACGGTGTCCATGCCCTGCATGGCCCCGGCTACGGAGTCCTTGTCCGTCAGGTCGCCCTGGACAATTTCGACGTCGTCGTGCCACGGCACGTCGTGCAGTTTCTCCGGGGAACGCACCAGGACACGGACCTTATGGCCGTCCTGCAGCAGCAGCGGAACCAGCCGCCCGCCAATGTAACCCGTGGCGCCCGTTACCAAAACCCGCTGTGACTCAGTCATTTTTCCAACTTACACAGTTCTTTGCCCATTGAGCAGGTGCGCCGGAACGCCCTTGGCGTAATCTGCAGAGCAGTCCGGAGAATACTGGAATTTGGCTGCCGCTCCCGGTAAGACTAGGGACCATGGCGAGCAGCGGAGCGGGTCTGAAGCAGCAGGAAACCGTGAATGTGGACGGCCACCGTCTGCGCCTGACCAACTTGGACAAGGTCCTGTATCCGGAAACCGGCACCACCAAGGCCGATGTCCTGTCCTATTACGCGGCCGTAGCGGAAGCTTTGCTGCCGCATTCCCGCGACCGTCCCGCCACCCGCAAACGCTGGGTCCACGGCGTCGGGGTACCCGGGGATCCGGGGCAGGTGTTTTTCCAGAAGAACATCGAGACTTCCGCCCCCACGTGGGTGAAGCGGTTTCCGATTGAGCATAAGAGCGGCACCAATATCTATCCGCTGGTCAATGATCTGGCGACCCTGACCTGGCTGGCACAGAGCGCGGCCCTGGAAATCCATGTGCCGCAGTGGCGCTTTGGTCCGCGCGGCAAGATCAACAATCCGGACCGGCTGGTGCTGGACCTGGATCCGGGGGAGGGGGTGGACCTGGCCCAGTGCGCCGAGGTGGCCCGGCTGGCCAGGGATATCCTGGCGGACATGGGCCTGGACGCCCGTCCGGTCACCAGCGGCTCCAAGGGCATCCACCTGTACGCCGCGCTGGACGGGAAGCAAACCTCGGATGAGGTCAGCGCCGTCGCACATGAACTGGCCCGGGCACTGGAAGCCGACCACCGGGACCTGATTGTGTCCGACATGAAGAAGTCCCTGCGCACCGGCAAGGTGCTGCTGGACTGGAGCCAGAACAACGGTAATAAAACCACCATCTGCCCCTACTCGCTGCGCGGCAGGTTCACGCCCACGGTGGCGGCCCCGCGTACCTGGGAGGAGCTGGAGGATCCGGATCTCGCGCAGCTGGATTATGAACAGGTGATGCAGCGGCTTGCCGAGGACGGGGATCCGCTGGCCGGGATGGAGGCCGCCGGCGGGGACCTGGACGCGGCGGCGCTGGAGGAAGCTGCCGACAGCGCCGGAACTGCCGGGGGGACAGCGGACCGGCTCAGCAAGTACCGCAGCATGCGCGACGCCGCCAAGACCCCTGAGCCCGTTCCGGCGGAGCCGGCTCTGCCGTCGGAGGGCAACAGCTTTGTGATCCAGGAACACCATGCCCGGCGGCTGCACTGGGACTTCCGGCTGGAGCACGACGGCGTCCTGGTCTCCTGGGCGCTGCCCAAGGGGCCTCCGGATTCCCCGAACCAAAACCATCTGGCAGTGCAGACCGAGGATCATCCGCTGGACTACGGCACCTTTGCAGGGACCATCCCCAAAGGCGAATACGGTGCCGGCGAGGTGCGGATCTGGGACCACGGAACCTACGAACCGGAGAAATGGCGGGACGGCAAGGAGGTCATTGCGGTGCTGCACGGCCAGCCCGACGGCGGCCTCGCCTCCGAGGGCAGCGCGGACCGCCGCTTTGCCCTGATCCACACCGGCGGCAAAGGCGGCGCCAACAACTGGCTGATTCACCTGATGAAGCACCAGCCCTCGGCCAGCGACAAGGCTGGGGATAAGACTGGGGAGAACGCGGGGGACAAAGGGCGGGAGGGTGCACCGGGGGACAAAGCAGGGGAGAGTCCGGCGGCCTCGGCGAAGAAGGCTAACAACGGCCATAAGGACGCCACGGCTGCTGGCGGGGCGGAAGAATCGCCCGTCGAAACCACAGCCGCCGCGGCTGCCGCGCCGGCTCCCGGGGCAAAGACTCTGCCGGAAACGGCCGGCGTTTCCCAGGCCGTGGCCGCGGATGCCGCGGAGCACGGCATGCCGTCGGTGGAACCGATGCTCGCCACGCTGGGGACCCGAGCGGACATCGACGAAGATGCTGCGGAAAACGATGACGCATCCGAAAATGACGACGCTGCGGAAAACGATGATAAAGAATGGGCCTTCGAAATGAAGTGGGACGGCGTGCGCGCGGTCGTGGAGGTGACGCCGGAAGGGACCCGGGTGGTGAGCCGCAACGGCAACGACATGACCGCCGCCTATCCCGAACTGCAGGAAGTGGGAGCGCTCCTGAACGGGGAACGTGCGGTCCTGGACGGGGAAATCGTCGCGGTCAACAAGGCCGGGCGGCCGGACTTTGGACTGCTCCAGCCGCGAATGCACATGACCAAAAGGCGGGACATCGAGGCCGCGGCGGCCCGCACTCCCGTGCACCTGATGATCTTCGACCTGCTGTGGCTGGACGGCAACTCGCTGATGGACCTGCCCTACACACAGCGGCGGGAGATCCTGGAATCCGCAGTAGAACCCGCCGGGGAGAAAGGACACGTCCAGGTTCCGCCGGTACTGGAGCTGTCCATGGACCAGGCAGTGGAGGCCAGCAGGGAACTGGGCCTGGAAGGAGTCATGGCCAAACGCCGGAGCGGCACCTATGCACCCGGACGGCGGTCCAGGAGCTGGATCAAGCTCAAGAACTCCTTCACCCAGGAAGTGGTCATTGTGGGCTGGCGTCCCGGCAAGGGGAACCGTGCATCCAAGATCGGCTCGCTGCTGGTGGCCGTGCCGGACGGACACGACCTGTCCTATATTGGCCGGGTCGGTTCCGGGCTGAGCGAAAAAGACCTGGCCCTGGTGGGCGGAAGGCTCAAGAAGCTGGCCCGCAAAACCCCGCCGCTGGAGGGCGTGCCGTCCGCCGACGCCTCGGATGCGCAGTGGGTTCGGCCTGTCCTGGTGGGTGAGGTGACCTACTCTGAGCGGACGGCCACCGGCAAGCTGCGCCACCCTGCCTGGCGCGGACTGCGCCCGGACAAGAAACCCTCCGACGTCGTCGTCGAAACCGCCTGACACCTCACGTCAGCGATCCTGACCCCGCAACCCGTTCCCCAGCCCAGGAGGCACTGCATGACTGCTGCACCCGTTGCACCGGACCAACCGCTCAGCGACACCCTGCAGGACGTGGACACCTGGTGGCGCGCCGCCAACTACCTCTCTGCCGGGCAGATCTATCTGCGGGACAATCCGCTGCTGCGCCGCCCGCTGGAAAACAGGGACGTCAAAGCGCGGCTGCTGGGCCACTGGGGCACCACACCCGGGCTGAACTTTGTTTATGCGCACCTGAACCGGCTCATCAAGGAGCAGCAGCGCGAGGTCATCTTCATTACCGGGCCCGGACACGGCGGTCCCGCGAATGTCGCCAACGCCTGGCTGGAGGGCACCTACTCGGAGATTTACAGCCATGTGGGCCGGGACGGGGACGGGCTGGCGACCCTGTTCAAGCAGTTCTCCTACCCCGGCGGCATTCCCAGCCATGCGGCACCCGAGACCCCCGGTTCCATCCATGAGGGCGGAGAGCTGGGCTATTCGCTGGCGCATGCCTACGGCGCCGTGTTCGACAATCCGAACCTCATTGCCGCCACGGTGATCGGCGACGGTGAGGCGGAAACCGGTCCGCTGGCCGCCAGCTGGCACTCCAACAGCTTCCTGGACCCGGCCGTGGACGGTGCCGTGCTGCCGATCCTGCACCTGAACGGCTATAAAATCGCGAACCCCACCATCCTCTCGCGCATGCCCGAGGAACAGCTGGTGAAGCTCATGGAAGGCTACGGCTACCACCCCTACCTGGTGACCGTGGAGGATCCGGCTGCGACGGCGCAGGCGCACATTGATTTTGCCGAGGTGCTTGCTGCCTGCCTGGCCGAAATCGATGAGATGCAGGCTCCGTACCGAAACGGCGAACGGGTGGCCGTGCCGGCCGACGCCCCGGATGCGGCGGCCGCCCGTGAAGCGCGGAACGAGCACGCTCCGCGCTGGCCCATGATCATCTTCCGCTCGCCCAAGGGCTGGACCGGACCGGCCGTGGTGGACGGGCTGCAGGTGGAGGGCACCTGGCGCGCCCACCAGGTGCCGCTGTCCGGCATCCATGAAAACCCCGAGCATCTGGCGCAGCTGGAAGAATGGATGCGCTCCTACCGCCCGGAAGAACTGTTCGACGACGCCGGCCGGCTGCGTCCCGAAATCGCCGCCCTTGCCCCGGAGGGCAACGCCCGCATGAGCGCCACCCCGTACGCCAACGGCGGCCGGCTGCTGCAGGACCTCAAACTTCCGGCCTACGCGGAGCATGCCGTGGACGTGGAAAACCCCGGGACCAAGCGGATCTCACCCATGATCACTGCCGGGGAGTACCTCCGGGACGTTATTTCACTGAACCCGTCCAACTTCCGCATTTTCGGCCCCGATGAGACGGCCTCCAACCGGCTGCAGGCCGTCTATGACGTCACGGACAAGGCCTGGCAGCAGCGCATCGACGAGATAGACGAGCATTTGGCGCGCAGCGGCCGCGTTGCCGAAGTCCTCTCCGAGCACCTGTGTGAAGGCTGGCTGGAGGGCTACCTGCTCACCGGACGGCACGGCGTCTTCAACTGCTACGAAGCCTTTGTCCACATTGTGGATTCCATGTTCAACCAGCACGCCAAATGGCTGAAGGTCAGCCGGAACCTGTCCTGGCGGCAGCCCATTGCCTCGCTGAACTACCTGCTCTCCAGCCATGTCTGGCAGCAGGACCACAACGGTTTCTCGCACCAGGACCCCGGCTTCATTGACCACGTGGTGAACAAGAAGGCCGAAGTCATCCGTGTTTACCTGCCCCCGGATGTGAACACCATGCTCGCCGTGACCGGGCACATCCTGACCACCCGGGACCGGGTGAACGTGGTGGTGTCCGGAAAACAGCCCACACCCGCGTGGCTGAATCCGCAGGACGCACTGCTGCATGTTGAACGCGGCGTGGGCATCTGGGACTTCGCCGGCAGCGAAACCGCCGGGCCCGGCGAAAAGGCCGATCCCGACGTCGTCATGGCCTGCGCCGGTGACGTGCCCACCCTGGAAACTGTGGCCGCCGCCGGACTGCTGAAGAAGCAGCTGCCGGAGCTGAAAATCCGGGTGGTGAACGTGGTGGACCTGATGCGCCTCCAGGACCCCGGAGAGCACCCGCACGGGCTCTCTGACAGGGATTTTGACACTCTTTTCACTCGGGACCGGCCCGTCATTTTCGCGTACCACGGCTATCCGTGGCTGATCCACCGGCTCACCTACCGGCGGACCAACCACTCCAACCTGCACGTGCGCGGATACAAGGAAGAGGGCACCACCACCACGCCGTTCGACATGGCGATGCTCAACCAGATTGACCGTTTCCAGTTGGCCATGGACGTGCTGGACCGGGTAGCGTCACTGGGATCAACGCAGGCCGGTTTCCGGCAGTGGCTCCAGGACGAACGGGCCCGCTGCCGGCAGTACACCCGGGACGAAGGGCAGGATCCGCCGTACATTACGGGCTGGGAGCTGCAGGAAGCCTCGGAGCAAACCGCTGACTGAGCCTGCGGGTACGTACGATCCATCTATCGAAGGAGAGTTCATTGACCACTGATCAGACGAGCATTGTTGTCTCGCGAATCATCGACGCTTCAGCCGCAGACATCTTCAACCTGCTGTCCAACCCTGAGCGCCACCACGAGCTGGACGGTTCCGGCATGGTGGTTTCGGATGAGAAGACCGACCGCATCACCGCCTCCGGCCAGGTTTTCACCATGAACATGAACAATGAAAAAATGGGCGACTACCAGACGGAAAACCACGTCACCGGGTATGACCACAACAAGCTCCTGGCCTGGCAGACGGCTCCGGCCGGCACCGAGCCCAAGGGCTGGCAGTGGGTCTGGGAACTCGAGCCGCAGGGTGCGGACTCCACCGAGGTCACGCTGACCTACGACTGGTCCCACGTCACCGACAAGGAGACCCTCAAGCAGGTGTCCTTCCCGATGGTGTCCAAGGACGAGCTGGAGCAGTCCCTAAACATGCTGGCTGCCGGAGTTTCCGGAGCCTAGTTCGTTTCACCGCAGAACGACGGCGGCCGGTTCCCTTCACGGAGAAGGGAGCTGGCCGCCGTCGTATTCCTGCGGGCGCGTGTCCTGCGGACTTTTTAGACCGCGGACCAGCCGCCGTCGGAGGGCAGGATGGCGCCGTTGATGTTCACGCCGTCGTCGCTGAGCAGGAACGTGATGGACGCCGCGAGGTCCTCCGCCGAGGCCAGGCCCGGAATGTTCACGCGCGCGGGGGAAAGCCGCGCCTCGCCGTACTCGCTGACCTTGCCGCCCATCGGGATGCCGGTGGCGACACCGCCCGGAGCCACAGCGTTGACTCGTATGCCTTCGCGGGCATACATGAACGCGGTGCTGCGGGTAATGCCCACAACGGCGTGCTTGGAGGCGGTGTAGGCAACGCCGGAAGCTGAGCCGCGCAGGCCCGCCTCGGAAGTGACGTTCACGATCGAGCCCTTGCCGGCGGCAAGCATGCCCGGCAGCACGGCGCGGGTCAGGCGCACCAGGCCGTCCACGTTGACCGCGAAGATCTTCTGCCACATGGCGTCGGAAACCTCGTGCAGCGGGGAGAAGTCATCGTTGATGCCCGCCACGTTGGCCAGGCCGTCGACGCTCTCGCCCGCGGCGGCCACAATGCGGTCCACGGCGGAGAGATCGGTGAGGTCGGCTGCCACGGGAACCACTGACTCGCCAAGTTCTTCGGCCAGGGTGTTGATCCGGCCCTCGGCAATGTCGACGGCGATGACCCGTCCGCCTTCACGGACGATCCGGCCGGCGGTGGCGCGGCCAATGCCCGAACCCGCGCCGGTGACAATCACGGTGCGGCCCTCGAAGCGGCCCGGAACGGTGGGCAGGACGGTCTCGGCGGTCTCGGGCATTACCCCGCCGTTGGCGGCCTTCACGAGCTCATCCACGGCGGCCTGCGGGAACTGCCCCTGGCTCAGGTCCACGAGCTGCTGCAGCTTCAGGGTCAGTGCCGGGCCCAATGTGGACTCGTCACTGCCGGCCTGTGCCAGCATGCCGCGGATTGCGGGGCCCCCTGCCGGGTGGTCGAGCCATTGCTGGACGGTGTTCTGGGCGGTGATTGGCTGGTTGGCCACGAGCCGGTCCTTTCGGTGGGAAGGGCGGCCGCGGATCTGCGGCCGCTGGTTCGCTGGCAGCTGTCTCGTGCAGGTTACACGTGTAAGTTGCCTGTATCGTCAGAATACCGGAGAAATCCGGAGGACATAAGCCCCGGAAAATGAGGGCAGGGCAGCAGGGAAATCCGACGGCGAAAGGTGCTCAGCGGGTGGATCGCAGGGTTACGTCGAGCGACGTCGCGCAGGCAGCGGGAGTTTCCCGCGCCACGGTCAGCTACGTGCTGAACGGCAATACGGGCCAGAGCATTTCCGCTGCCACCCGGGGGCGGGTCCTGGCCGCGGCCCGCACTCTGGGCTACACCCCGTCCACCGCCGCCCGCACCCTGCGCCGCGGCCGCAGCGACCTGGTGCTGAT
The DNA here is from genome assembly GCF_044762205.1 of Arthrobacter sp. NPDC097144. Classification (NCBI taxonomy): domain Bacteria; kingdom Bacillati; phylum Actinomycetota; class Actinomycetes; order Micrococcales; family Micrococcaceae; genus Arthrobacter; species Arthrobacter sp. NPDC097144. The sequence continues at coordinate 151,055 of NZ_JBIWDW010000003.1, read as the reverse complement.
GCTGCTGCCGCCCGAGCCGCTGGGCCGGGCGCTGGCCATGATCCTTGATGCCGCCTCCGAGCAGCTGGAACGCCACGGGCTGCGGCTGATCGCACACCGGCTGCCCCCGCAGGGCGGAGCCGTGTCCCTGGTGCAATCGCTCACCCCGGCCGGCCTGATCCTCACTACCCCGCTGGAGGAGGCTGAGCTGGCGGCCCTGCGCTCCAGCGGCCTGCCGGTCGCATCGCTGCAGGAAACGCTGGCGAATCCGCTCGATCCGGACCTGGGCATCGGCGCACTGCAGGTGCAGCATTTGGCCGCGGCGGGGCATCAGCGCATCGGCGTGGCAGTCCCGCCGGAGGCGGGCTACGCGTGGCGTGTGCAGATCCGGCTGGCGGCCATCACGGATGCGTGTGCCCGGCTTCGGCTGCCGCCTCCGGTGATTGAGTACCTGCGGCTGGACGCTCAGGAGGCTGCTGCCGCCGTCGGCCGCTGGCTGGACGGACCCGCGCCGGTTACCGCGGCCTGTGCCTTCGATGATGACCATGCCTTCGCGCTGCTGGCCGGACTGGCGGTGCACGGCCGGCATGCGCCGCGGGACCTCGCCGTTATTGGCGCCGAAGACGTTCCGCTGGCCTCACTCGCCGTACCCCCGCTAACCACCGTTCGGGTGGACTCGGCCACACTGGGGGAGCGCTTCGCCCGGATGGTGCTGGTCCAAACGGTCGACGACGGCGGGATCCGCCACGGTGGCGGAAACAGTGCCGCCCCGGCTGACGGGCCGGCAGAATCCACTACGCTCCCGCCGGTCAGCCTGATCCGGCGTGCCTCGGCCTAAGCCGGGGCCGCGTCAGCGGTAAGGCCAATCGGCGACCGCCTGCTCAATGGCACGCCGGGTAGCCGCGGGCACCTGCTCCACCAGCTCGATCACCGGTTCCGTGCGGGTGCCGGAAGTCCGGGAAAGCCGCCAGCTTCCCACCACGATGCCGTCCACCAGCACCGCGGGGCGGAAGACTCCGTTCCGGCCGGGCACCAGCGCGTCGAGCATCGCGTCGCTGGCAACCAGGGAGCGGTCCGCATAGCCGAGGATCCACTCATCGAAACCCGGAACCAGCACCACTCCCGTTCCTTCCCCGTCCTGCACCTCCGGCGGTTCGCCGATAGTCCAGGCGGGCCGCCCCTGGACTTCCACTTCAGTGAGGTCCTCCACTCCGGGGAGCGCTCGCCGCAGCACCGCACGGGGGAGCTTGGTCCACCATGCCAGGTCCGCCTCGGTCACCGGGCCCCGGGCTCTGACAAAACTCCGCACGATCCCGGTCAGGGCAGCCTCGGGATCTGCGGGCGGCAGCAGCGGAGAGAGGGTGAGGAGCTGTTCGGTGCCCTCCGGGGCGAATGAACCCCAGTGCGCGTCACCAGCCACTGAGAGATGCATAAGCAGGTGATATCCCGGTCCGCCGGTGGTGGGGATGCCGGCGGCTTCCCACAGGGCAAGCGCCTCAGCCCTGTGCAGCGGACGTTCCTCCAGTGCGGTCAGCAGCACGTCGCGGGCACGGGCAATCATGCGGTCATCGAGGCCGAGTTCTTCCCGGCGCCGGGTCGTCGCCCGGTGAATGCGCTCTGCAGTGAAGAACAGCAGTGCTGCCAGGTGCTCCGGGGTGGTGGCAAACAGTGTGCCCCGCATCGGCCACCCCCGCACCAGGGACCCGTTGTCGAAGGCAGCGCGGACGTCCTGGAGCGTGGTGCCCGGACCGGATCGAAGCGCAATGGCCCGCAGGACCGCCGGCAGATCCTGACCCTGGAGCGCGACGGCGCGGTCCACGACGTCGGCCGGCGGCAGATCGGAGCCGCCCAGCAGCTGGGCGTGCCACCGCATCCGCCGTGCTTCCTCGGCGCTGAGTTGGAGAACCATTCCGTCACCGTAAGCGGGACCGCGTGCTGCGGCAAGGCCGGACTCCGTTCCGGTGGGATTGGGAAAACCCGGTCACATTGGGAAATCCCGCCCGGTCCGCTCCGTCCGGGATTTCCCAGGACGTCCGGGATTTCCCAGGACGTCCGGGATTTCCCGGAACGCCCGGTTAAGCGTTCTCTTCCCGCGCCCGGAAGAGCTGCATCTGCCGGTAGCGCCGGCCCAGGGACTCGCGCCGGGGCTTGACCGGGGCGTCCTCGGGCTCCGCCGTCAGATCGATGTGCTCCTTGCCGAAGCGCCACAGCAGCAGGTCATCGAGCAGCCGGTCCGGCCCGGGGGAGTACCGGTGGTCCAGGGCCTTGCGGACCTTGGTGATGATGTCCGCCTGCAGCAGTCCGGCCAGGTCCATGGTGGTTTTCATGCCGTGGGCGGCCAGAAGCTCGGCGGCCCAGCCCCAGTCATCCCCGGCCTTGCGGTTCACATGGGGGAGCAGGGTCATCCACACGTCCCGAATCCGGTTCGGTGTCAGCGGGGCGCTGCCTTCCCCGTCCTCGTCCCAGAATCCGGTTACCGTTTCGTAGCGCTCATGCAGTTCGGCGAAGGCGGTTTCCACGGTTTCCAGCATCGCCGCCGTGGCGGTGAACTGGCGGTCAAAGTACGGGCTCCAGGCCCGCGGATCGCCGGCCTTGAACCGGATGTCATGCTCGATCTCGGACCAGGCATGAGCCAGCACGGTGCGGATCTGCACCTCGAACTGGTAGCTCCCGTTGGGCCGCTGCTCCGGGTCCAGCAGCTTGTGGTATTCCCGAACCGTGTCATTCTGGATGGTCCGGAGCACCAGATGGCGGCTGGAGTAGCCGTAGGTGCCGGATTCGATTGATCCGATGTCCTTTTCCCGGTCCCCGCGGCAGTCAAATTCGGCACGCTGGCGTTTGATCAGGTTGGCGGCTTCATCCACCTCGTGGGGCAGAGTCACAATGACGCGCAGACCCACCAGATCGATAAGGTTTCGCAGCGGATCCGGGAACAGCAGGGCGGGCAGCTCGTCGGGGTTCTCCGACGGCAGGGTCCGGGAGGCCTTGTCCCGGAAGGACTCCACCGTTTTGGTCCGCGAGGCCACGAACAGCGGGCGGACGGGACTGTCCGTGAAGATGTTCCGCAGGCTCTCCTCCATCTCCCTGGTGAGCTGTTCCAAGGCAGGGCGAACCCGCGCATACTCGTCCGTGCTCGCCTGGACCACCGGCCGCAGCCGATCATCAAGGCTGTCCCACGCGCCCATACAAAAAACCTCATTCCCCAACGTTTGGATGTGCCGCACTGCCGTCCGGTGCGCCGGACGCTAGGCTCACTACCACATTAGGCCAGATCAAGGAGAGCTTCCGATGCCGTGTACTACGCTCCGCATTCCCTACGGCCCGGACCCGGAGCAGTATGCCGAACTCACGCTGCCGCAGGACCCCGGGCACGACGGCGTGGTGGTCATCATCCACGGCGGTTACTGGCGCTCCCGGTACACCGCGGAGCTGGGCCGCCCCGAAGCCGAGGTCCTCGCTGCCCTCGGCTTCACCTGCTGGAACCTGGAATACCGGCGGGCCGGCAACGGCGGCGGATGGCCGGAGACCTTCGAGGACATCAGCGCCGGCATCGATGCGCTGGGACCGGCAGCCCGGGAGCACGGCCTGGACCTGTCCCGCGTCACCGTGCTCGGGCATTCCGCCGGTGGGCATCTGGCCGTTTGGGCCGCGGGCCGCAGCGGTGCCGCGGTCCCCGTCACCGCCGTCGTAAGCCAGGCCGGCGTGCTGAATCTGGCCGAAGCGCGGGATCTGAATCTCAGCGACGGCGCGGTGCGGAACTTCCTTGGGTCCTCCCCGGAAGAAGACCCGCACCGGTACCGCAGCGCGGATCCGATGTGCCGGCTTCCGCTGCCGGTTCCGGTCATTGCCCTGCACGGCGACGCTGACGCCCACGTTCCGCTGAGCCAGTCCGCAGGGTTTGTACAGGCCGCCAAAGACAGCGGATCGGCCGCCGAGCTGCGGATGGTTTCCGGCGACCACTTCGCCCTGATCACGCCGGGCACCCCGGCCTGGGCCGCCGTCGTCGAAGCGGTGGCTGAGGCGGCCGAAGTGCCGCTGCCTTAAGGAAACCCGGCCGCTGCTCTGTTAGGTTGAGGCTGTGCTCACAGTAATTGGCGAAGCCCTCGTGGACGAGGTTCTCAGCGATACCACCCCCAAACGATCCCACCCCGGCGGCAGCCCGCTCAACGTGGCAGTAGGCGTTGCCCGGCTGGGCCGTCCGGTCCAGTTTGTGGGCCGCTACGGCACGGACGAGTACGGAATGCTGATCCAGGAACACCTGCGCGCCAACTCCGTGCTGACCCCGCTGCCGCAGGACGATCTGCCCACCAGCGTGGCCACCGCCGTCCTGGATCCTGCCGGAGGTGCCCGCTACACCTTCGACCTCCAGTGGCAGCTGCCCTCCCTGGCCGAGGCGCTCCCGCAGCTGCTGGACGGCACCACCCTGCTGCACACCGGTTCCATTGCCGCCATGCTCAGCCCCGGCGCGGACGCCGTGCTGCACGCGGTGGAGCGGGCGCGGCCCACGGCCACCATTACCTACGACCCCAACTGCCGGCCCTCGATTATCACCGATGTGGTCTATGCCAGGGAGCAGGCGGAGAAGTTCGTGGCGCTGGCGGACGTGGTCAAGGCCTCCGACGAGGACCTCGCCTGGCTGTATCCCCAGGACAGCCCGCAGGACGCCGCGCGGCGCTGGCTCGCCATGGGACCGGCAATCGTTGCCGTCACCAGCGGCTCCAAGGGGGCCTGGGCGGTGACCGCCGCCGGTGAAGCCTCCGCGTCAGTTCCGCCCGTTACTGTCGTGGACACCGTGGGAGCCGGGGATTCGTTTATGTCCGCCCTGCTCGTTTCGCTGATGGATCTGGAACTCGACGGCGGTGCCCGCCGGCCCGAACTGGCCCGCATTGGTGCCGCAGATCTGGACGCAGTGCTGAATTTCGCTGTCCGCGCCTCCGCCGTCACGGTCTCCCGGGCCGGCGCCAACCCACCGTCCCGCGCCGAGCTTTCCTGAGTCCGGGCGCCCTTCCACTTCAGAGGAGATCATCATGCAGGATTACGATCCGTACGAAGCACTTCCCTCCGTGCCGGCCTTCACCGTAACCAGTGCGGACTTTGGCAACATGGAACCGTTTGCCGCGGCACAGTACAGCGGCAAGATGGGCATTCCCGGTGGAAAAGACGCCTCTCCGCAGCTGAGCTGGTCCGGCGCTCCGGAGGGCACCAAGAGCTTCGCCGTGACCATGTTTGATCCGGACGCGCCCACGGCCAGCGGCTTCTGGCACTGGGCGGCCTTCAACATTCCGGCCTCCACCACGTCGCTGCCCGGCAACGCCGCCAACGCGGATGAACTGCCCCAGGGCACCGTGCAGCTGCGGAACGACGCCGGTTTTGCCGGTTTCGTGGGTGCGGCACCGCCCCCCGGCCACGGACCGCACCGTTACTTTGTGGTGGTGCACGCCGTCGACGTGGAGACCCTCGATGTCCCCGCGGACGCCGCCCCCGCCTACCTGGGCTTCAACCTGTTTACCCACACCCTGGCGCGGGCCCGCATCGTGGGACTGGCCGAGGTGGCCGCGGCCTGAGCCGGTGCCGCACCCGGTCTTCCGGTGCGGATAGGCTGGAAGCCTGCGCAAGTGCGCAAAACCACAGCGAATGAACGAGGTGCCGGGTGCGTCTGGTGGCAAGTGACCTGGACGGAACCATCGTCGGTCCGGACAACAAGATCAGTGACCGGACCGTGCGTGCCTTCCGGGACTGCGCGGACGCGGGAATCGACATCGTTTTCGTCACCGGACGGCCGCCGCGCTGGCTGAAACCCCTCTCGGAGGCCCTTGGCCACGCGGGCACCGTCATCTGCTCCAACGGAGCCATCACCTATGACCTGGGCGCGGACCGGCTGATCAAAGCCCAGGCCATGTCCCTGCCGGACCTCTTTTCCGCCGCGGCCATCATCCGGGAACTGTACCCGTCTGTCCGGTTCGCCGCCGAGACCGTGGACGGCTTCCATCTGGGCCCGGGGTTCCTGGAAGCCGGTTCCGAAGAACTGCCGGGAACTGCCACCCCGGCTCCGCTGGAATCCAGCCTCACCGACGCGGACACCGTGGTGAAATTCCTGGCGCGGGTGGACGGGACCTCGCCGGATGATTTCCTGCAGCGGGTCCGCCCTGCGGTGGCGCATCTGGTGTCCACCACCCACTCCGCCCCCGCCGTCGCCCTGCTGGAAATGTCCCTGCAGGGCCTGAACAAGGCGGTCACGCTGGCCGACTATGCTGCGTCCCGGGACATTGACTCCGCGGACGTGGTGGCCTTCGGTGACATGCCCAATGACATACAGATGCTGCAGTGGGCCGGCTGCGGTTACGCCATGGCCTCCGGCCACCCCGAAGCGCGGGCGGCGGCAGACAAAGTGGCGCCGGCCTTCGCGGACGACGGCGTCGCCCAGGTTTTGGAGTCACTGCTGCGCACGTTGTAGTCGCCGGGGAAGATGGCTGGGGCGAAACCGGCGGGGCATCCGCAGCCCCGGTTGTCAGACGGTGGCGTTGGCATCCCTTTCCGCGATCCGGCGCGAGTGCAGCAGCCGGTGCGCGGTAATCACCACCGCCAGCCAGGCCAGTCCCAGCGTCCACGCCACCAGGACGTCGGTGAACCAGTGATGGCCCAGATACACGCGGCTCAGCCCGACAGCTGCGGCGAACAACACCGCGACAGCAAGGGTCAGCATCTTGGCGCGGCGGGTGTGCAGATGCAGGATTATCAGATAGGCGGCCATTCCGGCCATCACCACCGAGTTCAGGGAATGACCGCTGGGAAACGATGCGGAATATTCATACGGCGGAATGGCGTCGGCCAGCGGAGGCCGGTCCCGTCCGATCAGGTCCTTGCCCGCCACGGTCATCAGCAGTGATCCGGCCGCCGCGCAGACCATCAGCAGCAGCGGGGTCCAGGTCTTCCACCGCAGCATCATGATCAGTGTCACCGCAGCTGCCAGGATGGGCATCCCCACGAGACCGGCAAGGTTCGTGAATCCTGTCACTGCCGCGTCCAGCTCCGGAGACCGTACCGCCTGCGCGGCTTTCAGGACCGGGTGGTCCAGCTGTGCAACGCCGTCGGACTCCGCCACCGCGTCGTAGACCTCAGCAGAGCCCAGAGTGAGCAGAAGGGCGGGGATCAGTCCCACAGCCAGGGTGATGAGCAGGGCCGCCCGGGGCGAGGTCCAGTCCACCAGGCGGTGCAGGGCCGCGGCCAGCCACGCCGGCAGCCAGGCCGGCTCCGGCGGGCCGGCAACGTCCGCGGTGGTCGGCGGATTTGTGCGGCGAGGAGTGTCGCGTGAATCGGGGCTCGGATCCCGAGGGGCGGCGTCGGTCATGATCCAAGTATGCCCAGTCTGCGGCAGAGCCAGTCCAGATTGTTTCCGAGACCGGCCTTCCACACCTGCCAGGAGTGGCCGCCGGGCAGCTCCTGGAGGGTCACATCCATGCCCGCCGCTTTGGCCGCCGCATAGACCTGCTTGCCCTGGGGCTCGTAGATCGAATCTCCGGTTCCCACCGCCACGATGCCGGCGGAATTCGGAAAGGATGTGGAGGCGAGCCGGTCCAGGGCGTTCTGGGCCTTGAACCGGGATTCGTCCCCGCCAAAGTACGTCTTGATGAGGTTTCCCCGGCCGGAGGAGATCATGGGGCCGGTCTCCCCTGAAATGTCAATGAAGGTGGGATAGGCGTCCGGGTAGTTGGTGGCCAGCTGCATGGCGCAGGTTCCGCCGTAGGAATAGCCTGCCACCGCCCACTGGCTGCCGCCGTTCAACCCGGAGGCCAGATGCTGGCGCACCCAGGCGGGGAGATCAACGGCCAGATAGGTCCCTGAGGAGCTGATGTCCGAATCCACGCACAGCGGCCAGTTGGCATTGCCCGCATTGGAAGCATCGGGCATCACCACCACGGGGGCAAGTCCGTTGTGGCCGGCGGCGAAAGTGTCCATCATCTGCTTGAGCTGTCCGCCCACCAACCAGTCATTCGGGGCGCCGGGCTGGCCGTGGATCAGGACGAGGACCGGCAGATTCACCGCTGCAGGGTTGGCCAGGTATGCGGGGGGAAGGTAGATGAGCGCAGGATTGGACTTATATCCCGACACGCTGCCGGGAATGGTCACGGAATAGACGCTGCCGGCGGCGGGCTGGTCCTGAGGGGGAACCCAAGTGGCTTCGGTGGTTGCCGGCAGGCCGGCCGCGGAGGACGGATCGCGTTCCGGCAGGCTGCCGGACACCGGGCCGGCCGGATCGAAAAGGGACGCCACCGTTGGGTATTGGGCATAGCTGGCGTTGACGGTGACGGAGACGGCCAGCAGGGCCAGAGCGGCAGCCGTCAGCGGCAGGACCCTGCCGGAGATCCCTTCTGAGCCTTTGATCCGCAGGACCGCAAGGATTACCGCGAATATTCCCAATCCGGCATATATGTACAGCAGACGCGGAAGGGAGGCATCCCACCAGTGGAACACGGACTCGGCCAGATACCAGAGGAGCAGTGTCAGCGTCCCGGCAGCCGCCGCGGCTGCGGGGACCACGACCAGGAGATGGCGTGTTCGGCCGGCTGCCAGCCACAACAGGGACAGTCCGCCCAGGATAAGCAGTGCTGCCGGCAGCACACCGGACACCAGGGAAAGCGAACTCACCGCACACCGTCCATGAGGCGCCTCACCAGGGTGAGACTCTGGCTGAGCGACACCTCGGGGAGGTAGGCGCGGGCCACGGCGTTGCCGATGGCGGGCAGGGAAGCGCTGTCGAGATAAACCAGATACAGCGGAACATACCGCGGCTGGAACTTGGCCTTGAACGCCAGCAGCGACCGGAATCCGTAGACCGGTTCCAAAGTGGCGCCCAGCAGATCCAGGACATGGTCGAGAAGGGGAGCTTCGCTGTTTCCACTGCCCCTGGAACGGGCCAGCGGCGCTCCGGAAAGACTCAGCAGTTCATACCCTTCCTCCTGCAGCAGAGAGGCGGCCGATGCAATAAGGAAATCCATGACCGGACGGAATCCGGAGCTGCGGCGACGCATGAAATCCAGCGTCCAGCCCACCACCCTGCCGTCCCGGTAGATCGGCAGCCAGGAGGTAACCCCATGAACGGTGCCGTCACGGTCAATAGCCAGCAGGCAGCGGACATCGGGATCGTTGATCTCATCCAGCCCGCCGAGGGTGAAACCCATTTCGGGCATTTTCTTGTCCGCCACCCACTCTTCCGAAATGGTGTGGAGCTGATCCAGCAGGGCCAGCGGAGCGGTGGGATAGTCAATCCAGCGGGCCTCGATCCCCGCCTTGCGGGCATGGTTCATGGCGGTACGGACGTCCTGGAACTTTTTGCCCTTGAATTCCAGGCTGCCCAGCGGCAGCACGGTTTCTTCCGCCACTTGGAGCCGGGCATAGCCCAGATCCGCGGTGATGTCCTCCACATCGGCGGCAACTGAATAGAAGCAGGGCACCAGCCCGTTGGAGGTGCAGAAGGCCAGGAAGCCTTCCACGGTGCTGCGCAGTTCCTCCTCCGGCCCCACCGGTGCGCCCACGGTCAATGCCACGCCCAGGTTGAGGCGGTAGGCCACGTAGGAGTTGCCTCCCGGCGCAAACCAGTAGGTGTTGCCCGGCCAGAGCGTCATCCACGCCATGGTCCCCCCGCCATGCGCCTTGAGCAGTTTCCGGGCCCGGTCATCGTCCCTGGCCTGGCGGCCGTGGGCAGGCTTCAGGAAGGAGAGCAGCAGCGCCACGCAGGTGAAAACCCAGAAGAGAACACCCACCCATTCGTAGAGCAGATAGGCGAACCCCGACACGGGCTGCAACCCGGGAATCCCCGTTGACAGTTCATGCACCGGGAGGAACCGCTGGGGAAGATCGGCGATCAGGGCACCGGCCGTTGCCTCCGGCGTGAAACCGTCCCGGTCCAGCAGCCCGCCGAGGACATAGACAGCACTGAACAGGGCTGCGGCCCCTGCCACCCAGACGGCGAGCCGGCGGTAGGTGCCCCGCGGCGCGGACACGGTGAACAGGCTGCGCGTGGCGGCCAGAAGCACAAGGACCAGCAGCGGCACGATCATCGGCAGGCCCAGGGCCAGGGCATTCTGTGCGGTTCCCAGCTCGTAATGGCCGCCGCGGTCTGCACCGCCCAGGTAGCGCAGCACCCGAATGCCTGCCAGGACCGTCATCAGTGCCTGGAGGATCAGTGCAGCGAGCCAGGCAAACCGCCGACCCCGCCGAAGGCCGTCGGAGAACACGACCAGCAGCACCTGCGGCAGGGTGGCGAGGAAGAATCCGGCCGGACCTGCCCGCAGCTGCAGCTTGGTAGCGTGGCAGTCCGCCGCCTGCGCAGGATCGGCACACATTTGGGCGACGGTCTGTGGATCGGTGGCATCCACGTAGGTGAAGAGATACCGCAGCACGGCCAGCGGACCCACCGCCTGCGAGCTGAGGGCTGAAATAACCGGCCCGACGGCGGAGGCGGCAACCACCAGGGCCACCAGGACGCGGGCTTCACGGCGGCTGGTGAACGGCCGGCCGGTATTCAGGGCGGGCCGGCGCCCGAACACCAGGGGCCCGCCAACGGTGCCCGCCGCAGCGGCTCCCAGGACGCAGATGCTGTCAAAGGAACCGCCGTACAGCGCCAGGAGCACCAGCAGGGTCAGCAGGCCCACCCTCAGGCGGCGCCGCCACAGGGTTGAAAGGCGTGCGCTCACTGCTGTTGCGGCACCGCAGACAAAGGCCACCGGGCCCACAAAGGATTCGGAGTCCAGGGCACGCGACCAGTCCACCGACAGGGCGAGGGCCGCATGGGAGAATCCGATGGCCAGCAGCGCACCGATGATGTGGGTTCCGCCGGCCACCAGGGCGAATTTTGCCGATCCCATTACCCGCTCGCAGGCCAGCCCGGCTACCAGGACCAGCAGGGTGCCGGTGATGTAGCCGGGCAAGCCGGAGGCCCAGAACGCCGAGAGCAGCACGGCAGGCCAATGGTCTGGAAGCGAACCTGCGGACAGGACCACCCAGTCCTCCACGGACCCCTCCGGGCCGGAGCGAAGGCTCCCGGTGGCAGCGCCTGCGATCCAGAAGACAGCGAGGTATCCCAGCGTTACCGGAGCGCGGCGAACACTTCCGCGAAGCCATTCCACCGGCCACCGCAGCGTCCGGCCGACGCCCGTCCGGACAGGCCCGGCTACAGAGTTAGTGGGGGATGTAGTTGCCAAGCAAGGTCCCTCCGCACGGCACGGCGTTCTTCGGAGGCCAAGGTCCGGCCCGCCGGGTGTTGCAAGTCTAGGACGCAGGGGACCGGAAAAGCATAACGGAGCGCGATCGGCCCGCTTCGTGGATAAAGTACGCAGGTGAGCCACCCCTACTTTGAGACGCCGGGACCGCTGGGATTTGCCCACCGCGGCTTTTCCCGCGACGGTTTTGAGAACACCATGAAGGCTTTCCGCGACGCCGCGGCGCTGGGATTCGGGTATCTGGAAACTGACGTGCGCACCACCCGCGACGGCGTGCTCCTGGCCGTTCATGACGCGTCGCTGGACCGGGTTGCCGGTTCCGGAGGCCCCGTGGGCAGCCGCAGCAGCCGGCAGATCCGTGAAGTCCGGGTTGGCGGCAGTGAACCGATTCCCACGTTCGAGGAACTTCTGACCCAGCTTCCCGGTGCGCGCCTGAACGTGGACATCAAGGATGCAGCCGGATCCGCGGAACTCGCCCGGCTGCTGGAGAAGCACCAGGCGCACGACCGCGTGCTGGTGACCTCTTTCTCCGACCGAAGGAGGCTCGCCGCCCTGCGCAGGCTCTCCCGGCCCGCCGCCAGTTCGGCCGGCGTTGTGTTCACCGCCCTGACCGTGCTGCTGGCGCCGCTGGGCCTGGCCGGCGTCCTGGCACGGCTGGGACGCTACCAGTGCCTGCAGGTCCCCGAACGGCAGGGACAGCTGGCGGTTCTCACGCCGTCGTTCCTGCGCCGCTGCCACCGTGCCGGACTGCAGGTGCATGTCTGGACCGTGAATGAGCCCGCTGACATGGTGCGGCTGCTGGACATGGGCGTGGACGGGCTGGTCTCGGACCGGGCCGACCTGCTTGCCGGGATCCTGGGCGGGCGGGGCGTGTGGCCGCAGCAGGGCACGCAGGCAATGGATGCCTGAGGTGTCCCGAACCGGAAATCGTCCACTGCGGGAGATCCCTCCGGATTAAAACTGCAGGGATTTCCCACACCGGAGGGCAATCCCCGCCCACCGGGGAGCTCCCGACCCCGCGCCCGGAGGGATGGCAGTATGGGGACATGCGCGTTCTCATAGCTCCGGACAAGTTCAAAGGCTCACTGTCCGCGGGGGAAGCCGCCGCCGCCATGGCAGAAGGCGTGCTTGCCGTCTATCCGGAGGCTGACGTGACGCTTGTTCCCGTGGCCGACGGCGGCGAGGGCACCCTCGAAGCGGCGCTGGCCGCCGGGGCACAGGAACGGACCGCCAGCGTGCGCGGACCGCTGGGCGGAAACGTCACCGCACTGTGGGCCCTGGACGGCAGCACGGCCGTGATCGAAACCGCCCGCGCTTCCGGGCTGATGCTGGTGGAACCCTCGGTACAGTCCTCCCTGGCGGCAACCAGTTACGGCAGCGGAGAACTGATTCGGGAAGCCCTGGACGCGGGAGCCACGGAGATTGTGCTCGGCATCGGCGGCTCCGCAATGACCGACGGCGGTTCCGGCGCCCTGGCGGCGCTGGGGCTGCGGATCCTCGACGCCGCCGGGAACCCGGTGCCCCCCGGAGGAGCCGGTTTGTCGCTTGCCGCTGCCATTGACGTCTCCGGCCTGGACCCCCGGCTCGCCGGCGTGCGCGTCCGGATTGCCGCGGACGTCACCAACCCGCTCACCGGCAGGGAGGGAGCCGCGCATGTGTTCGGCGAGCAGAAGGGGGCGGATTCAACTGCGCGGCTGCTGTTGGACGAGGCCCTGGTGCGGTGGGCGGCGCTGCTGCGCGAGACCACCGGCGTCGACGTCGATATTTCAGGCGCCGGCGCGGCGGGCGGCTTTCCGTCCGCGTTCCTGGCCTTCACGGACGCTTCGCTGGAGGGTGGCTTTGAAGTGCTCTCCCGGCTCACCGGACTGGACAGGGCGCTGGCCGCGGCGGATCTGGTACTGACCGGCGAAGGTTCCCTCGATGAGCAGTCCTGCTACGGCAAGGCGCCGCTGGCGGTGGCGGAACGTGCCCGCAGCGCCGGCATTCCGGTGGTGGCCCTTGCCGGCCGCATTACCCTGCCGCCGCATATCCTGGCCGAGTACGGAATCGTATCGGCTGTCAGCATCCTGGACCTGGTTCAGGATCCGGCGGACGCGATGGCCCGGGCCGGGCTTTGGCTGACCCGGGCCACCGTTCAGGCGCTCGAAGGCGCCTAGCTGTACCGGGCCTAGGGGTTGGAACCGGGGGCGGAAACCGGAGCCGGTTCCGTCGCCGCGCCGTCGGGGTCGGTGCCGCGCCAGCGGGCGATTGCACTCATGCCGTGGAAGGCAATCAGGGTGACGCCGGTGCCCAGGGCAATGCCGCCGAATTCCAGTCCGGCAACAACCCAGGTGAAGTTGGCGATGGCGATGATCAGTCCCAGGCCCGCGGTGGAAAGGTTGATCGGATTGGAGAAGTTCACCCGGCTGTCCACCCAAATCCGGACGCCCAAAATGCCGATCATGCCGTACAAGATGACCCCGGCGCCGCCCAGCACGCCGCCGGGAACGGTGGCGATCATGGCGCCGAACTTGGGGAACAGGCTCAGCAGTACCGCCACGATGCCGGCCACCCAGTATGCGGCGGTGGAGTAGACGCGCGATGCCGCCATGACCCCGATGTTCTCGGCGTACGTTGTGGTGGCGGAACCGCCGCCGGAACCGGCCAGGACCGTTGCCAGGCCGTCGGCCATCAGGGCGCGGCCCGCGTAGGGGTCCAGGTCCCGTCCGGTCATGGCGGCCACGGACTTCACATGCCCCACATTCTCGGCCACGAGCACCAGGACCACGGGCACAAAGAGCCCGATGACGGAGAAGTGGAAGGTCGGGGACTGGAATTCGGGGAGCCCGAACCAGGCGGCGTCCCGAATGGCTTGGAAGTCCACCTCATTCTGGAGAACTGCGGCAATGTAGCCGGCAACCACGCCCATCAGGATGGACAGGCGGCCCAGGAAGCCCTTGAAGAGGACTGTAGCGAGCAGGATGACCACCACTGTGACGGTGGCGGTCAGCGGGCCTTTCTCAAAGTTGTCCCGTGCGGAGCCGGCCAGGTTCAGGCCGATGAGTGCCACGATGGTGCCGGTGACCACGGGCGGCATCAGGATTTGAATCCATTTGGTGCCGGCGAGTTGGGCTGCCAGTCCGATCAGGAAGAGGGCGGCGCCGGCCATGATGATGCCGCCAAGTGCGCCGCCGGGGCCGTGTTGGCTGGTGGCGGCCGTAATGGGGGCAATAAACGCGAAGCTGGATCCGAGGTAGCTCGGCACGCGCCCTGCCGTGATAATCAGGAACAGAATGGTTCCGATGCCGGAGAACAGCAGGGTGGTGGCCGGCGGGAAGCCGGTCAGCAGGGGAACCAGGAAGGTTGCGCCGAACATGGCCACCACGTGCTGGGAGCCAATCCCAATGGTGCGCGGCCAGCTCAGCCGCTCATCCGGGGCGACATATTCTCCGGGCTTGATGGTCTTGCCGTCGCCGTGAATCGTCCAGGCGGTACCAAATTTGCTCATGGGTGTGCCTTTCGAGGACCCGGGGATGGTTCGTGCAGAATAGTACCGGGCATGAGGTTGCCGGGATGTTATCTTGCACCGCAGAAATTTTACGTCAGACCCGCCGGGCGGACACACTCCTGCCCGCTTAGCCACACCCCGCGAACGGACGGAACAGCATGGGCATATCAGCAGCAGGGCGCACGGTCCTCATCACCGGCGCTGCCATGGGCATGGGCCGGCTCTACGCCGAACGTGCCGTGCGCGAAGGTGCCGCCCACGTCATCCTGTGGGACCGCAACGCCGAAGCCCTGGCAGCAACGGCTGCGGACCTGCGGTCCCTGGGCAGCAGCGCAGTCCACCTCCACGCCCTGGATGTCAGCTCCCTGGCGGAAGTGACTGCGGCCGCGGAGCGTGTCCGGGCGGACGGACGAATCCCCGACGTGCTGATCAACAATGCCGGGATTGTGCGCGGAAAGTACTTTTGGGAGCACACCCCCGCAGACATCGACGCGGTCATGGACGTGAACACGCTGGCGCCCATGCAAATCACCCGTGCCTTCCTGCCCGATATGATCGCCCGCCGCACGCCGGTGCGGATCCTTAACGTCGCGTCCGCCTCCGGCACTCTTTCCGTGCCCAAGATGAGCGTGTACACCGCCTCCAAATGGGCAGTCATCGGGTGGAGCGATTCGCTGCGTCTGGAGCTGAATGAATCCGGCAACGGACACGTGCAGGTGACCACCCTGATTCCGAGCTACATCAAGACCGGCATGTTTGCCGGCGCCCGCGGACCCCTGATGACGCCGCTGATGGAACCGCAGTACGTGGTGGACCGTGCCTGGTCCGCCCTGATGGACGGCAAGGCGCGGATCCAGCTGCCCTGGACCGTTCCCCTGGGCAGTGCGCTTCGCGGACTCCTGCCGCAGCCGCTGTGGGACGTGGTGGCCGGCCGCGTGTTCAAGGTCTACCAGTCCATGGACCACTTCACCGGCCGCCCCGCCGCTTCTGCGGGCACCCCCGAAACTGCTGAGCCGGTCCGGGAAGGCAACCGATGAGCGCCGCAGCCGCGGAGCGGACCGCGGGACAAGTCCCCGGCGCCTCCGTTGCCGCAGTGGTGGCAGCGGTGCGGCAGACGTACGACTCCGCCCGGACCCGCCCCCTGGAGTGGCGCCGGAACCAGCTGCGTGGCCTGATCCGCCTGCTGGCCGAACGAGAGGACGAGCTCAACGCCGCCCTGGCGCAGGATTTGGGCAAGAACCCGCTGGAGGGTTACCTGACCGAGCTGTCGATCACCCGGGCAGAGGCGGAGTATGCGCTTAAGCACCTGGCACAGTGGACCCGCAGTGCCCGTGTTCCGGTGCCGCTGGGACTGATGCCCGCCTCTGCCAAGACTGAGCCGCAGCCGCTGGGCGTGGTGCTGATCATCGCGCCGTGGAACTATCCGGTGCAGCTGCTGCTGGCTCCGCTCATCGGGGCGCTCGCCGCAGGCAACGCAGCCGTGCTCAAGCCGTCAGAGCTGGCTCCGGCCACTTCCCGGGCCATGGCCAAGCTGCTGCCGCAGTATCTGGACCCGGACGCCGTCGTCGTGGTGGAAGGCGGGCAGGAAGCCAGTACGGCGCTGCTGGCCGAGCGCTTCGACTCCATTTTCTTTACCGGCGGGGAGCGGGTAGGCCGGATTGTCCTGGAGGCGGCCGCAAAGTACCTGACGCCGGTCACGCTGGAACTGGGCGGGAAATCGCCGGCCGTTGTCCTGGACGGCAACTTCCGGGCCATTGCCCGCCGTCTGGTGTACGGCAAGCTGCTCAACGCCGGCCAAACCTGCGTGGCGCCGGACTATGTCCTGGTCACGGAGGAAGCGGCACCGAAGCTGCGCAGGCACCTGGTGCGGGCCGTAGCCGAGTTGTTCGGCAAGGACCCCGCGAAAAGCGCGGACCTGGGCCGGATCATCAATACACAGCACTGGGACCGGCTGCACGGCCTGCTGGACAGCGGAACCGTCCTGGCCGGCGGCCGCGGGGACCGGAACTCGCTCTATCTGGAGCCGACCATTCTCACCGATGTATCGCCGGATTCACCCGTGATGCAGGAGGAAATCTTCGGGCCGATCCTGCCGGTGCTGACCGTGAAGGACCTGGACGAGGCCATTTCCTTCATCAACGCCCGCCCCGTGCCGCTGGCGTCCTATCTCTACACCCAGTCCGCTGCTGCCCGGAAGACCTTTGAACGCAGCGTCCGGGCCGGCAGCGTAAACCACAATGTGAGCACCGTGCAGCTGGCTGTTCCGGGCCTTCCGTTCGGCGGGGCCGGAGCCAGCGGCACCGGCGCCTATCACGGCAGGTACACGTTCGACACGTTCAGCCAGCTGCGGCCGGTGTTCACCAAGGGCACCGCCCTGGACACCCTGAAGGTGGCGTACCCGCCGTACAACGGTCTCAAACGCCGGCTCTTGCGCCGCCTGCTCTGACCCGTCCCCCCACCGGCGCGCGAAATGGCAGAAGCGGCACTTCCCAGCCCTGGGAACTGCCGCTTCTGCTATTTCGAGGGGGTGGAGGCTAGGAAATGACGCCGTCCACAATGGCCTTGGCCTCGGCCTGTACCTGCTTCAGGTGCTCCAGGCCCTTGAAGGACTCCGCGTAAATCTTGTACACGTCCTCGGTGCCGGAAGGCCGCGCGGCAAACCAGGCGTTCTCCGTGGTCACCTTCAGGCCGCCGACGGGTGCGCCGTTGCCGGGCGCCTCGGTCAGCCGCGCCGTGATGTCTTCGCCGGCCAGGGTGGTGGCAGTGACGTCCGAAGGCGAGAGCTTGGCCAGCGCCGCCTTCTGCTCGCGGGTTGCGGGGGCGTCCACGCGGGCGTACTCCGGATCACCGAACTGGGAGGTCAGCTCGCGGTAGCGCTGGGACGGAGTCTTCCCCGTAACAGCGGTGATTTCCGAGGCCAGCAGGGCCAGCAGGATGCCGTCCTTATCCGTGGTCCAGGGCTTGCCGTCCAGGCGGAGGAAGGACGCACCGGCGGATTCTTCTCCGCCAAAGGCCGCGTCCCCGGAGAGCAGTCCCGGGACAAACCACTTGAAGCCCACCGGGACCTCCATCAGGGTGCGGCCCAGTTCCCCGGTGACCCGGTCGATCATGGACGAGGAGACCAGGGTCTTGCCCACCATGGCATCCTTCGGCCAGCCCGACCGGTTCCGGTACAGGTAGTCGATGGCGACGGCGAGGTAATGGTTCGGGTTCATCAGGCCCGCGTCGGGCGTGACAATCCCGTGGCGGTCGGCGTCGGCATCGTTGCCGGTGGCAATGTCATACTCGTGGGCGCGCGCGATCAGCGAGGCCATGGCGTAGGGGGAGGAGCAGTCCATGCGGATCTTCTCATCCCAGTCCAGCGTCATGAAGGCCCACTGCGGATCAACGTTGGGGTTGACCACGGTCAGGTTCAGCTGGTGCCGCTCGGCGATGGCGCCCCAGTAATCCACCGAGGCTCCGCCCAGCGGGTCGGCGCCGATGTGCAGGCCGGATTCGCGGATGGCGTCCAGGTTCAGGACCGAGGGGAGGTCCTCCACGTAGTTCTGCAGGAAGTCGTAGGTCCCCACGGAGTCGGCCAGCCGGGCCTCGCCGAGCGGAATGCGCTTGACGCCCCGCAGGCCGTTTTCCAGCAGTTCATTGGCACGGTTGGCAATCCAGTTGGTCGCCTCGGAACCGGCAGGCCCGCCTGTGGGCGGGTTGTACTTGAAGCCGCCGTCGGCCGGGGGATTGTGCGAGGGCGTAATGATGATGCCGTCGGACTCCTCGGTGCGGCCGGAGTTGTACTTCAGGATGGCGTGGCTCAGGGCCGGTGTGGGGGTGAAGCCGTTGCGGGAGTCGATGAGAACGTTGACTCCGTTGCCGGCGAGCACTTCCAGCGCGGTGTTCTGCGCGGGCTCGGACAGCGCGTGGGTGTCCTTGCCCATGAACAGCGGACCGGCGATTCCCTGGCCGTTGCGGTATTCCACGATTGCCTGCGTGATCGCTGCGATATGGGGCTCATTGAACGCACCGTTGAGCGAGGATCCGCGGTGTCCCGATGTCCCGAAAACCACGCGCTGGGCAGGGTTGTTCATGTCCGGCGAGATGTCGTAATAGGCATCCAGGAGGGCGGTCAGATCAACAAGGTCGGAGGGTTGGGCAACTGTGCCGGCACGGTTAGACATACCCCTAAGCATGCCAAATAAATGCGTGCCGCGGCAGAAGCGGCGGCAGAAGGCCGCCAATTGAAGTGCCGCAGCGGCCTTTAACAAAGGACGACGACGGCGGAAAACCGCCGTCGTCGTCGTATCCCCGCGAGGGGGAGCGGATGCTTAGCGCACGCCGCCCATGAGCTTCTTGATGGCCGGGGTGCCGGCGGCCAGGGCAACGCCAATGACAATGGCCGTGATGCCGCTGAACAGGAAGTAGCTGACCTCGGTCTCGGGGTCGTAGAACTGTGCCAGCCAGCCGGCAAGCGTGGTGCCCAGCGAAACCGACAGGAAGAACAGCGCCACCATCTGGGTCCGGAAAATTTCCGGCGCCAGCTTGGTTGCCACGGACAGGCCGATCGGTGAGATGAACAGCTCCGCGAAGGTGAACAGGAGCAGGATGCCGACGATCGCCAGCAGCGGGGTGCTGTTGGGGCCGCCGCCGGAGAACGGAATGAACGCCAGGAAGGCCAGGCCCATGACGGCAAGGCCCAGGGAGAACTTCAACGGCGAGGACGGCTGCCGGTCGCCCATCTTGGTCCAGACGGTCGCGAAGACGGCCGCAAAAATGATGATGAAGATCGGGTTGATCGACTGCACCCAGCTCGGCGGCATTTCCCAGCCGAAGATGCGGCGGTCCAGGGAGGTGTCGGCGTACAGGGCCACCACGGTGAACTGCTGCTGGAACAGGGCCCAGAAGGCAGCGCTGGCGATGAACAGCGGCATGAAGGAGTACACGCGCCGGCGCTCAACCCGGTTGACCTTCGGGCTGCGCAGGATAATCACGAAGTAGGCGATCGAGGCGACGATGGCCACGGTGGCCATGACGACGGCGAGGTTCTCTGCCTTGAGCAGGCCGAACACCACAGCCAGGGCAATGATGATCACGGCGCCGGCGGTAACGCCGCCCATGAGGGTGTACTTGCTGCGCGGCAGCGGGTTGGTCACCTCGTGGGCTGCCTCGGGCAGGTACTTGCGGGTCAGGCCGTACTGGACCAGGCCGATGGCCATGCCGATGGCGGCCAGGCCGAAGCCGTAATGGAAGCCCAGGCGGACCTGGAGGAGGCCGGTGAGGAGGGGGCCAACCAGGGCGCCGAGGTTGATGCCCATGTAGAAGAGCGAGAACCCGGCGTCGCGCCGTTCGTCTTTCTCCGAGTACAGGGTTCCCACCAGGGACGTGGCATTTGCCTTGACGCCGCCTGAGCCGAGGGCAATCAGGATCAGGCCGGCGGCCAGTCCCACGGCGCCCGGGAGAACGGCCAGGGAGATGTGTCCGAGAACCACGATCGCGGCGGAGTAGAAGAGCACGCGCTCGGACCCGAGGACCCGGTCTGCGAGCCACGCACCAATGATCGTGGACAGGTACACGCCACCGCCGTACGCGCCAACCAGCGACGTCGCAACGGCAATGTCGATGCCGAGGCCGCCGTCGGTGACCGAGTAGTACATGTAGTACAGCAGGATGCCCTGCATGCCGTAGAACGAGAACCGTTCCCACAGCTCGACGCTGAAGAGGTTCGCGAGCATGCGCGGATGGCCAAAGAAGGACTTTCGGGCCGGCGGAGCGGCTGAGGTGCTGGGATTAGAACTCACAATTGCATGTTCCCACCGGAATATGTGTGCGTTGAAGTGGCAGCAGGTTAGTTTTCGCGCAATTAGGCGGAACGCCGTGAAGTGACCGTGTTAAATGTCACTAGCGTTTCGGCCGGGGCCCGCACTGTTACGGGCAGCGGCCGGGAACATCGGGTCGTGGTGCGTTAGACTGTGCGGTCACTTTCCCAGCTGGGCGGCGACGGCGAGCAGCTGTGCTTCGGCGCCGGGGCGCCCGATCAGCTGGATTCCCATGGGCAGTCCGCCTTCGGTGAGGGCGGTGGGGAAGGTAATGGCGGGAAGCCCGCACACATTCACCATGGAAGTGAACGGCGAGTACCGGCACTGCCGCTCATAGTCTTCCATCCCGCGCGCATCTTCATCCAGGCTCTCCTCCCAGTACCACCCGATGGGGCGGGGCGTCATGCCCAGCACCGGCGTCAGGATCATGTCATAGGCGCTGTAGGCGCGGATGGTGTCTTCCTCGAATCGGCGGAGAATCTCCATTGCCGTGACCAGATCTGCCGTGGTACGCCGCTGGGCGCGCCGGCGGACAGCCGCCGTGAGGGGAACGAGCCGCTCTTCGCCGCCGTCCGGCAACTCCAGGGTGGACAGGCCGGCAGTCCACACGGTCTGGAACGCTTCGGGGTACCGCTCGTCATAGGCCAGCTGCGCCTGCACAACGTCGTGGCCGGCGCCCAGAAGGGCCTGCACCCCGGCCTCCAGCGCCTGGACGGCTTCCGGTGCCAGGGTGATCTCCATCCGGGAGGAAAACGGCGAGAGGGTGCTCACGCCAATCCGGAACCGGCCTTCGGCCCGCTGGGCGGCGGACAGGAAACTCCCCTGTGCAGGTGCGGCGGAGGTGGCATGCCAGTTGGGTTCCGCCACCATGGCGTCCAGCAGCAGCGCGGCATCGGCAGCCGTGCGGGCCAGAGGACCGGCCACCACAAACTGGCCCAGGTCGGTTTGCCCGGATCCCGAAGGCACCCGGCCGCGGTTCGGCTTGAGGCCCACAAGACCGGTGGCTGCCGCCGGGATGCGCACTGACCCGCCGCCGTCGGTGCCCGGAGCGAAGGGCAGCATGCCTGCCGCCACAGCGGCGGCACTGCCGCCGCTGGAGCCGCCCGGGCTGAGGTCCGGGTTCAGGGGATTCCGGGCAGGCGGCCCCGCCAGGTTCTCGCTGTAGCTGCTGAGCCCAAACTCGGGGACCTGGGTCTTGCCCAGGCTGATGGCGCCGGCCCGGCGCAGGACGGCGGGAAGCGGTCCGTCGGTCTCCGGGGTGTACGGCGGCAGCGCCGCGGTTCCGAGCGTGGTGGGAACACCGGCAACGTCTGCCAGGTCCTTGTGTGCCAGCGGCATGCCATGCAGCAGCTCCAGTGCTTCTCCGCGGGCAAAGCGATCATCCGCGGCTGCAGCTTCCAACAGCGCAGTTTCGGGAGTCACCAGCAGGAACGCGCCCAGGGCCGGATTCAGCTCCTCGATGCGGCCCAGGAAATGTGCCGTGACCTCACGGGCGCTGATTTCTCCGGAGGCCAGCCGGTTGCGCAGCTGAAGGGCAGTCATTTCATGCAGATCCGGGCTCGGGGCGGACTGCGGCTGGACTGACATGTGACCTCCGGGACGGGTGTTTATTTTCCGGTCAGGGCTCCCACTATAGGCTGGGATGAAGTTGACCACGGGGCACTGAATCGGAACCCCGGACGAAGGGACAGGAACCGGAAATGGAAAGTGTATCTGTAGACGCCATCAGCAAGGACGCCAAGATCCTGGATGTGCGCGAAGACTATGAATGGGAGGCGGGCCATGTGGACGGCGCCGTCCACATCCCCCTGGACGCTCTCCCTGAGCGCCTTGATGATCTGGACCCGGACCAGGACCTGGCCGTCATCTGCCGCACGGGAGGCCGCAGCGCCCGGGCCACGGCGTGGCTGGAGTCCCACGGCTACACGGCCGTGAACGTGAACGGAGGCATGGGAGCCTGGCTGGAAGCGGGAAAGCCGATGGTTTCGGACAACGGGCAGGAGCCCACCGTCGTATGAGTGCCGGGATGCCGGCGGCCGGAAGCTCCAACGCCGGGGAGATGACGTACACCTACCTCGGCCCCGAAGGCACCTTCACTGAAGCCGCACTGCTGCAGGTTCCCGGCGCGGACAGGGCCGCGCGGATTCCTGCCACCAGCGTCAATGCGGCATTGGAGATGGTGCGCAGCGGACGGGCCGACGCCGCCGTCGTACCCATCGAGAACTCGGTGGAGGGCGGGGTAAGCGCCACTCTTGATGCCATCTCCGCCGGGGAGCAGCTGCGCATCCTGCGCGAGATCCTGGTGCCCATCACCTTTGTCCTGGCGGCCCGGCCGGGACTGGAACTGGCGGACATCGGTGCGGTTTCCACGCACTCGCATGCGTGGGCGCAGTGCCGGGGCTGGGCGGATGCACATATTCCGCAGGCGGAATATCTTCCGGCGTCCTCCACCGCGGCCGCTGCCGTTGGTCTGCAGGATCCGGACCAGGCCTACGACGCCGCCATTTGCTCGCCTTTGGTGGCCCAGCGGCTGGGCCTGTCCGTGGTGGCGGAGAACATCGGTGACGTGGCCGATGCCGTGACCCGTTTTGTGCTGCTGAGCCTGCCCACGTCGCTGCCCGCAGCCACGGGCGCTGACAAGACCACCCTGGTGGTGCCGCTGCCGGAGGATCATCCGGGGGCGCTGATGGAAATCCTGGACCAGTTTTCCGCCCGCGGAGTCAACCTGAGCCGAATTGAGTCCCGGCCCACCGGATTGTTCCTGGGGGATTACTTCTTCAGCATCGATGCCGAAGGGCACATCGAGGATGCGCGGATGGCGGATGCGCTGAAAGGACTGCACCGGATTAGCCCGGACCTAAGGTTCCTGGGCTCCTATCCTCGGGCGGACCGGCGCGAACCTGTGGTTCCGCGGCACAACACGGACGAAGCATTCCGGGCCGCCGACCTCTGGCTTGCCGGGCTCACCAGGGGTTAATCTCTGCGCAGGGGTCGTCCAGGGATGACCGGCACAAGCCACTACCGGAAAAGAGACACGCATGGTGCGGTTGCGGCGCAGTAACTGTGAGCATCCGGGGTATTCCCGGCGGAAGTGGGGCCGCGGCTTCAGCTACCGCGGCCAGCGCGGGGACGTCCTGACGGACCGTGCCGCCCTGGACCGGATCCGGTCGCTCGCGATTCCGCCGGCTTGGACCGACGTATGGATCAGCCCCTATCCCAACGGCCACATCCAGGCCACGGGCACGGACGGTGCCGGGCGGCGGCAGTACATCTACCATCCGTACTGGCGGGAGCTCAAGGACCGGGAAAAGTTTGACCGGTCCCTGGCCTTTGCCCAGTCCCTGCCGGCTGCCCGGCGGCTGATCACCAAGCACCTGCGCGCGGAGGGGACGGGGCCGCAGCGCGCCTATGCCGCTGCCCTGCGGGTTGTTGATGCCGGTGCGCTGCGTATCGGCGGAGAGCGCTACGCGGCGGTGAACGGCTCCTATGGCACCACCACCCTGCGGATTGAACACGTCTCAATCCAGGGCGACGAGGTGCGCTTCGACTTTCCGGGCAAGAGCGGACAGGAATGGCACACTCTCATCAAGGACCCGGACCTGGTGGCCGCCCTGAGGCCCATGCTGGACCGCCCCAATCCCGATACGGCGCTGGCTTATCAGGGTGAAGACGGCAGCTGGCACAGCATTTCCGGATCTTCCCTGAACTCCTTCCTCAAGGAAGTGACCGGCGGCGACTTCACTGCCAAGGATTTCCGGACCTGGCAGGCAACAGTCGTAGCCGCGATGCACCTGGCCAGGGCCTTTCCCCTGGCTTCCACAAAGCGGGACAAGCAAAAAGCTGCGGCCGCCACCGCCCGGAAGGTGGCTGAGCATTTGGGAAACACGCCTGCCGTCGCCAAGAAGTCCTATATTGATCCACGCGTAGTGGACCGGTTCTTCGACGGTGAAGTCATAGAAGTTGCAGGATTCTCAGCATCGGAAACCGCTGTTCGACTGATGCTGACCGAGTGAGCCGGCTTTGTGGTCACGGGCCTTCCGTGGGTGGAGGCACTTTTCCGGTTCCGGGATTCATCAGTATGCTGATGGAAGAGGTGCGGAGATTGTCCGTACACAAGGTGCAGGACTGAAAGCTGGTCCTGTCTCAATGTTCAGGAAGGCAAAGCGAATGTCTGAATACCCTAATGAGGAAGAACAGCTGACCGACCCGAAGCCCAGCGGCCAGTCCACCGGCGATGACAACCTGCGCGGAGATGCCGGCGACCAGGGCAACGACATCAGGTTTGCCGAAGAAGAGGCTTTGATCCGCGAACAGGCTTCCCCCGCCTCGCTGGATCACAACAATGACGGCGAGTACACGGACCGTGACGATGCGGAAAGTGTCCCGGCTTCCCAGCCTGAGGGCGAGTACACGGACCGCGACGACACCGACGCCGCCAAGCCCTCCCAGCCTGAGGGTGAGTACACGGACCGCGACGACACCGACGGCGTCAAGCCCTCCCAGAGCGAGGGCGGCTACACGGACGCCGAGGGCACCCAGGACTAGTTTCGTCCGCTCGCCCGCCCCGGAGAACGCGCACTGCTGTGCGCAAACTGCGGCCGGGGCCGCTGCTGGTCCGGTGAAGGTGCCCGGACCAGCAGCGCCAGGGGATCCACCTGCACCCGCACCGTGGTGGCGGCTCCGGTCAGGTCTCCGTCCAGCTGGGTCTGCGTAGGCTGCGCGACGCGGATCTCCACCGTCCGGGCCCGGCGGTAATCGATCACCGGGATCTTCCGGGGATTCTTGGTGACCACCTTGCCGGCCACCCAGAGCCATCCGGCCAGACTCCGCGGTGACATGACCACCACGTCCAGCAGTCCGTCGTCCATCTTGGCTTCCGGGATGAAATCGATCCCGGCAGGCAGTCGGCCAAGATTCGCGAACAGGACGCTGCGGACCTTGCGGAACACCGGCGGTTCGCCGTCCACTGAAATACTCATGCGGGTCCGGCGCCCGGGCAGCAGCCGCACACCCGCTTCGCTGTAGGCCAGCCAGCCCACCCGCTTCTTCAAATCATCCCGGGTGGCGGCAATAACCTCGGCATCAAGGCCGATTCCGCCCATCACCAGAAACGCACTGCTGCTGTGCTCGCCGCTGACCGAGTTATCAAAACTGATGGTGCCCATGTCGATGCGCCGCTGGTCTCCGTGCAGCGCCGTGCGGATTGACGCCGGAAGGTCAGCCACCGGCAGCCCCAGGTTGCGCGCAAGGAGGTTTCCCGTTCCCAGCGGCAGCAGTCCGAGCGCCGCCTCAGTGTTGGCCAGGGCACGTGCCACCTCACGGACGGTTCCGTCGCCGCCGCCGGCCAGTACGACGTCGGCTCCCTGCTCCACTGCCAGCCGCGCCTGTTCGTAACCGGGGGACCGGCGGGTGGTCTCCAGAATTAGGGGCGGATCCCACCCCGCCATTTCACACGCCTCGGCGAGCAGTGCGCGCGCTGCCGGTGCCTGCACCTTGACGGGGTTGATCACCATGGCCACCCGCTGGTGTCCGGGGGCAAGTGTCTTGACGATGACGCGCCCGGCGGCAAGACGCCGGCGCCGCTGCAGCCAGGCCCAAACTGACAGGGCAACCAGGGCCGCGGCCAGCAGTGCCAGAAGGATGATCAGGGGCGTAGACATAGTGGTTCCCAGCCTAACCCCGGCCGGTGCCTGCCCCTGTCCGGCTTTTGGGTACTCTTGAATCGTGATCGATGTAAATGAGCTCCGCGAAAACCCGAATAAATTCCGAGCCTCCCAGCGCGCCCGTCAGGCGGACGAGTCCCTGGTGGATGCGATCATTGCTGCCGACGCTGCGCGCCGTGATGCACGCACCAGGTTTGAAAACCTGCGCGCCGAGCAGAACGCCTTCGGCAAGCGCGTCGCCAAAGCCAAGGGTGAGGAAAAGCAGGCACTCCTGGCCGAGGTCAAGGAACTCGCCGGTGCCGTGAAGGCAGCCGGTGCAGAGGCCGATGCTGCCCAGGCCGAATCCGATGCGCTGCTGCGCCGGATCCCCAATCTGATTTCCGACGGTGTTCCCGCCGGCGGAGAAGATGACTTCGAGGTCGTCAAGACAGTCGGCACGCCGCGGAACTTCGAGGCCGAAGGCTTCACTCCCCGCGACCACCTGGAAATCGGTGAGCTCCTCGGCGCCATCGACATGGAACGCGGCGCCAAGGTTTCCGGCTCACGGTTCTACTTCCTGCGCGGCGTGGGTGCCCGCCTGGAGCTGGCCCTGCTGAACATGGCGATGGACCAGGCTGTCCAGGCCGGGTTTGTGCCCATGATTACTCCCACGCTGGTCCGCCCCGAAACGATGCAGGGCACCGGCTTTGACGTGGCGCACGACGCCGAGATCTACCGTCTGGCCGAGGATGACCTGTATCTGGTGGGCACCTCCGAGGTGCCGCTGGCCGGCTACCATGCCGACGAGATCCTGGACCTGAACGGCGGGCCGGTCCGCTACGCCGGCTGGTCATCCTGCTACCGCCGTGAAGCCGGTTCACACGGCAAGGACACCCGCGGAATCATCCGCGTCCACCAGTTCAACAAAGTGGAAATGTTCATCTACACCAAGCCCGAAGATGCTGCTGCCGAGCATCAGCGCCTGCTGGCCTGGGAAGAGGAAATGCTGGCGAAGGTGGAGCTGCCATACCGGGTGATTGACACCGCTGCCGGCGATCTGGGCATGTCCGCCGCCCGGAAGTTCGACTGCGAAGCCTGGGTTCCCACCCAGAACGCTTACCGCGAGCTCACCTCCACCTCCAACTGCACCACGTTCCAGGCCCGGCGCCTGAACATCCGCGAACGTCAGGAGGGTGAGGGCAAAGGCACCCGTGCCGTCGCCACCCTCAACGGCACCCTGGCCACCACCCGGTGGATTGTTGCCATCCTTGAGCATCACCAGAACCCGGACGGCTCCGTCAACGTTCCGGCTGCGCTGCGGCCCTACCTCGGCGGTCTTGAAGTTCTTCCCGTCCTGTAAGCCGCCGGTGCCGGGCAGGCCCTGTTCCTGAAAGTCGGAACAGGGCCTGCTTTTGCTCCACACCTGTACACATATGTGAGCCGCGTCCTTTCCGGATCTGCGGCCATCTGTTTAAATGAGGCGATGACTATTTTGACGAGCACCGGCATCGAAGACCGGCAGAATCCTGACCGAAACGTTCACCTCGTGGCACTGGATGTGGACGGCACCCTGGTGGACCACGACGGACACATGTCCCCGGGTGTCCGCGAATCCGCAGAGGCGGCAATTGCCGCCGGGCACCAGCTGGTGATTGCCACCGGCCGGTCCTACGGCGCGGCACTTCCCGTCCTGGAGCGCCTGGGCATCACCAAGGGGTACTGCGTGGCCTCCAACGGCGGCGTCACCCTGCGCGTAGACACCTCGCTGCCCGACGGTTACGAAGTGCTGGACCGAGTGGTTT
Source organism: Arthrobacter sp. NPDC097144 (assembly GCF_044762205.1). NCBI lineage: Bacteria > Bacillati > Actinomycetota > Actinomycetes > Micrococcales > Micrococcaceae > Arthrobacter > Arthrobacter sp. NPDC097144. The sequence goes on along the minus strand of NZ_JBIWDW010000003.1, from coordinate 123,125 downwards.
TTGATCCCAAGCCGGCACTTGACGCGCTGCGGATCAAGCTGCCCACCGCCAAGTTCGCGCTCGAAGATTCCTCCGGAAACTTCCTTTCCACCGAGCGCTTCCAGGACGCCAGCTTCGGTGTGGAGGCTCAGGCAGTGGACTTTGAACGGCTGCGCAGCGCCGAGGCTGTGCGCGTGGTGGTCTTCAGCGTCGACTCCACCGCCGAAGAGTTCGGCGAAGCGGTCCGGGCAATCGGCCTGCACGGCGTGACCTACTCCGTAGGATGGACGGCTTGGCTGGACATCGCCGCCGAGGGCGTCACCAAGGCCAGCGCCCTGGAAAAGGTGCGCAGCAGCCTCGGCATTGACCGGAAATACACGGTTGCCATGGGCGACGGCCGCAATGACATTGAAATGCTCGGCTGGGCCGCCCGCGGCGTGGCTATGGGGCAGGCTCCGCAGGAAGTGCTGGAAGCGGCCACGGAAGTGACGGGAACCGTCTATGAAGACGGCGCCGCCACGGTGCTGCGCAGCCTCGCCGCCGGGTAGCGCTCAGGCATCCTGCATGGCCGGTTCAGATGCACGTGCAGGTGACGGGACGGCAGGCGCAGGTGCCGCGGGTCCGGCACACAGGGACAGCAGGCGTGCTGCGGCCGGCCGGGTGGCCCATTCTTCCTGCCAGTGGGATCGCACCACCGCCTTGCTGACGGCTTGGGAGGTGATGCCCAGAATCTCCGCCACATACTTTTGCTGCCCGCGCGCTCCCGGCGTCATGAGGTCCAGGACCTTCCATTCGGCGTCGGTGCGGCTGGCCACGATTTGTCCCAGCAGCCGCAGTACGGCCTGCGCTTCGGCAGCAATGCCCGGGTCGGGGCCGTCCACCGCGAGCGGAATGCGTTCACCGGCTTTCCGCGCCCGCTCCACTGCGCGGCGGGCATACACCAGTCCGTAACCGTCGTTGTCCAGCACGCCCTGACTCAGCGGCAGGCGCAGTTCGCCTACGCCGATTCCCACGTTCCAGCGCCGCTGCCGGACGGCGGCCAGCGCGGCCTCCACTGCGGTGGAAGCGTCGGCCAGCACGCCCTGCGCTTCATCGCCCACCGAGCGCTGAAAGGGAACGGCGGCGGGCAGATGGCGGAGCGACCGGATGAGCTCCGGAACCAGGTCCCCCGATTCGCGGGAATCCCGCTGGTTGATGGTCAGCACAAACTGCATGGCATCAGCATGCCAGACCTGTTCGCTAAAACAACCAATTGCGGTTGCGGCACGCGGAGGAAACGACGACGGCGGCCGCCCCCACCCAGGGGACAGCCGCCGTCGGCGCTGCACAACCAGGACCCGCGGGGAGTCCGGGGATGCTGCTAGTTGTTCTTGGGATCGGCGTCCACGTCGCGGCCCTGGGGCTCGTCCTCTTCGCTGCCTTCGCCGATGGCCTTGAAACGCTCCAGGGAGGCTTCAACCTCGGTCTCGGCTGCTTCACGGCCGGCCCAGTCTGCAGCTTCAACCCACTTGCCCGGCTCCAGGTCCTTGTACTTGGTGAAGAAGTGCTTGATTTCATCCAGCAGGAAGTCGGAAACGTCCGAGATGTCCTGGATGTGGTCAAAGCGCGGATCGACCGGAACGCAGAGGACCTTGGCGTCTCCGCCGCCGTCGTCCACCATGTTGAAGACACCGATGGGGCGGGACTCAACCAGCACGCCCGGCATCAGGTCGAAGTCCTGCAGCATCACCAGGGCGTCCAGGGGATCGCCGTCTTCACCCAGGGTGTTCTCGAAGTAACCGTAGTGGGTGGGGTAGGCCATGGACGTGAAAAGAATGCGGTCCAGGCGCAGGCGATGGGTTTCATGGTCAATTTCGTACTTGACCCGGGATCCCTTGGGGATCTCGATGGTGACGTCGAGCTTCATGGATACTCCTCTGGGGTGTGGTGCAGGGCACCACAAAACGGAACAGGCCGCGGCGGTGTCTGCAAAAACGGTGCCGAAAACCTAGGCTGATAAAGCGCCAACATCCGCATCTTTGTCCGCGTCGGTGCGGGCAGCGGCGCCGGTCTAGTCTTAAACATATATGTCTTGGTCCGTAATCACTGTTTTGCCGCAGTGAAAAGCGGCTAGTGGAAAGCATTGGTGAGGCCATGGGACGGACATTTTTCGGCCTCCTGCTGACCCTGGCACTGGCAGTCCTGGTGGTCCCCCTGTGCTTTTATGCCGGACCTCCGGTGCTGGCGGCTCTGGGGCACGAGCAGCCCCGCCGGCAGGTGGTGGTTCCCGCGCATCAGCAGCCCCCCGCCCGCCTCACTTCGGACGGCACCGAGTTCCCCGTCCCGGCCGGACCGGGCTCGGTTCCGCCGGATCCGGCCAAGCTGGCAGGCGTGCTTGACGCCGAGCTGGTGCTTTCGGGCAGCGGAACCTTCTCCGGCACCGTTCTGGACGGGCTGACAGGCGAGGTCCTCTATGACCTCGACGGCGGCGCCCCCGTGACCCCCGCGTCCAGCCTGAAAATTCTCACTGCCGCCGCCGCGCTCTCCGTCCTCGGCTCCGACACCCGGTTCCAAACCACGGTGCACGAAGGCACCGAGCCGGGCACCGTAGTGCTCGCCGGCGGGGGAGACGTCCTCCTGGGCTCGGGGACGTCGGATCCGGATTCCACGGTGGGGCGCGCGGGGCTGCAGACGCTGGCCGAAGAAACCGCCGCGGCCCTGGCTCCCATCAGCCGCGGAACCACGGTCAGTGTCCGCGTCGATGACACCCTGTTCACCGGCCCCGCCCTCTCCCCGTCCTGGAACCCCGAGGACGTGGCAGCAGGAGAAGCCGCACCCCTGTATCCGCTGGCCCTCAATTCGGCGTGGGCCGTTGAGGGGCAGCAGTCCGGTCCCCGGGCCGGTGACGCGGCGCTTGCTGCCGGGGAAGCGTTCGCCCGGCACCTGGCAGCCGCCGCGGCGGAATACGGCTTTGGCGTGGCTCCCGGGGTGCGGCGCGGAACGGCCGACGACGCCGCCGGCCTCCTGGCGTCCGCATCCTCGGCCCCGGTGTCGGAACAGGTGCAGCAGATGCTGCTGGCTTCGGACAACTATCTGGCCGAAGCACTGGGCAGGATGACTGCCCTCGCCCGCGGCGGCGAGGCCTCCTTTGACGGTGCCGCAGCCGCCGTCGTCTCCGCCGTCTCCGAGCTGGGAGTGGACACCGCGGGCCTGGACCCGGCCGATGTGTCCGGGCTGGGCGGCGGAACAGCCATCAGCGCCCGGCAGCTGGCCGGAACCGTCCAGGCGGCACTGACATCTGCTGACAAAAGCGTCAGGGACCTGCCCTATTCGCTGCCCGTCGCCGGCCTCAGCGGAACCCTCGCATCCCGGTTCACCGGCGCCGGGTCCGCGGCCGGAACCGAAGGCCAGGCGCCGCCCGCCGGACTCATCCGCGCCAAAACCGGAACCCTGTTTGCCGCCACCTCCCTCAGCGGCTTCGTGACTGACGCGGACGGCAGGCTGCTGGCCTTCGCCTTCGTAGCCAACGGCCTGGAGGCCAACACCGGTGAAGCACGCGCGGCGGTGGATGCAGCTGCGGCGGCGCTGGCCGCATGCGGGTGCAGCTAAACGCGTTCGGCGTACAGCGAACCCTCCTGAAATTGGAGAACCTGTGTGGTCTGATGGACCAATGGAGAGCTATGAGCAGCATCGTCCCCCGGCCGCCGCCGACTTGGTGAATTGGGACCTGGCCGCCGGAACGGCTGCAACCCTGGTGTCGCCGGGACCCAAGATGCCGGCCCGCGAAATCCGTGCAGCAGTGGCTGACCTGCGGGCCCGCGCTGACGAAGCCGTCACCCACGTCCATCGGATCACCGGGCTGGAGGCAGCTCGGGACCTGCGTGACTCGGAGGTGCTCGTGGTGGACCGCGCGTCCTGGGCAAAAGCCAATTCGCGCAGTTTCGCCGCGCTGATGAACCCGGCCCTGGAAACCCTTGCCCGCACGCATCCGGAGGAGCTGAAAGGCGCCAACGCCGCCGTCAGCGGCACCCTGACCGGTGCCCAGCTCGGTGCGGTCCTGGCCTTCCTCTCCTCCAAGGTGCTGGGACAGTATGATCCCTTCGCCGCCCAAACCCCCGGCGGGCCCTCCGGCGGCCGGCTGCTGCTGGTGGCACCCAACATCATCACTCTGGAACGTGAGCTGAATGTGGATCCGGCTGATTTCCGGCTCTGGGTATGCCTGCACGAACAGACCCACCGGGTGCAGTTCGCCGCCGCCCCCTGGCTGCGCGGACACATGGTGGAACAGATGGGCCAGCTGACGAACGGCCTGATGGACAAGGCCCAAACGCTGTCGGAGCGCCTGAGCTCTGCCGCCAAGACCCTTGCTTCCGCCCAGGGCCGTGAGGCCCTGACCGGCCGGAATAACGACGACGGCGTGCCGCGGCGCCCGCTGGACCTCATGTCCCTGCTGCAGGACCCCGAAGACAAGGCCCGGATGTCCCATCTGACAGCAGTGATGTCGCTGCTGGAGGGACACGCCAACGTGGTGATGGATGCCGTGGATGCCAGTATCGTTCCCAGCGTCAAGACCATCCGCCAGCGGTTCAATGCCCGCGGCAAGAGCCACGGCTGGCTGGACCGCTTCTTCCGGCAGATCCTGGGCCTGGACGCAAAGATGCGCCAGTACAAGGACGGCTCGAAATTTGTCCGCTCCGTAGTTGACCGGGCCGGAATGGAAGGATTCAACCGGGTCTGGGAGGGCCCGGACAACCTGCCCACTGAAGCTGAAATCCATAATCCATCCCTGTGGATGACCCGGATGGGACTTTAACCGCACGTGCCTAAGCAAGCTGATTCGAAAACCTCTGTTCCACGCTCCGAGCCCGCTCCGGCGGGCCGGCTGCGCAAGCGCCTGAACCCGACTCTGGGCAAGGCCCGCAACATGCTGCGCGACGCCCTCCGGGATGCCGGGCTGGAGCCCCGCGGAACCGCATCTTCACCGCCTCCCCTGCTGCTGGTGGCCTGCAGCGGCGGACCCGATTCCCTGGCCCTGGCCGAAGCCGCGTCCTTTTTCGCCCGGCGCGGAGACTACCGGGTGGGCGCCGTCGTCGTGGACCATGGCCTGCAGGCGGGCTCAGCCGAAGTCGCCGCCGAGGCGGCAGCCAAACTCGGCCGCATGGGACTGGAACCGGTCCAGGTCCGCACCGTGTCGGTGCCGGCCTCCGGGATGGGTCCCGAGGCAGCAGCCCGGACCGTGCGTTATACGGCCCTGGACGCTGCCGTGGAGGAGACCGGAGCCCACGCCGTCCTGCTGGGCCACACCCTCGACGACCAGGCTGAACAGGTACTGCTCGGGCTCGCGCGCGGATCCGGAACCCGGTCCCTGGCCGGCATGCGGCCGGTCCGCGGAGCGTACCTGCGTCCACTGCTGGGACTGCGCCGGAGCGAGACTGAGGAAATCTGTGAAAGCCTCGGCCTGGACCCGTGGCACGACCCCAGCAACACGGATCCGGCCTTTGCCCGCTCACGGGTCCGAGTCGAGGTCCTGCCGTTCCTGGAGGAAAAACTGGGCCCGGGCATTGCCGAGGCGTTGTTCCGTTCCTCACGTATCCTCGCCAACGACGCCGATTATCTGGACGCCGTCAGCGCGGAGACCTTTGCCCGGCTGCGCACTGCTCCGGCTGCCGCCGAGAACGCGTCCGCTGCGGAAGGGGACACCATCCTGCTGCCCGAAGAGCCGTTGCGTGAGCTGGCTCCCGCCGTGCGCCAGCGCGTGCTGGCGCTCGCCGCCGTGGAACTCGGCGGAGCCCAGCCCAGCTATGAGCGGCTTCGTTCAGTGGAAGCCCTGCTGCGCCGCACCGGCTCGGCCGGGCCGGTGGAACTGGTTGGAAAAGTCAGCGTGTACCGGCAGGTGCGCGGTCAGCCCGTTCCCCAAGGCCCCTCCGGCTATGGCAATCTTGTCTTTAGGAAAAAGAGCAGCACCTAAAATCCAGCTGCAACATCTCGCACCCGGGAGCCATTCGTGGATTCACACGACGTCCAGTCAGACCTCAAGCACGTTCTCTACACCAAAGAGCAGATCCAAACACGGGTTGCCGAACTCGCAGCCGAGATTGACCGTGACTACGCAGGGCGTGATGTCCTGCTGGTAGGCGTGCTCAAGGGTGCTGTGATGGTCATGGCCGATCTTTCCCGCGCCCTGCACAGCCACGTCACCATGGACTGGATGGCTGTTTCCTCCTACGGCTCCGGCACGCAGTCCTCCGGCGTGGTGCGCATCCTGAAGGACCTCGAAACTGATCTCCTGGGCAAGCACGTGCTGATCGTCGAAGACATCATCGACTCGGGCCTGACCTTGTCCTGGCTGCGCACCAACCTGCAGTCCCGCGGACCGGCCAGCGTCGAGATCTGCACCCTGCTCCGCAAGCCCACCGCGGCGAAGGTTGAAATCGACGTCAAGTACGTCGGCTACGAGATTCCCAACGAATTTGTCGTCGGCTACGGCCTGGACTTCGCGGAGCGCTACCGCAACCTGGACTTCATCGGAACCCTTGCGCCGCACGTCTACGAGTAGACTCCATCCGCACCATGCGGCACCGGACGGCGGCCAGCGGGCTGCCGTCCGGTGCCGCATCTGCGATCAGCATCACGCCGGCTGCTACGCCCTGAGGGAACTTTCCCGGTATTCCGGACGTGTTCCTTCGGAGGACGGTGTATAGCTTGTTCGAGTATATTTCCGCGCATTATCAGCGTTGTTGATCAGGAGGGACGGGGCGTCAGCCCTGACGACGAATGAAATCTAAGAACTTCTTCAAGGGCCCGGGCATTTGGATAATCCTGGCACTGGCCCTTCTTGTGCTCATTCTTCCCACCCTTTCCCCGAGCGGGGCAACAAAGGTGGACACGAGCGAAGGCCTGAACCTGCTCAAATCCGGCCAAGTGGAACAGGCCAAGATTTACGACGGTGAGCAGCGCGTTGACCTGACGCTGCGCGGCGATGACCCGAAGCCGGCCAAGAATGTGGAGTTCTACTTCGGCTCTGCCCGCGGCGAGGACATTGTTGACGCCGTTAATGACTCCGGCGCAAACGGATTCACCGATCAGCCGGTGCAGACCAACTGGTTTACCAGCTTCCTCGGATTGTTCCTGCCCTTCATCATTCTTGGCGTGATCTTCTGGTTCCTGCTCTCCCGCATGCAGGGCGGCGGATCCCAGGTCATGAAGTTCGGCAAGTCCAAGGCCAAGCTGACCAACAAGGACATGCCGCAGGTAACCTTTGCGGACGTTGCCGGAGCTGACGAAGCGGTGGAGGAGCTCCACGAAATCAAGGAGTTCCTGCAGGACCCGGCCAAGTTCCAGGCCGTTGGGGCCAAGATCCCCAAGGGTGTGCTGCTGTACGGCCCTCCCGGCACCGGTAAGACCCTGCTGGCCCGTGCTGTTGCAGGCGAGGCCGGAGTGCCGTTCTACTCCATCTCCGGTTCCGACTTCGTGGAAATGTTCGTTGGTGTGGGTGCCTCCCGCGTCCGCGACCTGTTCGAGCAGGCGAAGGCCAACTCCCCGGCCATCATCTTCGTGGACGAGATCGACGCCGTTGGACGCCACCGCGGTGCCGGTGTTGGCGGCGGAAACGACGAACGCGAGCAGACGCTGAACCAGCTGCTGGTGGAGATGGACGGCTTTGACGGCAACACCAATGTCATCCTGATCGCCGCCACCAACCGCCCCGACGTACTGGACCCCGCACTGCTGCGCCCGGGCCGCTTCGACCGCCAGATCGGCGTCGAGGCTCCCGACATGCAGGGACGCCTGCAGATCCTCAAGGTCCACGCCAAGGGCAAGCCGATGGCCGACGGCGTCGACCTCGAGACCGTGGCCCGCAAGACCCCGGGCTTCACCGGTGCGGATCTGGCCAACGTCCTGAACGAGGCAGCTCTGCTGACCGCGCGCTCCAATGCCCAGCTCATCGACGACCGTGCCCTGGACGAAGCCATTGACCGCGTCATCGCAGGCCCGCAGAAGCGCAGCCGCGTCATGAAGGAGCTCGAGCGCAAGATCACCGCGTACCACGAAGGCGGCCACGCCCTGGTGGCGGCTGCACTGCGCAATACCGATCCGGTGACCAAGGTGACCATCCTGCCGCGCGGCCGGGCCCTGGGTTACACCATGGTGCTGCCCCAGGATGACAAGTACTCCATCACGCGCAATGAGCTGCTGGACCAGCTGGCCTACGCCATGGGCGGACGCGTGGCTGAGGAAATCGTGTTCCACGATCCCTCGACCGGTGCCTCCAATGACATCGAAAAGGCCACCTCCACGGCCCGGAAGATGGTTACCCAGTACGGCATGAGCGAGCGGATTGGCTCTGTGAAGCTCGGCTCCGGCGGCGGTGAGCCGTTCCTCGGCCGGGACATGAGCCAGGAGCGGAACTACTCCGACCAGGTTGCGTACGTGGTGGATGAGGAAGTCCGGCGCCTGCTGGACAACGCCCATGACGAGGCCTATCAGATCCTGACCGAAAACCGGGACGTCCTGGACCGGCTGGCCCTGGAACTGCTTGAACGCGAAACGCTCAACCAGGCCGAAATCGCCGAGGTGTTTGCTGACGTCCGCAAACGCGATGTCCGCGAAGTGTGGCTTTCCAAGCCCACCCGCCCGGTGCACAGCCTGCCGCCTGTGGTGTCCGCCAAGGAACGCCGGGAAGCAGTGGCCGGCGGCCAGCCTGATCCGGACACTGTGTCACCGCAGGACCAGATTGCGGACGCGGACCTGCCGCAGGACTTCGATGTGTCCAGCAACGGTCTGCCGCAGGCCGAAGGCAGCGGGCCGTCGCACCCCGGTTCCGGCGGAACAGCCAACCGTGCCGACGGCACGGAGAACCCCGAACAGAACAACCCGTAACCGCAAACGGCGGCCCGGCACGAAAGTGCCGGGCCGCCGTCGTTGGGGCCAGCCACGGTAGGATCAACCAGTGACGGATTTCGACGATGAATTGACCGCGGAGGATCTCTCCGCATCCCTGGCTCCCGTGGACCAGCCCCGAATCGAAAAGGCGGTCCGCGAGATCCTCCTGGCCATCGGGGAGGATCCGGACAGGGAAGGCCTGCAGGACACACCCAAACGGGTGGCTAAGTCCTATGCGGAGATCTTTGCCGGCCTCCACCAGGACCCGGCGGACCTGCTGGCCACCACCTTTGCCATTGAGCATGAAGAAATGGTGCTGGTGAAGGACATTGCATTCTTCTCCACGTGCGAACACCATCTGGTTCCGTTCCACGGCACCGCCCACATCGGCTACATTCCCTCCAAAGACGGCAAGGTCACCGGCCTGAGCAAGCTGGCCCGGCTGGTGGAGGTCTACGCCAGGCGCCCCCAGGTCCAGGAGCGGCTCACAACCCAGATTGTTGAAGCGCTCATGGAGAACCTGGATCCGCGCGGTGCCATAGTTGTTCTGGAGTGCGAACATCTGTGCATGTCCATGCGCGGCGTGCGCAAGCCCGGAGCCAAAACGGTCACCTCGGCGGTCCGCGGACAGCTCCGCGAGACGGCCACCCGTGCGGAAGCAATGAGCCTGATACTCGGACGTTAGGAAGCCTGACCACCATGGATTCACTCGCCGCCGCTCCCGGAACCGGCCCCGCCACCTCGCCGCTTCGGCTGGTGCGGTCCGTCCGGGCGCCCCGCCGGTTCGAGGAACTCCCGGACGGCCGCACGCTCGTCATGGGAATCCTCAACGTGACGCCCGATTCCTTTAGCGACGGCGGCAGTTTCGAAGAAACCGGAGCCGCCGTCGACGCCGGGCTGAAGATGCACTACGAAGGCGCCGACATCATCGATGTGGGCGGCGAATCCACTCGTCCCGACTCCGTCCGGGTGAGCCCCGAAGAGGAACAAGCCCGAATCCTGCCCGTGGTCCGCGCGCTGGTGAAGGCCGGGGTCCTGGTCAGTGTGGACACCATGAACGCTTCCACGGCGGAAAAAGCCATTGCTGCCGGTGCCGTCCTGATCAACGATGTGTCCGGCATGGACGTGGATCCGCAGATGCCGGAACTGATAGCCCGCACGGGGGTCCACTACGTGCTGATGCACAGCCGCGGCGCGGTCCGCAGCAGGGACCCGAAGGCATCCTACGAATCCGTGGTGGACGAGGTCATCTCCGAACTGAGCCGGATCCGGGAGGGGTTCTACGCCGCCGGGGTCTCGCCCGAGCAGATCATTATCGATCCCGGCCTGGGGTTTTCCAAGGACGGGGAAGCCAACTGGGAGCTGCTGCGCTCCCTGGATCAACTCAACGGACTGGGCCACCGGGTATTGGTCGGCGCCTCCCGGAAGCGTTTCCTGGGCACCCTGCTGGCCACGGAAGGCCGCCCGGTTCCGCCCCGGGAACGTGATGACGCCACAACGGCGGTCACGGCCCTGGCCGCGTTCTCCAATGCCTGGTGCGTTCGCGTACACAACGTCAGCCCCAGCGCGGCTGCCGTCAAAACCACTGCTGCCTGGAAGGGCTAACCCATGACCACATCCGGAGGGGCGAACACCCTGAACACTGAGGCTCCCGCCCGCAGCCCCCTGCGCGACACCATTACCCTGACCGGCATCACCGCGCAGGGATTCCACGGCGTCTTTGAAGACGAGCGGCGCAACGGGCAACCGTTCGTGGTGGACGTTGTGCTGCATGCCGACCTCCGCCCCGCCGGACTCAGTGACGACCTGGCGCAGACAGCCCACTACGGCGAACTTGCCGAGCAGGTGGCCGCCATCATTGCAGGCGAACCGCTGAACCTGATCGAAGCCCTGGCGGAACGCATTGCCGGCGCCGTCCTCGCCGGTTATGCCGGCGTCGATGCCGTGGAGGTCACTGTGCACAAGCCGCAGGCACCCATCACGGTGCCGTTCGGAGACGTATCAGTCACCATCCGCCGGGACCGCTCATGACCGCCCCGGGTGCGGTTACCGCCGTCCTGGCCCTGGGCAGCAACCTCGGCGAAAGCCGGGACACCCTCTCGCGTGCCGTTGCTGAGCTGGCGGACCATCCCGGCGTGCGGCTGCAGGCGGTTTCCCCCGTGGTGCGGACCCGGCCGGTGGGCGGTCCGGATCAGCCCGATTACCTGAACCTGGTGATTTCGGTGGAGACGGACCTCGCTCCGCATGAGCTGCTGGCCCACTGCCAGGCAGTGGAAACCCTCCATCACCGCACGCGTGAGGTGCGCTGGGGGCCGCGGACGCTCGACGTCGACATCATCACCTACGGGGACACCCGGATGGAGGATGAAACCCTCACCCTGCCGCATCCGCGTGCGCACACCCGTGCCTTTGTGCTGCAGCCCTGGGCGTGGATGGATCCGGACGCCGTCCTTTCGGGAACTCCCGTTGCCGAGCTCGCAGCCCGGGCAGAGGACCTTCCCGGCCTGGAAATCTTCGAGGGGGACTAACCCGCCATGGGGAGCATCCGCTACCGCTGGCTGGCCCTCATCGCCGCCGGATCCGGTGTGGCCGGCTGGCTGGTCAATAACTGGGCCGCCCGCAATTCCCTGCCCGCTCCCGTCCTGAGCATCGTCGGGCTCCTGACCGTGCTGCTGATATCCGGGGCCACCCTGATCCTCGGCCTGCGCGTGCGGCGCTGGCAGCAGGGCAACCGAACCCGCGAGCTGGACCCGATCGCCGCGGCACGCACACTGGTCCTGGCCCAGGCCGCCGCTTATGCCGGCGCCCTGCTCCTCGGCTGGCACGCCGGGATTTTCATTGAACTGCTGCCGCTGTGGTCGCTGCGCCCGGGGCATGCCGCCACCTGGGGATCAGTGGCTATGATCGCCGGAGGAGTCCTCATGATCTCCGTCGGCCTCCTGGTGGAACGTTTTTGCCGCCTGCCGCCGGACGACTCCAACGGACACGGCGGAACGGCAGCCCGTCCGGAGACCAGGGAAGAACCGGGAGACGGAGAATATGCCTAGTAAAGCGATCGACCCGGACGGTCTGTCCTGGGAGCACGTCTCGCCCAAATACCTGACCGTCCGCCTCATCGGCTGGGCAGTGGAAGCGGTGGTGATCGTGGCCCTCTGCTGCCTTCCGCTGATAATGCTCGGCGCCGCCGACTGGGCCTGGATCCCCTCCTGGCTGGCCTGGGGACTGCCCGCCGTCGCAGCGGCCGCTTACCTGTGGCGGGGAGTGCTGCTGCCGCGCCAGGTGCGCGCGGTCTGCTATGCCGAACGCAACGAGGACTTCCTGCTGCGCCGCGGCATCTTTTTCCAGCGCACCCTGGTGGTGCCCTACGGCCGGATGCAGTATGTGGATGTCACGGTTGGGCCGCTGGAGCGGGCCTTCGGACTGTGCTCCCTCAAACTCCACACCGCCGCCCCCGGTACCAACGCATCAGTTCCCGGCCTGCCGGCATCAGAGGGCGCCCGGCTGAGGGAGCACCTCTCCGAACGCGGCGAAACGCAGCTGGCAGGGTTGTGAGCACCCCGCCCAGCGGGGAATGGACCCGCGTCCACCCCGTTTCACCCCTGGTACGCGGCTGGATTGCGCTCGCCGCGTTCGCCTTCATCCTCGGCCGGAACTGGGTGGAGGATTTCGCCGGCAGCGACGACGGCGGCGCCCCCGCCCGCCCGCCGGACGGCACCACCTTGTTGATCGCCGCGGCCGTCCTCGCCGGAATCCTGCTGATCCTTGCCTTCCTGTTCTTTCTGTCCTGGTGGTTCACCCGCTATCAGGTCACCGGGGACCACGTCCGGGTCCACTCCGGAGTGATCTTCCGCCAGCAGCGCCAGGCACGCCTGGACCGGGTCCAGGCCATCGACATCGTCCAGCCGCTGCTGGCACGGATCTTCGGGCTGGCCGAGTTGCGGTTCGAAGTTGCCGACGCCGGCGAATCCGCCGTCCACTTGGCTTATCTGAAAGTCGACGACGCCAGGACCCTGCGGGCCCTCATCCTGGGACGTGCTTCCGGTGCCCTCACCTCCACGGCGGATTCCGCCACGGGGGACGCAGGGACAGCAGCTGCCGAAACAGCAGATCCCGGCGCAGAAACCGGACCAGCTCCGGGTGTTGCCGAAGCCCCCGAGCAGCCCATCCTGGCGCTGACCCCCGGAAGGGTTATTGCAGCCACGCTGCTTTCCGGAACCATGATGTTCCTCATTGCCGGGGTTGCAGCCGTCATTATCCTCACGGTTGTCACCGGCGCACCCCTCAGCCTGACCATCCTGCTGCCCCTCCTGTTCGGCGCAGGGGGCGGCATGTGGACCGAATTCTCCACCTCCTTCAACTTCCGCGCCTCGGTGTCCCGGGACGGAATCCGGATCCGGTACGGACTGTTGGACACCCGCACGCAGACGGTCCCCCCCGGCCGGATCCAGGCAGTGTCCGTGACGCAGCCGCCCCTGTGGCGGCTCACCGGCTGGTACCGGATATCCGTGAACGTGGCCGGTTACGGGATCGGCAGCAACAACGCAGGGCAGGCCCGCACCAAGCTCCTGCCGGCAGGAACCCTTTCCGAAGTCTTTGACATCCTCGCCCTGGTCCTGCCGGAGCCGGGCACCGACCGTCCGATCGACGTGTTCACGGCCGGCATTACCGGGCGGGACAACGCGGCCGGCTTTGCCACCACGCCCCGCCGTGCCCGCTGGATCGCACCGCTGGCCTGGCGCCGGAACGGATTCCTCCTCACGGACACAGCCCTGCTGATCCGCAGCGGCGCGCTCTGGCGGGTGCTGTCCGTGGTGCCGCATGAACGCACCCAGTCAATGGCGCTGGAACAGGGGCCGCTGCGCCGGCGTTTCGCCACCAGCGACCTGGTTCTGCACTCCACTCCCGGCCCGGTGCGGCCGCGGGTCCGCAAAATGGACGACGACGCCGCCCGCCGCCTGTTCCGGGAACAGGCTGCCCGGGCACGCGAGGCCCGGCGCCGGGACCGTACCGGCTCCTGGAACTCGCCCGCACCAACCACCTCCACTGATCCGTTTTCCAAGGAGATTCCCCATGAACAGCGCTGAGACGAGCACGGCCGACAAGCGAAGGCGCGGCCGGCTGGGAATCGGCGTGATTGGTGCCGGACGGGTGGGCGCCGTACTCGGCGCGGCTCTGCGGGCCGCGGAGCACGCCGTCGTTGGCGTCTCGGCAGTCAGCGAGGAAAGCCGTGAGCGCGCAGCGAACCTGCTGCCCGGTGTACCGGTCCTGGACATTCCGGAAATCGTGGAGCGCTCGGAACTGGTACTGCTGGCGGTGCCCGATGACGCCCTGGGTCCCCTCGTGGCAGGGCTGGCGAAAACCAATGCCTGGCAGGCCGGCCAGCTGGTGGCCCACACCTCGGGACGGTTCGGCACGGACATCCTCGAACCCGCCCGCCGCGCCGGCGCCATTCCGCTGGCACTGCATCCAGCCATGACCTTCACCGGTATGAGCCTCGACCTGACCAGGCTCGCCGACTGCTCGTTTGGGGTAACTGCCCCCACCGCTGTGCTGCCCATTGCCCAGGCGCTGGTGGTGGAAATGGGGGCCGAGCCGGTGGTCATCGACGAGGCGGACCGGGTCAATTACCACCTGGCACTGGCCCACGCGTCCAACCACCTCGTCACCATCACGGCCCAGTCAGTCCAGCTGCTCAAGGATATTGGCGTGGAGAACCCCGACCGGCTCCTGGGTCCCCTGATGCGGGCCTCGCTGGAAAATGCCCTGGCCTCCGGCGAACATGCACTGACCGGTCCGGTGGCCCGCGGCGACGCCGGCACTGTGGCGGCACACCTGCAGGAGCTGGGCCGCCAGGACAGTGCCGATCTGCAGGACACCTACCGTGCCCTGTCCTTGGCCACTGCACGGCGCGCCATGGACCGGGGACTGCTCAGCGAGGCGCGCGGCCAGGCCGTCATCGATGCCCTGACCCTCGACGCGGAAGGACCGCGGTGAACGCTCCCCGCGTGCTGCGCACCGCAGCTGAATTGAAAGACGCCATCGCTGAAGCCCTTGCCGCCGGCAGCGGGCACGGCGGGAATGCGGTGCAAAGTCTTGGTTTGGTTCCCACTATGGGGGCCCTCCATTCGGGGCACCGGTCCCTGCTGGACACCGCCCGGGCACAGAATAATGTGGTTGTTGCGTCCGTGTTCGTCAACCCGCTGCAGTTCAACGATCCGGAAGACCTGCGCCGCTACCCCCGGGACCTGGAGGCTGACCTGGAACTGCTGGGTGCAGCCGGCGTGGACCTGGTGTTCGCGCCCGCCGAGGCGGAGGTCTATCCGGACGGAGAGCCGCTGGTGCGGATCAGCGCGGGAGAACTCGGTGCCCGCTACGAGGGAGCCTCGAGGCCCGGACATTTTGACGGCGTACTGACCGTGGTGGCCAAGCTGTTGCACTATGCATCCCCCACCGCGTCCTCCACTACCCCGAACGTCCGGTTCCGGGCCTACTTTGGACAGAAAGACGCCCAGCAGCTGGCACTGATCCGCCGGATGGCCGCGGACCTGGACTTTGACGCCGAAATTATCGGTGTTCCAGTGGTCCGCGCCGCGGACGGCTTGGCCGAATCCAGCCGCAATGTCTTCCTGAACCCGGCACAGCGGAAGGCAGCAACGGTCCTCTCCCGCGCCCTGTTCTCGCTGCAGGATCGGGTTTCCGCCGGCCGGCCCGCAGATCTGGCCGCCGCCGTCGCCCTGGTGGCGGCCGAACCCCTGGTGGAACTGGACTACTTCGACATCGTGGACCCGCAGACACTGCAGCCGCTGGCGGACGTAAACGGCCCGCTGGAAAAACCGGCGCTGGCCCTCCTGGCCGCACGCGTGGGACCGGTGCGCCTGATCGACAACCTGCCGCTGGAGCCCGGCGCGGAAACCAGCTGAACCGGGCAGCCTGTGCGCCCGCCGGGAACAAGCTGGGCGCCGGCCGTAAACCCCCTTCGTGCAGCTCTGTAAACTTAAGCGTGTGACCACACCTAATCCCGTTCCCGAAGCAGCCGACACCTCCGAGCAGATGCGCATCCGTGCCGAAAAACGGGCACGTCTTATCGCCCGGGGCGGTGAGGCCTACCCGGTGGGCGTGGAGCGCACGCATTCCCTGAAGGAAATCCGGGAGAAATTCGGACACCTGCAGGCCGATGAAACGAGCGGCGAAACCGTAGGCGTTACCGGCCGCGTCGTCTTCATCCGCAACACCGGCAAGCTGTGCTTCGCAACCCTCCAGGAGGGCAACGGAACCCGTGTCCAGGCGATGCTGAGCCTGGCCGTTGTAGGCGAAGAGGCACTTGCCGACTGGAAGGCGCTGGTTGACCTCGGTGACCATGTCTTTGTCCGGGGTGAAGTGATCTCCTCCCGCCGCGGCGAGCTCTCCATCATGGCCGACTCCTGGTCCATGGCTTCCAAGGCGCTGCGTCCCCTGCCCGTGCTGCACGCCGGCTTGAACGAAGAAACCCGTGTCCGTCAGCGCTATGTGGATCTCATGGTCCGCGAGGAAGCCCGGGACATGGTTTACAAGCGGGCAGCCATTATCCGCGGTGTCCGGGACACTCTCCACGGCCACGGTTACGTGGAAGTGGAAACCCCCATGCTGCAGCTGGTTCACGGCGGTGCCGCAGCGCGTCCGTTCGAAACGCATTTGAATGCCTTTGATCAGAAGATGACCCTGCGGATCGCCACCGAGCTCTACCTCAAGCGCGCGGTGGTCGGCGGTATTGAGCGGGTCTTCGAGCTCGGCCGCATCTTCCGCAATGAGGGAGTGGACTCCACCCACAGCCCCGAATTCACCACGCTGGAATGCTATGAAGCGTATGCGGACCAGTATGTGATGGCTGACCGGATCAAGGAAATCATTCTGCACTGCGCCGATCTGGTGGGCAGCCGGCAAATTGAAACCGAGGCCGGCACCATCGACCTGGACGGCGAATGGAAGTGGCTGTCCGTCTATCCGGGCCTTTCCGAGGCCGTGGGCGTGGAAGTCACCCCTGAAACCGATCTTGAGACGCTGCGCGGCATTGCGGAAAAGCACTCCGTAAAGGTGGATCCCAAATGGGATGCCGAGAAGCTCGTGGTTGAACTGTTCGGCGAAATCGTTGAACCCACGCTGATCCAGCCGACCTTCGTTTACGACTACCCGCCCTCCGCCCAGCCCCTGGCACGGCCCAACCGCGACGACCCGCGCCTGATCGAAGCCTGGGACCTCATCATTGGCGGCATGGAACGCGGCACGGCATTCTCGGAGCTCATTGACCCGGTCATCCAGCGTGAGCGCCTCACCGAGCAGTCCCTCCGGGCCGCCGGCGGCGATGAAGAAGCGATGGCGCTGGATGAAGACTTCCTGCGGGCCCTTGAATACGGAGCACCGCCCATGGGCGGCATCGGCCTGGGAATTGACCGTTTAGTGATGCTTTTCACTAACACAGGTATCCGCGAAACAATATTGTTCCCCCTGCTAAAGCCGGAAATGGGTTAGAGACTATGGAATACGTGGAAGTCCTACTGCCTTCAGTGTGTGTTGCAGCACTTTTCTATTTTGTGATGAAGGCGCTGCTCAATGTGGACCGGTCAGAGCGAAAGGCGCTGGCTGAAGCGGAACGGGAGGCCGACCTTGCCGCTGACCGCGATACAAGTAGTGGCACCCCGGAAAAAGAAAAGTAATTAAATTTGGCGTCCACGCTTTGACGAGGGATTCGAATTTGCGCCATACTCTAAGTGGTCTCATTCTCGTTTTCCCGGTTTAAACTGCTTAGGAGCCTGTCGTGGCGCAAAAGGTAAATATCATTCTGGTCGATGACCTCGATGCTGGAAGTGCGGATGAGACCGTGCGGTTTGGTCTTGACGGAACCCAGTACGAGATCGACCTGTCAAAAGACAATGCAAAGAATCTCCGTGCGGCCCTGAAGCCCTACGTGGATGCCGGCCGCAAGGTGGGCGGCCGCACGGGCCGTCCCCGTGCCGCAGGTGCTGCGCGGAGCAATGAAGCAGCCCAGATCCGCGAGTGGGCCCGCAACAACGGCTACACCGTGTCCGAGCGCGGCCGCGTGAACAGCGAAATCATCGAGGCTTACCGCGCTGCCCAGGGCTAAAACCCTGGGCTGGGGGGCGCGGGGGCCCCAGTTGGAGCACCTTGGTCACGCCTTGGGCGAACAAGCTCCTTAAGCACGCGCAGGACACGTAGCATCGAATTACGCGTTAGCTAGGAGTGTGCCTCATGTTTGAAAGATTTACCGACCGTGCCCGTCGCGTTGTCGTGCTTGCCCAAGAAGAGGCTCGCATGCTCAACCACAACTACATCGGCACCGAGCACATCCTGCTCGGGCTCATTCATGAGGGCGAAGGTGTCGCAGCTAAGGCCCTTGAATCCCTGGGTATTTCACTGGGTGCCGTGCGTGAGCAGGTGCAGGAGATCATCGGTCAGGGCCAGCAGGCCCCGTCCGGCCACATCCCCTTCACCCCCCGTGCCAAGAAGGTGCTTGAGCTTTCCCTCCGGGAAGCCCTGCAGCTTGGCCACAACTACATTGGAACCGAGCACATCCTGCTCGGCCTGATCCGCGAAGGCGAAGGCGTGGCCGCACAGGTCCTCGTCAAGCTGGGAGCGGACCTGAACCGGGTGCGCCAGCAGGTTATCCAGCTGCTCTCCGGTTACCAGGGCAAGGAGCCCGTCAGCTCGGGCGGCCAGCAGCAGGAAGGCCAGCCCGCCGGTTCGGTGGTGCTGGACCAGTTCGGCCGCAACCTGACACAGGCTGCACGCGAATCCAAGCTTGATCCCGTCATCGGGCGCGAGCATGAGATGGAACGTGTCATGCAGGTCCTGTCCCGCCGCACCAAGAACAACCCTGTTCTGATTGGTGAGCCCGGCGTCGGCAAGACCGCGGTTGTCGAGGGCCTGGCCCAGGCGATCGTGCGCGGCGATGTTCCGGAGACCATCCGCGACAAGCAGCTGTACACCCTTGACCTGGGTTCGCTCGTCGCCGGTTCCCGCTACCGCGGTGACTTTGAGGAACGCCTGAAGAAGGTCCTTAAGGAAATCCGCACCCGCGGAGACATCATCCTCTTCATCGATGAGATCCATACCCTTGTGGGTGCCGGTGCCGCCGAAGGCGCCATCGACGCAGCGTCCATCCTGAAGCCGATGCTGGCCCGCGGTGAACTGCAGACCATTGGCGCCACCACGCTTGATGAGTACCGCAAGCACATTGAGAAGGACGCGGCCCTGGAACGGCGTTTCCAGCCGATCCAGGTCAACGAGCCTTCCGTTGCGCACTCCATTGAGATCCTGAAGGGCCTGCGGGACCGCTACGAAGCGCACCACCGCGTGTCCATCACGGATGCTGCGCTGACATCGGCGGCCACCCTGGCAGAGCGGTACATCAGCGACCGCTTCCTTCCGGACAAGGCAATCGACCTGATTGACGAAGCCGGCGCCCGGCTGCGCATCCGCCGCATGACTGCTCCGCCGGAGCTCAAGGAGATCGACGAGCGCATTTCCGCGCTGAAGCTGGAGAAGGAATCGGCCATCGATTCCCAGGACTTCGAAGGTGCTGCCTCCCTGCGGGACAAGGAGCAGAAGCTCCACGACCAGCGGGCGGAAAAGGAGCGCCAGTGGAAGTCCGGGGGACTGGATGACATTGCCGAGGTGGATGAAGAACTTATCGCCGAGGTGCTCGCCAATTCCACCGGCATCCCCGTGGTCAAGCTCAACGAAGAAGAGTCCACGCGCCTGCTCAAGATGGAAGACGAGCTGCACAAGCGCGTCATCGGTCAGGACCAGGCCATTAAGTCCATCTCGCAGGCCATGCGCCGTACGCGGGCCGGACTTAAGGACCCCAAGCGTCCGGGCGGTTCCTTCATCTTCGCCGGTCCCACCGGTGTGGGTAAGACGGAGCTTGCCAAGGCGCTGGCGGAATTCCTCTTCGGGGACGAAGACGCACTGATCACCCTGGACATGTCCGAATACTCCGAGAAGCACACTGTTTCCCGGCTCTTCGGTGCCCCTCCGGGTTACGTCGGCTACGAAGAAGGCGGGCAGCTGACCGAAAAGGTCCGCCGCCGTCCGTTCTCCGTGGTGCTGTTCGACGAGGTGGAGAAGGCCCACGCTGACCTGTTCAACTCGCTGCTGCAGATCCTCGAAGACGGCCGCCTGACTGACAGCCAGGGCCGGGTGGTGGACTTCAAGAACACCATCATCATCATGACCACCAACCTGGGAACCCGGGATATCTCCAAGAGCGTCTCCACGGGTTTCCAGTCCGGCACGGACACCAAGACCGGTTACGACCGGATGCGGGCCCGGGTTACGGAAGAGCTGCGCCAGCACTTCCGCCCCGAGTTCCTGAACCGTGTCGATGACACGGTGGTGTTCCCGCAGCTCACGCAGGAAGAGATCGTCCAGATCGTGGACCTGTTCTTGGAACGACTGGGCAAGCGCCTGGCGGATAAGGGCATGACCATCGAGCTGACTCCGGCGGCCAAGGTTCTCCTTGCCACCCGGGGCTACGATCCCGCCATGGGTGCCCGGCCGCTGCGCCGGACCATCCAGCGCGAGATCGAGGACCAGCTCTCCGAGAAGATCCTGTTCGGGGATCTCAAGCCCGGCGAACTGGTATCCGTGGATGTGGAGGGCGAAGGAGACGACGCCACCTTCACGTTCGTGGGTCACGGTGCTCCCAAGGCCATCGAGGAAGCACCCTCGGCGATTGAGGCCGGCGTCGGCGACTAAGCGACGCATCGCTTGAACTGATACTCAAGGACCCGGCGGGCATTCAGCCCGCCGGGTCCTTCCGTATGTGCCGGTCCCTTCTGTTGCGTCCCCGGCGACGCATTTTTCCGCCTGCACCCCGCACGGTCCTAGACTGGGCCGGTGACTTCCGCGACTCCCATCACAGTTCGGCGTGCCCGTACCTCAGATGTTCCCCTGATCCGCGCCCTCGTGGCGCCGCTGGCCGCTGACCGGATCCTGGTTGCAAAGGAAGCAGTGGCCTATTACGAGGGGCTGCAGGAGTTTCGGGTGGCCGTTGGGCCCGACGGCGCGGTGATCGGCTGCGGTGCGCTGCATGTGATGTGGGAAGACCTCGCAGAGGTCCGGACCCTGGCGACGGACGCCCGGTGGCGAGGCCTCGGCGTCGGGCACGTCCTGCTTGAAGCCCTGCTGGCCGAAGCTTCTGAAATCGGTGTGGACCGGGTGTTCTGCCTGACGTTTGAAGTGGATTTTTTCCGCCGCCACGGCTTTGAGGTGATGGCCAATCAGTCTGCGGTGGATCCCGAGGTTTATTCGGAACTGCTGCGCTCCCACGACGAGGGAGTTGCAGAATTCCTGGACCTCGCCCGGGTCAAGCCAAATACGCTGGGCAACACCCGGATGATCCGCAGCCTCTAGCAGTTTTCCGGCAGCCAGCCCTAAAGTGCGTGTTCGCAGTAAGGGGAACCTATGGGCCCTGACTGGTCTTTTGCGCTTTCGCCTGGATATGCTCAGGTTACTGAGCATCACACAAGGTCCTGATTCCGGCGGTATTGCCGGCGGAGGGACCACGATCAGAAAGCGGGATCCTATTATGGGCGCAGATGACAAGGTGCAGAATTCAGCCGAGAAGCTTGGCGGCAAGGTCAAGGAAGGCCTCGGAAAGGCCACCGGCAACGAGAGCATGGAAGCCGAAGGACACGGCGACCAGGCCAAGGGCAGTGCCAAGCAGGCCGGCGAGAACATCAAGGATGCTTTCAAGGGCAAGTAGGACCCGCAGGACAACAGCGTCCTGAACAGGTGTGGGAGAGGCGTAATGCCTCTCCCACACCTGTTTAACCCGGGCATGCAGGCAGCCTGTCCAGCGGCTTCAGTCGGGGGTAGGGTCGGAAGCATTCAGAAAACATGCCCTGATCCATGTCTGCCCCGTGCGGAACGTTGCACCGCACGGTCGCTGCGCCGAAGGAGCTGCTCAAGAATGAAGAAGCTGATTAATGATCCGCGCAGAGTCGTGTCCGAGTCCCTCGCCGGATTCGGACTGGCTCACCCCAATCTGGTTCGGGTGCATCATGATCCGGACCTCGTCCTGCGCCGGGAACCCTCGCAGGGCAAGGTCTCCCTGGTCTCCGGCGGGGGCAGCGGCCATGAACCTCTGCACAGCGGGTACGTGGGCCGGGGAATGCTGGACGCCGCGGTGCCCGGCCCCGTGTTCACCTCACCCACGCCGGACCAAATCCTCCCGGCCATCACGGAAACGGATACCGGAGCCGGGGTCCTCCTGATCGTAAAGAACTACACCGGGGACATCCTCAACTTTGAAACCGCCGCGGAACTGGCGCAGGCGGAGGGCATCACGGTAGCCACGGTGGTGGTGAACGACGACGTCGCGGTGGAAGACTCCCTGTACACGGCAGGCCGCCGCGGGGTGGCAGGAACCGTGCTGGTGGAACGGATCGCGGGCGGCGCAGCTGAGCGGGGCGACTCCCTGGAACAGGTGACCGCAGTGGCCGAACGCGTTGCTGCGAACGTCCGGTCCATGGGGGTGGCGCTGGCACCGTGCACCGTTCCCCACGCCGGTGAGCCCAGTTTCACCCTCGAGGACAATGAAATCGAGCTCGGGGTCGGAATCCACGGCGAACCCGGACGGCGGCGGATGCCTATGGCCAGCGCGGACACCATCACGGACCAGCTGCTGGAACCCGTCCTGCAGGATCTGGGCGGGCTGGAAGGCGAACCGGTGCTGCTCTTCGTCAACGGCATGGGCGGCACTCCGCTCAGTGAGCTTTACATTGTCTACCGCCGCGCCGCGGAAGTTCTGGCCGAGCGCGGCATCCGCGTTGAACGGTCGCTGGTGGGCAACTACATAACGGCCCTGGACATGCAGGGAGCTTCCGTGACGGTGCTGCGGCTGGATGAGGAAATGATGGAACTTTGGGACTCGCCGGTGCACACTCCGGCCATGCGGTGGGGGGTTTGACCATGGCACTTGATGCGCAGTGGGCAGCAGATTGGATGCGGGCCAGCGCCGCCGCGATGGCGGAAAACCGGCAGCGCCTGATCAATCTTGACCGGGACATAGGCGATGCAGACCACGGAGAGAACATGGACCGGGGTTTCTCGGCGGTGGTGGAGAAGCTGGAGGCGGACGGAATCCCGGAAACTCCGGGCCAAGTCCTGAAGCTCGCCGCAATGACCCTGATGTCGAAGGTGGGCGGAGCCGCCGGACCGCTGTACGGGACGGCCTTCCTGCGGGCCTCCATCGCCGCGGGACCGGCCGCTGAACTTGACCCTGCCGCCGTCGTCGCAGTCCTGACGGCAGCGCGGGACGGCATTGTGGCCCGAGGCAAGGCGGAGCCCGGAGACAAGACCATGGTGGACGCCTGGACACCTGCAGTCGAGGCGGCCGGAACCGCAGCGGATGCGCACGCCGGGCCAAAGGAAGTGCTGGCTGCCGCGGCCAATGCTGCTGACGCAGGGCTGGCCGGGACGGAACCGCTCATCGCCCGCAAAGGACGGGCCAGCTACCTCGGTGAACGCAGCGCCGGGCATCTGGATCCGGGCGCGGCATCCACCGTGCTGATCCTGCAGGCGGCGGCGGAAACGGCGAAAGAGGACGCATGAGTGTTGGACTGGTGATTGTTTCCCACAGTGCCAAGCTGGCGGAAGGGGTCCGTGAGCTGGCGGCACAGATGGCGCGGGACGTGCGGCTCGAACCGGCCGGCGGTACCGATGACGGAGGTATTGGCACCAGCCTGGAAAAGATTCAGACGGCAATTTCCGCTGCTGACACAGGGGATGGTGTCCTGTTGCTCGCGGATCTGGGGTCCGCCGTGATGACGGCTGAAACGGCAGTGGAATTCCTCGACGATGAACAGCGCGCCCGCGTCCGGCTCGCGGATGCACCCCTGGTGGAAGGGACAGTGGCAGCCGCCGTGGCTGCACAGAGCGGCCGGGACCTCACGGCCGTCCTTCAGGAAGCCGAGGCCGCCGGACATCTTCCACCGTCCGCGGGAGCGGCCAACAGCACTGCGAACGCGTCCACCGGGCAGAGGACGGATGCGTCCGATGAACCGGACGCGATGGAGGATGACCTCGATCCCGCCGATGCGGGTGTCCACACCGGCTCCTGGGAGCTCATCAACCCGGCGGGCCTGCATGCGCGTCCGGCTGCCGCCGTCGCGCAGGCGATGTCCGATCTTGACGCCGAAATCCGCATCAACGGCGTGGACGCCAAGTCCGTGATGATGCTGATGACGCTCGGCCTGGGCCAGGGCCAAACCTTGACCCTGACCGCACGCGGTCCCGACGCTGCCCGCGCCGTGGACATCATGGCCCTGGAAGTGCGCAACGGATTCGGGGAGATTTAGCCGCCCGCCATCCTCGGCCTGGTCAGGCGGGAAGCTGGAGGCCGCCGTCGTTCTCTTCGGCGAGCTTGTCCGCCAGGAGTCCGGCAACTGCGCGCTCAAGCTGGGCTGCGGGAGCCTGCAGCGCATGGAGCTTCGCCAGTGCCGCCAGGTCGGGGTCCGCGTCCGCTCCGGCCGCCGTCAGGTCCACCGGACCCAGCAGCAGGCTCCGAAGCACCGGGCCCCGGGCAGAGCGCAGCACGGCCATGACGGCGCCGCGGACCTGGCGGTCCGTGCCGGCCCACGCCTGCCCCTTGGGTACGTAGTCCGGAGCCGGCTGTCCGGCGGCCACCCAGGCGCAGTGCCGGCGCACGGGGCAGACGCCGCACTTGGGGGACCTGGCTGTGCAGACCAGGGCGCCAAGTTCCATGACAGACGCGTTCCAGGCAACTGAGGCGGTCTCATCGGCGGGCAGCAGCTCAACGGCCAGCCGCATCTCTGCGGCAGTAAGCGCCGGCGAAGGGAGGGCCTTCCCCGTGAGTGCGCGGGCATGGACCCGGCGGATATTGGTGTCCACCACCGCTTCCCGGCGGCCGAAGGCAAAGGCGGCGACGGCGGCTGCGGTGTAGTTGCCGACGCCGGGCAGGGTCAGGAGTTCAGCATGCGTGTCCGGAACCGCGCCGCCAAAGTGTTCTGTCATGGCTGCGGCTGCGGCGTGAAGCCGCAGTGCGCGGCGGGGATAGCCCAGCCGCCCCCAGGCACGGACCGCTTCCCCGCTGGCCTCTGCAGCCAGCGCGGCCGGGGTGGGCCAGCGCTGCATCCACTGTTCCCAGACCGGGAGAACCCGGACCACCGGCGTCTGCTGCAGCATGATTTCGCTGACAAAAACACCCCAGGGAGTGCACTCCCGGCGCCGCCAGGGAAGATCGCGTGCATTGGCGGTGAACCAGCTAATGATCTCCGTATGCAGCTGCGGTACCGTCTGCAGGCCCGGTTCCATGCAATCTCCCTCGGTTATGACCAGCAATACTCTACTAACCGGCGTGGTGCGGCAGGTAATCCGGGGCCGGTTACCTAGCCTTAAGGCATGGTTGGGAATGGATCATCACATCAGACACCCGGACGCCCTAGTCCGGCTGTTTACCGGCGGCGCAGAATCGTCGCCGGAGTACTTGCGCTGCTGGTTGTCATCGGCATTGTCACGGGCATCGTCACCGTGGTGAACGCGCTGCGGGGGGACGGCGCGGCTGCTTCGGACTCCACCGCCGCAGAGTCTGCTGCCCCCGTTCCTGCCGGCACGGAGCCCGGCACCGAAAAAACGCCGGCAGCCACCCCAGCTCCTTCAGCAACACCTTCAAAGTCGGCCAAACCGAAGGAAACGGCCTCCGCGGCAGCACTGTGCCCGGCTGCGTCCGTGGGCGTCAGTGCCACCACCGATGCGCTGAGCTACTCGTCGCAGGTCAGCCCCGTCCTGACCCTGACCGTTACCAACACCGGAACCGAACCCTGCCAGGTGAATCTGGGAACCAGCCAGATGGAATTCATTGTCACCAGCGGTCCTGACCGGATTTTCTCTTCGGCAGATTGCCAGCAGCCCGGTGAGGACCTGCTGAAGACGGTAAAACCCAACAGTGTGGAAACGGCCAAGTTCACCTGGGACCGCCAGCGGTCAACCGAGGGCTGCACGGATGTCTCCAGCAAGCCGGGTCCGGGAACCTACGCGTTCACGGCACGCCTGGGAGAGATCAGCAGCGAACGAACCACCTTCGAGCTCGAATAGCCGCTTCCGGGGCCGCTGAGCTGCCGTTGGCTGTCTGGACCGGTGGGGCTACATAAACCGGTCAAGAAGGCTGGTCTCCGCAATGCGGGAAAGGCCTTCACGCACCGTCCGCGCACGCTGTTCACCAATGCCGTCCACCGTCATCAGGTCTTCAATGTTGGCGGCCATCAGGTTCTGCAGCCCGCCAAAGTGGTCCACGAGACGGTTGGAGACGGCCGGCGGCACGGACTTGATGTTGCTGAGCAAACGGTATCCGCGCGGCTGGACCACAGCTTCGAGGGAGTCCTGGCCGGGCTGGAAACCCACAACGGCGGCAATCTTGCTCAAATCCACCATGTCGGAGGAGCTGAGGTTTTGCAGCGTGGCCACCTGTTCCTCGGGCCGCTGGCTGCCGTCCTGCAGATCTGCGTAGTCTCGGACGATCATTTCGCTGCCCGGGCCCAGTCCGGCGGTGAGTTCTTCGAGCTGCAGTGAGAGCAGGCGGCCGTCCACGCCGAGTTCGAGGACGTACTGGGAGATTTCCTCGGAAATACGGCGGACCATTTCCTGGCGCTGCAGGGTGACAGCCACATCACGGACGGTGACCATCGCTTCGATTTCCAGGGCGGAGAGGGAGTTGGTGACCTGGTCCAGCCGGGCGCGGTAGCGCTCCAAGGTGGCCAGTGCCTGATTGGCGCGCGCCAGCACCGGCTCGGACCCTTCCAGGACGTGGCGCAGTCCGCCTACGTACAGCTGGATGATCTGCATGGACTGGCTGACCGAGATGACCGGAAAACCGGTTTCAATGGCCACGCGCTCCGCGGTACGGTGCCGGGTGCCGGATTCGTGCGTCTCGATTTTGTGGTCGGGAACCAGCTGCACGGCCGCCCGGAGAATGGACTTTGCATCCTTGTCGCAAACAATTGCACCGTCCATCTTGGCCAGTTCACGAAGCCGCGTGGGGGAGAAGTCGATGCCGATGTCGAAGCCGCCGGAGCAGATGGAGTCAACGGTACGGTCAAAACCCAAAACGATCAGGGCGCCGGTGCGGCCGCGCAGGATGCGTTCCAAGCCATCGCGCAGATCTGTTCCGGGTGCTACCCGAGCCAAAGTGGCCTTCAGTGCATCTTCGGGCGTGCGCGCCATGGTCACTTCCTTCCGGCCGTCGGGCCCACGATCGTTCTGGGCGGACAATGCACAGACACTTCCCTATAGTAGTGGTCCTGCAGGGGACAATGGCCACTTTTGTGCCCTGCGGCCCGGCTGGGTGGCGTCCGCGCAAGGATCTAGAACAGCAGTTCCAGTGCCTCCGTGAGGGTGGACACTTCCCGGACCTTGAACCCGGCAGGAACCGCCACCGGGCCGTTCGGGGAGGCCGGCACCACCGCATGGGTGAAACCAAGGCGCTCCGCTTCCTGGATCCGCCGGGCGATACCGGGAATCGGGCGAACCTCTCCGGCCAGGCCAACCTCGCCGAAGGCAATGAGCTGGGCGGGTAGGGGCTTGTTCATTTTGGCGGAGGCCACGGCCAGCGCCACGGCCAGATCCGTTGCAGGTTCGCTGAGCTTGACCCCGCCCACTGTGGCCACGTAGCTGTCATCCTTGGCGAGGTTCATGGACGCGCGCTGCTGCAGCACCGCCAGGAGCATGGCAACACGGGATGAATCCAGCCCGCTGGTGGCACGGCGGGCCTGCGAGTTGCTGGTTTCGGCCAGCAGCGCCTGGACCTCGGCGACCAGGGGCCTTTTCCCTTCCAGCGTCACGGTGATGCAGGTGCCGGAGACCGGTTCCTTGGTCCGCGAGACGAACAGCCCGGACGGGTCGGCGAGTCCCTCGATGCCGTCTTCGGTCAGGTCAAAACAACCCACCTCATCCGTGGGTCCGTAGCGGTTCTTCACCGCCCGCAGCAGACGGAGCCGGGAATGGCGGTCACCGTCAAACTGGCACACCACATCCACGAGGTGTTCCAGCAGCCGCGGGCCGGCGATGGACCCGTCCTTGGTGACATGTCCCACCAGCAGTGTGGTCATGTTCCGGGTTTTGGCGGCGTTGATCAGGGATGCGGCTACCTCCCGCACCTGGCTGACCCCGCCGGCGCTTCCGTCCACAGCCGTGCTGCTGAGTGTTTGCACCGAATCGACAATCAGCAGGCCGGGTTCCACCTGCTCCACCTGGCCCAGGGCCTGGCCAAGGTCGGTTTCCGCACCGAGATACAGGAAGTCGGACACCGCTCCGATGCGCTCTGCGCGCAGTTTCACCTGTGCGGTGGATTCCTCGCCGGTCACATACAGGACGTTCCGCCCGAGGTTTGCGACCTTGGCGGCCACATCCAGCAGCAGGGTGGACTTGCCGACGCCGGGTTCGCCGGCGAGGAGGATGACAGCCCCCGGAACCAGGCCGCCGCCCAGGACGCGGTCCAGCTCATTGACACCGGTGGGCTGGTAGGCCGCCGTGGTGGCATCGACGTCGGCGATGCGCTGGGCGGGACGTGCCACCGTGGCAGCGGCAGTGGTGCGGGCCAGTACCTCGCCCGCTTCCTCCACGGTTCCCCAGGCCTGGCACTCGCCGCAGCGGCCCACCCATTTGGCCGTGGTCCAGCCGCACTCGGCGCAGCGGTAGTTGGCGGTTTTTGCACGGGTAGTCTTGGTGGCCATGAAAACAGGCTATCCCGCCCCACTGACACTCACGGCCCGCAGCGGACCGGCGGGAGTCACACCTCGGACAGGTAGCTCACCGCTTCCTCGTGGCTGAGGCCGGTGGATTCGAGCAGGTCAACCACCAGGGGCCGGAAGAGCATCACCAGGGCGTCCCCCTGGATGTCCGTGATACCCAGTTCTCCGGGATTAAGCTGGGCGCCCACCAGGGCGAGCTCGTTGCGGGCCTGGCGCAGGTGCTTTTCCCGGGTACCGGCGGACTCCGCGCCGGCCAGGGCTCGGGCGAGGATGTCCACGGCGTCTGCGGTGTCATTCACTGCCTCCGACACGCGCTCAATGGCCGTGTCATCAAGCGCCGCGTGGTTAATCACCGATGTTGTGCGGCGGGCAAAAACCCGGCTGTTGCGCACGGCAAGGTCCAGGTAGCCGATGGATCCGCGCAGGTCGCCCAGCTCGGCCAGATGGCGCCGGTAGGCGGGGGAGATGCGGGCAACCTCGCGGGCGTCCCGCACGCTGCGGGTCAGCGAATCAAGCTGCGGCTGGGTGTTCCGGGCCCGGACCAGCGCGTGCCAGGCCAGGGTGGAGTCACTTTTCGCCAGGGCATCGGCACATTGGCGCAGTACGGCGGAGAGCTCATGCAACAGGTCCCGGACGTTGGATTTAGGCTCCCTCCGGGGGTCCCGCGGAGCCAGCATGGTGATCAGAAGGGCAAACGTGCCGCCCACAATCGCGTCGAGGCTGCGGGTGAAGGCCCCGCCCTCGGGTGCCGGAAGCAGGACCACCAGCAGCGACTGCAGGCCAAGCTGGGTGGTGAAGATGACGCCCCGGTCCAGGAACCGGGCCAGCATCACGGAGATGAAGAGCACGACGGCGGCCTGCCACAGGCCGGTGCCGAGCACGTGCAGCAGAAGTTCGCCGATGGTGATGCCCAAGGTGCAGCCGATCCCCACCTCGAGGACCCGGCGGGTCCGCGGTTCCCGTGAAAATCCCAGTGAGATCAGGGCGGCAGTGGCGGCGAAAAGCGGGCCCTGGTGTCCGAGGATGTATTCGGCAAAACCGTAGGCGCCCACGGCGCAAACCGTCATCTGCACGGCGGGGTAGATGGAATCCCGGCTGCGGCGAAGCCCCACAAGGACACGGTTCCGCACAAAACCCCGGCTCTGGGCAAGGCGGTCGCGTGCGGGCATGCCCTTAGTCTAGGGCCGCCCGCCCCGCCCCTCCATCCGGAGGGTGAGTGTGACGCTGCGCAAGCACGTTTACCGGCGTCCCAGGGCAGCTGCGGATAAGTTTTCTCCGCCGCTTGGCACCGTTCACCTTTCGTTAACCTTTCCGGTCCACGATCAGTGAAGGACGCCAAGACGTCCCGGTGAACCGGAAGCGTGTGCCGGTGCGCCTGCTCCATGGAAATCGAGCCCTTGAAAGGGGCAAGACGTGTCGGTAACTCGTATTATCCGTTCAGCCGCCCTGTTGTCAGTGGCCGCGCTCGCCTTATCGGCCTGCGGCAGCGACAGCGCAACCGCTCCGGCCGAAGGCAGTGCGCCGTCGACGTCGGAGAGCACGCTGACGGGAACACTCTCCGGTTCGGGGGCTTCCTCCCAGGACTCGGCAATGCAGGTTTGGATTGCGGATTTCTCCGCGGCCAACCCCAAGGCATCGGTACAGTACTCGCCGGACGGATCCGGCGCCGGGCGCAAGGCCCTGCTGGCCGGGGGCGTCCAGTTCGCCGGCTCTGACGCCTACCTGGATGACGAAGAAGCGGCAGCGGCCGTCCAGGAGTGCGGCCCGGACGGAGCCCTGCACGTGCCGGTGTATGTTTCCCCGATTGCCGTGGCGTTCAACCTGCCCGGGATTTCGGAGCTGAACCTGGACGCCGCCACCATCGCAAAGATCTTCCGCGGGGAGATCACTGCCTGGAATGATCCGGCGATCGCTGCGGCGAACGACGGCGTGGAACTGCCCTCAACGCAGATCACCGCCGTACACCGCGGAGATGAGTCCGGAACCACCAAGAACTTCACCGAGTATCTTGCTGCAGCCGCGCCTGACGTCTGGACGGACAAAGCATCGGGCGACTGGCCTGCTGCAATCGGCAACGGCGAGAATGCCTCCGGCACCGGCGGAGTTGTCTCGCTGGTCACCTCCACGGAGGGTGCCGTCACCTATGCAGACGCCTCGGCAGCGGGAGACCTGGGAGAGGTAAGCGTCCAAGTGGGGGATGCCTACGTGCCCATCAGCGCAGACGCCGCCGCCAAGGCCGTGGAAACGTCCTCACCGGTCACCGGTGCGGACCGCCCTGCCGGTGACATGGCCATGAAGCTGAACCGGGACACCGAGGAAGCCGGCGTTTATCCGCTGGTGCTGGTGTCCTACCACATCTACTGCACCACCTATGAAGATCAGGCAACCGCTGATCTGGTGCGGGCCTTCGGCAGCTATGTGGTCAGCGAAGAAGGTCAGGCGGCAGCGGCCGAAGCGGCTGGAAATGCACCGCTCTCTGAGTCGCTGCGGGCAAAAGCAACGGATGCACTGGCGGGTATCACCGTCGCAAAGTAGTTGCGGGGGGTGCGCGGGTACGCAGCCGCGGGCAGCCGTGGGACAGTGAAACGGGGGCTGCAGCCGCGCACCCCGCCGCAAGGTCGGCAGTGCAGGGTCAGTAGAGTGTTTAAGTAGTTGCCAGTGAAGAACCGAAGGGTTGTGCAGTGTCCAGCAAGTCCATAGAAGGCACCGGCGGCGCGGGCCGTGCAGGAGACAAGGTGTTCTCCGGGATCACGCTCCTGGCCGGCTGCCTCATCCTTCTTGTCCTGTTTTCCGTGGCAGTGTTCCTGCTCTGGCAGGCACTGCCCACGTTCACCGCGGACTCCGGGGAAATCAGCGGCGGCGAAGGCTTCTTCACCTATATCTGGCCGCTGGTCATCGGCACCGTCATTGCTGCAGCCATCGCCCTGCTGATCGCCACACCGGTGGGAATCGGCGTCGCGCTGTTCATTTCGCATTACGCCCCCCGGCGGATGGCCCAGGGCCTGGGTTATCTCGTGGACCTGTTGGCCGCCATTCCGTCGGTGGTCTACGGCGCCTGGGGCATGATGGTCCTCGCCCCGGCCCTGGTGGGCCCCTACACCTGGCTCGCGGAGTACGCCGGGTGGATCCCGATCTTCTCCGGCCCGGCCAGCCAGACCGGCAAGACCATGCTGACGGCAGGAATTGTCCTGTCCGTCATGGTGCTGCCGATCATTACCTCCCTGACCCGGGAAATTTTCCTGCAGACGCCGAAACTGCATGAGGAAGCGGCCCTCGCCATGGGAGCCACCCGGTGGGAAATGATCCGGATGGCCGTGTTCCCGTTCGCCCGCCCGGGCGTCATCAGCGCCGTCATGCTGGGTCTGGGGCGCGCCTTGGGCGAGACCATGGCCGTGGCCCTGGTTCTTTCCTCCGGCGGGCTGATTGCCAGCCTCATCCGGCCCGGCAACCAGACCATCGCAGCGGAAATCGCCCTGAACTTCCCCGAAGCATACGGCCTGCGCCTGTCGGAGCTGATTGCGGCGGGTCTGGTGCTGTTCCTGATCACCCTGGCCGTGAACGTGATTGCGCGCTGGATCATCAGCCGCCATAAAGAATTCTCCGGAGCCAACTGATGCAGACACAGACCCTCAGCCGCCAGCCGGCCACACTGACCAAGAACCGCCTTCCGCGCTACGCGGTGTGGGTGGTCCTTGGTGCGGCACTCATCCTGGGCGCGGCGCTGTCCGCCCTGACCGGTTTCGGCATCGCCAGCTTCACGGTGTTCACCGCCCTGCTCTTCGTGCTCGGTGCCACTGTGCTGACCGGGATCGTGGAAGGCCGGCGGCGGGCCGTGGACCGTTTGGCCACGTACCTGGTCTACGGTGCCTTCATCCTCGCCCTGGTTCCCCTGATCTCGGTCATCTACACCGTCCTGGCCAAGGGGCTTCCCGGCCTGAGCCCGGATTTCCTGTTCACTTCCATGGGCGGCATGACGGGCGCCGTGGACAACAACAGCGTGCAGACGGGCGGCCCGGTGCTGGGCGGGGCGTACCACGGCATTATGGGTACGCTGCTGATCACACTGTGGGCCACCATCATTTCGGTGCCGATCGGCCTGCTCACCGCCGTCTACCTGGTCGAATACAGCCACGGCGGTCCGCTGTCTCGGGCCATCACGTTCTTTGTGGACGTCATGACCGGCATCCCCTCCATCGTTGCCGGCCTCTTTGCCGCGGCGTTCTTCGGCCTCGTCTTCGGGCCGGGGGTGCGCACCGGCTTTGTTGCCGCCGTCGCGCTCTCCGTCCTGATGATCCCCGTGGTGGTGCGTTCCACCGAGGAAATGCTCAAAATCGTGCCGAACGAACTGCGCGAAGCCGCCTACGCGCTGGGCGTGCGCAAGTGGCGCACCATCCTCAAGGTGGTGGTGCCGACGGCGATCTCCGGCATTGCCTCCGGCGTCACCCTGGCCATTGCCCGAGTCATCGGCGAGACGGCGCCGCTGCTGGTGACCGCAGGCTTCGTAAACACCATCAACACGAATGTGTTTGCCGGCTGGATGACCACGCTGCCCACGTACATTTACCGGCAGTTGATGAGCCCCACCTCTCCCACCAATGCCGACCCGAGCACCCAGCGGGCCTGGGCCGCGGCGCTGCTGCTCATCATTATGGTGATGCTGCTGAACCTGGGTGCCCGGCTGATCGCCCGCCTGTTCGCGCCCAAGACCGGACGCTGACCGGTCCCACCCCTCCGCCGCGGGCAAACGCCGCCTGCGGCCCCGAAACTCTCCAACCAAAGGAACCACATGTCCAAGCGAATCGACGTCAAGGACCTCAACGTCTACTACGGCGACTTCCTGGCCGTAGAAGACGTCAACATCAACATTGAAGCCCGCTCCGTTACGGCCTTCATCGGTCCCTCCGGCTGCGGAAAATCCACCTTCCTGCGGACGCTGAACCGGATGCACGAAGTCCTGCCCGGCGCCCGAGTGGAGGGCGAAGTCCTGTTGAACGGCGAAAACCTCTACGGCCCCGGCGTGGACCCCGTCACCGTGCGCAGCCACATTGGCATGGTCTTCCAGCGCCCCAACCCGTTCCCCACCATGTCCATCCGGGACAACGTGCTGGCCGGGGTGAAGCTGAACAACAAGCGCATCTCCAAGTCCGACGCCGACGCCCTGGTGGAGAAGTCCCTCACCGGCGCCAACCTGTGGAAGGAAGTCCGGGACCGCCTGGACAAGCCGGGCTCCGGCCTTTCCGGCGGCCAGCAGCAGCGGCTGTGCATTGCGCGCGCCATTGCGGTGTCGCCCGAGGTGATCCTCATGGACGAACCCTGTTCAGCCCTGGACCCCATCTCCACCCTCGCCATCGAGGACCTGATTGAGGAACTCAAGAGCGACTACACGGTGGTGATCGTGACCCACAACATGCAGCAGGCGGCACGTGTTTCGGACAAGACGGCCTTCTTCAACATCGCCGGCACCGGAAAGCCCGGAAAGCTGATCGAGTACGCGGACACTCCCGTCATTTTCAGCAACCCCTCCCAGAAGGCCACCGAGGACTACGTTTCCGGGCGCTTCGGGTAAACCGCGCCGGCAGCGCCGGAGAGGTCAGAGCAGCGGGCTCAGCGCCAGAAAGAGGATGCCGCCCAGCAGGGCCGTGACCGGGGCCGTGGTCAGCCAGATGACCATGATTTCCCGCAGCGGGATGAACCGCACGGTGGAGAACCGCTGGTTGACGCCGGCGCCGACAATTGCCGACGTCATGGTCTGCGTACTGGAAAGCGGGATCTGCAGCCACAGGGCACCCATGAACAGCAGGGACGAACTGGCCGCCGTCGCGCTCATGCCGCGCAGCGGGTCGATCCGCACCAGCCGGCTGCCCAGCGTATGGCTGATGCGCCAGCCTCCGTACAGGCTGCCTACGGCCAGCGCAGCGCCGGAGAAAACCTGCACCCAAAGGGGAATCCCGCCGTCCTGGGCGGAGTAGCCGGCGGCCGCAAGGCCCAGGACAATAACCGCCATGGTCCGCTGCCCGTCCTGCATGCCGTGGCCCAGCGAAAAAGCCGACGTGAACACTGACTGGGCAATCCTGTTTCCGGCGTCTCCGCGCCGCGGCGCGCTGTAGCGCATCAGCCATGTGGTGGGAAAAACCAGCAGGTACGCCAAGGCAAAGGCAATGACGGGCGAGAGCAGCAGCGGCAGGACGATCTGCTCCAGCAGCAGCCGGTAGGACTCAGCGATATTGGGCCCGCCCACCAGCGTGGAGGCCGCGCCGGAGCCCACGATGCCGCCCACGAGCGCATGGGTGGAGGAAGACGGCATCCGGCGCCACCAGGTCCACAGCCCCCAGCCGCACGCAGCCAGCAGGCCCGCGATCAGGATGCCCAGCCCCGGCGTGCCTTCCGGCAGCTGGATGAACCGGTCAGCGAGCACCAGGGCCAGGGCCGTACTCAGCAGGGCTCCGGTCAGGTTGAAAATGGAAGCGAGAACGACGGCGACGGCGGGCGTCAGCGCACGGGTGCGGACGGAAGTGGCAACTGAGTTGGAGACGTCATGGAAGCCGTTGATGAAGGCATACGCCCCGGCAAAGAGGACGACGGCGGCCAGCAGGACCGGCTCCACCTAGGATTCCCGGACCAGGATGCCGCCCACGGCCGTGGCGCAGCGCCGCAGGGCCAAGGATGTACCGGCCAGCTGATCAGCAAGGTCGCGGTGCCGTGCATAGGTGAGGGGCTTGTGGTCGCGCAGGAGCTCGGACATCCAAATCCGGTGCGTGCGTTCAGACCGCTTGGACAGCCTGAGCATCTCAATCCAGTACTCATCCAGGTCCTCAAGCGAAGCCAGGCGGCGCATGGCTCCCACCGTGAGCTCCGCCTGTCTGCCGATGACTTCGAGCTGCTCGGCGGCCCGTCCGGAAATACCGGTCAGGCGGTACAGGGCGGTGACTTCCGCGGCCGCGTCGAGGCTTTCCATGGCGGACATCAGGGTGAGCGAGAGCCCGTACAGGTCTTCGCGGGGGAGCGGATTAATAAAGCTGGACCGCATCTGCGTCATGAGCGCAAAGTGCAGATCGGTGCATTCGGCGTCCAGCTGGTGCATGTGCTCTGCAAGGCGTTCATAGTCAGCCGGCTCGGCACCGAGGACTTCCGAAAGAGTGCCGGAGCCTCGCACCACTACCCCTGCCATCCGGGAAAGGAGTTCAAGGCCGGCATTTTCCTGGGGAAAGAGCCGGAGCCTCATGAGCAGACCCGCCGGAATGGACGGGCGGATTCGGGGCCCTGCACTGAGTAGGTCACGAGCCTAAGATTATCGGCTGTGCAGAAGGACACAAAAGCGGTGCCGGACCGGGAGCGCCTCTCGGCGGAAGGCCGCTCGAAGCGGCTCTAAGTTGAAGCCCGGGGGTTCCGCAGTCCGACACCAATTTCAGTTTTCTACTCTTCGCCGAGGATGTCAACATGAGCTCCGGCAGGCTGCTAATCCAGCTCCCCCCGGCGCCACGCTGCCGCTGAATGCTCCAGGTCCTCGGCCGTCCGGACCAGCCGGCGCGCGCTGCGGGTCAGCTGCGTGGCAGAGTCGGTGCTGCTGGCCTCCACTGCGTCGGCATGGTGGGTCTGGCCGAGGGCAACTACGCGGCAGAAGGCGGCAAAGCGCTCCAGTGCCACGTCAAACTCTCCTTCGAAGGCTCCGGAGAGGATGGTGTCAGCCATGGCCTTTACTTCCTCGGCACCGAGCGGCTCGGCAACACCTGCCACCACCTTCGATACCTGGGCTACGTCTTTGCCTGCCGCGTAGTAGGCCGCTACGCGCTCGGGATCCTGCTGAGTGGCGGCCCGG
The DNA here is from genome assembly GCF_044762205.1 of Arthrobacter sp. NPDC097144. Lineage (NCBI taxonomy): Bacteria > Bacillati > Actinomycetota > Actinomycetes > Micrococcales > Micrococcaceae > Arthrobacter > Arthrobacter sp. NPDC097144. Next base: position 86,705 of record NZ_JBIWDW010000003.1, on the reverse strand, counting down.
AGGGCGTAGAGGCGCCAGAGGGCTCCCGGAAGGGAACGGGCCGGGCTTTCCGCCCACATCTCAGCAATGGATTCCAGGCCCTGCCGGTCCGCAAGCTTCACCAGGCGGCGGGTGATCTCGGGATCGGAGCTTTCCCGGCCGTGATGGACCAGCGCCTGGGCAGCCAGATGCGCGGCTTCGGATACCCGGGCCGGATCCGCGCCTCCGGGGAAGTTGGCGAAGTCCAGCGGAGCGTACAGCTTTGGCTTGTGATGCCGCGGGGGCATTTCATTGGACTCACTCATAATCCGAGAATACTCCGCTGCAGGAACGGGCGTCGAGGACGGCTGCGGCTGTTGCCGGGTAGGTGATCACGGGTAGCAGCGCAAAGAAACAGCAAAGACCGGCGCCCTTGTTTCGTGAGATGCGTCCCCTGTGCGATAAAGTGAAGAAGTCGATTCGTCGACGGCTCTTCCGCGGGGGAAATTCCCGGCAGAAACGGCCGTCCCGGAACGGTGGGGGCCTTTAGCTCAGTTGGTAGAGCATCGGACTTTTAATCCGTGGGTCGTGGGTTCGAGCCCCACAGGGCCCACCGTAAAAAGCACCCCGGTCTTCGGACCGGGGTGCTTTTCTTATTGGCCCGGCTGCTTTTATTGGCCGGCTGCGGATTTCAGGAACCTTTTCCGCTGCGCTCGACGACGGCGGGAGGCACCGGCCTGCGCCGGGCGGTATCGAACTTCATCAGTTTGTGTGTGCCGTCGCAGTAGGGCTTGATGGCGGAGCCGCCGCACCGGCACAGGGCTACCGTTTCCCGGTCGCGCGGAATGGGGTCGCCGTCCGGGGTGACTATTTCGAAGTCCCCGCGCACCAGCAGCGGGCCGTTGGGGTAGGCGACAACTGACGCTGCGGGGCGTTCCCCGGGAACCGCGGCTGCAGGCGGTCCGGTGTTTTCCGCGGCCGGGCATCCCCCGCACTCGTGCGGCTCGGTGCCGCCGGTCACGGAGTAACCCCCGCGGCCAGGGCTGCACCCTCCAGGGCCGTTGCAGCAGGGCCCGCGGAATCGGGTTCCAGGAGGGCGCTGCGGTCCTCCTGCCACGCCGCCAGATGCTCACCGCCCATCATCGCGTCCAGCGTCAGTACCGTGGCCGCACCAAAAATCACATCGCCCAAAAGGTCGGGCTCCGACTCCACGAGTCCGCCGGCGAGGTCCCGCGCGGCTATTTGCTCATGGACGGCGTCGGCCTCCACATGTTCGTCAAAGTAATAGGTGACTTCATCGTCGAACCCCAGCCGCCGGAATCCCCGGGCGTAAAAGGAATTGGGGATGGAGGATGTCATCTCAAAGGCAGCCAGATGTCCGGCAATGGCGCCGCGCAGCCGGCGGTTCAATCCGAACAGTGACATGGCGTTGGAGGAAGCCAGTGTCAGTGCCGGCACAAAATCCAGATACCAGCCGTACTCGGTTTCCAGCTCCAGTCCCTTCATGGTCACTCCAAAAAGGTGGGAGTGCATGCGCTCCGGGCGGCCGCCGCCGTACTCGTCGGCCTGGATCTCAATCAGGGCAGCCTTGGCGCGGCCCACCGGCAGGCGGGGGATGGCCCAGCTGTGGGGATCGGCCTCCTTCAGCTGGTAAATGGAGCGCAGGATCAGGAACTCCTGCAGCTGTTCACGGGTGGCCTTCGAGGCGACGTAGCGCGAAACGCTGGGTCCGTCGTCGTCGGCGGCCATCCGGAACAACTCAGCGGCAACTGCCTCGGACGTGGGCTCGGGGAGCGGAGGAACCGGAACGGCCTGTCGCAGGGCAGCTTCAAATGCCTCTTCCAGGTTCAGCCGCAGATCCAGAAGTCCCGGATGCCACTCCAGGGCATCGGGCACCGTCTCCAGTCCGCTGTAGTGCAGTTCGTACAGGCAGAAGAGGGCCAGCTGGAGGTCTTCGTCGCGCAGGATGTCCGTACTTTCGGCGGCTGCCCGGCGCGCAGCCTCGGTCACTGCGGCAAGTGCAGGTGCGTCCGGAGCTTCAGACGCGGTGAGCAGCTCAAAGAGGGCGGCGCTGACGGGTCCGCGCGGTGCGGGGATTCGCATTCTTATCCTTTGTACTCCGGGGGAGGGGGCCGGATGGAAGCCGGCGGCGGGACGATGAATCAAGGACATCAGCATACTTGGTACCTTTGCCCGGACCTCAATTGCAGGGTGCGGATTATGGGTTGCGGCCCTTCCCGGGGACATTGACCTTTCCGTCGATTCGGCGTGAGATGGTGGAAAGGCGATAAATGCAACGCGGAAAGAGGGAAACCCATGCCGCTGGTGGAAGCCGGAGCAACCGCATTGGTTCCTGCCCTGATACTGCTGGCCGCAGCCCTGGGTATTACCGCGGTCCGGGTGGACGCGGCGCTGGCGCGCGGGGACGGCGAAAAAGGATTCTGGGTTGGACTGACCGGCCTGCTCACGGCCCTTCTGGCCGTCGTATGGGCAGTTGCCGGAAGTCCCCGCAGCGGGCCCTGGGTTGGGCTGGCCTCCATAGCCGGAGCAGCAGGAGCCTTTTGGTGGATCCGGACCCGCCGGAGACAGCGCGTGAACGCCCGGAAGCGGGAGGAGCAGCGACGCCGGATTGCAGCCGCCACGCACAGGCACGACTCAGTGCTGCTGAGCTGGAGCTCCTATGAGCTGGACGCCTGGAAGGCTTTGGAGAAGCCGGGCATAGGAAACGCGGACCGGGCGGAAAGCAAAGCCCTGATGCGCGCCATGAAAGCCGCAGCGGCCCTGCGCCCTCAGGAGGAGGCGCCTGTGGAAATGAACCAGAAGGAGCTGGCGGACTACGAAACCGCAGTCGCCGGCTTAGAGGAGGCCTGGGGGATCGCGGAAGATTCGGCGGGCGGAGGCCGCGCCGCGTAATGCCCGCGCTCTGGACGAAACACGCCATCAGTGTCAGGCTCGGGGCATGAGCGGGAACAGCAGGGATGACGTTGAGGTCTCCCACAATTGTGACCACAACCGGTACGAGCTCCGTGTGGGCGGTGAATTAGTTGGCACGGCCGAGTATGAGGAAGAAGCGGATGCCGTGGCCCTGACCCACACAGTGGTTGCGGAACAGTTCCGGCACCAGGGATATTCGTCCATGCTGGTGAAGTTTGCGGCGGAGGACATCATTGCGTCCGGGCGGCGGATCAAGCCGTACTGTTCCTACGCGGCGTCCTACCTTGGCAAACATCGGGAGCTGAGCCACCACGTATCCTGGCCGCAGGAGACGCCGTAAGGGACTCGGCGATATGCCCGGAAATTTTCTGGTCCGGAGCTGACCCTTAAATTGGAGCTGGCTCCCCGCTCTGCATATGGGGGGAACGCAGAAGGGGGAGCCAGTGGAAATAGTATAGTGGCAACCGTCCGGATAAAACCAATTGGGGGGGAGTCGCCGTTGGCTGTGTCCGCCAAGGCCTTTCAAAGATGGCGCTCCCTGACAGCCCCGCGCGAGTCGACCGCTGATCTTTGCCGCCTGGCCGGCATCAAACGGTCAACCCTGGCGCAGCAGTTGGTGCGCGGAAAGGTGTCCGAGAGCACGGTGGTCAGCGTGGCGAGGGCGTGTGACCAGGATCCGGTGGCCGCGCTCTCCTACTTCGACGAATACCGCGATCTCCAGGCCGGCTCCCGCCCGCCCTCCGCCCGGGAACTGATCAGTCAGGTGTCCTACGTCTGCATCCTGCAGCTCCTGGTGGCTCGGAGCGTGAGCGCCGACTCCGGGCCCGCCCCCGTTCCGGGCCTGTGCACTTTCCCTCACCGCAACTCCGTCCGGGCCTGGTTCGACGCCGTGGACCAGGGGGACCTGAGGCACCGGCTCAGTGCCAAGAGCGGCGTGGCGCCGCAGAATCTGTCCGCGCAGCTCACCGCCGGACGGCTTGCCCCTGAATTGGCTGTCGAAGCGGCCCGGCTGGCGGGGGTTTCGCTCACCGGAGGACTGGTTGCCACCGGACTGCTGACTCCAGATGAATGCGGATGGCCGCTGGGCGGGCGCGAGCAGGCCCTTGCGGAACTGTCCGATGCGGACCTGGTGCTTCTTGCCCGGGACCGGTTGGATACCCTGGGAAAAGTCCTGAAGAAGTTTGAAAACGATGAGAGAAACAACGCTGTACTGATGGAGCAATTGGGATGACACTGCAATTGACGGCCTTTGTCTTCACCGTCTTGTTTTGTCTGCAGCGGCTGCCTTCGGCGATCCGCGGTGAGAACCGCGGGATGTTCTCGGCTTTGCTCCTGATGGCCGTCGGGATGGCGCTGAGCATTCCATTCTTTTACCTCCGGGTAGATTCGCTGCTGGGGGGAATGAACATTGCAAATCTCCTGCTGCGATTCTCAGTGTTCGGAGCCTTCCTTATTTTTGGCATGAAGGCTGCCTCGGCCTTTAACGCTCCCCGCGCCCAGCGGCTGATTGCGGGGCCGGTGGGTTTCTGTGTCCTGGGCCTGGCGTCAGCAACAGTGACGGTGTTCTTTGTCCTGAGCGACCTGCCCGATTCATCCACTGCCCTGCGCGCCTACGAAGGCCAGGACACGGTAGCTGCCTACGGTGACACCGCACGGCTCTACCAGACCTACGTGGCGGCATGCCTGGCTCCGGCTCTTTTCCTGTGTGCCGCGGACTCCCGGAGGCGCGGTGAGATCCGGATCAGTGCCGGCCTTATGTCGCTGGGGATGACTGCATTCGTTGTTCATGCGCTGCTCAGTCTTGCACTCTGGAATCTGTCACGCGGCTGGTGGGACCGCACTTTGCCCTATGCAGCCGTCCTGGCTATTTCAATTGCGCTCGCCCTCGTCTGGAACGTGAGGAGGATTGAGAAAAGGAAGCCGAAATCCAATTTGCTGGCCATGGCGAACGGCAGCATATAAGGACGGGCACTCTGCGCGGCAGGTAAAGAATTGGCATCGCTCGTTCACAATTTCATCATCCTGTGTCAGAATAATGATTATGTAACATCCGCTGCCTGTGGGGGGTCAGCGTGAGGTTACGACCGAAGCCAGCGGATTACCTCCGCTGGCTTCGCTGTATCCGTCTTAGCCCGGAGGCCGCCGCAGTTACTGCGCGTCGAGATCCGTTTCCAGGATCTTCACCAGGGCGTCCAGGGCTTCATCGGCGCCGTCGCCGTCAGCGCGAAGCACCACCACATCGCCGTTGGAGGCGCCGAGGCTCATGAGAGACAGCATGCTGGCGGCGTCCATTGCCTCATCAGCAGGCTCCCCCTCCATGGCAATGGTGACGTCCACCGGCTGTTCGGCTGCAGCCTCCGCGAAGATCGAGGCGGGCCGTGCGTGCAGGCCGACGCGGCTGGCAATTGTTGCTTTGCGTTCTGGCATGGTGATTCCTTCCGGTTGTACTTAGGCTGCTGAGGTGTGCGGGAGGCGGGTCACAGGCCCAGCTCCTCGAGGATGGCGAGCCGGCTGCGGACCGCTGACCGCGCCTCCGCTGCGGTGGCGGCGGCCAGGGCGGTTGCTGCCAGCTCCCGCGCTTCGTCAATACTCACGGAGGCCAGTACTGCACCCACGGTCGAGAGGGCGCGGGGCGTCATGGACAGGGTGTTCACTCCCAGCCCGGCGAGCACGACGGCGAGGGCGGGATCTGCGGCTGACTCGCCGCACACGCCCACGTTCTTGGGTGCGGACCCCGGTGCACCCTGGTCCGCGGCGGCCTCGGCCGCCCGGGCGCCGTCAACGGTGCTCTTGATCAGCCGCAGGACCGCCGGCTGCCAGGGGTCGTTCAGGGAAGCCAGGGACCCCAGCTGCCGGTCGGCAGCCATGGTGTACTGCGTGAGGTCATTCGTTCCCAGGGACGCAAAGCGGACCCTGGACAAAATTGCCTGTGCCATGACGGCTGCAGCCGGGACCTCAATCATCACCCCGGGAATTCCCAGCCCGGCTCCGGTGCACTTGACGGCGAAATCGGCAGCTTCTTCAGCGGTGGAAATCATGGGGGCCATGACCCACACATCGGCCTCATGGGCGCCCGCGGCAGCGGCAATTGCCTCCAGCTGGCGGCCGAGCACGCCCGGGGAAGACCGGTCGGTACGGTATCCGCGAACACCGAGGGCGGGATTTGGCTCGGTTGTGTCCGTCAGGAAAGGCAACGGCTTGTCCGCCCCGGCGTCCAGGGTGCGAACCACCACTTTCCGCCCGGGGAACGCCTCAAACACGGCCCCGTAAGCGGCTACCTGCTCCTCCATGGTGGGCTCTGAATCACGTCCGAGGAAACAGAATTCGGTGCGCAGCAGGCCGATGCCTTCGGCTCCGGCTTCCGCAGCCGCACGGGCGTCCTTGCCGGAGCCCACATTGGCAAGCAAGGGAACCCGGTAACCGTCCGACGTTGTACCTGTGCCGTCGAACACCGGCAGGGAACCGCGGGAGGCGTACTTCTGTGCCGCTTCCCGTTCGGCGGTACCTGGGTCCACCACGACCGTTCCGGCGGCACCGTCAATATAAAGTTCAGCGCCGTCGGCAATGGATTTGGAGCCCGGGGCACCAACTACGGCGGGAAGGCCCAGGGAACGGGCCAGAATGGCGGTGTGGGACTGCGGTCCGCCGCCGGAAGTGACCAGGCCGATCACTTTGCCCGGGTCCAGCGTGGCGGTGTCCGCGGGCGCAAGTTCCTCGGCGGTGAGAATAAAGGGAACATCGGAGGCAGGAATTCCGGGTGCCGGCAATCCGTCAAGCTGGGCGACTATGCGAGCGCGGACATCGAGGACGTCCTGGGTCCGCTCAGCCATGTAGCCGCCAAGGCTCTGCAGCATGGCGGCTACCTCCAACCCGGCCTCCCAGACGGCACGGTCCGCGGCCATGCCGGCGTTGATGTGCTTGCCCGCGGCCTTGAGCAGCATGGGGTCGGTGGCCATCATGGCTGTTGCATCCAGGACCGCCTTGGCATCTCCGCTGGCGGTTTCGGCACGGTGGCGCAGATCCGCCCGGACTTCTTCCGCGGCGTCCTTCAACCGGGCCTTTTCCCCGTCCACCGTGCTGTCCGCTCCAAAGGAAGCGTCAGCAGCGGGCTCGGGCACCGGCGGCGGCATCCGCAGTGAGGGGCCCAGGACCCGCCCGGCGCTGACTCCGATTCCCTTGATGGTCCGCATCAGTGTGCCTCTCTGTCCGTAGGGGTTTGGCTAGGCAATGACGGGCTCCTCTGCGCGTTTGGGAGCAGTCCACCGCTTCAGCGCAACATAGATCAATCCTGAGGCCACCATTCCAGCGAGGATAGCCACAATGAACATCAACAGGTTGCCAATCGCGAAGAACACGAAGATTCCGCCGTGCGGCGCCTGCGAAGTAACGCCGGTGCCCATGCAGATGGCGCCGGTTAGCGCACCGCCGATCATGCAGGACGGAATGACACGCAGGGGGTCGGCTGCGGCGAAGGGAATGGCTCCTTCGGAGATGAAGGCGGCACCGAGCAGCCAGGCGGCCTTGCCGTTCTCGCGGAGGGCCATCGTGAACTGCTGCTTGTCCACCACAGTGGCCAGGGCCATGCCCAGCGGCGGAACCATGCCGGCGGCCATAACCGCGGCCATGATCTCCCAAGGTGCCTGGTTTTGGACACTGCCTTCACCGAGGCCTGCGACGGCAAACGCGTAAGCCACCTTGTTGATGGGCCCGCCCAGGTCCGAACCCATCATCAGGCCCAGGACAATCCCCAGCACGACGGCGGCCGCTCCGGTCAGGCCGGACAGCCAGTTGTTCAGCCCCAGGGTCAGGGCGGCAATGGGTCCGCCCAGCACAAGGATCATCAGCCCGGAGGCTATCAACGACGTGATGAGCGGAATGATCACCACCGGCATCAGGCCGCGCAGCCACGAGGGAACCGTCCAGCTCCCCACCCACCGGGCCACGTAACCGGCCAGGAGGCCGCCGATCAGGCCGCCGATGAAACCGGCGTCCATGAACAGGGCCACTGCGCCGGCGGTAAAGCCCGGCGCTATGCCCGGGCGGTCCGCCAGGGCATAGGCGATGTATCCGGCGAGCGCCGGGACCAGGAAGCCCAGGGACAGGTTGCCGATCTTCCAGAAAACGGCGCCCAGATAGGTCAGGAGCCCCTGGTCCCCGGGATTGAACAGTGTTCCGCCGTCGAGGATCATGTCGCCGGTGAGGTTGCCGTCATCGTCGGACAGGGACAGCTCGTAGCCTCCGAGCAGGAAACCCAGGGCAATGAGCAAGCCGCCGCCCGCCACAAACGGAATCATGTAGCTGACGCCAGTGAGCAAAGCCCGCTTGAGCTGTCCGCCGAATCCTTCACCGCCGCCGCTGCTTTGCGGATCCCGCTCCTCACCTCCGCCTCCGCCGCCGGCCACCCGCCGGGCATTGGGATCCTTGGCCGCAGCAAGCGCCTCGTCGATCATGACTCCGGGTTCGTCGATGCCCCGCTTTACGGGACCGGAGACCACAGGGAGCCCGGCGAACCGGCCTTTGTCCCGAACGTCCACGTCGGTGGCGAAGATGACGGCGTCCGCGTTGCGGATGACCGATGGGTCCAGGGGAGTGGAACCGGCGGATCCCTGTGTTTCCACCTGAAGGTCGATGCCGCGCTCGGCGGCTACCGCAGCAAGGGAATCAGCAGCCATGTAGGTGTGGGCAATGCCGGTGGGGCAGGCGGTGACAGCAACCAGGTGCCGAATTTTCCCGCCGTCCCCGGTGTTTGCCCCGCTTCCGGCGTCGGCGGTTACCCCGGAGGCACGTGCACCGGCCGTGTGGGCGCCGCCGGAACTCCCGGAACCGGTCTCCGTGCTTCCGTCGCCGGTGCTCCCGGCGGCAGCCGCACCGGCGCCTGCCGCCGCGCCCGCCGCTGTACCAGTCCCCGTGGCGCTGCCGGTCCCTGCGGCGCTGGCCCCCGTCGCCGGAGCTGCATTGGCGGCACCTGGCGCCGTTCCGCCTGATTGGGACTCCGGCACCGGACCCAGTCCCAGTGCACCGTCCACCAGTTCAACAATCTCCTGCGGGGACTGCGCCGTTCGGAGGGCACCCGTGAAGTTCTTCTTGATCAGCGAGCGGGCGAGTTTGGACAGCAGCTGCAGGTGTTCCTGGTCCGCGCCTTCCGGAGCGGCGATGAAGAAGACGATGTCCGCTGGTCCGTCCTTGGCACCCCAGTCCACCGGAGGATTAATCCGGGCCATGGCCAGGGTGGCCTGGGTGACTGCTGAGGACCGGCAGTGGGGGATGGCAATGCCGCCGGGGACGCCCGTGGCCGTCTTGGCTTCCCGGGCCATGGCGTCCGCATACAACGAGTCGAAAGTGGTGGCGCGGCCGAGTGAGACCACGTTCTGGACCAGATGACGGATCACCTCGGACCGTTCGCTGCCCAGGTTTTGGTCCAGTGTGACCAGTTCCGGGGTAATGAGATCAGACATCAGTCGTTCTCCTTAGTGGATGCGGTCTGAGCGGGTGCCCCGTCAGAAACGGCTGCGTATCCTGCTATCTCCGTCACCGTCACGGCTCCGGGATCGGTCTGCGCCAACGTCGGAACGGTGGTTCCCGGCAGGGAGGCAGCGGCCGCGCCGTGCGCTACGGCCTGGCGCAGGCAGTCGCCGGGGGGATCGCCGGCCACGTTGGCCAGCAGGAATCCGGCCAGCGACGAATCGCCGGCGCCAACGGTTGAGCGCGGTTCCACCGGGGGACGGGTTGCCTGCCAGGCGCCTTCGGCGGTGACCAGCAGCGCACCCTTGGGACCGAGGGTGGCCAGGACTGCCCCGACGCCCTTGGCGATGAGGGTCCGTGCCGCCTCGACTGCAAGCAGCGGATCCGCTTCAAGTGCGTCTTCGCTGCCCACCCCGGTTACCTCGGCAAGCTCCTCCGCGTTCGGTTTGAGCAGATCGGGGGCGGCGTTGTGCAGAAGGGCTCCCAGCAGCGGAGGCCCGGAGGAATCGATCGCAATGCGCGGAGCGGACGCACCGAAGCGCTGGCGGACGGCATGGGCCACCAGGGCGTAGAGATCCGGAGCAGCTCCGGGCGGGAGGGAACCGGCCAGAACCAGCCATGAGGCCGGTGTACCGTCCTCGCCGGAGGCGCAAGCGCTGACCAGCAGGGCAATCAGGTCCTCCTGTTCGGCAGCACTCAGGGGCGGGCCGGGCATATTGATCTTGGTTGTGGTGCCGTCCGGCTCGGTGAGGGTGATGTTGCTCCGGACTGCCGAGTCAAGGGGCAGATTCACGTAGCGGATGCCGGCAGCGCGCAGCCCCGCCATCACGGGATCCTCGTCGCGTCCGGGCAGGACGGCAACCGACTCCACGCCGGATGCGGTCAACGCACGGCAAACGTTGACGCCCTTGCCCCCGGGTTCCTCGCTGATGGCTGCTGCACGCTGCACGGCTCCGCGGACGAGCACCCCGGGCAGCTCAACGGTCCGGTCCAGGCTGGGGTTGACGGTGAGGGTGACAATCATTGAACCACCATGTTCGAACTCCTGAAGGGGCTGCATACGGTCTGCATAAGGTTGCCGGTGCGCCCGCCGGGGACAGGGCGGGAATAACGGGGAAGGCCTGGGCCGGACACGGCTCCGAACAAGAGCGACGCCGGCGGTCCCTTTACGGGGCGCTGGATTTTCCGCATCAATACCCGCAATCCGCGGCACCCTAAAATGTGGCAGCTGCCACGTCCGGTGCGCTGAACCAACGGTATTTAGGTTGCAGGGTGATTGCAATGGGCGGCGTTTGCGGCGCCCTCCGGAAGTCCAAACGGACCCGGCCGGAATAGGGTGAGGGGATGCGCAACGTCCTGTGGTCCGTCCCTGCCGATGCCCGCGCGGGCACTCATCTCCTCGTGATGCTGCATGGGTACGGAGCGGACGAACACAGCTTCGCCCGCCTCTTTCCCTCCATTCCGGGCGGAATCACGTGCGCTGCTTTGCGCGGAACATTCCCCGTGGGGGAATCCCACGGCTGGTTCCTCCTGGATCCGTATCTGCAATCCGACACGGCTGAGGTGCTCCAGGCCGCCGCAGGAGTTTTCACCTGGCTGGACCGGACCATGGCCGAAGGGTCGTTCACCGGAGTCTCCCTGCTGGGGTTCTCTCAGGGCATGGCCATGGCCACCACCCTGCTCCGGCTGCGGCCCGAAAAGTTCGGGTCTGTTGTGGGCCTGTCCGGGTTCGTGGCCGAGAACGAATTGCTGGCCATGGCCGAACCGCTTCCCGAGCCGGTCCCGTACTTCTGGGGGCGGGACCGGAACGACTGGGTGATCAATGAAGACGCGATTTTCAGCACGCAGAATTGGCTGGAAAAAAATACTGCGCTGACTGCCCGGACATACCCCGGGATGGGGCACACTATTGGTGTCGATGAGGTTCGCGACGTCGGCCTTTTTCTGCAGCGTTATGTAGCACCCTAGGCCTGCTCTGGCGGGGAAAACAAAGATGGCTAACATCTATCCGGAACTAACCAAAATCCTTTTCGACTACTACCTAAGCATGCTTATGAAGTACAGTGGAGGAAAGCGCGGCCCACAGGCCGCACGGCAAAACAACGAAATCATCACTCGTTCACACAGCAAGGAGTAATCATCATGGGTTTCATTGCTTTCCTTATTCTTGGTCTTATCGCCGGTGCAATCGCTAAGGCAATCCTCCCGGGCCGCCAGGGCGGCGGCTGGATCGCTACCCTGGTCCTCGGTGTCATCGGCGCCCTGATCGGTGGCTGGGTCGGCGGCGCACTGTTCGACGTGCCGCTGGAAAAATTCTGGTCCATCCAGACCTGGCTCGTTGCCATCATCGGCTCCATCATCGTCCTCGTGATCTACGGCTTCGTTACTCGCAAGAGCAGCCGCGCCTAGTTTGTGAGTCCGCGCTCCGGCGCGGCGTTCTGCAGCAGGCTGCAGAGATAAAGCGGGACCGGCGGATAATCCGCCGGTCCCGCTTTTTTCATTCCTGCCTCACGTAGGCTTAACCGGTCCGGTGCCCTGCACCGGTTCGCCAGTGTCGAAAAGGAGCGTTGCCGTGGGATTTATCTCCAACCGTGCTGTCAAGGCTGCCGGAGGAACCGTCTTCGAAAAGGACGGGACACCGAAAGCTTCGCTGCTTCGGGCGATGGAACGTGCCGTGGAGGTCCAGCGTCCGCTGGTGCTCGCGAACATCCGCAGACTGCAGCGCAAGAACCCCGGTGCGACCCCGGAGCAACTGGTGTCCATCGTGGAGAAGCACTACCTGAATACCGTCACCGGCGGAGGAGCAGCCGTTGGCGCCACCGCCGTCGTGCCTGCAATCGGCACCGCGGCAGCCCTGGGACTCTCAGCCGCGGCAACTGTGGGTTTCCTGGAGGCCACGGCTTTCTATGCCCAGTCAGTCGCTGAGCTGCACGGTGTGCACCTCGAGGATCCGGACCGGTCGCGGACCATGGTGATGGCCATCATGCTCGGCGAAGAGGGAACTGCCATGATGCAGTCCGTTGCCGGACGCGGCGGGAAGCCCTGGGCCAGCTCCCTGGGCGGCATGCCCTCCGGCCTCATGGGCTCCGTGGGTTCCTCCATCCGCAAGCAGTTCATGAAGCGCATCGTGGCCCGGCAGGGAACGGCCATGCTCGGCCGCGCGCTCCCGCTCGGCATCGGTGCGGTGGTAGGCGGAGCCGGCAACCACGCCATGGGCAAGGGTGTCATCAAGACCGCCCGGCGCGCTTTTGGCCCCGCCCCGGATACCATCAGCGGAGAGCTGGCCGAGGAACTGCGTCAGATACCGGATCAGCCCTAGCCAAAAATGGCGTGGGCGATCGTGAAGATCACCAGCCCAGCGAGCGAACCCACCACAGTGCCGTTGATTCGAATGAACTGCAGGTCCTTGCCAACCTGCAGTTCAATCTTCTCTGAGGTCTCCTGCGCGTCCCAGTGCTCCACCGTCTCGGTGATGACGCCGGCAATATCGCTGCTGTAGGTCTTCACGAGGTAGCCGGCGGCGTCGGCAATCCAGTTATTGACCTTCGCCGCCAGCTCCGGCTCGGTTGCCAGGCGGTGCCCGAAGTCCTGCACGGCAGCCTTGAAGTTCCGTGTCAGCTCGCTGTCCGGATCATCCACCGCAGTGGTGAGGGCGTTTTTGATGGTGGCCCAGGTCTGGGTAATGAGTTGCTGCACGCGGGGATCATCCAGCACCTGTTCCTTGATTGCGTCAGCCTTGGCCATCACCGCAGGGTCTTCCTGGAGATCCCGGGCCAGGCCCTTGAGATAGTTGTCCAGGGCACGCCGCATTTCGTGATTCGGGTCCTCCTGCACGGCCCGCAGGAAGCGGCCCACCTCCACCTGCACGCGGTCACCCACCAGATCATCCACGAAGGACGGCACCCAGGACGGGGACCGCTGCGCCACCAGGTCCGAAATGACGCTTGGATTGGCAACCACCCAGTCACTGACGCTGTCCACCACCAGATTCACCAGCTGATGGTGGTGGCCCTCCTCGAAGACCCGTTCAGCGACGCGGCCCATCGGCGGGCCCCACGGCGGGTCAACCACATGCCGGCGGAACATGGACTCCAGAACCGTCTTGACGGCGTCGTCATCCAGCACACGGAGAATTCCGCGGATGGCGGCGGAACCCTCGATGGCCACCCGGGCCGCACTTTCCGGACGCTCAAGCCAGGCGCCTGCCTTTTGGGCCAGTTCCATGGAGCCCAGCTTCTGCGTAATGACCTCTTCGGAGAGGAAGTTGCTCTCCACGAACTGCCCCAGCGACGCACCGATCTGGTCCTTCTTGCGCGGAATGATGGCAGTGTGGGGGATCTTCACGCCCATCGGATGTTTGAACAGGGCGGTGACGGCGAACCAGTCCGCCAAGGCACCCACCATGCCTCCCTCTGCAGCCGCCCGCACGTACTGCAGCCAGGAATAACGGTCCTGCAGGGCGAAGGAAACAATGAACACCACAGCCAGGGCAACCAGCAGGCCCGTGGCGAGCGTCTTCATCCGGCGAAGACCCGCCGCGCGCTCGACATCATTCAATACCGGCATGCTCATGCTTCGCTCCTGTTTTCGTCCGCGCAGGCGCGCCGTGCGGCCGGTACCTGGAACCAGGCCAGTGCCGGAGATGAGTTCAAAGCCGCTCCTCTGCTTGTGCCGGTTCATCAGCCCCGGGCCAGTGGGCGCCGCGGCAGGACCGTCCAACCCATCTAATCAGTCTGCTTGCCAAGGCGCCATGCGGGCAAACCCGCGCCGCCCGGAGCATGCTGTGACCTGCGTCGCCGGTGTGTGGTTGAGTGGGGTCATGGTTACCCCCATTGAGGACTACGCGCTGGTCTCAGACCTCCATACCGGTGCCCTGATATCCCGCCGGGGAAGCATCGACTGGCTCTGCCTTCCCCGGTTCGATTCGGCGTCCGTGTTCGGTGCGCTGCTCGGAACCGAGGACCACGGCCGATGGCTGCTGGCGCCTGTGGGGGACGCCGCCGTCGATAGCCGCAGTTACCGGGGATCCACCTTCATCCTGCAGACCCGCTGGGCCACTGACACCGGCACCGCCCTGGTTACAGAGTTCATGCCGGTGGGCGACGGCCGGGCCTCCATCGTGCGCCGGGTGGAGGGAATCAGCGGAATCGTGCACATGCGCCAGGAATTGGAAGTGCGCTTCAACTACGGCACCGTCCTGCCGTGGATGCGCCGTGACCCGGACCCGCACGGTGAGCGGCTGCTGGCCGTGGCGGGGCCAAACGCGCTGGTGCTGCGCGGGGACAACCTGCCCAGGGCGGAGGACCACAAGCATGTTGGCCGCTTCACCGTGAGGGCCGGAGAGCGGGTCGACATGGAGCTGACCTGGCACCTGTCCCACCTCGAAGTGCCCCGGCTGACGGACGTCGATGCCGCATTGGCATCCACCGCGGAGTATTGGGAGGCGTGGGCGCTCCGGCGGGATCATGCAGGCCAATATGAGGAAGCCGTCCTGCGGTCACTGCTGGTGCTGCGGGCACTGACCCATGAGTCCACCGGCGGCATTGTTGCGGCCCCCACCACCTCGCTTCCGGAAACGGCAGGCGGAGAACGCAACTGGGACTACCGCTACTGCTGGCTCCGGGACGCCGCCCTGACACTGGAGGCAATGCTGGACCATGGCTACGCGGATGAGGCGCTCCACTGGCGCAACTGGCTCCTGCGGGCCGTGGCGGGGGATCCCGAGGATCTGCAGATCATGTACGCC
This sequence comes from Arthrobacter sp. NPDC097144, assembly GCF_044762205.1. Classification (NCBI taxonomy): domain Bacteria; kingdom Bacillati; phylum Actinomycetota; class Actinomycetes; order Micrococcales; family Micrococcaceae; genus Arthrobacter; species Arthrobacter sp. NPDC097144. Next base: position 71,605 of record NZ_JBIWDW010000003.1, on the reverse strand, counting down.
GTGGACGGTGCGCGCGAATTACCCGAACGGATCCTGCCCCAGTTCTCCGGTTATGCGGGATCACTTCCGGTGCGCGTGGGAAACCGGGCCGTCAACCAATACCAGGCCGACGTCGTGGGTGAGGTTATGGTGGCCCTCGCCAAACTGCGGGACAAGGGCGTGGCGGAGGACAATTTCTCCTGGCCGCTGCAGCGCGCACTCATGACCTTCCTGGAACGCCATCTGGAGGACAAGGATCACGGGATCTGGGAAATGCGCGGGGAACCCCAGCACTTCACGCATTCCCGCGTGATGATGTGGGCTGCGTTTGACCGCGCTGCAACTGCCGCCCGCACCCACGGCCTGGACGGCCCGCTGGAGCTTTGGGAGGCGCTGCGGGACGGACTGCGCGAGGAAATCCTCCGCCGGGGCTACAACCAGAGCCTGAACTCCTTCACGCAGTACTACGGCAGCACCGAGGTGGACGCAGCCCTCCTGCAGCTGCCGCAGGTGGGCTTCCTGCCCTACGACGACGAACGCATGCTGGGAACGGTGGCCCGCCTGGAAAAGGACCTGCGCACGGACTCCGGCCTGTTGCTGCGCTATGTCACGCACAGCGGTGTGGACGGGCTGGAGCCGGGGGAGAACCCCTTCCTTGCCTGCAGCTTTTGGCTCGTGGAGCAGTACGCGGCCACCGGCCGGGCGGAGGAAGCCCGCGCGCTGATGGACCGGTTGGTGGCATACTCCAACGAGCTGGGCCTGCTCAGCGAGGAATATGACCCGGTCAACAACACGATGGCCGGCAACTTTCCCCAGGCATTCTCACACCTGGCCCTCGTCCGGGCTGCGGATGCTCTCAACACCATGGCTCCGCTCCCCGGGCAGGCTTCTTCCGCGCCGATTGGCGCGGATGTTTACTCCGCAGAAAGAAATAAATGAACCGTCAGAGTCTCTCCGCCTCCGCCATGGCAGCGCTGCTGTCCGTCAGCGCCGTCAATCACTTCCGCAATCCGCGGTTCTACAACGCCGTGGTTCCCCGCAGCATCAGCACGGATACCGGCGGGAAATACGGCGTCCTGACCCGCCGGCAGTGGACGCACGTCAGCGGGGTGCTGGAATTTGCCGCTGCTGCGGGTCTCCTGCTGCCGGCAACCCGCCGTACCGCCGCCACCGGGACCACCCTGATGTACGTGGCCTTCATAGCCGGCCACCTCAGCGCCCTGCAGCGGGCTTTCGGCCCCCGCGGATCCGAGCGGGAAAAGGCCATTCACCTGGCCAGGCTTCCGCTTCAGTTGCCATTGATCCGCTGGGCCTGGAGCCTGCGCGGGTAAAGGCTATGGCAACCGATCTGCTGGTGCTGTCCGACACCCATCTGCCCAAACGTGCGCGGGAGCTGCCGGCGCAGCTCTGGCACGACATCGAGTCTGCTGACGCCGTGATCCACGCCGGGGACTGGGTCAGTGAGGAATCGCTTGATGAAATGCTGCAGCGCTCCCGCAGGCTGGTGGCCTGCTACGGCAACAACGACGGCGGGGCGCTGCGGTCCCGGCTGCCCCTGATTGCCACGGCCGAGGTGGAACAGGTGCGGCTGGCGGTCATCCACGAAACCGGTCCGGCCGCGGGCCGGGAGAAGCGCATGGATGAACAGTTCCCTGATCTGGACCTGCTGGTCTTCGGGCACAGCCACATTCCCTGGGACACAGTTACCCCTGCCGGGCTGCGGCTGTTGAATCCCGGATCGCCCACCGACCGGCGCCGCCAGCCGTACTGCACGTACCTGCGGGTAAAAGTCGAGGGGAAAGCCGTCACCACGGAACTGGTGCGGCTTCCCCCTCGGAAGGCTTAGGGTGCTGCGGGCTTAGTTGGTGCCCGGCGTGAACACAACCTTGATGCAGCCGTCTTCCTTCTTCTGGAACTTCTCGTACAGGTCAGGTGCTTCTTCCAGGCCGGCGCGGTGGGTGACCAGGTTGGTGACGCCCAGCGGGTCCGCCGGATCCTCGACGAGCGGCATGAGGTCATCGGTCCAGCGCTTGACGTTGCACTGGCCCATGCGCAGGTTCAGCTGCTTGTCGAACATGGACATCAGGTTCATCGGATCGGCCGTGCCGCCGTACACGCCGCTCAGGGAGACGGTGCCGCCGCGGCGGACGGCGTCAAGGGCTCCGTGCAGGGCGGAGAGGCGGTCTGTGCCGGCGGTTTCCATGGCCTTCTGGGCCAGCTTGTCCGGCAGCAGGCCCACGACGGCCTGGGCAGCTTTGCCCACGGGGGAGCCGTGGGCTTCCATGCCGACGGCGTCCACGACGGAGTCCGGTCCGCGCCCGTCGGTCATTTCGCGCAGCTCGTCGGCGACGTCCTTGTGCAGGTCCAGGACTTCGACACCGTACTGGGCGGCGAGGTTTCGGCGTTCCTCCACCGGCTCAACGCCGATGACGCGGTAGCCCAGGTGCGTGCCGATGCGGGCTGCGAACTGGCCGACCGGACCCAGGCCGTACACGGCGAGGGTGCCGCCGTCGGGCACATTGGCGTACTGCACGCCCTGCCAGGCGGTGGGGAGGATATCCGAGAGGAACAGATAGCGGTGGTCCGGGAGTTCCTTGCCAACCTTGATGGGGTTGTAGTCGGCCAGCGGAACCCGCAGGTATTCAGCCTGTCCGCCGGGGACGGAGCCGTACAGCTCGGAGAAGCCGAACAGGGCGGCGCCGGAGCCCATGTCACGGACCTGGGTGACCTCGCACTGGGTCTGCAGTCCCTGGCGGCACATGTAGCAGCTGCCGCAGGCGATCTGGAAGGGAATGACCACACGGTCACCCTTCTTGAGGCTGGTGACGGCCGAGCCGACCTCTTCCACGATGCCCATGGTCTCGTGGCCGAGGATGTCGCCTTCCTTCATGTACGGCATCAGGACGCCGTACAAGTGAAGGTCGGAGCCGCAGACGGCAGTGGACGTGACCCGGATGATGGCGTCGGTGGGTTCCTGGATGGTGGGATCAGGTACTTGCTCCACGCTTACGGAGTTCTTTCCCTGCCATGTAACTGCTTTCACGTGCGATCCTCCTGCTGATTGCTTTGGGTGCTTTGAAAGTACGTAGGTCCTACTATCTCAAATAGTAAGGGTACTGACAAAACCGGCAGTTGCATCGGTAATCCGCAGCAGGGCTGTTTGCAGGAGGCCGCGCCGGCCGCAGCACGCTACGGGGACAGGGGGCCGGGGCCCGGGCGGACTCCCGGACGCTCCGCCAGTACCCGGGGGTCCCGTTGCAGGAACGCTCTTTCCATGGCTTCCTCGTTGGTCAGCGCCGTGCCGGGAAAGAGGGAGCCGCCGGGGCCAGTCGCAGGAGGCTCGGAACCGAGCCGGCAGACGGGAAGGGTGTCCGGCATCAGGATTTCCACCGGCACCGCTTCGCGAAGCCCGGAAGGGCCACCCGGTCCGCCCGCAGGTGCGGCGCCGGCGGCGCCGGCAGCACCGGCGGCAACAGCGGCGTCGGCACCGCAGCGGAGGTTATGCAGCGCGCCGGGTTCCACGTGTTCGGCCTTCAGCAGGTTCACGCGCACTCCGGCTCCGAGGGCCCCGGTGTGGGCCAGGATGTTTACCAGAGTTGGATACGTGGAGGCGGTGAGGCATCCCCGGACTTCCAGGCACGCCAGCCCCAGCTGTGTGTCAATGCGGACCAGGACCCGAAGAGCGTGGTCGGTTGAGGGGTACTCCCGCGAGTGGCTGAGCATCGAATTCTCCGCACGTGTATGTGGCAGACGGCCTTTGCTTAACCGGTTAACCGACGTTAGCCCACTGGCTGCTCCCTGTCTGCACCCCGACGCCGGTTACCGGCACGACACTCGTTAGGAGGAGGCGGCGCCCGCAGGGGAGGTGCTGTTTTGGGCCACTACGGCTGCCGTGGCTTCGGCAATCGCCTCTTCCTCATCGGTGGGAACCACCAGGACGGGAATCGCCGAATCCGGGGTGCTGATGAGCCGCGCCCCGGATCCCCGGGTGCGGTTCGCCTCAGTGTCCAGGGAGATCCCCAGGGCGCCGAGACGCTTCACCGTCAGCTCTCGGAATTCCCAGGCGTTTTCACCGATTCCGGCCGTAAAGACAAGAGCCTGGGCGCCGCCCACGGCCACATGGTAGGCACCGATGTACTTGGCGAGGCGGTAGGCAGCGATGTCCAGGGCCATGGCAGCCTGTTCGTTTCCGCCGGCCGCAACCTCCGTCAGCGTCCGCATGTCCGACGCTCCGCCCAGCGCCAGCAGCCCGGATTCCCGGTTCAGCAGGTCATCAAGGGTGTCCGCGTCATAGCCTTCCCGGAGCAGGAACACCAGGATGGACGGATCAACATCGCCGCTGCGCGTGCCCATGACCAGCCCCTCCAGGGGAGTGAAGCCCATGGAGGTGTCGATGCTTTTGCCGTCCTTGATTGCGGCAACCGATGCTCCGTTGCCCAGGTGGGCGATCACGCCGTCAAACCGGTCCGGTTCAATGCCCAGGAAACGGGCTGCGGCCGGAGCCACGAACCCGTAGCTGGTCCCGTGGAATCCGTATCGGCGAATCCCGTACTTCCGGTAGAGGCTGTTGGGGAGGGCATAACGCCACGCCTCCTCCGGCAGCGTGCGGTGGAAGGCGGTGTCGAAGACGGCCACCTGGGGGATCTTGGGCCACTTGTCGTGCACGGCCCGGATTCCCCGGGCGCTCGCGGGGTTGTGCAGGGGGGCCAGCGGGCTGAGCCGCTCAATGGAGCGGACAATCTCATTGTTGATCAGTACGGGTTCGCTGAAGCGCTCACCGCCGTGAACCACCCGGTGCCCGACGGCGTCCACCTCCCGGCCGCCGAGCGCAGCAGGCAGGCGGGAGCTGAGTTCTTCCAGGGCGGCCCCGTGGTCCGGTACCGGCGCCTCGCCGATCCGGTCGATAATCCCCTTGGTCAGGAGTTCGCCGCTCCCGGTGTCCCGGACCTGGTATTTCAGGGACGAGGATCCGGAATTGATGACCAGTACCAGCATCAGCCCTCCTGGGCTTGGACCGCGGTGATGGCCACGGTGTTGACGATGTCTTCAACGGTGCAGCCCCGGGAGAGGTCGTTGACCGGTTTGCGCAGCCCCTGCAGGATGGGGCCCACGGCCACTGCGCCGGCTGACTGCTGAACAGCCTTGTACGTGTTGTTGCCGGTGTTGAGGTCGGGAAAAATGAAAACGGTGGCGTGCCCGGCCACATGGGATCCGGGCAGCTTCGACGCCGCAGTAGTGGCGTCCACCGCGGCGTCGTACTGGATGGGACCTTCCACGGGGAGATCGGGACGGCGGCTGCGAACCAGTTCGGTTGCCTCGCGCACCATCTCCACCGATTCCCCCTTGCCCGAAGCCCCCGTGGAGTAGGACAGCATGGCCACCCGCGGGGTCACACCGAATTTCCCCGCGGTGTCCGCAGAAGCCAGGGCGATGTCTGCCAGCTGCTTGGCGTCCGGATCCGGGTTCACGGCGCAGTCCCCGTACACCAGCACGCGGTCCTGTAGCAGCATGAGGAACACCGAGGACACAATGTCCACGCCGTCCTTGGTGCGGATGAATTCCAGCGCCGGACGGATGGTGTTGGAAGTGGTGTGGGCGGCACCGGAGACCATTCCGTCCACGCGGCCCAGATGGACCATCATGGTTCCGAAATATGCCCCGTGGAGCATACGATCACGGGCGTCTTCCAGCGTGACGCCCTTCTTAGCCCGAAGAACTGCGTATTCGCGGGCAAAATCGTCCCGCAGTCCGCTGGTGGCGGGGTTGATGATGGTGGTTCCGCTGAGGTCGATGCCCTCGCTGGCGGCCAGTTCGCGGACCTGCCCTTCGGGTCCCAGCAGGGTCAGTGCGCACACATCGCGGCGCTGCAGGATTTCCGCGGCCCGGAGCACCCGGGTGTCCAGGCCCTCGGGCAGGACAATGTGCTTGCGCTGCGAGCGGGCGCGGACAATGAGCTCATTCAGGAACCGGAGCGGCGTGGTTTTCTCCGGCCGGGGCAGTTCCAGCCGCTCAAGGAGCTCATGCTCATCCACGTGCCGGGTCCACACTCCCAGGGCAGCCGCAACCTTCCGCCGCTGCCCGGATGCTATCTCGCCGCGGACCCGGCTGACCTTGCGGGCCGAGGTGTAGGTGTCTTCCTCCACGGCGAAGATCGGGAACGGAGCCTGGGACAGCAGGGCCAGGATGCCGGCATCAATGGGCAGGCCCCCGGTCAGGACCATGCCGCTGGGCACCGGAAACTCCGGTGCGACGGCGGAGGCCAGGGCGGCCACCATGACGTCCGCGCGGTCGCTCGGGGCGATGACCAGGTTGCCGTGCTCCAGCTGCGAAATAAAGTTCCCCACGGTCATGGCCGCCACCTTGATGCCAACAACGTCCCGCTCCAGCGACGCGCTGCCGGCCACCTGGCGGGCGTTCAGGGCTTTGGCAACCTCGGACATGGACGGCTGGGAAATTTCGTTGAGTTCCGGCATCACATACACCGGCCGGCCGGATGCACCCGGCCGCACAGCGGCACGGACCTCATCCAACACCTCCGGATCGGCGCGGTTCACCATCATGGCCAGCAGGTCGCAGCGGGCGGTGCTGAGCTCGTGGCGGGCCAGGTCCACGGCGTCGGCCGTCTCAGCAACGCTCATCTCCCGGGCGTTCACCACGGCAACCACCACGGCTCCCAGGTTGTTCGCGAGGCGGGCGTTCAAATCGAACTCGAGAGCGACGTCGTGCCCCGACAGATCAGTGCCCTCAATGATCACCACGTCGCAGTGCGCTGCCACCTCGTTGTAGATGGCCATGCAGCGTGAATCCACTTCACCGCGTTCGCCCGCCACCAGGAGGGCGCGCAGTTCCTTGCGGGTCAGGCCGCCGCGGCTCGTCTCCGTGGTGAGGTTGAATTTGCGCTGCATCAGCCGCACCATGGGGTCCTCCGCCGGCTCGGTACCTTCCACGATCGGACGGAAGAATCCCACCCGGTCCGCATGGCGCAGCAGCATGTCGGCAAGGCCAAGCGTGACCAGGGATTTTCCGGAACCCGGGGTCATGGCACTGATGTAGATTCCACGGGCCATGATGTTGTCCGATCTGTGGGGCTTCAGGATTGCAGGAGCGGCGCGGCGGCCCCATCCGGCACAGCCGGACAGTGTGGTCCCCAGCACTTCTAACATCCTCCCAAATGCACCGCGCAGTAGCTAGCTGACATGCTTGACCGGTGCTTCGCAGGCCGCTTCGCTGCCCCGCTGGCCGGCTGCCGTGTCTCACGATGTGGGATTAAACTGGGGAGTAACGGCCTGAAGCCTACGATTGGTCGGTAGTTTTGACGGAAAAACCGAGCACAAGGACCGCTGTGAGCCTCTTCCGAACCAAGCCCATCGAGGATTCCCTCGCCGACGCCGATGAACCGGGGCGACGGCTTAAACGCTCCCTGACCACCTGGGATCTGATGATCATGGGTGTGGCAGTGGCCGTGGGCGCCGGCATCTTCTCAGTGGGCGCCAAAGCAGCCGCAAACTTCTCCGGACCGGCCGTCACCCTGTCCTTTGTCCTCGCCGCGCTCACCTGCGCGCTGGCCATCATGTGTTACGCCGAGTTTGCCACCGCCATTCCGGTTGCCGGATCGGCCTACGTCTTTACGTACGCGACAATGGGCGAATTTATTGCCTGGATCATCGGCTGGAACCTGATCCTGGAACTGTTCACCGCGGCGGCCGTGATCGCCAAGTACTGGGGCATTTACCTCAGCGAGGTGTTCAAGCTGCTGGGCCTGGATATTCCGGCCACTCTGGATCTGGGCCCCGTGGACCTGACCTGGGGGCCCCTTCTGATCGTGGCGGTCTTCACCGTTCTGCTGGTGATGGGCACCAAGCTGTCCGCGCAGGTGGGCAACGTCTTCACGCTGATCAAGGTGGGCGTGGTGCTGTTCGTCATTGTCGCCGGCTTCTTCTACGTCAAGGCAGAGAACTACACCCCGTTCATCCCGGACAGCGTTTCCACCGAGGGTGCGGGAGCCCAGGGCGTCATGGAACAGTCCCTGTTCTCCTTCCTCACCGGCGCAGCGCCGGCGCAGTACGGCACGCTGGGCGTCTTTGCCGGCGCCGCGATCGTGTTCTTCGCGTTCATTGGGTTCGACGTCGTTGCCACCTCGGCCGAAGAAGTGAAGGACCCGGGCAAGACCCTGCCGCGCGGTATCTTCGCAGGCCTGGCAGTGGTCACGCTGCTCTACATCGGTGTTTCCCTCGCCCTGACCGGCATGGTTCCCTACACGGAGCTCGCGGCCGCAGAAGCGCCGAACCTGGCAACGGCGTTCACTCTGGTGGGCAACCCCTGGGCGGCACAGGTTATTGCGGTCGGTTCATTGATCGGCCTCACCACGGTCATCATGGTCCTGCTTATGGGCCTTGCCCGGGTGGTGCTGGCCATGAGCCGCGACGGGCTGCTGCCGCGCCAGCTGTCCCGCACGAGCGACAAGCATGCAACGCCTGCCCGCCTGCAGATCCTCTGCGGCACGCTGGTGGCGCTGGTGGCCGGATTCACGCAGGTGGACGTGTTGGAGGAAATGATCAACATCGGCACGCTTTCCGCCTTTGTGGTGGTCAGCCTCGGCGTGCTGGTGCTGCGCCGCAAGCGCCCGGACCTCAGGCCCGCCTTCCGCGTCCCCTTCGGCCCGGTGATCCCGGTGCTCTCAGCCCTGCTGTGCCTGTACCTGATGACCAACCTGGCCGTGGAAACGTGGATCTACTTTGCCGGCTGGCTGCTGATCGGGTTCCTGCTGTACTTCGCCTACGGGCAGCGGCATTCCCGGCTGAATGAGAAGTTTGCGGATGTCCGGCAGGCAGAGCGGGATGCCCGTGCCGATCGGCTGGAGCGCGAACAGGCGTCCCCCTCGCCGGAGGCCTGACCCGGCTCACCGGTTCCGCCGCGCTTGCCTGCGGCGGAACCGGTGAGCAGACTGGGGGCATGTTGATTGCCTTTTCAGTTGCTCCGTCCGGCATTGGTCCGGACACTCCCGCAGGCCCTGAAGCAGCGGACGCATCGGTGCACGACGCCGTTGCCGCGGCCGTCCGGATTGTCCGTGAATCCGGGCTGCCGAACCGCACGGACGCCATGTTCACCACAGTGGAGGGTGAATGGGACGAGGTGATGGACGTGGTGCGCCGCGCAACGGAAGCTGTGGGCCGTTACGGCAGCCGCGTGTCCCTGGTCCTCAAGGCGGACATCCGGCCGGGGCACACCGGCGAGCTTGACGGCAAGGTGGAACGTCTGGAGGCGGCCCTGGGCCGCTCCCGCCCGGCGGCCGGCTGATCCCCGCCCGGCGGCCGGCTCGAACCGGCCCTGGGGTTGGTCAAGCCTAAACTGGAGGCATGACGCTTATCCCCAGCACGACGACGTCGGCCGGTTCCTTCCGGGCCATCCGGACCTACGGGACGGCCGCCTGATGGGCCGGCAGCGGCCGGGGAAGGCAACCGCGGACGCCCCCGGGACGGGAGGCCCCTCCTCTCCCGGACCCGTGGCCGGAACCTATCCGGTGGACACCGGTACCTGCGAACTCATCCCGGACCAGTTCAATCCCAACGGCTGGATCCTGAAGGTCAACGGCGTCCACAGCTCACACATTGATATTGCGGATCCCCGCCAGCTCGATTTTGAATACATGCGGTGGATCGCGGCCCTGGTGGACACCCACTGGGAAGCCGACGCCAAGCTGCGGGCCCTGCATCTGGGCGGTGCCGCATGTTCCATGGCCCGCTACTTCGCCGCCGGCTACCCCAACGCCCGGCAGGTGGTGGTGGAACTGGACGGCCGCCTGGCCGAACTTGTACGCGCCTGGTTTGATCTTCCCCGTGCGCCGCTGATGCGCCTGCGTGTGGGTGAAGCGCGCGAGGTGACCGAAACGCTGCACGATGACAGCCGTGACTTGGTGATCCGCGACGTCTTCGCCGGAGCCAAGACCCCGCTGCCGCTGACCACGCTCGAATTTACGGCGCAGGCGGCCCGGGTGCTGTCTCCGGGCGGGCTGTACATCATCAACTGCGGCGATACCCCGGACCTGCGCGGTGCGCGCCGTGAAGCTGCAGCGGTGTGCGAGGTTTTTGCCCACACCGCCATTGTGGCGGACCCGGCCATGCTCAAGGGGCGGAGGTACGGCAACATGATCATCGCCGGCTCCGACCTGCCCTTCGCCGGCCACCCGTCCCTTCCCCGGACGCTGCTCGGCGGCGGGGTTCCGGCCCATTTGTGGGATGACTCGCAGGTGAGGGCCTTTGCCGCCGGAACCCGGCCCCTCACCGACGGGCAGGCCGCGGCCGGCTAAGAACCGCCGCCGGGACCTTCAGGGCCGGCTGGAACCGCAGGCTGGATACTCCGGCAACACAAAGGCCGCCCGATACGCGTCATGCGTTTCGGGCGGCCTTTGCCAGCTGGCGGGGGAGCTAGACGCCGAGGACGGAGGACACGGCGCCCACGGAGAAGAACAGCACAAACGCTGCGGCAACCACGTACATCAGCGGATGGACTTCCTTGCCCCGTCCCTGGAAGAGACGGATCACGGCGAAGGTTACGAAGCCTGCGCCCAGGCCCGTGGCGATGGAGTAGGTGAACGGCATCAGGACGATTGTGAGGAACGCCGGAATGGCCAGCCCGATGTCGCTCCAGTCGATCTTGCCGACCTGGGACACCATCAGGAATCCCACCACCACCAGTGCGGGGGCAACGGCCTCAAAGGGCACCAGGTAGATCAGCGGGGTCAGGAACATTGCGATGATGAACAGCACGCCGGTGACCACGGAGGCCAGGCCGGTGCGGGCACCTTCGGCAATACCGGAACCGGATTCCACAAAAAGCTGGTTGGAGGAAACGCCCGCGGCACCGCCGGCTACGGCGCCGGCTGCATCCACCAGGAGCACGCGGTCAACGTTCGGGATGTTGCCGTCCTTATCGATGGAACCGGCCGCGGAGGCCAGGCCCACCATGGTGCCCATGGCGTCAAAGAAAATGCTGAGCAGGATCACGAAGGTGAGCAGGGACGCCGCAACAACCCCGAGGGTCTGGAAGGAGCCGAAGACGCTGACCTTGCCGATCAGGGAAAGATCGGGAGCCGCCCACTGCGGCATGCTCGGGGTGACCAGCGACCAGCCGGTTTCCACACCGGCGCCCTGGGAGCCCGGGGAGGCAACTTTCTCGATGATCACGGCGAGGACGGTGGAGACCACGATGCCAATGAGGATGGCGCCCCTGACGTTGCGGGACATCAGGACGATGGTGAGGATCAGGCCAACCACGAAGACCAGGCTCGGCCAGCCCAGCAGCTGTCCGCCGGTGCCCAGTTCAAGCGGAACGGTGGTGCCGGATGCGTCGGGGATGCGGCGGACAAAGCCCGCGTTCACAAAGCCCAGCAGTGCAATGAACATGCCGATGCCGACGACGATTGCCGTTTTGAGGCTGGCCGGAACGGCTTTGAAGACGGCGGTCCGGAAACCGGTCAGGACCAGAATGAACATGGTCACGCCGGACAGCAGGATCAGGCCCATGACGTCAGGCCAGGTCAGTCCCGGATTGGTGGCCACGGTCGCGGCGACGAAGGCGTTGACGCCCAACCCGGTCGCGAGCGCAAACGGGTGCTTGGCCCAGGCCCCCATGATGATGGTCAGTACACCGGCAACCAGGGCCGTGGCTGCTGCGACGGCGGGACCGGCCAGCGTATTTCCGGCGGAATCAGGACCGCCGAGGATGAGCGGGTTCAGGACCACGATGTAACTCATGGCGAAAAATGTGGCCAAACCACCCCGGACTTCGCGGGAGACCGATGAACCCCGTTTGGAGATTTCAAAATACCGGTCCAGCTTTGAACCTTGTTTGAGCATGACGCATCCTCTGAATGGGTGGTGGCTTTGAGGGTAAGAAAAACCCGCCATTCGATCTTATCGCGAGGACTCAGCCGTCCCGGGGGGTCAGGAAGCGGTGACGGGCGCGGAAAACGTGAGATTCATCCCCTTTGCGGGGTGGCCGGGGAGCTAAGCGGTGCCGGTGCGCAGAGCGGCATATCCGGAGAGTGCGCTGTTCCGAACGGCTATTTCCTCTGCCGCCCGTTTGGCGGAACGGGCGAGTTCCCTGGTGGGGCAGGCCAGTGCTTCGCCGGCGCCCACCACGTACAAACCCGCATTGCGCAGGGCGTTCCGCAGATCCGCGCCGGCCGAGAACCCGAGGGAGCGGACGAGGCCCAGGAGGGCCCTCTTTCCACAGCCGGTGAGCACCACGGCATCCGCCAGGAGGACGCCCTCATGCGTGTGGATGGCCCATTTGGTTGTTCCGGGGACGGGGACCGGAACTCCGGAGCCGCTGAGCAGGCCCAAGCCCTGCGCGGCAGTGCCGGCCCGGATGTCCAGTGAATGTCCGGCTGCATAACCGTGCAGCAGGCGCAGCAGTTCTGCACGCTCGGGAAGACTTCCGGTGTCCCGGACCGCAGAGTGGGCGGACTCGGTGTCATGCGCCAGACCATTCAGGACGATTGCTTCGACGCCCTGCCGGCTCAGCTCGCTGGCCACCGCCAGTCCGCTCAGTCCGCAGCCAATAACGACGGCGGCTGTTACTTCCGTGTGCGGCCCGCCTGCCGTGGAACTGCCGGAAGTCGTACCGGCCGGCGTGCCAGCCGAAATGGCCGTCCCCATGCCCCTGCCCGTGCCGGTGCCGGTGCCGGCCGCTTTGCCCTTCCGCGCTCTACCCACTGAGGCAACCCCCTGACGTGGATCAAGGCTGCACGGAACGGCGCCTCTTCCGCTCCTGCAGTTGGACGCCCCACGGCTTGAGCGGGCGTTCTCCGGTTGTGCTGCCCGAAGCCTATCCGTGTTTTGAACCTCTGTGTAGTGCCGGTTTCGGCGTGTTCCGGACGGCCGGGTTCACCGGGGATGGAGCGTTGTAGGCTACGGATGGAATCACTGTGCGGGCGTTCAGGGAAGCGCATCGGCAGCCGTGAATGGACTGGGAGGGGACGGCACTGTGAGCGGTTCAGTATGGAATGAGGACAGCGGACTGGAGGCGTCGCCCGGCGTCGTCGTGGGAGTGGACGGATCCGATCAGAGCATTTGCGCCCTTGTGTGGGCGGCGAAGGAGGCTGAACGGCGGCGAAGTCCGCTGCACGTGGTCACCGCCTACACCGTGCCCATCTTTGCGGCCTCGTCCATGGATGCCGGCTACACGACCATGGACGACGCGATTATCCGCGAGGGCGCACAGGCAGTGCTGGACAAGGCACTTGAACGCATCAGCGGCCACAACATTGAAGTTTTTCCGCGGGTGGAAACCGGAGACGCGTCGGCTGTGCTGCTGGAACTTTCCGAAGAAGCGGACCTGATGGTTGTGGGCTCCCGCGGCCGCGGCGGCTTTGTGGGGCGCCTGCTGGGCTCTGTCTCCAGCGCGCTGCCCGCCCATGCCAAGTGCCCCACGGTGGTGGTTCCGCTGCGGACCGCGGGCCGTCTGCCCGAGGCCGGAGTCCGGCCCCCCGCCGGAGCGCCCACCGTGCAGACCGTCGAGGATGTGGTGGTGGTGGGTGTTGACGGTTCCGAACAGGGGCGCGCAGCGTCCCTCGTTGCCGCTGAAGAGGCGAAGGACCGCGGGCTTCCCCTGCAGATCCTGTGCGCGCTGCCTCCCTTCAGCGGTTCCCTTGCCTGGGTTCCCGCCCCGATGGACGTTGCGGCCCTGCACGAGGAACTTGCCGAGCAGCTCCGGGCCGGCCAGGCCTGGCTGCAGAGCCATTTCCCCGACGTGCCGATGTCCGTCCAGCTCCTTGACGGCGCCCCGGCGGAAATCCTGATCGACCGGACCGCTGATGTGGAGCTCCTGGTGATGGGAACCCGCGGCCGCGGCGGTTTTGCCGGGATGCTGATGGGCTCCACCAGCCAAAGCGTGCTGCACCATGCCAAAGGTCCGGTGATGGTTGTTCCGGACCACGAGGACCCGCGCCTTAATGACCGGGCGTCGTTCGGGCCCCTGCCCGAAGTGTGAGCGCAGCTGTTCCGGTCAGGCGTGCTGCTGCCCCTCGTGGACAGCATGGCTGGCCGGTTCCAGCTGGAAAGTGCAGTGCTCGGTATCGAAGTGTTCGCTGAGGCATGACGTCAGCCGGTCCAGCAGCTGGTCCATCCGTTCGGACGTGAGGTGGTCGTCGTCAACCACCACGTGCGCCGAGAACACGGGAACGCCGGAGGTGATGGTCCAGATGTGGATATCGTGGGCGTCCGAAATGCCGTCCACCCGCACAATGTGGTTTCGGATCATTTCCGTATCCACGCCCTGCGGGGTGGCTTCAAGCAGGACGTCGATGACTTCCTTCAGGAGCGACCAGGCCCGCGGCAGGATCATGAGGGCGATGAGGATGGACGCCCAGGAGTCCGCCTGCTGGTATCCGGTGAGCATGATGATGATGGCGGACACCACCACGGCGGCTGATCCCAGCAGATCGCCCAGAACCTCCAAATAAGCGCCGCGCACGTTCAGGCTTTCTTTGCGGCCGCTGTGCAGCACCAGCAGGGAGGCAAAGTTTGCCAGCCCGCCCACAAGGGCGGCAGTGAGCATGAGCCCGGTGTGCACGTCCGGTTCCGTCCCGAACCGGCGGATGGCTTCAATGAAAATGACGGTGGCGATGACAATCAGCAGTACTGCGTTGGCCAGGGCGGCCAGGACTTCCGCGCGCTGATAGCCGTAGGTGCGGCGCTTGGTGGCCGGACGGGTGGCGATCCACGCCGCGAGCAGCGCAATGGAGACGCCTGCAGCGTCGGAAAGCATGTGGCCGGCGTCGGCCAGCAGTGCCAGCGACCCGGACAGCACGGCGCCGGCAACCTGGAGGAAAACAACGCTGAGGGTAATGACAAAAACGATCAGCAGTTTGCGCCGGTGCCTGCCGGTTGCGGTGCCCGCGGGCAGTCCGTGGCTGTGGCCGTGATGATCTCCCATGCCTTAAGGCTAGCTACCCCCAGCCGAGTTCATGCAGCCGCTCATCATCGATGCCGAAATGGTGGGCCACCTCGTGGATCACTGTGATGCGGATTTCATCCACCAGCTCCTCCCGGGTGGAACACATCCGCATCAGCGGCCCGCGGAAAATGACAATGCGGTCCGGGAGTGAGCCGGCGTCCCACCAGGAGTCGCGTTCCGTCAGGGGAGTGCCCTCGTAAAGTCCGAGCAGCTCGGTTTCCGGATCCTCGCCGGGGCGGGGTTCATATTCGTCCTCAATGAAGATGGCCACGTTGTTCATGGCGGCAGCAAGGTCCGCGGGGATGGAATCGATGGCGTCATCCACGGCAGTTTCAAAATCGTCCGGAAGCATGTCTATTGGCACCCAAGCCACTCTAGTGCGGTGCCGGGTTCGAGGCCCCGACCAGCTCGTTTTGCTGTTTGCCCCAACAGGCCCTATAGTTTTATGAGTCCACAGGGGCGCAAACGAACGGAATCTTCCGCTTCCAAGCGTTCCCGGTGTGTTCTAAAGGCCCCCATCGTCTAGCGGCCTAGGACACCGCCCTTTCACGGCGGCGGCACGGGTTCGAATCCCGTTGGGGGTACTCAGGAGTGGTAATTGGACCGGCGAAATGCTGGTAGAGTTTACACTCGTGAAAAGCAAGGCCCTGTAGCGCAGTTGGTTAGCGCGCCGCCCTGTCACGGCGGAGGTCGCGGGTTCGAGTCCCGTCAGGGTCGCTCAGATTTTCTGAAGCGATTTGGAAGATCTCGGTGATCATCGGTTGCGATGATGCCCGGCTCTGTAGCTCAGTTGGTAGAGCGTTCGACTGAAAATCGAAAGGTCACCGGATCGACGCCGGTCGGAGCCACCAGCTAAAACCCCGGACTTACGAGTCCGGGGTTTTTCTTTGCCCGGAGGCCGGTGCTTCTCTTCCCAAAACTCTCCCCGCTGCGTTTGACTGGTCCGAAATCAACTTTCGGAGGCAAAGATGGCGACGGATGCGCAGGATTTTACCGGGGATGCCGCGGCTCATCATCAGAGTGAGGATCTGAGCGAAACCGAATGCTGGGCGCTGCTGGCCGGCGGCGGGATCGGACGGGTGGCGTACCAGGAGAACGGTCGGGTGCTCGTATTTCCGGTCCATTACGTGGTGCAGGACCAGTCGGTGTACTTCCGCACTTCCCGCGGAGGTGCCCTGGGCAGCGGATCGGAATCGTGGAACGCGTCCTTTCAGATTGATGACCATGACCCCGCACGCATGGACGGATGGTCGGTCCTGCTCAGCGGACGTGCTTCGGCAGTTGTGGATCCGGACCTGCTGACCGAACTTTGGGGCCGCCGCATGGATGAGCCGTGGGGCGGCGGTCAGCGCGATGTTTTCATCAGCATTGCCCCCGGCATCCTTACCGGCCGCCGCGTGGGCTTGCGGTGAACGGCTCCCGGGGCATTACCTGCCCAAAAACAAGGGCTGCAGGATACGCTGGGCAGCATGGATGACGCCGTAAATCAGAATTATTCCGCTGCCCCGGGCGGCCCCGCCCCAGCTGGCCCCGGTGCTGCGGCAGCCCACCGGATGCCGCAGCGCGCCCCCCTTGCAACCCCGGCCGGTGACGCCGGAACCGTAATTGGCGGGAAGACCGCCATCAGCGAGCAGGCCGTTGCCAAGATAGCCGCCATTGCGGCCCGGTCCGTGGACGGCGTCTTTGCCCTGGGAACGGGCAGCGGATCCGGAAGGGCATTGGGCGCTGTCCGGGATGCGGTGGGCGTCTCCAGTGCCACACAGGGTGTCCATGTGGAAGTAGGCGACACCGAAGTGGCGGTGGACGTGACTCTGGTGGCGGTTTACGGGACGCCGCTGACCCGCATTGCGGACAACGTCCGGGCGTCGGTTTATTCCGCCGTGGAATCCCTGGTGGGCCTGCGGGTGGTGGAAGTGAACGTTGACGTCAGCGACGTGCAGATCCCCGGCGCAGCCGAAGGCCGTTCCGACAAGCCGAGGACCGGCTCCGCGCCGGTTTAGCGAAGGCCCCGCAGCGGTATCCGGTATAGGGTCGAAGAAGAGTTCGGGATCACCGTCATGAGGCAGGAATAATGAAACCAACCGTAACGGGCATGGCGATCGGGGCTGTCCTGGCTTTCACCGCCCTGATTTTTGATTTTTGGGGATTCCTGCTGATGGCACTGTTTATTGCAGCAGGGGCCCTCTTCGGCAGGGCGGCCGAGGGCAAAGTGGATTTCCGCACCGTCCGCGATGCGCTGACCGGACGCCGTTCGTCCTCGTGAGCCGTGCAGTCCCGGTGATTACCCAGGTGCTTGAGCACAATTCCGCCCTTGCCGGGCACAACCGCATCAGTACGCAGGCACTGACCTCCACGGCCAAGGCGGCAGCTGCGGAATTCTTTCGGGTGCCCCCGGCCCAGATCCGGGTGTCCTGGTCCGATGACCAGGGCATGCTGGCCCTCTCACTGGCGCTGCCCGCGTCCCTGCCGCCGCTGACCCGCATTGCCGCCGATCCGGGCCTCGTGGACCGTGTCGGCGGATCGGTCTGGGACCGCGCGCACGAAGCCAAAGCGCTCCTGAAGGACAAGGTGACCGAACTGACCGGCTCACTGGTTTCCAGGGTGAACGTGCGCATCACGGGCGTTCAGGTCGATGAAGGAAGCAGGGTCCGGTGAGCGGCAGGGATATCCGCACGCAGCGGATCGTACGCCGTGAAACCCATGCCAGCCGGGCCGCTGCGTCCGTGGTTGTGGTTATTCTGGGCATTCTCTTTTTCCTGTATGTCCTGCTGGAAGCAACACTGCAGGCACTGGGCCAGGATCCCTGGCTAACGGATCCCGGTGCCCTGGGCAGCTGGCTGGCGCGCCTGCCGGCAGAAACCGACTCCGCCGTCCTTGGGCTCAGCGGACTGCTGATCCTGCTGGCGGGACTCGTCTTATTCCTGCAGGCTGTCCTGCCCGGCCGCCGGCCGCGCTATGCCCTGCCGAACCCGCGCGCCGCCGTCGTGGTGGACGCCGAAGTGCTGGCCTCTTCACTGGCACGGTGCGCCCGGCTTACCGCGGGGGTCAGCCCCGAGCAGGTGCTGGTCACCGTGGGCCGGTCCCGGGTGGATGTCCGGATCCGCCCAACCTCCGGCGTCCCGGTGAGTGAAGAGGCAGTACGGGATGCCGTGGCCGAAGAATTGCAGCTGACGGGGCTGGATCCGCAGCCGGAAGTGCGCGTCTCGGTTTCCACAGCGGGGGTGATCGGGCAGTGAACCGGACTCCGCGGGTGGTGAACCGTGTCCTGCTGGGGCTGCTGGGCCTGATCCTGATGGGCATCGGCGGCGGCCTGCTCTGGATCAGCTTTGACGGCGATGCCGCCCGCCGCTGGCAGTCCTTTGCCCCCGGAGTGGTGGACCGGCTCCGAACCTTTGGTGCGGAAACGGCGCTGCCCGGGCAGTCCCGGAGCTGGATCTGGGTGTTGCTGGTCGTGCTGATGCTGGTGGCGATTGTGTTGCTGGTCCTGTGGGCGGCGGCCCAGGGCCGGGGCCGCAGCGGAACCCTGGTGTCGGAAGACGACGACGACGGCGCACCCGGCCGCGTTGCCCTCAGCAGCGCTGTGGCGGAACAGGCGCTGCGGGCTGCGCTGCAGGAGGATCCGGATGTGGCCGCAGCAGTCGTAAGCACCTACGACATCCGGGGCAGCTCAGCGCTGCGGATCCGCATTAACCCCCGGCACGGCGCTGCACCCCACCTGATTGCGGCCGATGCCACACGCCTGGTCGAGGCGCTGGACGCCGCACTTGGACGCCAAACGGTGGTGCTGATCAGTATCGACGCCGGACGCAAGCTGCGGTTCAGCCGGGAGGACCGCGTCCGGTAAAACGCGGTCCGGGTCCGTCAGCTCGCGCGGGCCAGCTGACGGATCGGAATCCAGCGGTTCGCCAGTCTCCGGTAGGACGCGGCGGCGCCGGTCATGTCCCCTTCGGCGAGGGATTCAATGCCCAGCCGGACGTCCGAGGGGGAGTCGTCAGGGAAAACGAGGTCCGCCACGGGGCCGTAATCGAGCTCCAGCACGGCATCCTCCGAAAAGACTTCCAGCCAGTTGGTCAGCTCGTCGAGCTCGTCCAGCAGGTCCAGCTCGGGTGCGGCCAGCGCCAGCGCGGCGGTGGCACGGCGGGCACGGTCCAGGCACTGGGCAACGGGGGCGGAGAGCCGCACGGTCTGGACCTTTCCGTCATCCTCCACCACCTCGCTGTGGTCCTCCTCATGCAGAAGCACAAACCAGCCGAACGGCACACCCCAGGTAGCGGACCGGGTGTGCAGCCGCGCCAGCGAGTCGGCAAAGGAATCGGGGTCTATGCGTGCGGCATGCGCCTCCCGGGCCACCTCGGGCACCAGCACGTCCACGAGCGGGCCGCGGATGCTTTCGCCCAGCGACTCCGCAGCGAGCGAGGTCCGGACGGCGAGCTGGTTGGGGCAGTACAGCGGGCGGGTGGAGCCTTCATGGCCGGGGTAGTGCAGCACCCGCACCAGGTCCGTGGAACCGTGCGGGAACGGGTCCGACACCGCACGGACCAGCCGCCGGACGGCGTCGGCGCGCTCCAGGACTTCCGTTTCATGGCGGCCCCGTGCACGCTGTTCCAGGATGACCAGCTGCTGGTCGTCGTCGAACACGTCCAGCGGCTCGTAGACACGCAGGTGGGACACGTAGGGGAACGTGCGGTACAGGGAGCGCTGGGGGTGCGCGCTCATGGTCAGTCCAGCTCCACCATCACGGGAGCGTGGTCTGACGCGCCCTTGCCTTTGCGCTCCTCACGATCAATGGAAGCGCCGGTAACGCGGGAGGCAAAAGCGGGAGAGCCGAGGATGAAGTCGATGCGCATGCCTTCCTTCTTCGGGAAACGCAGCTGCGTGTAGTCCCAGTAAGTATAGACACCGGGGCCGGGTGTATAGGGGCGGACGACGTCGGTGAATCCGGCGTCGAGGAACGCCTGGAATGCCGCCCGCTCCGGCTCGGTGATGTGGGTGGCGTTCTGGGCGCGGAACCAGTCAATGTCCCACACGTCCTCATCCCGGGGAGCGATGTTCCAGTCGCCCATCAGTGCCAGCGGCAGCTCCGGGTTTTCCTTGATCCAGCCTGCGGCCTGGTCCTTCAGGACATCCAGCCACTGCAGCTTGTACGGCATGTGCGGATCCCCCACTGCCCGCCCGTTGGGCACGTACAGGCTCCAGACGCGGACGCCGTTGCAGGTGGCGCCGATTGCGCGGGCCTCCGTGGCGGTGGTTGCCTCGGTCTTCCCGAACGCAGGCTGGCCCGGGAAGGTGCGCTCGACGTCGTCGAGCCCCACCCGGGAGGCGATGGCCACGCCGTTCCACTGGCTCAGGCCAAAATGCGCCACTTCATAGCCGTTGTTCTCAAAGATTTCCCACGGAAAATTCTCGTCCTTGGCCTTGGTTTCCTGTATGGCCAGGACATCGGCGTCGGAGCGCCGCAGCCACGCCTCAACGCGGTCGGCACGGGCACGGATGGAGTTCACGTTCCAGGTAGCAATCTTCACCCTTGCTACGTTACCGAATGTGCGCCCCGATCAGGGCATGCTTTCAGGCTTCCACCAGGAGTCCAGAATGCTGACGGGAACGGTGCGCTTGTGCCGGGTCATCAGGAACCGGCGTTCAATCTTCTCCGCGGCCTCCTCGGGAACCTCCCGGCCTTCAAGGTAATCGTCGATGGTGTCGTAGCTGATTCCCAGCTCCGTCTCATCGGTCTGGCCCGGGGCGTCATCCAGCAGGTCCGCCGTGGGAGCCTTGTGCACCAGGAGCTCCGGAGCTCCGAGCTCGGTCAGCAGCTGCCGGTTCTGGCGCTTGTTCAAGCCGAACAGCGGCAGGACATCCGCTCCGCCGTCGCCGTACTTCGTGAAGAAGCCGGTGACGGATTCCGCCCCGTGGTCCGTTCCAACCACCAGCAGGTTGTGCTGGCCTGCCACAGCGTACTGGGCGGTCATCCGGGCCCGGGCCTTGATGTTGCCCTTGTTGAAATCACTGATCCGCTCGCCGCTCATCTTCACGTACTCCTCCTCATAGCCGTCAACGGCCGGAGCAACGTTGTAGACCCAGGAGAGGCTGGGGCGGATGAACTCCAGTGCCGCCTGGGCATCCGCCTCATCATGCTGGACCTGGTACGGCAGGCGCAGGGCAATGAACTGCGCCTCGGTCCCCTCGGCGCGGAGTTCATCGACGGCCAGCTGGGCCAGGCGGCCCGCCAGCGTGGAGTCGATTCCCCCGCTGATTCCCAGGACAAAACCGCCGGTGCGGGAGGCTGCCAGGTAGGACTTCAGGAAATCCACTCGGCGGCGGATTTCCGCAGCGGCATCGATGGTGGGCTGCACGCCCATTTCGGCGATGATTTCAGCTTGTAGTTGGCGCATGTGATCCACCCTATATCTCCCGTCATAGCTCTGTCCCGGCCGGGCACTCGGCTAGGATGAAAGCCATGACTGCGCCTGTTCTTCCCGCCGCCCGTGCCCGCCTCCTGGATTTGATCAGCGAATTGGCCGTGGTCCGCGGCAAGGTCATTCTTTCCTCCGGTGCGGAGGCCGACTACTACATTGACCTGCGCCGCATCACCCTGCACCACGAAGCCTCCCAGCTGGTGGGTGACGTGATGCTGGACCTGATCGACGGAGCGGGCATTTCCTTCGAGAGCGCCGGCGGTCTGACCATGGGTGCGGACCCGGTGGCAACGGCCGTCATGAATGCCGGTGCCCGCGCCGGCCGGCCGATTGACGCCTTTGTGGTGCGCAAGGCCCAGAAGTCCTACGGCATGGGCCGCCAGGTTGAGGGCCCCGACGTTGCCGGCCGCAACGTGGTGGTCCTGGAAGACACATCCACCACCGGCGGATCAGCGCTGGCAGCCGTGGAAGGTGTCCGCCGGGCCGGCGGAAACGTGGTGGCCGTTGCCGTGATCGTGGACCGGGACACCGGATCGAAGGAGCGCATTGAAGCCGAAGCCGGCGTGCCCTACCTGTATGCCTTCGGCAAGGATGAGCTGGGCCTGGACTAGGCCCGGCAGGGGCCGGCTGCGGGAACCGGTCCGCTTGTGGGTCCGCCCGTGAGCCCGCACGGAAACGAAGATCCGGCGGAGTTCCTGCGGACCGCGGCCAATCTCAAGCGATTCTCCCGCCGCCGGTTCCTGGCCGGGAGCGTCCTGGGGCTGACGCTGGCCTCGGACCTGTTCGTGACCCGGCTGATCCAGCGGTACCGGGAGGACCTGGAGATCCTGCGTGTCCGCGACGAGACAGCCGAACGGCGCTTTCCCGCCGCCACCTGGTTCCTCTTTCCCGGCTATAAGACCAGCTGGGAAGAGGCGGTCTGGATCCTGAATTCCCTGCGCCCGGCACTCACCCTGCGGGGGCAGCTGGCCGGCATCGGATATTCCAACCGGGGCCTGGACGTGGAAGACATTGTTGCCGCCGTGTTCCGGTACATCCGTATTCATCAGATGCGGCGCATCTACTTCTACGGGCACAGTTTTGGCGGCATGCTGGCCGTACAGGTGGCGGCCCGGCTGCGGGAGCGCGGCATCGCCGTCGAACTGATCATCCTGGACTCCAGCCCGGCCGCGGGCGCGGATGTCCTGGACCATGACATGTTTGAAGGGGCGGTGGCCCTGTACGACGCCGGCTACCGGATCCCCAGCGTGGTGCGCGGCGGATACGAGCTGGGTGAGCGGGTGCTGCACAAACATGAACGCACCTGGCGCACCGTGGCGGACCAGACCCTGGAACAGCTCTCCCCGCTGGCACCGTCCACCACGCTGATCCAGTCGCAGGCGTCCTACATTTACCACTACGACGCGCGGCGCTACGCGGATTCCCTGGGCGGCACGTCCCTGGCCTTCATCGGGAATCCGGACGACCGCACGGTGAACTACCAAAGCACCCGTGAGGGATGGGCTGCCGCGTTTCCGAAGAACCTGGTGTCCGACTCCCTGGTGACCGAGGGTGCCGGACCGGCGCATGCCAGCCCGCAGTGGAATCCGGGTGTTTACCAGCGCGTGGTGGGTGAAGTGCTGCGGCTGTACTCGCCCGCGGAGCGGGGCGGCGGCCTGAAGTCCGTGTTCTAGGATCCGGTTCCTAAGCTGGCGAACGCCGGCCGCCTGCCGGACTACACCGTGCTGATCAGGTCCGAGACCGAGTTGACGATCTGGGTGGGCCGGAACGGATAGGAATTGATGTCTTCGCGCTGGGTGATGCCGCTAAGGACCAGGACGGTGGTCAGCCCGGCCTCGATGCCCGCAATGATGTCCGTGTCCATCCGGTCACCGATCATTGCGGTGCTTTCTGAATGCGCATCGATCTTGCGCATCGCGGAGCGGAACATCATGGGGTTGGGCTTGCCCACAATATAGGGCTTCATGTTGGTGGCGGCGGTGATCAGGGCCGCGATGGCTCCGGTGGCCGGCAGCGGGCCTTCCGGGGACGGGCCGGTGACGTCGGGATTGGTGGCGATAAAGCGCGCGCCTCCCATGATCAGGCGGATGGCCTTGGTGATGGTGCCGAAGGAATAGGTGCGGGTTTCGCCCAGCACCACATAGTCCGGGTTGGTGTCCGTGAGGATCATTCCGGCTTCATGCAGGGCAGTGGTGAGCCCGGCTTCGCCCACCACGAAGCAGCGTCCCGGTACACCGGCGTTCTTGACCTGGTCCTTCAGGAACTCGGCCGTGGCCAGCGCCGACGTCCACAGGTTTTCCTCGGGGATTTCCAGGCCGGAGGCATGCAGCCGGGCCGCGAGGTCCCGCGGAGTGTAAATCGAGTTGTTGGTCAGCACCAGGAACCGCTTGGAGGTGGCCACCCAACGGTCAATGAGTTCGGCTGCACCCGGAATGGGATTGTTCTCATGGACCAGGACGCCGTCCATGTCCGTCAGCCAGCATTCAATGTTCTCGTTTTCGCCCACATTGTTCCTTTTCAGTTCACACCGACGGGTGTTCCCGGTCTCATCGCTCGTTGCCGCGATCGTGCGGTCCAGTCTTTCACCTTACGCTTGAAGGGTGATAGAGAGCGTTGAGCAATTGCCGGAGCCGCCCGTGGAAACAGTTGAAACTGCGCCTGCGCACCAGGTGGGCGTAGGCCCGTGGGAAGGTCCGCTCCCTGAGGGCGACCATTGGGACCCGGAGCTGCTGGCCAACGGCGACGCCCGCAACGTGGTGGACGAGTACCGCTACTGGAACCACGAGGCAATCGTGGCGGACCTGGACACCAAGCGGCATCCGTTCCACGTTGCCATCGAGAACTGGCAGCATGACTTCAACATTGGCACAGTGGTGCGCACCGCCAATGCCTTCATGGCCAAGGAAGTGCACATCATCGGACGACGGCGCTGGAACCGCCGCGGAGCCATGGTCACCGACCGCTACCAGCACGTGCGCCACCACCCCACGGTGGAGGACTTCGTGGAATGGGCGCGGAGCGAGGACCTGCACATCATCGGCATCGACAACTTTCCGGACTCCGTGCCGCTGGAGACCTACGAATTGCCGGAAAACTGTGTCCTGGTGTTTGGGCAGGAGGGACCGGGCCTCAGCGCGGAGGTCCACGCAGCCGCGGAGGCCACCCTTTCCATCGCCCAATTTGGCTCCACCCGTTCCATCAATGCCGGCTCGGCAGCGGCTATTGCAATGCACGGCTGGATCCGGCGCCATGTCTTCGGCCAAAAGGTAAATTGACGAAAAAGGGACGCCCTTTTGTTCCTTGTGGCGCCGTGGTCCGTTCCCCGGTGACATGACCTGCTGCCGGACGGATACTTGTGGCTAGGATGTAGGAAGCCAATGAGGGCCCCGGCCCTGCCGCTATCGACTTTGGAGTCAGCATGCCTATTGCAACCCCTGAGATTTATGCCGAGATGATCGACCGCGCGAAGGCCGGGGGATTCGCCTACCCGGCCGTGAACGTCACCTCGTCCCAAACGCTTAACGCCGCGCTTGCAGGGTTTGCGGAGGCAGGCTCGGACGGCATCGTCCAGGTTTCCACCGGCGGGGCCGCCTACTGGTCCGGCGCCAAGATCAAGAACATGGTCACCGGCTCGCTGGCGTTCGCGGCCTACGCCCGCGAAGTTGCCAAGAGCTACAACGTGAACATCGCCCTGCACACGGACCACTGCCCCAAGGACAAACTGGACGACTTTGTCCTTCCCCTCCTCGCGGCCTCCGAAGCAGCGGTCAAGCGCGGCGAAGATCCCATCTTCAACTCCCACATGTGGGACGGCTCGGCTGAAACCCTCGAGGACAACCTGCGCATCGCCCAGGAGCTGCTGGCCCGCACCCACGCCGCCAAGATGATCCTCGAGGTGGAAATCGGCACTGTCGGCGGTGAGGAAGACGGCGTGGAGAACGCCATCAACGAAAAGCTCTACACCACGGTGGCCGACGGCATGAAGACCATCGAGGCCTTGGGCGCCGGTGACAAGGGCCGCTACCTGACCGCCCTGACCTTCGGCAACGTCCACGGCGTGTACAAGCCCGGCGGCGTGAAGCTGCGTCCGGAAATCCTCAAGGACATCCAGGATGCCGTGGGCGAATCCATCGGCCGCGAACGCCCGTTTGACCTGGTTTTCCACGGCGGTTCCGGCTCCTCGGCGCAGGAAATCGCGGACGCCGTGTCCTACGGCGTGGTGAAGATGAACATCGACACCGACACCCAGTACGCGTACACCCGTCCCGTGGTGGACCACATGTTCCGCAACTACGACGGCGTCCTGAAGGTCGACGGCGAAGTTGGCAACAAGAAGCAGTACGACCCGCGCGTGTGGGGTGCCTCGGCGGAAGCCGGCATGTCCGCCCGTGTGGTGGAAGCAGCACAGAACCTAGGATCGGCAGGCAAGTCCCTCTAATGTCAGATGAATTCCGCAAGAACCTGCTCGGACCAGAGCCCACCTACCTGCCCGAGGAGTCCGACGTCGTCGCACGCCTTGAAGCCGGCGATGAGGCCTTGGACCTGGCAGCGAAACACCCCACTTCTTCACAGGTCTGGGCCATCCTGGCCGACGAGGCCTTCGACGAAGGGCGCACCATCGAGTCCTACGCCTACGCGCGGGTGGGCTACCACCGCGGTCTGGATGCGCTGCGCCGCTCCGGATGGCGCGGTGCGGGACCCATCCCCTGGGAGCACGTTCCCAACCAGGGCTTCCTGCGTGCGCTGTACGCCCTCGGCCGTGCAGCAGCGGCCATCGGCGAGTCCGAGGAAGTGGACCGTATTACCAAGTTCCTGAATGAATCGGACCCGCAGGCGAAGGTTGCCATTGAAGGACGCGAGTCCTGACCCTGGCCTGACGGCCGTCCAAAGGCCGGGTGCCCCGCTTCTGCGGGACACCCGGCCTTTGCCGTGTCACCAGCCGCCGGTCCCCGGCGCGCCCTTGAAGGGTCCGGTGACGCGTCCCGTAATCCAGCCGCCGTAGAAGTCGCCCTCCTGCGCCTGGACCTCCTCGCCGTCCACGGTGCAGCGGTCCATCCTGCCCGGATACACCGCCGCCCGACTGGCCAGGGGCCCGTAGCCGGGGACGGGATCAGGATAGGTCCAGGCTGCGCGGTCCGCCCGAACGTCTCCGCCGATGACGTCAAAGTAGGCGGCTTGCCCCTTGAATTCACACCAGGTGGATCCGCTGGCCGGAATGAGCGAGTCCGGCGCAAAGTCCTCCAGGGGGATGTAGTACACCGGGGGATGGCTGGTTTCGAGGACCCGGACAGCTGCAGTGGTGTCCGCTACCAGCTGCCCGCCGAGGAAAACCTGCACATGCTCCGACGTGGGTTCCACGCGCGGCGGACGGGGGTAGTCCCAGACGGATTCCACGGTGCGGTGTGAATGTTCCTGTTCCATGGCCAGCCTTTCGCATGCCGGCTTCAGCCGGACGTTTCCCCTGGCTCTCTCCTTGACCCGGGTTAAGCCGGGGTTCGCGGCCAAAGCCCCTGCGGATGGCTCACCCCGGCAGTTAACCGCAGCGGCCTTTGTGACGGTCGGGTGACGGGCTACCGGGCCAGGCTGGCGTAGACAACGTAGTTGTCCTCGAAGGTGCCTGTTTTCGCGTCATAACCGTCACAGGTGATCAAGCGGAGTTCAGGTCCTTCAGTGTTGCCATAGACCTTCTCGGTGGGAAAGGCATCCTTGGGATAGGGCTCGCCGAACACCACAATGAATACGACGGCGGAACCGTCCTCGCGCTGGATACGGACTTCGTCGCCGGGCTTCAGTTCGCGCAGGCCGGCGAAGACACCCGGCCCGCCGTCCTCCGCATTCACGTGGCCAAGGAGCACGGCCGGTCCGGCGGCTCCCGGACGCGGCGAACCGGTGTACCAGGCAGCCGGTGCCCCCGGATTCCCTGGAGGAACTTCCAGGACGCCGTCAGCGCGCAGGCCAACCTGCATCAGGTCGGATCCCGCACCGATGGATGGAAGTTCCAAGGTGCGGGGAAGGGCTGCGGTCTCGGCGTTCAAGGTTTGAGGAGGCGCTGATGTGCCGGTTGCCTCCGCTGCGTTGCTGTTATCCGCTGTGCTGCTGGTGTCCGTTGTCTGCCGGGGAGAGGGCACGGGCGATTGCCAGGATGATGCTGTTGGCGGTGCGGCGCCGGCTCCCGATCCTGAACCGCAGGCGGAAAGCCCCGCGGATGCGATGAGCAGACCGGCGGCCGCAGTTGCGCGAAGGCTCCTGCGGCCGCCCGTCATGGGTGCTGTCAGCGGGATCATGGGCGGTGGGACCCCGCAGCGCAGCCCGTGCGCCTGGAATTAGGCATGGTTCCCGCTCCGGCGGCGAACAACGTATGCCCCGGCCCCGGCCCCGGCCGCTGCCAGAACCAGCCCGCCGGCCAGGGCAACCGAACCGAGGCCTGATCCCTGATCCGGAGTTACACCGGCATCAACCCCGCCCCTGGGCATGCCGCTCATTTGATCGGTCGGCAAGGGCGGAGTGGTGGGTGGACTACTGGGCGTGGTCGTGGGTGGGAGAGTTGGCGTCGACTCGGGGTTTTCGCATGCTATTCCGTCCTTGTCCCTATCCAGGCCGGGAGCATAGCCTGGGTCGCTGGAGGGAATGTTGTAGACGCCGTTCGCAGCAGCAGCGTCACAGTTGGGATAGGGCGTCGTCATTGCGAAAGCCGGGGTCGCGGATAGGGCCGAGAGGCCGGTTGCTGCTGCGAGTGCGAGTCCTGCAGTGCGTTTTTTCATTGTGGCTCTGCTTTCCGTGTGAAGTAGTCATCCGAGTGATGGCTGCCAGGAAAGAGAGTATGGAGGAGGTAGTTTTGTCACCCGGGTAGCCCGCCTTTTTGGGTCAGCGAACGCCAGGAAAAACCGGGCCAAAAGCGGCTCAGGGAATGATGCTCGTAGTCACGGCCACAATTTGCGGTTTGGGTGGAACGGAGCTGAATCCGAAGCGGACGGGCGGGTCTATGGCGGACAAGCTGCCCAAATCCCGCCCGTCCCAACTGGCCTGCGCTCCGGTAAGGGAGCGGATGGACCGGACGCCGTAATACTCACGGCGCTCGCCGCCGGCTGAACCGGCCGTCCGCACGCCCGGGACCAGCAGTCCTGCCAGCGGGTTAATGGCGCCCAGCCAGCGCGGATGTACGGCTACAACAGGCGGAATGCGCTCCAGCATCCGTCCCAGCACGGTCCGGGCTCCCAAATCGACGTTCAGCCGCAGCGGCCCGGCGCTGACCAGCAGGTGGTTCGCGGTGAGACGGGCCTCCACGTCGCCCACGTCCACGGCATCAAAATGATAGGTGCCGCCCACATACTCGGCGATTTCCGGACTGGGTGCCAGCAGCAGCCGGGACCCGGCCGCGTTCTCCGCCATGACATCCGTAAATGCCCCGAACGGGGATTCCAGCCAGTGGCCCACCACCAAGCGAGTACCGGAGGTGGTGCCAATGCCGGCAATAAAGCCGCGAAAACGGTCCATCGGGCTACGTTACGCCGGGATTGCTCCAAGTAATACCCGGTGTGGCGCCGCCAAAAGGGCAGGGGACCCACAATCGGCTAAACTTGGTAGGTAAGAGCCCCGCGACTCCGGCTAGACCCGGTTCACAACCAATTCAGGCCCGGCCTGCGAGTTTAGGGGCATTCTCATGCACGGAAGCGGATCGCGCCGTCGGCGTTTTTTCCCCTTTCGTAACTAATGGGGGAGGATCCCATGCCCGCAATTGTCATCGTCGGCGCCCAGTGGGGCGACGAAGGTAAAGGTAAGGCCACAGACCTGCTCGGGGGACGCGTCGATTACGTCGTCAAGCCCAACGGCGGGAACAACGCCGGCCACACCGTCGTCGTCGGCGGTGAAAAGTACGAACTTAAGCTCCTCCCGGCCGGCATCCTGAGCCCCAACGCCATTCCCGTGATCGGCAACGGCTGTGTGGTGAACCTGGAGGCGCTCTTCGCAGAGATCGACGGCCTGGAAGCA
Source organism: Arthrobacter sp. NPDC097144 (assembly GCF_044762205.1). Classification (NCBI taxonomy): domain Bacteria; kingdom Bacillati; phylum Actinomycetota; class Actinomycetes; order Micrococcales; family Micrococcaceae; genus Arthrobacter; species Arthrobacter sp. NPDC097144. The sequence goes on along the minus strand of NZ_JBIWDW010000003.1, from coordinate 42,266 downwards.
CGCGGCGCGGACACGTCCAAGCTGCGCATCTCCGCCAACGCCCACCTGGTGGCCCCGTTCCACCAGGTGATGGACAAGGTCACCGAACGTTTCCTGGGCAAGCGTGCCATTGGCACCACCGGCCGCGGCATCGGCCCGGCCTACATGGACAAGGTGGCCCGTCTGGGCATCCGGGTCCAGGACATCTTCGACGAGTCGATCCTGCGCCAGAAGGTTGAAGGCTCCCTGCGGCAGAAGAACCAGCTGCTGGTCAAGGTGTACAACCGCCGCGACGTCGACGTCGACGAAATGGTTGAGTACTTCCTGTCCTACGCAGACCGGCTGCGTCCCATGGTTATCGACTCCACATTCGAGCTGAACCGCGCACTGGACGAGGGCAAGGTCATCCTGATGGAAGGCGGCCAGGCGACGTTCCTGGACGTGGACCACGGCACGTATCCGTTTGTGACGTCCTCCAACCCGACCGCCGGCGGTGCGTCAGTGGGATCGGGCATTGGGCCCACCCGGATCAACCGCGCCGTGGGCATCATCAAGGCATACACCACCCGTGTGGGTGCCGGTCCGTTCCCCACCGAGCTCTTCGATGACATGGGGCTGTACCTGCAGAAGACCGGCGGCGAATTCGGTGTCAACACCGGCCGCCCCCGCCGCTGCGGCTGGTACGACGCCGTGCTGGCGCGCCACGCTTCCCGCGTGAACGGCTTCACGGACTACTTTGTGACCAAGCTGGATGTGCTCACCGGGATCGAGCAGATTCCCGTGTGCGTGGCCTACGACGTCGACGGCGTGCGGTTCGACGAAATGCCGATGACGCAGACCGACTTCCACCATGCCAAGCCGATCTTCGAGTACTTTGACGGCTGGACCGAGGACATCACCGGCGCCAAGACCCTGGACGATCTGCCCAAGAACGCCCGCGACTACGTGCTGGCTTTGGAGAAGATGTCCGGCACCCGGTTCTCCGCCATCGGCGTGGGCCCGGACAGGGATCAGACCATTGTGGTCCGGGATCTGATCAGCGAGTAGGACTTCAACATAAGGAAGGCCCCGCAGCCCTGGATTCCAAGCTGAGGCTGCGGGGCCTTCCCCTGTTGTACCGGCTTTGTGCCCCTACAGGCCGTCTGTCAACGGTGCTTCCAGCCGTTCCACTTCCTGCTCCTGGGTGCTGCCACCGGCCGCCCGCAGGTCCAGGTGCAGCCGGTTCTTGAGAGACTTGTGCTCGGGTACGGGAATGATGTCGATGTCCGGACCTGAGCCGTCAGCCGGGGCCAGGGAGATCACATCGGCGTCGTTGCTCTCCAGGACCCGGTAGCCCAGCGCCTGGGTCCAGAACCGCGCCAGCAGCGGCGGATCCAGTGCGTCGAGCGCGATGGACGAGATGACGGTGGCCATGAGTCTCCTGTTCCGGGGGAGTGATTGCCCTGAGGCCGGAACCCGATTAGTGTTTCGGCCCGCCCTGGGAGCTTGCTGTTCCGTTCGGCGGCTGCGAAGTGAGCGCATCGCGGATCTCGGTCAGGAGCATCACCTGAGGATCCGCGCTCTGCTCCGGGGTGATCCCCAGCCTGCGGTTGCGCCGTTCGATCATCTTGTTCATCGGCATCACGATCACGAAGTACACGGCCGCCGCAATGAGCAGGAAGTTCACGACGGCGGTCAGCAGGACCCCAAACTGAATCTGGTTCCCGTTGAAGTTAACCGCCGCGAAACTGTCGAAGTTCGGCGAACCGACGAGCCCGGAGATGAACGGCATAAGCACCGAGTTGACCAGGGCGTTCACGACGGTCGTAAACGCTGCGCCGATGATGACGGCAACCGCCAGGTCCAGCACGTTGCCCTTCATGATGAAGTCCTTGAATCCCTTTAGCATCTGGCCAGAGTAACCGCCCCAGGACCCGCGGCGCCTCCCTCACCCTCAGATTCAAGTCCTGCGCAGGGGTATTTACCGGCGCGGAGGTGATCTGCAGGAGCCGGTTATGTCCTTCGGCAGCCGGTAGCGGCCTGAAAACGCCGCTGCGACTGCGGGTTCACCAACGGTGCCGGGCCTCCTCGATCCAACCCGTCAACCCGTCAAGGACGTACGCGGTTCCGTCCGGAGTCCGGGCCGTTCCGGTCCAGGAGCCAAATGCCTGCCAAATCTCGGACGAGATAATGCCAAGCTTGGTGGCCGAGGTTCGGCGGTGGAACGGCGTCAGCACCGCATCGATCCACGGCCCGTGAACCGTCCACTTGGAGTCCGGATCCGTGAGGTTATACGTGAACTCCAGTTCGCCGTCGTAATGATGCAGCCGGCCGTCCACGATCAGGGCGTTTTCAGTGGCCGGAGTTCCTGCTGTCCATTGCCCGCCAATCTGCAGGCCAAGCCGGGTGCCGTTGACGGTTCCCGACCCCGCGCCCCAGGTCCAGGCGGTCCGGTACGGCCAGCGGCCGCGGCCCCGGTCCAGCACGGCAAACGCGTCTTCACCCACGGTGTAGGTCTGACCGTCCACGGTGACGGACCCGGTGACCCGGCGGGCCACGTCCTTGAGCGTGTACTGGAAGAGGCGCTCCGACCACGGAACCACCACACCCAGCACATCCCCCTCAGCCGGGGCGTACAGATCCACCGACACCCGCGGGGAGCGTGCCCGCAGGTGGGTGCCGGCGCCGTCGTCATGGAAGCGCAGGGTCACGTCCCCCACTGTTCCCAGGGCCGTGAGCGGCGGCAGGGTATCCGGAAGCTGGATGTCCCCGGCGCCGCGCAGGATCTTCAGCGGTTCACTGCTGATTTCCTCCCCGGTGGCCCGGACCAGGACATAGATCTGCAGGCTGGCCGCGTATCCGAGATTCACGATCGTCATGCCCACGGCCAGCTCGGGGGACAAAACGCCCCAATACTCCCACCGCTTGGTCCGCAGCCGGTCCGCAGGTCCGTTCGGCAGTGCGGTGCGGTGCAGCGGAGTGCGGGAGTAGCCCACGGCCAGCGGATTCAGGGTTCCGCGGGCCAGAGTCAGGTCAGTCGGCAGCGTGAGTTCGTCCATGCGGCCCCAGTCTAGGCGGCGCCCGCAGCAAAACCCGTTCTGCGCGCCGGGGTCCTGGTCTAGGCTGAGAGAAACTTCGGTTGCGGAAGAAGGCGGTTGGAAATGTTGGTGAGCGTAGGCCAGTTCAGTCCCACGGGCGATGTTGCGGAGAACCTAGACGTGATGCGCACCCTGGCGGCCAAGGCCCGGGCGGAGGGTTCCGAGCTGATCGTCTTTCCCGAGGAATCCATGTTCAGCGTGGGGAAGATCGAGGGCCCGCTGGCTGCCGCCGTGGACGCCTCCTGGACCACCTTTGTGCAGCAGCTGTCGATGCTGGCCGCCGAACTGGGCATCGCTGTCGTCGCCGGCGGATACGAATCCAGCGGCGAGGACCGGCCCTACAACACGCTGGTGCTGATCGACGCCACCGGCCGGATTGCCGGCACGTACCGCAAGCTGCACCTGTACGACGCCTTCAGCTATTCCGAATCCACGCGCATCAAGCCGGGCGACGGCGGCGTATTGGTGGCCGAGGTGGGCGGCATCAAAGTGGGGCTGATGACCTGCTATGACATCCGCTTCCCGGAGCTGGCCAGGGCACTGACGGACCAGGGCGCGGACCTGCTCGCCGTGCCGGCCGCCTGGTTCAAGGGCGAACACAAGATTGAGCACTGGGAAACCTTGCTGAAGGCACGCGCCATTGAGAACACTGTCTGGGTGGCCGCGGCGGGAACCTCCAGCCGCCACACGGTGGGGCATTCTGCCATTTTGGATCCCATGGGAGTGCCGCAGGCGTTCCTGGAGGACGAGGCCGAAGGCGTGGTCACGGCGGAGGTCACCCGCAAACGGATCGACGACGTGCGCGAGTTCCTCCCGGTGCTGCAGAACCGGCGGTTTGCTGCCAACGAGCGGATCAATTCCGCCGGATAAAGGCCGGCAGAGTTTGACGCTCGGCCCCGTAACTAAGACGGCCACGAGATGAAAGTTTTCGCAAATCGGGTACGATTACATGCTTGGAACGACCGCACCGAGGCTTATCCCCCCAACGAGCCCCGCTGCGGTCGTTTCTTAATGTCTGCGGCCGTTTCCTAATGTCCGGACCGGCACCCCACCCTGCAGCCGGCCGCCCTACGCGGTCCGCTGACGCTTGGACGAAATAACCCCGGTATTGAACCCCGCCAGGTTCAGTCCGCCGTGGAACCGGGCATGCTCAATCTTCACGCACCGGTCCATCACCACGTCCAGGCCGGCAGCTTCAGCGTTGCGGGCAACCTCCTCATGCCAGGAACCCAGCTGCAGCCACAGCGTTTTGGCGCCCGCTTCGATGCTCTCCTGCAGCACGGACGGCAGGTCGTCATGGCGGCGGAAGACGTCCACGATGTCCGGAGCCTCGGGCAGATCAGCCAGAGACGCGTAAACGGGGCGTCCCAGGATTTCCTTTGCCGCCGGGTTCACGAAATAGACCGTGTACGGCGAGGACGACAGCAGATAGGTCGCCACGAAGTAGGACGCCCGCGACGGTTTGTCCGAAGCACCCACGATGGCGATGGTCTTGGCCCGGCTCAGCAGGGCCAGCCGTTCCGGGGCGCCGGGACCTTCCCAGGTGCGCGGTGCTGCGGCAGTTTCAGCGGACATGGACGGGCTCCTTCAGTTCGTGGGCAGAATCGGGTGCCGCCGCGGCGGCCAGCGCTTGGTCCAGGTCCCAGAGGATGTCCTCCAGGTCCTCCAGTCCAACCGAGATCCGCACCAGGTCCTCGGCCACGCCGGCGGCGGTGAGCTGCTCGGGGGACAACTGGCCGTGCGTGGTGGACCCCGGATGGATCACCAGGGTGCGCGAGTCGCCCACATTGGCCAGATGGGATGCCAGCTGCAGGGCCTCAATGAACGTCTTGCCGGCCTCCCGGCCCCCGCGCACACCAAAGCTGAACACGGACCCCGGCCCTTTGGGCAGGTACTTCCGGGCACGGTCATAGTGCGGGTGGGAGGGCAGCCCTGCATAGCTCACCCAGGACACGCGCGGATCCGCTTCCAGCCACTGCGCCACGGCTGAGGCGTTGCGCAGATGTTCGTCAAGGCGCTGCGGCAGGGTTTCCACGCCCTGCAGCAGCTGGAATGCCGACTGCGCGCTGAGCGAGGGGCCGATGTCCCGAAGCTGCTCCGAGCGCAGCTTCGTCAGGAACCCGTACTCGCCGAAGTTCCCCCACCAGGAAATGTTGCCGTAGCTGGCCACCGGCTCGGTCATGGCGGGGAACTTTCCGTTGCCCCAGTTGAACTTTCCGGACTCCACGACGACGCCGCCCAGGGTGGTGCCGTGGCCGCCGAGGAACTTGGTGGCGGAATGGATGACAATATCCGCGCCGTGCTCAAAGGGCCGCACCAGGTACGGCGTGCTCAGGGTGGCGTCCAGGATCAGCGGCACACCGGCGTCGTGCGCCACCTTTGCCAGCCCGGCTATGTCGGCCACCTCGCCGCTGGGGTTGGCCACCACTTCGGCGTAGACCGCCTTGGTGTTCTCCTGAATGGCCGCGGCATAGTCCGCCGGATCCGTGCCTGCTATGAAGGTGGTGTCGATCCCGAACCGGCGCAGCGTCACATCCAGCTGGGTCACGGTGCCGCCGTAAAGCTGCGCCGCGGCAACGATGTGGTCTCCCGCCGCGCACAGGGCCGCAAAGGTGACGAATTCAGCGGACATACCCGACGCCGTCGCCACCGCACCGATGCCGCCTTCCAGGGAAGCGATGCGCTCCTCGAAGGCTGCCACCGTGGGGTTGCCGATCCGCGAATAGATGTTCCCGTACTTCTGCAGCGAGAACAGGTTGGCGGCGTCGTCGGTGTCCTTGAAGACAAAGGACGTGCTCTGGTAAATCGGTACCGCACGCGCACCGTGCGTGGCGTCGGGGGTGCCGCCGGCGTGCAGGGCACGGGTCCGGAAGCCAAACTGGCGATCACTCATGAAATGAGTGCTCCTTCCTGGTGGGCCGCAGCAAAGCGGCGGGGGGATCGTTGCAAGTTGGGGACGGCGGACGAACAATGATCCTTATGGACGAGTACGTGGTTGTTATTGAAACCGGCTACAAGTTGGCTGCTTCCACCCATAAGATCTCTGCCACCGACCCGCTGCCGCACGTGGAGGCGAACCGGCTGTTCCTGGAAATCCTGGACGGGATGCATGAGGATCTGCTGCCCGCGAAGGCGGACACGACCACACTGGAGGTCTCGCCCACTGAATTCATGCGCATCCACCGCCTGATGGGCGGAGTGGTGGTCATGGACCGGGTGACCCTGACCCGCGTTCACTGAATTCCTCTGCGCCGCGCTTCGCAGGCGCGGGCAACGTCGGCGATGCACGGTTCGTTCTGGAGGCTGGTGGTGTCACCCAGCCGGGTTCCCTCAAACAGCTGGGTCAGCAGCCGCCGCATGATTTTGCCGGAGCGGGTCTTGGGGACATCCGGAACGACGACGACGGCGGCCGGCTTGGCGATCGGCCCGATCTGCCGGGCGACGTGGGACCGGAGTTCCGCGGCGACCACATCCTGGTTTCCCGGTGCTGCGTCCGTGAGCACGACGAAGGCCGCGATCGCCTGTCCGGTCTTCGGGTCGGCGACGGGGCAGACGCCGGCTTCGGTCACCCAGGGATGAGCCACCAGGGCTGATTCAATCTCGATCGTGGACAGCCGGTGCCCCGATACGTTCAGCACGTCATCGGTGCGCCCGAGGATCCAGATGTCGCCGTCGTCGTCGTATTTGGCTCCGTCGCCGGCCAGGAACCAGCCCTGCCGCGCATACTGCCGCCAGTAGGAAGACAGGTAGCGCTGCGGGTTGCCCCAGACCGTGCGGGCCATCGCCGGCCCGGTCCTGTCCACCACAATGAAGCCCTGGGTATTCGGGGGCACCGGGTTGCCGGCGTCGTCCACAATCCGGGTGCTGACGCCGGGCAGGGCACGGGAAGCGCAGCCGGGCTTGAAACCGGTGTCCGTGGGGCGCGGCGAGAGGATGGTGGCGCCGGTTTCGGACTGCCACCAGGTGTCGATGACGGGCACCTCCCCGCGGCCCAGCTGGGCGCGCAGCCAGCGCCACGCTTCGGGATTCACGGCCTCCCCCACCGTGCCGAGCAGGCGGATGGAGGAGAGGCTGTACTGCCCCGGAACGCCGTCCGGGAACCAGCCCATGAGGGACCGGACCAGGGTGGGCGCAGTGTAGTAGCTGGTCACCTGGTAACGGTCGATGATTTCCAGGTGCCGGCCCGGATGCGGAGTGTCCGGGGTGCCCTCGAAAAGGACCTGCGTGACGCCGTTGGACAGCGGTCCGTAGATCTCATAGGTGTGCGCGGTGACCCAGGCGAGGTCCGCGGTGCACCAGTGGACATCCGTCTCCCGCGCCGTTTCGTCCGGCGCGGCGAAGAGGAATTCGTAGCTCCAGGAGGCCTGGGTCAGGTAGCCGCCCATGGTGTGCACCAGGCCTTTGGGCTGTCCGGTGGTTCCGGAGGTGTACATGATGAACAGCGGCGTCTCGGCGTCGAAGGCCTGCGGCTCATGGACGGCGGAGGCGGTGTCCACGGTTTCGTGCCACCAGAGGTCACGGCCCTGTGTCCAGGAAATGTCGGATCCGGTGCGTCGGACCACCAGGACGTGTTCAATGGCGTTTTCCCCGGACACTGCAATATCTGCGTTGTCCTTGACCGGAACGGAGGCGCCGCGGCGGAACTGGCCGTCGGTGGTGACCAGCAGCTTGGCGCCGGTGTCCTCCACCCGGAACTTCAGCGCCTCCGCAGAGAATCCGCCGAACACCAGGGAATGGACGGCGCCGATCCGCGCGCAGGCCAGCGTGATGACAATGGTTTCCACGAGGACCGGCAGATAGATGACCACGCGGTCACCGGCGCCGATGCCCAGGGCCAGCAGGGCGTTGGCGGCCCGGGACACTTCCTCCTGCAGGTCCGCGTAGGTGACCGTGCGCCGGTCTCCGGGCTCGCCCTCGAAATGCAGGGCCACCTTGGATCCGCGGCCGGCGGCCACATGCCGGTCCACGCAATTCACGGCCACGTTCAGGGTTCCGCCGGCGAACCATTCGATGACCGGAATGCTGTACTCGGCTTCGTCCTCCGGAATCTCTGGTCCGCTCAGGCGCTGCGGGGGCGTGAAGGCGTGGGCGGTGTGCCAGGGTTGTTCCCACTGCAGCCGGCGGGCAGCGGTTTCCCAGAAGGCGATGCGGTCCTCCTCGCTCTGGGGATCCGCGGCGGCAGTGTGTTCTCTTACCGGGCTCAGGCCCATTTTGTGACCGCCTTTTTCTCGGCCAGGCCCAGCAGGGCGTCGGTGGTTTTTCCGATCAGGGCCAGCAGGATGATGGAGAGCAGCAACCGGTCCGTGCGCCCGTTGTTCTGTGAGTCGGTCAGCAGGAAGCCCAGCCCCATGGAGGAGGCGATGAGTTCCGCGGCCACCAGGAACAGCCAGGACTGGGCCAGTGCCAGGCGCAGCCCGGAGAAAACAGCCGGCACGACGGCGGGCAGCTGGACCGTGGTCAGCAGCTTCATTCCGTTGAATCCGAAGGCCCGGGCCGCTTCCACCAGGTTCCGGTCCACGTGGCGCAGGGCCAGGGAGACGGTGGTGAACACCGGGAAGAAGGCGCCGATGGCGATCAGCGTGATCTTGGAATCCTCACCGATCTTCAGCCAGAGGATCAGCAGCGGCACCCACGCCAGGGACGGAACGGCACGCAGGGCTCCGATCGCCGGGCCGAGCAGGGTGTCCGCCAGCCGGGACAGGCCCAGCAGGGCGCCCAGTGCCAGGCCCAGCAGCCCGCCGATCGCGAACCCGATGAGCACCCGCTGCGTGGAGATGGCCACGTGGATGCCCAGCTGGCCGCGGCTGACCAGGTCTGCCGCGGCCGTGTATACCGCGGCGGGGGAGGGCAGCTGGACCGGGCTGAACACCCCGGCGGCCGTGCTGATCTGCCATACGGCCAGGAGCAGGGCCGGAACCACCAGTCCCAGCGCCAGCCGGATCCACCGGCGGACCAGGACGCCGCCGGGGGCTGTCTCGTCGGCCGGGCCGGGGCCGGGAACGTGGACTGTTGCGCCGCGGGCTGCCGTCCCTGCCGCGCTCTCCCCGGTGAGATAGGGGTTGCCGATGTGAGTCATCAGGAGTCCTTGGTTGCAGCCGGGGCGGCATTGCGCACAAACGAGTTCTCCAGCAGGCCGTCCAGTGCCTTGTCCACGGCGTCCTGGCTTGCCACGTCACCGGTTTCCACCAGGGTGGAACCGATTTTCGCCAGGACGCTGCGCTGTGCATCGCCGGGTGCCGGGTCCACATCCAGATTGCTGCGTTCCAGTACCACGGTCTGCGCCACGGCCGGGTCCAGCCCGGCAACGTCGGCGAGGATCCGGGCGGTTTCCTCAGGATTCTCCGCGGCCCAGGCCCGGGCCTTCTCATACGCATCGACCACGGCCTGTGCCTGTTCCGGGTCTTCTTCCAGGAAGGATTCGTTGGCGGCCAGAAGGCCGTAGGTGTTGAAGTCCAGGTTGCGGTAGATCAGGCGGGCGCCGTTCTGCTCGGCACCGGCCATGATCGGGTCCAGTCCGGCCCAGGCATCCACGGAGCCGTTTTCCAGGGCGGTCCGGCCGTCTGCGTGCTGCAGCTGCTCCACCGTCACGTCTTTCAGGCTCAACCCGGCCTCGTCCAGGGCCTGGACCAGGAAGAAGTAGGGGTCGGTGCCCTTGGTGGCGGCCACTGACTTGCCCTTGAGGTCCGAGACCGAGGCGATGTCCGAATCGGCACCCACTACCAGCGCGGACCACTCGGGCTGGGAAAACACATCTATGACCTTGATGGGGGAGCCGTTGGCCCTGTTGAGCAGGGCGGCGGATCCGGCGGTGGAACCGACGTCGACCGCCCCCGAACGCAGGTTTTCGTTCGCCTTGTTGGACCCGGCGGACTGCACCCATTCCACGGTGACGCCGTCTTCGGCCAGCGCGGTTTCCAGCCAGCCCTGGTCCTTGATGATCAGGCTCAGCGGGTTATAGGTGGCGAAGTCCAGCGTCAGGGTGCCGCCGGCGGCTCCGTTCGCGTTGGCTGCGGCGCCGGAATCTTCGCCGGCCACGCAGCCGGTCAGCAGCAGGGAAGCGGCGGCCGCCGCGGCGGCCAGCGCCTTGACGGGGCCGCGGACGGAAGTGCGGGAAGCGGGCGGTGCGGAGAAACGGTGGGTCATGGCATTTCTTTCTGGCTGGAAGTGAAGATCCGGTGCGCAGGAAGGCACGGAAAGATAGGGGAAAGCAAGGGGAGGGTCCGGCGGGGATGCCGGGCGGAGGGTGCCGGTGGCAGGAAAGCCCGGGGCAGGGTTAGTGGCGGTCGACGCCGAGGCTGGCCAGCAGCTCGACGCGCATTCGGGCCAGCTCCGCCGAGGCCCGGTCCCGCGGCCGGTTGCCCGGAACGGTGATGGTCTGGGTGATGGTGGCACCGGATTCCTCTGGCTGCCGGCCCAGGACGATGATGCGGTCCGCCAGCTGGAGGGCTTCATCCACATCGTGGGTGACCAGCAACACCGTGGCGGGGGTGGCCTTGTGCACCGAGAGCAGCAGGTCCTGCATCTTGAGCCGGGTCAGGGCATCGAGGGCGCCGAACGGCTCATCGAGCAGGAGCACCCCGGGCGTCCTGGCCAGGGCGCGGGCGAGGGAGGCGCGCTGCGCCATGCCTCCGGACACTGCCCGCGGCCGGTGCTTGGCGAATTCTGCCAGTTCCACCAGGTCCAGCAGTTCAGCCACCTTGGCTTTGCCCTGCACGGCGCTGATGCCCTTGGGCAGGCCCATGGCAATGTTGGCCTGCAGAGTCTGCCAGGGGAGCAGCCGTGGTTCCTGGAACGCGACGGCGCAGCGGTCGTCAATGCCGCGCACCGGCGTTCCGTTGATCCGGACCTCGCCGCTGCTGGGTGCGTCCAAACCGGCCGCGGCCCGCAAGAGCGTGGACTTTCCGCAGCCGCTGGAGCCCAGGATGGCGAGGACTTCGCCGGGGTGAACATCAAAGGTGATGTCGCGGAGCACCTGGCGGGCTTCGCTGCCTGAACCAAAAGTTCTGCCCAGTCCCGAAAAGCTGACGGGAAGGGCGGAGCCGGCAGGCACACCTGAAGGCGGCGCGGCGGCAGGGGACTGTGAAGCCAGAGCGGTCATGTTAATCTCCATCGGTCCTGGCAGTAGCACCCTACGGAAAACACCTTGGGCCCTGACGGGCCTCCTGCGGTGCTGTCCTCGTTATTGCCGTTTCTCAAGGAGGAAATACGGCAACCAGGGTTGCTGCGGCTTCACTGATCCAGGTCTCTCAGCCGCTCGGGATGGTCAAGAGCAACTAAACGCGCCATTGCCCAAACCGGCAAGTCCCGGCCGTAATATTTCGTCGCTGCGTTCAGGAGCGCAGGCTTTGCAGGGCGGGGTGTGCCGCCAGCCCGTGTTCTCCGTAGAGGGCCCACACCAGATATGTGATGGCGAGGGGAGCTTCCGGCCCGCCGATCAGCAGCGGCTCACCGGAATGGAATTCCAGGACCATGCTGTTGTTCTCGGGCTCGGGGTAGCAGGCCGATACGTGGGCATACGGGAAACTGAGCCATCTTCCGTTCGCCTGGCAGATAATCCGGTGGTCTGTCAGGAACATTTGTGTTCGCTGGTTCTCACGCCATTGCTGCCGTGAGGCAGCCTCAGCAGCCCGTCGCCGGGAACGGTTGGTGAGGGCGGTTATCCCGGAACCCGCCAGGACAAAGGCTGGGCTTCCCCAAAAGAAACCTGAGGTATGGACATAATTTCCGTTGAGACCATAAAAACGCGCATAATCTGCGTTTATCAAAAGCCGGATAGATTCTCCCGGGTCCAACACAATTCCCCATACTTCCAGCGCTGCAGGCTTCCGGCCCCTTCCAAGCTCCGTGGTCAGCACCCGTGCCGCAGCCCAGGAGATCTCATAGCTTCGCCGGAGGTCCGCCTCTACCCGTTCGGATTTATTAAGGTGTCCGCCGGAGCGGCGGTGGGCGCGGAAGGCCCGGTATCCATTTTCAGTCACTTTAATCAGCAAATAAATGGTCAAGAATATCGCTGCTCCGATGAGGCCGAGCAGGATCAGACCCTTCGGGATAACGCCCAGCCCGGAGAGAGCAATTGAATTCAGTATCAGGGGGACAAAAAAACAGACGGCTGCCATTGCAACCAATGGCACCAGCCAGCCGGAGTGCTTCTTCATGCGCTGACTCTAGCGTTGACCGACGGCGGCGGTAAGAGTGGTTTCTCGGCTGTGGACAACGGCAAGGCGTGCCGGTCGCGGGTTAACAGAGTGTCATCTACTTCCCTTGCAGGTCCCGTCATGCAGATACTGGTGACGCAGGATCATGAGTCCCAACGTGAAGCTCTGGCTGGTTGGGCGGCAACCCTCTTTCCGTAGCGGGGTGCCCCAGATGAGGATCCGGCCGTGTCGCGTCCGCGAACGGCAAGTACGGCGCTCCCCAGCGGTGCGTCCCGTCGAAGGGTTTCCCGTGCCTCACCAGTCCTCCCCGTCAGATCAGTCCGCGCCGGGCTCGAACAGCCGCCGCCAGATCCGGTTCAACGCCTTTGACATGAACTGCGTGGGCCACCAGTCCCCCGGCCTGTGGCGTCATCCGCAGGACCAGTCCGCGAACTACACGGACATCCGGTACTGGGCCAACCTCGCCCAAACCTGCGAGCGCGGGCTGTTCGACGGCATCTTCATCGCCGATGTGCTGGGCACCTATGACGTGTACGGGAACTCCAACGAGGCCACCCTCCGGCAGGGCACCCAGGTTCCGGTGAACGACCCGCTCCTGCTGGTTTCCGCCATGGCCCTGGTGACCGAGCACCTTGGCTTCGGAGTCACCGCTGGCACCGCCTATGAGCATCCCTACCCCTTCGCCCGCCGCCTCTCCACCCTGGACCACATCACCAACGGGCGGGTCGGTTGGAATGTGGTGACCGGCTATCTTCCCTCCGCCGCCCGGAACCTGGGCGCCGAAGACCAGCTGGAACATGACGAGCGCTACAACCACGCGGACGAATACCTCGAGGTGATCTACAAACTGCTGGAAGGCTCCTGGGAGGACGACGCCGTCGTCCGCGACAGGGAACGTGGCATCTTCACTGACCCGGCGAAGGTCCACGACATCAACCACGAGGGCAAGTACTTCAAGGTGCCCGGCATCCACATCAGCGAACCGTCCCCGCAGCGCACCCCGGTGATCTACCAGGCCGGCGCCTCGCCCCGCGGGATCGCCTTTGCCGCCGGCAACGCTGAGGCCGTTTTTGTGGGCGCTCCGACAGTGGAAAAGCTGAAGGCAACCGTCAGCCGTATCCGGGACGCCGCTGAAGCAGCCGGCCGGGACCGGCACTCCATCCGCATCTATACGCTCCTCACCGTGATCACTGCGGCCACTTCCGCGGAGGCCGCCGCGAAGCATGAGGAATACCAGCGGTATGCCAGTGACGAGGGTGCCCTGGCCCTGATGTCCGGCTGGATGGGGGTGGACCTGTCCACCTACAACCTGGACGAACCGCTGGGCAACGTGCAGTCCAACGCCATCCAGTCCGCGGCGGCGAACTTCCAGAAGGCCAAGGACGACGGCGAACCCTGGACGGTGCGCGACATCGCCGAATCCGCCGGGATCGGCGGCCTTGGTCCGCGGATGGTTGGCTCCGGAGCCGAAATCGCGGAAGAACTGATCCGCTGGCAGGAGGAGACCGACGTCGACGGCTTCAATCTGGCCTATGCCATCACGCCGGGAACCTTCGAGGACATCGTGGAATTCGTGGTGCCCGAACTGCAGAAACGCGGCGCATACCGGACCGGATACACGCCGGGTACGCTGCGCCACAAGTTGTTCGGAGCCGGAGACAAGCTGCCTGCCGAACACCGCGGCGCCTCCTTCCGCCGGCAGCCGGCGGCCGCGGAACGGTAAGCCGCCAGCCGGTAAGCCGCCGACCGGTAAGCCGCCAGCCGGTAAGCTGCGGGCCGGGCAGCCGGGGGACACCCCCGGGGTCGGACACCCGGGGGCCGCTTCCGGGGCCGGGTTCCGGGCGGGGGCATTGACCGGGGCCGGAGCGTCTCCTTACGTTTGAAGGGTCCGCAGTGCCCCTCCCGCGAGCAGGAGTCTGTCATGGAACTTTCCCCCAGTGCCTCCGGAATGGCCCTTTCCGCCGACGGCACCCAGATCGCCTGGTCCCGGCAGGGCGACGGCCCGCCGCTGGTGATCGTGGATCCGCTGACCTCGGACCGGAACAGTTCCGGCACCCGTGCACTGGCGAATCTGTTGTCCGGGAACCACACGGTGTACACGTATGACCGCCGCGGGCTGGGCGAGAGCGGACTCGGCGAGGAGTACACCGCCGAGTCCGACGTCGATGACCTGCTGGCCGTGGTGCAGGTGGCCGGCGGCACAGCAGACCTCTACGGCTTTGCGTCGGGGGCGTTCCTCGCGCTGCGGGCCGCCGAGGAATCCGCCGTCATCACCCGCGTTGTGGCGCTGGAACCGGCCCTGGCCCTGGATGAAGGCGAGGACGAGCTGCTGGTGCTGCAGACGGAGCTGGAAGGACTCGGCGGCGTCCAGGTCCCCGTGCTGGTCCTTGCCGGAAGCACCAGCGGGGATGAGACCCAAGACCTCGCCCGCCGGGCAGCGGCTGCCCTGGACGAGGGAGAGTTCCAGCTGGTGGAGGGTGACGTCTCCCGGGTGCCGGACGCTGCCCTGGCCGAGGCCATCGAATCTTTCCTGGGCTGATCAGGCCGGCCGGGTAAGCTGGAGCCCCGATTCCAGGACTCCACCGAAGGACAGCAGATGCCGCACGTCAATGACCCCGCAGTTATCGAATCCCTGCTGAAGAACAAGGGCCGCTGGGCCGTGGTGGGCCTGTCCAACAACCCCCTGCGCACCGCCGTCGGTGTGTCCCGCTATATCCAGGACCATTTGGGCATGGAAATCATTCCGGTGAGTCTCAAGGGCGACGACGTGCACGGCAACAAGGGCTACCGAAGCCTCCACGAGGTTCCGGGCCGCATCGACGTCGTGGACTGTTTCGTGAACTCATCCCGCGTGGGCGCAATTGTTGACCAGGCCATCGAGGTGGGGGCCAAAGCCGTGTGGCTGCAGCTGGGCGTCATTGACGAGGCCGCGGCGCAGCGGGCGGCCGACGCCGGGCTGGATGTCGTCATGAACACCTGCCCGGTCATTGAAGCACCGCACTTCGGCCTTTAGCCCGCTGGCGCCCGCGCGCTCTTTCTTCCCTCTGGTCTTTTACCTGCCATCCTGCGGGATGCCCGCATTCGCTGTGGAACTCCCGGATGACGCGGGACAGGTCATGATTCGCAATGCTTCGCCGCATCAGGACATTTGATTGCGCATCTGCACTGCCCCGGCGACCATGGAACCTGTAACCATCCAGAGCGGCTGAGAGACCTGGCTCCGTGACGCCGCAGCAACCCTTCCGCGATCCTGCGGAGCAAGGGTGCTACCGCCAGGACCGATGGAGAAGCACCCGCTTTCGCCCGGTCCCCTGCAGTGCGCTCCGGCGCACCCGCCGGCGGTCCGGCCTGCGGCGGCACCTCTTCTCGGGCTTGGACCCAGGAGGAACACATGATCCGGATTGAGAACGTCTCAACCGTTTTTGACACCGGCGGGCAGCAACTGACTGCCGTCGACAACGTCTCACTGAACATTGGCCGCGGAAGCATCCAGGGCATCATCGGGTTCTCCGGTGCCGGCAAATCAACCCTCCTGCGCAACATCAACCTGCTGGAGCGGCCAGCATCCGGCCGGGTGTTGGTGGACGGAGTAGACCTTGTGGGCCTTACGCCCCTGGAGCTGCGCAAACGCCGCCACGGCATCGGCATGATCTTCCAGCACTTCAACCTGCTCAGCAATCTCACTGCAGCCCAGAACGTGGAACTGTCGCTGAAGTTCGCGGGTATCGGCAACTCGGCCCAGCGTCGCAAAAGGGCGCTGGAAGCACTGGAAATTGTTGACCTGCAGGAGAAGGCCGGAACGTATCCGGCCAAGCTTTCCGGCGGGCAGAAGCAGCGCGTCGCCATCGCCCGCGCCCTTGCCACCAAGCCCAAGGTGCTGCTCTGCGACGAACCCACCTCCGCCGTCGACCCCCGGACCACGGCCTCGGTGCTGCAGTACCTGGCGGATGTCAACGCCCGCTTTGGCATCACCATTGTGGTGGTCACCCATGAAATGAACGTTATTAAGGCCATCGCTGAGAACGTTGCCGTCATGGAAGCGGGCCGGGTGGTGGAGCAGTTCGACCTGAGTGAGCTGAAGCGTCCCGGGTTCAGCCCCGCCACGTCGATTGGACGTTATCTGGTGTCGGACGAGATCCGGCTTGAGCGGCCCGAAGCCCACCGCAAGGGGGCCCTCCATGTTTGACCGCGTCCTTGAGGTTTGGCCCGAACTGCTGGCCGCGCTGGGTGAGACCGGCACCATGTTGATCATTGCCATTCCGCTGGCGGTGCTGCTGGGTACCCCGCTGGGGGTGCTGCTGTACGCCGTCGGACCCCAAGGACTGTCACCCCGGCCCAAGCTGCACCGGATCCTGGACACGCTGGTGAACCTGGTGCGCTCCTTCCCATTCCTTATCCTGCTGATCGCCATCATCCCGTTCACTCGGCTCCTGGTGGGAACCACCATCGGCACGGCGGCCGTCATCGTGCCGCTGACCATCAATGCGGTGCCCTACTTTGCCCGCTTCGTTGAACAGAACATCACCTCGCTGGGAGGCGGCGTGGTGGAAGCGGCGCGTTCAATGGGAGCCGGCCGGCTGCAGATCGTCCGCGACGTGCTGCTCGTGGAGGCCCGCCCGGGCCTGATCAGTTCGGTCACCATCATGACCGTCAGCTTCATCTCCTACTCGGCCATGGCCGGGCTGGTTGGCGGCGGCGGGATCGGCGACTTTGCGATCCGCTACGGCTACTACCGCTACGAAACCGGGCTGATGGTCACCGCCATTGTGCTCATGGTCCTGCTGGTGCAGGCCGTGCAGCTGAGCGGTTCCTGGATCTCCCGCCGCGCCGACAAGCGCGTCTGACCCGCCGCTGATCCCTTCCAGCGCCCGCACTCCAACTTTCGACGAGGACACTTTGCACTCCATCTCACCCAAAAACAGTTCAGCTCCGCCCGCACTCAGCCGCAGGACCTTGCTTGCCTACCTCGCGGCTGCCGGGGCTGCCGCGCCAATCCTGGGCGGCTGCGGGTCCCGTTCCGCCAGTGCCGGCACCGACGAACGGACCATCCGTCTCATTTCCTCGCAGGTCAAGGTTTACGAGGAACCGGTGGGCATCGCCGGCCGGCTGCTTTCCGAAAAGGGCTGGAAGCTGCAGCCAACCTTTGTCAATGACATCAACCAGCCCAACATTGCGGTGGCCAACGGTGAGGCGGATGCCAACTGCTTCCAGCACATGGCTTACCTGGCGCAGTTCAACCGGGACAAGGGCTTGGATCTGGTGCCCCTGTTCTATATCCGCAACTCGCCGGCAGTGCTGTACTCCCGCCGGCACGCGGCGCTGGCCGACCTGCCCGACGGCGCGACCATCAGCATCCCGGTGGATCCCGCCAACAACGGCCGCGCCCTGTTCATGCTCCGCGCCCACGGCCTCCTGGAACTGACCGACGGCGTCACTGTAGTCAACGCCTCGCAGCAGGACATCACCGCAAACCCGCGGAACCTGGTGTTCGTGGAGGTGGACCAGCTGTCGCTGAGCCAGACCCTGGCGGACGTGGACGCCGGTTTCATGTTCCAGTCCACCGCGATCGACGCCGGCATCGACAAGGAGGCCACGGTGGTGGCCGAGGAACAGGAGGCGGACGAGGTCCCTTACCGCTCGGTCTTTGCCGGCACCCGGGAATTTGCCGCAAGCGAGGGCGCCCGGGAACTGCGCGCCGCAGTCCAAAGCCCCGAGGTCCGGGAGTTCTTTGCCGGATACCAGGACGGGTTCTTCCAGCTTCCCTGGGACGAGGATCCGTTGCCCGCCTTCGAACAGCTCAGCTGAGCCTGAGCGAGAGGACACCATGAGCACCCCCAGTTCCCGCTATCCGCAGGGCCGTCCGCGGCTGCTGCTCAACGCGTTCCTGATGAACACCGCCAGCCACATCCGGGGTGGACAGTGGCGCCACCCCGATGCCGAACAGCACCGCTTCAACGAACTTTCCCTCTGGACCGGGCTGGCGCGGCAGCTGGAAGAGGCCAAATTTGACGCCCTCTTTTTCGCCGACGTCGCAGGCCTGTACGGAGACCACGGCGGCGGGTGGGCGTCCCATGTGCGCCGGGGCCTGCAGGTGCCGGCCAACGATCCGGTGCTGCTGCTGGCTGCCCTCGCCGGGGCGACGAGCGAAATTGGCCTGGCTGCGACGTCGTCGGTAATCCAGTCCCATCCCTTCCAGTTTGCACGCCAGATGTCCACGCTGGACCACCTCAGCAACGGCCGTGCCGGCTGGAATATCGTGACGTCGGTGCTGGAGAATGCGCACCGCAACTTTGGTTCGGACGGGCTGACCGCCCACGACCGCCGCTACGACTGGGCGGATGAGTACGTGGAAGCCGTCTTCAAGCTCTGGGAGGGTTCCTGGGATGAGGGCGCCCTGCTTCGGGACAAGGCATCGGGCGTTTATGCGGATCCGCAGAAGGTGCACAAGATCCATCACCGGGGAGAGCGGTATTCGATTGAGGGCCCGCATCTGAGCGCGCCGTCACCACAGCGCACTCCCTTCCTGTTCCAGGCGGGCAGTTCCGGGCGCGGCCAGCAGTTCGCTGCAGCCAACGCCGAAGCAACGTTTATTTTCGCTCCGGGTCCCGAGCACGCGGGAAAGGTGGCGGCCGGGGTGCGCCGGCATGCCGCCGCCGCCGGCCGGCTGCCCGGGGACATCAAGGTTTTCACCGGGTTGTCCTTCGTCGTGGGCGGAACCGAGGCGGAAGCCCGCCGGAAGAGGGCTGAGCTGGACGAATACCTGGATCTGGACGCCGTCGTCGCCCACATCGGCGGCGGGCTTGGCGTGGACTTTGGCGGACTGCCGCTGGATACCCCGGTGGGAAGCATTGAAACCGAGGGCGGGCGGGGCGTGCTGGACGCCATCATCGCCTCCACCCCGGGTCGCAACCCCACCCTGGCGGACGTTGCCCGGTACCGCACAGAGGCGCAGCAGGTGGTGGGAACCCCTGAACAGATCGCCGATGCACTGGAACGCTGGCAGGACGCCGGCGTGGACGGCATCAACATCATCAACGCCGTGCTGCCCGGCTCCTACACCGATTTCATTGACGGGGTGCTGCCCGAACTGCGCAGCCGCGGACTGGCGCAAACCGAATACGCCCGGGGCACCTTCCGGGAAAAGGTCTTTGGCCGCAGTGCGGAATACCCCGGTCAGCTGCTGAATGACCGTCATCCGGCGGCCCGCTGCCGCGGGGCGTTCGGCGCTCCCGGCCGGGCCGTTCAACCTGCCGCCTCGTCCGGCTTGCTCGGAGAACCCCAACGAATCCCGGCCGCCGCAGCCGCCGCGGCCCGAAAGGACTGATTGTGCAGCGCAGACATTTCCTCCGCCTGGCCCTGGCCGGCAGCAGCGCCGCCGCGCTGGCGGCTGCCACCGGCTGCGGCTTCAGCTCTTCAGCCTCCTCTGCCGCCGATGACCGGCGGATCCGGATTGTCGTCACGGAGTCCGCCCCGTACCAGGAGCCAACCAAAATTGCCCAGCGGCTCCTGAAAGAACAGGGCTGGACGCTGGACGCCACCTACGTTACCGACATCATCCAGCCCAACCTGGCCGTCTCCAACGGTGAGTTTGACGCCAACTATTTCCAGCACGGTGCCTATCTCCAGCAGTTCAACGCGGACAAGAACCTGCAGCTGGAACCGTTGTTCTACGTCTACGGGTCACCGGGCGGCATCTGGTCCGAACGTTGGAAATCCCTTCAGGAACTGCCCGACGGCGCGCGGATCGCCCTGCCGGTGGACCCGGCAAACAACGGCCGCGCGCTGGTTCTGCTGCGGGACGCGGGGCTGCTGGAACTGCAGGACGGTGTGGGTGTCATCAAGGTCTCGCAGGAATCCATCACTGCGAATCCGCGGAACCTGGAGTTCGTGGAGGTGGACCAGCAATCACTGTCGAAAACCCTGCCGGACGTTGACGCCGGGTTTCTGTTCGTCCGGCTGGCAGCAGAAATTGGCCTGAAGGTTGACGGGGCGCTGGCCTTTGAAGCGGAAGCGGACCAGCTGCCGTTCCGCTGTGTGGTTGCCGGCACCGCGGTTTTCGCGGCCACCGAAAAAGCCCGAGTGCTGCAGGAGGCGTACCAGTCGGAAGAAGTCCGCGGATGGTTTGCGGACTATATGGGCGGCGTGCTGCCCACTCCATGGGACGCTGACCCGCTTGATGAGCTGTCGAAGTGGTGGCAGGCATGAGCGCCGGAATTCCCGCCGGGACGGAAGTTGGCGCGGAGTCCCGGTACCAGCTGCTCGCGGCCCGGTTCCGGCCCGTGTTTGCACGGATAGCCGAAGGATCCCTGGACCGTGAACTGACCCGGACGCTGCCTTTTGAGCAGGTGCGCTGGCTCAAGGAGTCCGGTTTTGGTGCCGTCCGGCTGCCGGCTGAAGCCGGCGGCAGCGGCGCCAGCCATGCGGAGTTCTTCCGGCTGCTGGTGGAGCTGGCCGAAGCGGATTCGAATGTGGCGCATCTGCTGCGTTCCCATTTCGCATTCGTGGAAACCATCGGCCGCGAAGACGCCGGATTCCGCGAGCACTGGTATCCGCGGGTCGCGGCCGGGAAGATCTTCGGAAATGCTGCCACCGAACGTTCCGGCAATGCCTTGGGCACCACCAACACCAAACTGCGCCCGGGCCCGCAGGGATGGGTGCTGAACGGCGAAAAGTACTACACGACGGGCAGCATCTTTGCTGACTGGATTGCCGTCATGGCCACTACCGACGGCGTTTCCGGCCGGCAGTATGCCGTGGTGCCGGTGACCAGCAAGGGAGTGCGGATCTTGGACGACTGGGACGGCTTCGGCCAGCAGCACACCGGCACCGGCACCACCTGTTTCACGGATGTTCAGGTGCCCGCCCGGGACGTCATTCCACGCGGTGCTGCGGAGAGCACGCTGGAGGCGGCGTTCTTCCAGCTGGTGCTCCTTGCCGTTCTTGCCGGCATCGGGCGGGCGGCCGTCCGGGACGCTGCTGCCCTGGTCCGCGGCCGCAAACGCACCTTCAACACCGGAAGTGGAACCCTCTTCCGGCATGATCCCCTGATCCAGCAGCTGGTGGGGCGGCTCTCGGCCAAAGCCGCAGCGGCGGAGGCAACCGTGCTGGCCGCCGCCGCGGAACTTGACGCCGCCTCCGACCCGGCCCTGAACCTTGACCCGGGGCAGGCCTATCTGCGCGGCGAGCTGGCAGTGGACCGGGCACAGATCATTGTTCCGGAGCTGGTCCTGGATGTGGCACAGGGCCTGTTTGACGTCACGGGCGCGTCAGCGGTGTCAAGGGACAAGGCCCTGGACCGGCACTGGCGAAATGCCCGAACGGTGGCCACTCACAACCCCGCGGTTTTCAAGGCACGCGGGGTGGGGGACTGGGAGATCAACGGCACGGTGCCGCAGGGACTTGGGAGCATCGGGGATGCACCGGGGGCGGGCGCTTCATAGCTGCGCCAGCCGGGGCCCGGCGGTTTGCGCCTGTCGGTTTCCCGGCTGCCACGGGTCCTACAACTTGGCGAACCGGGCGCGCAGGATGCCGGTGTACAGCCCGTAACACATCAGCCCTACGCCCACCGCTCCCAGCGCCAGTCCGCCGAAAGGCTGCCCGCGCAGGGCGTGGAGGGCGCCGTCGAGCCCCGTGGATTTCCCGGGATCGGAGGTGAAGGCGGCAACCGTTACGAGAATGCCCAGGATCACCAGGGAAATGCCCTTGGCGACATAGCCCAGCGTGCCGGTGACAGTGACGGCGCGGGCCCAGGTGCCCGCCCGCACTGCCTTCAGCTTCTTGCGGAAGCCCTGGGTTGCACCGTTGTAGACAAAGTAGCCGCCGACGACGACGATCCCGAGTCCCACCAAGCCCAGCAGCACTGCGCCGGCCGGCTGTTCCATCAGCCGGGCACTCCAGCCGGCCGAACTCTGTCCGCTGTCCTTGCCGCCGCCCATGGCGAAGGTTCCGAAGGACACTCCAATGGCAGCGTAGGTGACGGCCTGGCCTGCGGCCGAAGCGCGAACCTTCCACGCCTCGCGGCCTTCGCTGGCGCGCCCGTCGAGCCAGACGCGGGAAAGCTGGAACAGCGCCAGCGTGAGGCAGCCCAGGAAACAGATCCACAGCAGGACCAAGCCGCCGGGCTGCCCGGCCAGGGCTGCCAGGGCGCCGGAGGAGTCCGCATCCCCGCTGCCGCCGGTCGCGATCCGCAGCGCAATGACGCCGATCAGCAGGTGCAGGAGCCCGCTGGCCACGTAGCCCAAGCGGGCGGCGCGCTCGAAACCTTTCGAATCGGCTGCCTTTTCCGCGGCGGAAGTGAGTCTGTCTCCGTGACCTGCCTGAACCAAAACTGTCCTCCAAATGCGGGCGCACAGCCCGGGGCGTGCGCCGGATGAAATACCGGTCTGGATTCCATCCTGTCATCTGTGGCGCAGGTCTGCGGCGGCGGACTAGGCTCGGATGATGGATGCGGCAGAGGTAAAACAGGTGTGCCTGCGGTTCCCGGGCGCTTTTGAGGACTATCCGTTTGGACCTGATACCGCTGTGTTCAAGGTTCGGGCCGCAGGCGGCAGGGCCAAGATGTTCGCGATGTATTCCCCCTCCGTGTCCCCGGTACTCATCAGCCTGAAATGCGAACCGGCTCTGGCCGAGCAGCTGCGGGCTGCGCACCCGCAGATCAACGGCGCGTGGCACATGAACAAGAAGCACTGGAATTCGGTCCTGCTGGACGAAGGCATGGATGATTCCCTGGTGCGCGATCTGGTGGAGGACTCCTACGATCTGGTGGTGGCCTCGCTTCCGGCCCGCGACCGCGAATCTCTGGCGTGGAAAGGCCTGGCAGGCGGATGAGCCGGGAACTGAGCTATCCGGATGCCGGCTGCACCCGCCGGCCGTATCCGCAGCCGCTCACCGATCACTGGCCGGATGGCTACCGGCTGGTGCTGCGCCGCGAACAGCTCGATGTGACGGATCCCGCCGCCGGTTTCCTGCGGCTGGCCAAGGGCATCCTGGACTGGGATCTGCACCGCAAAGCCGGGCTGCGGGTGGCGGCGAGTACGCCGCGTGCAGCCCCGGGGGTGGAAATGGCCTCGGGGGTAGGCGTGGGTCCGCTGCGCTATTACGCCCCGTGCCGTGTCCTGTGGGCCGAGGAACCTGCAGTCGGGGACGACGGCGTTCCCGTGCCGGGTCAGCGCGCCGGCTTTGGCTACGGCACGCTGAAGGGCCACCCGGAACAGGGCGAGGAAGGCTTTTATGCGGAGTTGGACCGGGACGGAAAGCTGATCTTCCGGGTTGCCGCGTACAGCCGCCCGGCGAACCGGGTGATCGCGGCCGGGGATTTCGCCAACCGGGGCGTGCAGGCCTTCATCACCCGGCGGTACCTGGCCGCAGCCTACCGGCTCGCGTCCGGCAGCTGAGCACGTCTCAGGACGAAGCCCAGTCCCAGGCCGGGCACCTCAACGGGGAGGAATCCGGCGGTGAGCAGGAGCGCCTGGGATGCGGTGTTTTCTTCCTCAGTATGGGCAATAACCCGTGACACAGCGGGCTGTTCCAGCGCCTGCCGGGCCAGGGCGATCAGCGCTTCCGTGGCATAGCCGCGGCCGCGCCGGGAAGGAACCACACTGTAGCTGACCTCTACGTCACCCTCTTCGGGGAGGATGAGGAAACCGATGGTGCCCACAACCTCGGCTGTGTCGCGTTCGCGAATGAAGCGTGTGGTCAACGGGTCAGCGACCCTGGTCAGGCCCTGTTCAAAAAACTGGCGGGCGGCGTCGTGGTCGGTGGGCTGCGGAAAGTCTGCGGCCCAGTCCGGCAGCCGGGTCTGGATGATGAGGGCGTCCACCTCGGGGGCGGAAATGGGGTCCAGCTGCAGCCGTTCGGTAATGATTCCGGTTGACGGGGCCGAACGTTCAGGGGTAACAGTCACAGCATAATTGTGCACCCCTAGCTGACATTTCCTGATATCGGGTGAGGTGATCCTCCTTCCCCCGCGAACTGGCAGTAGGTGTCCTTCCCAGCGCTGGGAAGGACACCTACTGCCATCTCGGCGGGGCTGTGGATATCCTCGGCGGCGGCAGCACAAAAGGGTCATTCTTGCCGCATGCGAATTCCTGAGCCGTTGCCTGATTCCCTGCGAGCCGAGCCGTTTACCGTTGAGGAAGCCGACGCGTACGGTGTCAGCCGCGGCCGTCTGCGGCACCGCCGGATTGTTCAGCTAAGCCGGTCCATCAAATGCGTCGATGCCATGGACCTTGCGGAGCAGCACTGGCTTCCGCCGCACCGCCGCTACCGCGCGTATACCCGGGTGACCCTGTATTCGGTGGCCTCCCACCGCACGGCCGCCGAAGTATGGGGATTTCCGCTGCCGCCTCCGGACGACGGCGGGCTGCTGCACATCCTGCGACCGGCCGGGATGGCGCCCCAGCGGCGAAAGGGAGTCTGCGGCCACACCGGCCGCTTGTTTGCGGGGGAGGTCTGCGTGGTGGAGGGGCTTACGCTCACCTCCAGGGAAAAGACGTGGCTGGATCTGGCGCACCGGCTAAGCATCACCGATCTGACGGTGATTGCTGATTTTCTGATCCGGATGCCCCGGCCCGAGTACGAAGACAGGACGACGCCGTATGCCACCCAGGCGTCACTGCTGGCGGTGATCAGCCGGCACGGCGGCAAGCGGGGAATCCGTAAGGCCCGGGCGGCGCTGGAATTGAGCAGGATCGGAGCGGACTCTCCGCCGGAAACCCGCCTTCGCCTGGCATTGATTGAAGCGGGCCTGCCGGAGCCGCTGGTGAATGAGCCGATTCACGACGACGACGGCGGTGCCCACCACCAGCCGGACCTCACCTATCCGCTGTACAAAGTGGCAGTGGAATATGAAGGGGCAGGCCACAGCCAAACCGATCAGGTTGAGCGGGACATTCTCCGGGAGGAACGTATCCGTGCCCTGGGCTGGTACGAGGTCCGTATTTCTCGCCAGCACATGCGCGGGGATGCCCGGGACGCGGTCAACAAAGTTCGGGCGGCACTGGTCGCTGCCGGATGGCGGGCAGGCCCTGCTGCCCCGTAAACCCTCCGCGAGATGACAGTAGGTGTACGTCTCGGGCCTGAGACGTACACCTACTGGTATATCGATGGGAGGGAAGGAGGGAAGGGGAAGAAGGAAGGCTTAGCCGAAGTGCTTCGGCAGGGTCCCCTCGTAGGCTTCCTTCAGCTCGGCGAGCGGCAGGGAGAACTGGCCCTGGAAATCCAGCGCCTCAATCTCGGTGTCCACTACGCCAATGCGCATGTGCGCGTAACCGCGGGCGGAGCACATGTCCTTGAAGCGGACCTCCTCGCTGCGGGCCACGGACACCAGGGCACGGGACTGGGATTCGGAGAACAGCATCGTGAACAGGTCCACTCCGTCGCGCTCGCAGACCTCGTCCAGCCCGATGCGTGCACCCACGCCAAAGCGCAGCGCCATCTCGGACAGTGCAGCAGCCAGTCCGCCCTCGGAGAGGTCATGGGCTGCGTCGATCATGCCGTCGCGCGAGGCGTTGACCAGCAGCTCGCCCAGCAGCTTCTCGCGCTGCAGGTCCACCACGGGCGGCTGTCCGCCCAGGTGGCCCTTCAGGTTGGCGAATTCGGAGCCGTCCAGCTCGTCCTTCGTGACACCCATCAGGTAGATCGCCTGTCCGTCCTCACGCCAGCCCGACGGCGTGCGCCGGGCAACGTCGTCGAACACGCCCAGCACGCCCACCACGGGAGTGGGATGGATGGCAACGCCGCCGGTCTGGTTGTAGAGCGACACGTTGCCGCCGGTGACCGGGATGCCCAGTTCCTTGCAGCCGTCAGCCAGGCCGCGTACGGCCTCGGCAAACTGCCACATGACCTCGGGGTCCTCGGGGGAGCCGAAGTTCAGGCAGTCGGTGACGGCCAGGGGGATGGCTCCGGAGGTGGAGACGTTGCGGTAGGACTCGGCCAGGGCCAGCTTCGCGCCCTCGTACGGGTTGAGGTAGGCGTAGCGGCCGTTTGCATCGGTGGAGACCGCCACGCCCAGGCCGGTGGTTTCATCCACGCGGATGACGCCGGCGTCGTCGGGCATGGCCAGCGCGGTGTTGCCCTGCACATAGCGGTCAAACTGGTTGGTGACCCAGGACTTGTCACACATGTTCGGGGACGCCATGAGCTCCAGGATGGAGGACTTGATGGCTTCGCTGCCGAACGGGCGGGTCTCGGCGAACGTATCCGCCTGCACCTTGTCCTGCCATTCGGGGCGGTGGAACGGACGGTGGTAGACGGGGCCTTCGTGCGCCACGGTCTTCGGGTCCACGTCCACAATGGTCTCGCCGTCCCAGTCGATGATCAGCCGGCCGCTGCCGGTGACCTCGCCAAGCCAGGAGTACTCCACGTTCCACTTGTCCATAATGGCTTCGAACGCCTCAACGTTCTCCGGCGTCACCACGGCCATCATGCGTTCCTGGGACTCTGACATCAGGATTTCGCCCGGGGTCAGGGTGGGATCGCGCAGCAGCACCTTGGTCAGTTCCACGTGCATGCCGCCGTCGCCGTTGGAGGCGAGCTCCGACGTCGCGCAGGAGATGCCGGCCGCACCCAGGTCCTGGATGCCCTCCACCACGGAGGACTTGAACAGTTCCAGGCAGCACTCGATGAGGACCTTTTCGGCGAACGGATCGCCCACCTGGACGGCGGGGCGCTTGGACGGCTTGTCCGCGTCGAAGGATTCCGAGGCCAGCACCGAGGCGCCGCCAATGCCGTCGCCGCCGGTGCGCGCACCGAAGAGGACCACCTTGTTGCCGGTGCCGGAGGCGTTGGCCAGGCGGATGTCTTCGTGGCGCATGACGCCCACGGCCAGGGCGTTGACCAGCGGGTTGCCCTGGTAGACGGAGTCAAAGACCAGTTCCCCGCCAATGTTCGGCAGGCCCAGGGAGTTGCCGTAGCCGCCGATGCCGGAGACGATGCCGTGCACCAGCCGGGCGGTGTCCGGGTGGTCAATGGCGCCGAAGCGCAGCGGATCCATCACGGCAACGGGGCGGGCACCCATGGAGATGATGTCGCGGACAATGCCGCCGACGCCGGTCGCTGCGCCCTGGTAGGGCTCCACGAAGGAGGGGTGGTTGTGGGATTCCACCTTGAAGGTCACGGCCCAGCCGTCGCCGATGTCCACCACGCCGGCGTTTTCGCCGATGCCCACCAGCAGGTGTTCCTTCATTTTCTCGGTGACCTTTTCGCCGAACTGCGAGAGGTGCACCTTGGAGGACTTGTAGGAGCAGTGCTCGGACCACATGACCGAGTACATGGCCAGTTCAGCGGCGGTGGGCCGGCGGCCCAGAATCTCCACCACGCGGTTAAACTCGTCTTCCTTCAGGCCCAGTTCGGCCCAGGGGAGGTCGGTTTCCGGAGTGGCGGCGGCGTGCTCAACCGTGTCGATGCGGAATTTCTTCGTCCCGGCGGTGGAGTCTGCGGACACTGTCATTATTTGCCTCCGGCAACGAGCGAAGTGAGTACTGATGTGAAGATGCCCAGGCCGTCGGTGCCGTAGCCCAGCCCAACCTCGCCGTAGGCGGAGGAATCCGGGCCGAAGCCTGCTTCCACAGCGTGCTCGGGGTGCGGCATGAGCCCGACGACGTTGCCTGCGGCGTTGGTGATGCCGGCAATGTTGCGGCGCGAGCCGTTGGGGTTGACGCCGTCGTAGCGGAACACCACGCGGCCTTCACCCTCCAGCTCGTCCAGCGTCTTCTCGTCGGCGACGTACTGGCCGTCCTGGTTCTTCAGCGGAATGACCATGCCGGAGTCCTTGGCATAGGCGCCGGTCCAGGCCGTGGTGTTGTTTTCCACGCGCAGCAGCTGGTCCGCGCAGGAGAACTTCAGATGGTTGTTCTTGATCATGGAGCCGGGCAGCAGGTGCGCTTCGGTGAGGATCTGGAAGCCGTTGCAGATGCCCAGCACGGGCATGCCGCCCCTGGATGCATCCACGACCTTGTCCATCAGCGGGGCAAAGCGGGCAATGGCGCCCGCGCGCAGGTAGTCGCCGTAGGAGAAACCGCCGGGAATGATGACGGCGTCCACGGACTGCAGGTTGGCCTCGTTGTGCCAGAGGCCGACGGCGGTGCCGCCGGCCAGCGTGACTGCACGGGCGGCGTCGCGGTCATCCAGGGTGCCGGGAAAGGTGATGATGCCGATCCGGACGGCCCGCAGCTGTTCGTTGTCTGGCGCAACGGAGAAATCGCCGATCAGGGGAGTGCTCAAAATCAGGCCTCCGAGATTACTTCAACGCGGGTGACGTCCTCGATGACCGGGTTGGACAGCAGTGTGGCGGCTGCCGTGCGGGCCTGTTCCAGGACCTCTTCCGTGACGTCTCCGTCCACGGTCAGCTCAAAGCGCTTGCCCTGGCGGACACCGGTGAACCCGGTGAGGCCCAGCCGCGGAAGGGCGCCGGCGATGGCCTTTCCCTGCGGATCGAGAATTTCAGGTTTGGGCATGACGTCAACAACGATCCGGGGCATCCGGGCAACTCCTGTAAGAGAAATGGGTGGCCGCGGACCCTGCCGTCTCACGCTGATTCAGCGCTCCGCGAGCTTGCACTGTTCAGTCTAGCGGCGTTTTCCGCGCGCGTATGAACATGTCATCCGGCTGCAAAGACGCGGTCCCCGGCTCCGCTCAGTGGTCCAGCAGCCGCTGTACAAACTGCCGCGTGCGTTCCTGGCGCGGCGCAGCGAGAACCTCGGCGGGCGTGCCCTCCTCGACGACGACGCCCCCGTCCATGAAGATGACGCGGTCCGCTACGTCCCGGGCGAAGCGAAGCTCGTGCGTGACCAGCAGCATCGTCCAGCCCTCTGCCGCCAGTTCGCGGATGGCCTCCAGCACTTCCCCCACGAGTTCCGGATCCAGGGCCGACGTGGGCTCATCGAAGAGCAGCAGCCGCGGCTTGAGGGCGAGGGCGCGGACAATGCCCACCCGCTGCTGCTGGCCGCCGGAGAGCTCATACGGATAGGCATCGCTCTTATCGGCAAGCCCAACACGTGCGAGCAGGGCAAGAGCGTCCGCGGCGGCGTCCTTTTTGGACCTCCGCTGAACCCGGACCGGCCCCTCGACCACGTTCTCCAGCACCGTGCGGTGCGGAAACAGGTTGTAGTGCTGGAACACCATGGCGCTGTGCTCGCGCAGCCCCGAGACTGCCCAGCGCGGCGGTTTGGCGCCAAAGTCCACCGGGGTGCTGTCGGCAAAGTGCACGATGCCGGAGTCCGGCACCTCAAGGCCGTTGAGGCAGCGCAGGACAGTGGTCTTGCCGGATCCGCTGGGCCCGATAAGCGCAACGACCTGGCCGCGGCGGATGTCCAAGTCGATTCCCTTGAGCACCTCCACGGCGCCGAAGCGCTTATGCAGGCCGCGGACGGACAGGACATCGGAGCCGGAGTTCGCCGGAGCCTCATTTAGCGACATGGCGGTCCAGCCTCCTTTCAAGGGCAGATTGTCCCGTGGACAGGACCAGGCAGATGATCCAGTAAATGAACGCGGCCTCAATGTAGACGGCCATGAACTCCTGGCTGAATGCTGCAATCTCCTGCGCCTGCCGGAACAACTCGGTAACGAGGATGAGGGAGGCGAGAGAGGTGTCCTTCACCAGGCTGATGAACGTGTTGGACAGCGGCGGCACCGAAACTCGGGCAGCCTGCGGCAGGATGACGCGGATGAGGGTCTGCGCGGGAGACATGCGGATGGTGTACGCGGCTTCCCACTGGCCGCGCGGAACGGAAAGGATCGCAGCCCTGATGACCTCGGCCGCGTAGCCGCCCACATTGAGGGAAAACGCGATGACGGCGCTGGGCCACGGGGGAACCAGCACGCCGATGGAGGGCAGGCCGTAGAAGATGACAAAGAGCTGCACCAGCAGCGGGGTTCCGCGGACAACCGACACATAGGCGCGGGCAATGCCGGAGAGGATCCGCACCTTCGACAGGCGGAGGAGGGCTATGCCCAGGGCAATGGCCAGCCCCAGGGCGAAGGACACCAGGGCGAGTGGAATCGTGCCTCTGACCGCGCCTTCAACAAGGGGCAGGAAGGAACGAAGGACGAGGTCCCACGTCGACTCATCCATGGATGCGCTTACTCCGTAACGTTCTCGCCGAAGTACTTCTCGGAAATCTCGGCGAGCGTTCCGTCAGCACGCAGTTCGGCCAGTGCCTCGTTGACGGCGTCGCGCAGCTCGGTGTTGCCCTTGGCAAAAGCGAAGGCTGAGAGCGCGGGGTCGTCGGTTTCGGCCGCAATCTGAAGCGGGGCATCCGGCGTCTGCTGCATGTAGTCGAGGTAGGTCAGCTTGTCATTGACGGTTGCGTCCACGCGTCCCTGCTCGAGCAGGGATACGGCCTGGGCCCATCCCTCCACGGCCTCAACCTTGGCACCGTTCTCCTGGGCAAGCGTGTACCAGTTGCTCGTCAGTGACTGGGCCGTCGTCTTGCCGGCAAGATCTGCAAAGGAACTGATGGATGTTTCGCCTTCGGGCACCACAATGACGCCGGGGCTCACGGTGTACGGCTCGGAGAAGTCGTAGGCCTTCTCGCGGTCCGGGTTGATGGATACCTGGTTGGCAATCATGGCAAAGCGGTTGGCATCCAGTCCGGCGAAGATGGCGTCCCACTGCGTCTCTTCGAACTTCACGTCCACGCCGAGTTTGTCGGCAACAGCTTCTGTGATTTCGACGTCGTAGCCGGTCAGGTCGCCGGCGCCGTCAGCGTGGAAGCTGAACGGGCGGTACGTGCCTTCCGTGCCGACCACGATGGTGCCCTCGTCCTGGATGGCCGCGAGTCCCGTCTGGGCGGTGTCGTCGGCTCCGCCTGATCCGCAGGCAGCCAGGGTCAGGGTGCCGGTGGCCAGTGCGAGCGCCGCGAGGGTCTTATGGATGCGCATGTTTCTCCTAGAGTTTGCCTGTCACGATACGCACCTTCGCCGGTCTGCACACGGTGTTTGTTACGCCGTGTGTAGACCGGCGGGTGACAGGCTTACGCAGGAACGCTGATCTGGAAGCCGCAGCGGCACCGCAGCAGCGTGGTGTCCAGCTGGACTTTGGGAACAGCAGCGCCATCCGGGTCCGTAAAGAGGGGTTCGAAGATGGACACCGTTTCCGTGTCCCGGGGCTGCATGGGCTCGCCGCAGTGCAGGTACTCGGCGTCCTCCGAGCTGTCTGCGTTCACGCTGCGCGCCCGGACAGCAGAATGCCGGACCGGATGGCCGTAGAAACGGTTGCATTCAGAGCAGCTGTAGCTGATTTCGAGGAATTCCGCGGCATCTTTGCCAACGGCCGGTTCCACGGATTCGATGATCAGGTATTCATCCGTCCCGCAGTGGGTGCACCACGGGACGTAGGGTTCCGGTGCAGGATCTGCTGCGCCTTCGGGTTTCGCTTGCGTTGACATTTCGTGCCTCCACTGTAGATGCAGCCGGAAAAGGCTTCATTGCCGAGCAAATACTAAGCTTGCTTAGCTAGTTTACGTACAGCGGGGCCGTGCAACAAGTCGTCCCGCACTGCAGGAGTGCTGATCCTGTGACCGCCTTCACTGCCGCTACAGTGGACGCGTGAAAGCCCTTACCGCCAAGCCGGCCATCGTGCGCCGCTACATGAACTGTTGGCCCCCGTTTGCCTTTTCCGGCATCCACATCACTGATCTGGGCGAGGATTTCATGTCCGCTGAGGTGAGGCTGCGGCTGCACTGGTGGAACCGCAATGTGGCCGGCGTGCATTTTGGCGGCTCGCTCTTCGCCATGACGGATCCGTTTTGGATGGTGCTCCTGCTGCGACAGCTGGGCGGGGACCATGTGGTGTGGGACCGGGCAGCTGAAATCGACTTCATCAAGCCCGGGCGCGGCGATGTCACGGCCCGTTTTGTCCTGGCGCCGGCCGATGTGGAGCGCCTCAGGAAACTGGCTGCGGACGGCGGGAAAGTGCTGGAGTGGTTCTCGGTGGACGCGGTGGACGCCGACGGCGAGGTGGTGGCGCGGGTGAAAAAGCAGGTCTATGTCCGGCGCAAGCGGGAGAAGCCTGCGCTGCCGATGACCTGATTCCGGGTTGCGGATTCCTTAGAGCGTTGCCTCTGCCGGGCCCAGGAGTGCGGTGAGGCTTTCCCACCGGCCGATCTCGCAGCCGTCCCGCAGTGAGAAGGTCCGGTCCACCGATTCGCCGTTCACAGTGCCGGTGACCTTGGCCCGCTGCATCCCCAAGACGTTTTGGGTGCACATCAGGTCCGGATCCGGTGCTGCAAAAAGTGAGGCGCCGGAGACGGCCAGCACCGCGCAGGCGGCAGCAGGATCGGGAGCGTCGGAGGTTTCCGCGGGCTCTGCGCCGTTGCACTGCAGCATCCAGGTTTCGCTCGGTGTGTCTCCGTCAGCAAGGAATTCAACGGTCAGCGAAGTTCCGCCCGCAGCGGGGGATCCGGTGGGGGCCACCGGCGGTGTGGACGCTGACGGCGACGGGGACGGTGATGCCGAACCTCCCGCGGGTCCGCCGGCAGAGTCTGCGCACGCAGAAAGGGCAAGGGTGGCAAGTGTCAGGACCAGCAGTCCTCGAAGCGGGCGGAACATGGCGGGACCTCCGGGTAGGGTGGCCCCAGCTTAGCGAGCTTCAGCGCCCGGTTTCGTCAGCATCGGCTGCTGCCCGTGCCTGGGCCAGGAAGTAGGGGCCCTGGCCGGGGTAATATTCCTCGAATTCCGGAACGGTTCCGCCGGTTCGGACCGCCGTGAGCCGGTCCAGATAGTATTCCCAGCCGGGTCCCACGCTTTCCGCTGCCAGCGGGTCATCCAGATGATGGATAAACTCCAGTCCGGCACCGCCCGGGGCGTCCCGAAGCCGGATCTCCAGGTCCCAGCTGCCGTACTCATCCTCAACCAGCACCCGGAGCAGCTCCGGGGCCGAACACTCGGAAATCCGAAACCGGCTCCACGGCAGCCCTTCTTCGTACAGCATCTGCACAGACACGCTGTCGCCCTGGTGCGGGGAGCCTTCCCAGCGGCCAAACCACGGGGCGGCGAGGGAGGAGTCAGTAAAGCTGGACCACACGGATGAGGGAGGATCGGGAAACGTGCGGTCAAGGGTCAGGTGATAAGAGTCCGGTCCGGTGCGGTGGACCCTGCCGGTGGGTTCTGGCTGCATAGCCGCTCCTGTTGGGGTTCCAGCAGGCCGAGGATGCGGGCCCGCAGCTGCTGCGACTCTTCGCTGAACTGCCGCTGGGCAGAAGCATACTCACTGCGGCCCGCCGGGGTCTCTACCGGAATCGGAGAATAGCCCCAATCCTGCAGATCATAGGGGGAGGCCCGCATGTCCATGGTCCGGATCCGCCAGGAGAGTTCAAAGCAATCCATCACCAGTTCGCTGGGCAGCAGGGGGACGAGCTTGTAAGCCCACTTGTACAGATCCATGTTGGCGTGCAGGCACCCGGGCTGCTCCAGCTCGGGCTGGTTCTCCCGGGTGGGAACCAGCTCGTTCAGGGGCGCGGCCTGCGGTGCGTAGAAGCGGAACGCGTCAAAGTGGGTGCAGCGGATCTTGCTGCGCTCCACCAGGTCATCGGTTCCTTCCGCTCCCAGGCGCAGCTGGAGGTATTCATGCCGGATGCCGTTCGTCGCCGATTTATAGGCCATGGCCCATTCATGCATGCCGAAGCAGCCCAGGGTTGGCTTCCGGGCTGCGGTGCGGGAAAGCAGCATGCGGGTGAACGCTGCTGCGTCCCCGCGCGCTGCCGCAAAGGCCGGCAGATCAACGGTGACGGCCGTCGTCGTACTGCTGAGGCCTGCCGCTTTCAGTTCTGCCTCGCTGAGGCTGCGGTAGAACTTCCAGTCCGCGCGCTCGCCGGCTGCGGGGCCGGTTAGGACGACGCCGGCCCCCGGGTGCCAGCGCAGCAGCTGCCCGGGCTTCTGGGAATAGTAGGTAAAGAGGAAATCCTCCACCGGATGCTTCCGCCCCGCCGACCTGCGGGTGAGGAAACCCTGAACGAACGGCTGGACGCGTTCAACGTGCTGCCGGCTCAGCGGCAGCCACTGTTCCTCGGTCAGGACGGAGGCAAAGGCGGAAGAAGTCACTGCACCATTATCCTGCCTGTTGCTCCGGCACGGCCTGGGCTGCGCTGATCAGGCGGCGCATGGCCTCATTGAGCTCCCGGACCTGTTCCCGGCTCAGATCCAGCTTGCCCATCATGATGCCCGGAACTTCAGTGGCGTCCCGGCGCAGCGCCCGTCCGGCATCAGTCAGATCCACCGCCAGGGAGCGGTCATCCTGCGGAGAGCGGTTGCGGGAAACGAATCCTGCAGATTCGAGGCGCTTGAGCATGGGGGAGAGGGTGGCCGGTTCCATGGCCAGCGCCTCGCCCAGGCTGCGAACAGTGCGCGGGCTCTGTTCCCACAGGGCAAGCATGACGAGGTACTGCGGGTGGGTGAGGCCCAGCTTTTCCAGCACCGGCTTGTAGGCACCGACCACGCTGCGGGATGCCACCGACAGGGCAAAGCAGAGCTGATGCTCCAGCAGGAGGTCGTCGTCTGCCTGTTTCATGATCCAGCCCTCTTCCCAAACCGTTAGTGCACTAATGATTAGCGTACTATGGGCAACAGGCTACAACGTTGCGGAAAGGTTCTGGAGATGGCTGACAAGGAAAGCTTCACCTCGAAATTCATGCGGGCCACCGGCAAGGTGCGGCTGATTTTCGGTCCTGCCCAGACCAGTGCCCTGGACCATCCCATGACTGATGAAAACCAGCAGCTGCTCAAGGAGCAGCAGGCGCAGGAGAAAGCGCAGTGGGAAACCGTCACGCGTGCGGACGGCAGCAGTTACATCGTTACCCGCAAGCCGGAGTAGCAGCCCCTGCGGGTACCCGGCACGAAAGTTTGAGTATTCCGCCCGCAGCTCGGCGTATTCCGCGTACGGTTGATAAACCCGGAGTTCAGGCCCCAAGCCTGAATGGACGTCCGGCCTCAACCGCACAAGGAATCTTCCATGAGCGATGAAATCCCTGCCCGGCCCGCGCCTGTATCCCACGGCCCCGGACCCCTGGGCAAGCTCGGCCGCCTGGTATCCACCTTCTACGGGGACGCTGAACGTGACCGCGTGACTGAACCGGTTCGGCATTTGCATGACGAGTTTGAAGACGAGATCGACGACCAGATCGGATCAATCCGGGTGGAGACCGACGGCTGGGGCCGGCATTACGGCGTCCGGATTGTTCCTCCGCCCGAGCCTCAGCCGGAAGGGTATCTGCTCTCGTACCCTTCGTACGCCAAACGGTCCCCGGTGCCGCCGGGGACCTTACAAGTGAACCGGCCTGAACCGGATCTCTTCGGGCCTGCGGGCTGAGGCGAAAATCCGAACCTAGCGCCCGGTTCCGCCGTAAACCGTTGCAGCGTCCTCGCCGTCGAGCCCGAACGCCCCGTGAACCGCACGCACGGCCGTGTCCAGCAGCTTGGCGCTGGTGACCACGGAGATGCGGATCTCCGAGGTGGAAATCATGTCGATGTTCACTCCGGCGTGGTGCAGTGCCTCGAAGAACCGGTGTGAAACTCCCGGGTTGGAGCGCATGCCGGCGCCGATCAGTGAAAGCTTGCCGATCTGCTCGTTGTACTGGATCGCGTCGAAACCGACCTCGTCCTTGGCCGCGTTTAGCGCGTCAATGGCCTCCTTGCCGTCGATGATCGGCAGCGTGAAGGAGATGTCCGTGCGTCCCGAACCCTTGGTGGAGATGTTCTGGACAATCATGTCGATGTTGGTGTTCGCGCCGGCCACAATCCCGAAGATCTCCGCGGCCTTGCCGGGGATGTCGGGAACGCCCACCACGGTGACCTTGGCTTCGGAGCGGTCATGGGCGACGCCGGAGATGATGGGCTGTTCCAAGGGTTCTCCCTCTTGAATCTTGATCTTGTCATCGGGGCTGGGCAGGACCCAGGTTCCCTCGTGCGAGCTGAAGGATGAGCGGACGTGCAGGGGCACACCGAAGCGGCGGGCATATTCCACGCAGCGCAGGTGCAGGATCTTGGCGCCGGAGGCGGCCATTTCCAGCATTTCCTCGCTGGAGATCCTGTCGATCTTCTGCGCGGAGGACACCACGCGGGGATCGGCGGTGTAGATGCCGTCAACGTCGGTGTAGATCTCGCAGACGTCTGCACCGAGCGCTGCGGCCAGCGCGACGGCGGTGGTGTCCGAACCGCCGCGGCCCAGCGTGGTGATGTCATGGCTGTCCCGGCTCATGCCCTGGAACCCGGCGACGATCGCGACGTCGCCCTTTTCGATGGCTGTCTTGATCCGGTGCGGCGAGACGTCGATGATGCGAGCCTTGCCGTGAATGGCATCGGTGATCATTCCGGCCTGGCTGCCCGTGAAGGACTGGGCAGAGCCGCCGCGTTCATTGATCGCCATGGCCAGCAGGGCCATGGAAATGCGTTCGCCGGCACTGAGGAGCATGTCCATCTCGCGGGCGTTTCCGCCGGTGGTGATCTGGCCCGCCAAATCCAGCAGCTCATCGGTGCTGTCACCCATGGCGGAGACCACCACCACCACCTCGTTGCCGGCGGTGTGTGTGTCCATCACGCGTTTGGCGACGCGCTTGATGCCTTCGGCGTCGGACACGGAGGAACCGCCGAATTTCTGAACAACCAGGCTCATGCGTACACGCTCTCTGAATCACTTCCGGTTTGGTGCCCGGCGACGTCCTTGGCGCGGTGCAGTCGATGTCATCCCGGGCAGTCCCGGGAAGCCGGGGCCGCAGAAGCTGCGGCCAACCAGCAAAAGTCTATCGTTGCGCCCCGAACGCGCCGAAATAGAAGGGACACATGCACTTAATGTCACGTTCGCCAGGAGCTAGGACATGCTCCGCCGGCCTTCAAATGCCCGGCCCAGCGTGATCTCGTCGGCGTATTCCAGATCGCCGCCCACCGGCAGCCCCGACGCCAGCCGGGTCACGTTGATGCCCAGGGTCTTGAGCATCCGGGAGAGGTAGGTGGCCGTGGCTTCGCCCTCAAGGTTGGGATCCGTGGCGATGATGATTTCCGAGATTTGTTCGTCCGAGAGCCGGCTGAGCAGTTCGCGGATGCGCAGCTGGTCCGGCCCGATCCCCGCAATGGGATTAATGGCGCCGCCAAGGACGTGGTACCGGCCGCGGAAGGACCGCGTGCGTTCCACCGCAATGACGTCCTTGGACTCTTCCACCACGCAGATCATGGTGGGATCCCGGCGCGTGTCACGGCAGATGGCGCACGTTTCCTGCTCGGTGACGTTGCCGCAGATCGTGCAGAACTTCACCTTGTCCTTCACCGTGATGATGGAGGATGCCAGCTTCCGCATGTCCTCCGGATCAGCTTCCAGAATGTGGAAGGCAATGCGCTGGGCAGACTTGGGGCCAATCCCCGGAAGCCGGCCCAGCTCATCGATCAGTTCCTGAACTGCGCCTTCGTACACGTGACCTTCTCTGCTGGATGGATGTGCGCCGCCGCTCAGGCGGCACCGCTGCTGCGGGTTGTCTCTGCGGGCCAGCCGCGGAATTGGGGCGGCGGGCCCGCAAAAACGGGAGGGCTAGCGGCCGTCCACGCTGCGTTCTTCGATCAGCCGGCCACCCAGAATCCGCTCGATGGCTTTCCTGCCCACCAGCCCGGAGTCTTCCAGCCGGATGTCATCCGCACTGGGGATGTCCTCCACCAAGTTTACGTTGCTGCGACCGGCGGAGGGGTTGGGTGAACCGCCGCGTGCTGCGGCTTCATTGAGCAGTTTTTGATAGCGGCTCAACGGCCGGCCGTCATTGTTGCCGGCTCCCGGGGCGGATGCGTGCGGTGCTGCCGGCTGCGCCTGCGGGCGGGCCGGTGCTGCAACGGACGACGACGCCGCGGCCCCCGGAGCAGCCGACGCCGGAGCAGCCGACGCCGGAGCAGCCGACGCCGGTGCGGACGGGGACGGCTTGGACGGCCCGCTCCCGGACGCAGGACCAGTCTGCCGCCCTGAGTTGTCGGTGTTGCCGGGGGCGGTGCTGCTGCTGCGTCCGCTGCCGGCAGCCCTGGCCGGCGAAGATCCGGTACCTGCCCAGTTGGTGGCGGCCCATTCGCTGTCCGACAGGTTGCCCGCCGAATACACGTCCACCGGCGGCTCGGCCTGTTCCCAGGCGTTGCTTTCGGGTCCTCCGGCGTAGGGGTCTTCGGGCGGTTCCTGCTGCCAGTCTTCGGGCAGTGGGCCGGGCGCGGCAACAGGCGTGTTCTTGGCACTGCTTCCAGCGGAGCGGGCCGGGGACGGCGAGGACGGCGCCTGGCGCGGCGACGTCGACGGCTGATCCGCCGCGGAAGGACCGCCCTGCTGGGATTGGCGGGATTGCTGCGGCTGCCGGGCATCGGCACCCTGCTGGGGGTTCTGGGTGCGCCGCCGATTCAGCGCGGCAGCGGCCGCGGGTCCGGATGCAACGGCCGAGGAACCGTGGGCCGGCCCTGCCTGTGACACTGCAGGGCCAACGGCTGCCTTTGGCCGCACCGGAGCTTCAGTGGCTGTTCCGGCGGCTGCTTCAGGGGCCGCAGAAGCGGGCGAAGAAGAAACCGGTGATGCCGGAGCCGTTTCCTGCCGAACGGCGTGTTGTTGCTGGGACGGAGCCTGGACCTTCGCGGAAGCCGGCGCCGGGGTTAACCGGCTACCTGCTTTTGGGCCCGACTCACCCGCCGAACTGTCATGCACCACGTTGACCTGGCAATCCACGCCAAGGACCTGGTTGACGGCCTTGCGGAGGTTCTCCAGGTGGTCGGGGCGGTTGAAGTTGGTGGCGGCGCCCTGGTTGCTGAAGGCCAGTTCCAGGATTCGTCCGTTGAAGGACTTGGGGCTGGCGTTCTTGCTGACGTTGAGCCAGGTGGCACGGCGGATTCCCGTCAGGGCATCCATGATTTCCGGCCAGGCACGGCGGATCATCTCAATCTGCCCGCCGGCATCGCCTGACTCAGCAGCAGGCTGGCCGGAAGGTGCAGGCTGGCCGGAAGTAGCAGGCGCGGAGGTGGAGGCCGGTGCCGCGGAATTCCCTGATGCGGACTGCCCCGGTGCGGACTGCCAGGCCGGCGAGGCCGCAGGCGAGGAAGCCGCCGCCTGGCGGTCGCGGCCGGGAGCAGCTGCAGAGGAACCGACAGGTGCTGCAACCCGGTCCGCGGCAGGTGCGGACTGCCCTGTTCCAGCGGTTCCGTTGGCAGCTGCCTGTGGTTCGGGGGCGGTTGCCCAGGTGCCGCCCCAATCCAGGGGCGAACTCTCCGACGATGCAGCGGCCGCTGCCTCCGGCCGGGATACCCGCGGCTGCGTACCGTCTGCCGAACCGTTCGAGGGCACATCAGCCGGCGCCGCGGGTGCGTCCGCTACAACCGCTGGCTCATCCGCCGTCGTCGGTGCTGCCGGAATGGATTCCACCGGCGATGCTGCTGCGGCGGCACGGCCAACGGCCTCGGTGCTGTCACCGGCGTAGCTGAGCCGGCGTTCAATCCGGTCCACCCGGGCAGCTGTGCCGCGCTCGGTCTGGTCTGAGGCGGGCAGCAGGATCCGGGCGCAGAGCAGTTCCAGATGCAGGCGCGGGGAGGTGGCACCCGTCATCTCGGTCAGGGCGGTGTTGGTGATATCCGCCGCGCGGGACAGTTCGGCACCGCCAAGCTGGGTGGCCTGCGTGCTCATCCGGCTGATCTGGTCTTCCGGCATGCCGCGCAGCACTGCGGCGGCGCTCTCCGGCATGGCGTGGACAATGATCAGGTCCCGGAAGCGTTCCAGCAGGTCCTCGACAAACCGTCGCGGGTCCTGCCCGGTCTGGATGACGCGGTCCACGGCACGGAAGACGGTGGCGGCATCGCCGGCGGCAAAGGCGTCGACGACGTCGTCGAGCAGTGAGATGGGCGTGTAGCCCAGGAGGTTGACGGCCAGTTCATAGTCCAGGCCGGACTCCCCGGCGCCGGCCATCAGCTGGTCCAGCACGGACAGCGAGTCACGGACGGACCCACCTCCGGCGCGGATCACCAGGGAAAGGACGCCGGGGGCCACCGGCACGTTCTCCTGCGCACAGAGCTTGTCCAGGTACGCCAGCAGCGGTTCGGGCGGAACCAGGCGGAACGGATAGTGGTGGGTGCGGGAGCGGATGGTGCCAATCACCTTGTCCGGCTCCGTGGTGGCGAAGATGAACTTGATGTGCTCCGGCGGCTCTTCCACGATCTTCAGCAGCGCATTGAAGCCGGCGGACGTGACCATGTGGGCCTCGTCAATGATGAAGATCTTGTAGCGGTCCCGGACCGGGGCAAAGGTGGCGCGTTCGCGCAGGTCGCGGGCGTCGTCGACACCGCCGTGGCTGGCCGCGTCAATCTCGATGACGTCCAGGCTGCCGGAGCCGTTGCGGGCCAGTTCAATGCAGCTGTCGCACTTGCCGCAGGGGACCGGCGTGGGGCCTTCGGCGCAGTTCAGGCAGCGCGCGAGGATGCGGGCGGAAGTTGTCTTGCCGCAGCCGCGGGGGCCGGAGAAGAGATAGGCGTGATTGACGCGGTTCTTGGAGAGCGCCGCCATCAGCGGCTCCGTGACGTGCTCCTGCCCGATCACATCCGCAAAGCTCTCGGGACGGTAGCGGCGGTAAAGAGCTGTACTCACAGATAGAACCCTATCGGTTGGCACTGACGGTTTGCATCCCGGCATTGAGGGCGGGGAAAACCTGTTGGTCCTGAAAAAATTAAAGACCCCTCATGCACCTGCCAGAGCCCGCTTACCCTTGCTACCTTCCGGTCCTGGGGGAGTTCACAGGATGACACCACATGAGGGGCCGCGAACCAGTCTACCCGATTTTTGGAGTGCTTTTGCGGCACCCGGTTTCAGGGTGCTTCCGCCGCGGTTCGGGCGCCCGACCCGGTGCTTCTCTGCGTCTCTCTATACGTCCTCTATCTGCAGCCCTTATAGGGGATGGACTTCAGCAGTCCTCGCGTAGCGGTACATGTCACGCCAATGCCCTCCCACCCTTTGCCAGGACGGCAGCAAAACCTCCCTTGTATAGCCGGCCGCTTCGGCGGTGCGCCAGGAGCCTTCATTCCACGGCTCTATATACAGTTCAATCCGCGGCAGCTGTACCCCTGTCAGCGCCCACTCGGTCAGCAGCTCCAGTGCCGCACGGGCGTACCCCTGTTTGCGGTGGGCAGGACCAATCCAATACCCGATGGTGTTCGGGTTGCTGGTACGGCGGGACGACTGGCCCGGCCACAGCCCGATCTGTCCCACGGCTTCACCGGTGGAGGCATCCGCAATGGCAAAGGACCAGCCCGCTCCGCTGCGCAGACGGTGGTGCTGGCGCTCGATGAAGGCCAGAGCCTCGGTCTCCCCTGCCGGAGCCTGCGTACTGCCGTCAGATTCCGAAGCGGCGGGAACCGAGGTGATCAGGGGAATCAGCGGATCCATGGAGGCGGACTGGATGAGGGCGACGTCGTCAGCTGTGAAGGCGCGGAGCGTCACCCGGGGAATCGGCGCCCCGCTGGTTACAGGGGAAGGTCCCGTGAGCGCGGAATCTGGTCGTGCGGGACTTGTTTTTACCCGACCTCTTTGTAGGGGCCCTGTAAGGACAGGGAGCTCCAGGGGGAGCGGGCGAACCTGCCTGCCGGCCGGGGCCATGGCGCTCCTCTTCTCTGCAGTACGTCGTCCTGATCGGGGATCCTGCTTTGTGCTGCACCTTCCCTACCTTCTTATCCCCTCGGATACTGAATTGGCCACCGGGGCCGATGCTGTGGATTTACCCTGGTGGCCGGACAGAATGCCGGTGCTTTTCCCGGCGCCGTGAGGCGGGTATATCGGCTGCCTGACGGCGGACTTACGGCCCGCCGGGAGCCGATTTGCGCGGGTGCCGAACCCCGTGTAGAGTCTTCTAAGTCGCCGCGGCCGGGAGTTGCAAAACATCCTGAGCATGGCGGCCAAACCCCACCAAAAACATCCTGGTGATCCTGCCTGTGCCGAGTGCACCGACACGGAAAGCCGGGGCTTTTGCGCGGGTTCGTCCGGACAAAATGAAGCAGTCTTCGGGAATTATCCCGAATTGCCAAACACGGTCCGGATGAAATAGAATAAAGAAACACTGCAGCGAAGAGAAAAGAAAAA
>NZ_JBIWDW010000002.1:417888-717039 GCF_044762205.1 Arthrobacter sp. NPDC097144 | reverse complement strand
AGCAGGTCCGCGAGGATGTCGGCACGCAGCTGATCCACGGGGCGGGGGTCTCCGGCAGCCTGCTCACCCCGGGCCGCAACACTGAGCTGCGTATAAATCGCCTGTGCCTGCTGCGCCGGAAGGAACGCCGACAACCACGACATCCCGTCCGTCTCCGGCTGCAAACAGACCCGGCGGGTTTCAAACGCGCTCTGATGCCGGACCGGGATGCTCTCCGGATACCGGGTTTCCCGCAGCCGGCGGGCTTTGACCCGGAACTGCGCCAGAGTCAGACCCCCGTCATGCTGCCCGGCCGCAGTGAGTAAGTCCTTCTCGAACCCAGGCAGATCCGCGGAAGGAATGTTCTGGGACTGCTCCAACACGGTCTGCACCTGCCCGTAACCAACGGTTCCCGCTTCCAGATGCTGCAGGGTGGCCGTATGGGTATCACAGAGGGTACCGGCTTCAATCATGCGCATCTTCGCGGTGCCGGTGGGCAGATGCAGGATCGCTGCTGCTTCCTCCGCAGCGAGACTGAAAGCCAGACCCGGATCCAACTGCCGGCCTTCCTCCGATCCGGTTCCCGGCAGGAAACCATTCCGGAAAATCCCTTCCAGCCGGTTCAGGGCCCTGGCCTGCTGGGCCTGAGCCCACCGGACCAAGTGATCCAACCGGGCCAGAACCGCACCGGCTTCATCCTGGTCAAAGACCTCAACCCCCTGCAAAGCCAGGCTTCCGGTGAACCCATTCCGGCAGGACAGCAAGGAAGGAACACTCTCAACAGTGCCGGCCTCGGCGGCGTACACGGACAGGCTACGCCCCGGCGCCGTCGCACCATCGCCGCTTGCGCCCTTACCGGCAGAAGCGTTCCCTGAAGAAGATCCGTGCTGATCCATGTCAACAGGTTTTCACCCGCCACTGACATTCCCGACCCGAAAACAGCTCCGAAAGACCCAAAATCGGCCCTTTTCATACGGGCCGGATACCCGTCTTTTCCGAGCACTCCCAACAGCCGCCCCACCAACGCGCCGCCGGCCGCCCAACAGCCGCCCCACCAACGCGCCGCCGGCCATCCAGCCCTCCAACCGCAACGCAAGCAGCACTCCAGCCAAACCGGAGACCCCTCAGAGCAGGCGCATAAAAGGCAGCTGCCGGCGTCGTCGGCCTGTGCCGGATGCGCAATGCATCTCAGCTACGGCCACACGACACCGGCAGCTCTGTTCTCACCAACGCCCGGGGCACCCGGGCAGCGCCCTTAGTAGAGCTTGATGGTTCCGCCGTCGGCCATCAGCGTCTGGCCGGTCAGGTAACGGGATTCGTCGCTGGCCAGGAAGGCCACGATCGGGGCGATGTCAGTCTCCGGGTCGCCCAAACGCCCCAGGGGAACACCGTCAACAACTTCCTGGTACGCCTCGGGGTAGGCCTTGCTCCACTGGACAATGCCCGGAGTCAGAGCCACCGGGCTGACAACGTTGGCACGGATGCCGTCAGCGGCCCACTCGTTGGCAGCCGTGCGGGTGATGGCACGGATGGCTTCCTTGGCGGCGGCATAGGCAACCTGATTGGGCAGGCCCTTGATTCCGGCACCGGAGCCGAAGTTAATGATGCTGCCGCCGGTCTTCTTCAGTTCGGGGTGTGCCGCCTGCATCAGATACAGGGTGGCCATGGTTCCGGTGCCGAAGGACAGGTTCCAGATCTCCGGAGTGGTCTCCAGGATCGGAGCCTGCTTGGAAGCGTGCGCGTTGTTCACAAGGATGTTCAGGCCGCCGAAGCGTGCCACGGTTTCTGCCACGATTTCAGCAGCGCTCTCGGGCAGCGAAATGTCCTTGCGGATGAAGATGACTTCGCCCAGGTGCCCCAGGTCTGCGACGAGCTTGTCACCCTGCTCCTGGTCAATGTCCACAACCGCTACGTTGGCGCCTTCCGAAAGGAAGTGGCGAACGATGCCCTGGCCGATTCCGCCGGCACCGCCCGTGACAATGGCAGTCTTGTTGCTGAGTTTCACTGTTGTTCCTTCTCTAAGCCGGAATGCTTTCCTTGCTGCATCCGGGCGTTTTTCACAATGCGGTCCTC
The DNA here is from genome assembly GCF_044762205.1 of Arthrobacter sp. NPDC097144. Taxonomy (NCBI): domain Bacteria; kingdom Bacillati; phylum Actinomycetota; class Actinomycetes; order Micrococcales; family Micrococcaceae; genus Arthrobacter; species Arthrobacter sp. NPDC097144. The sequence goes on along the minus strand of NZ_JBIWDW010000002.1, from coordinate 714,987 downwards.
GATGCCGCGCAGAAAGCTGTCCACGGCAAAGTCCAGCGACTTGCGGGAGACGGGGTAGGTGATGCCGCGGCCGCGGAGCCGCGCGGCAAGGGTGTCCGGCGCAGCGGCGTCGTCCGCGTCCAGGGGTACGACGGCGTTGGGCCGGGTGGGGCGGTGGCGTCCGGGGCCGGGATTCGCAGCGAGGGCGAGGCTTGAGGTTCCAATCACGATGGCGGGAACGCTCAGGACACAGTCGAAGGACTCTTCGTCCGAGAGCCCGGCAGTGCTCAGTGTCTGGAGCAAAAACTCGAGGTCAGCGGTGGCAGCCATGTCCAGGAGCCTGCTGGGCCCCAGGACAATCTGCAGAAGCCAGGGGTGCTCAACAAACGCTTCCCATAATGCGTCAGCCAAATGCCGCAGCATCTCCTGCCAGGAGGCAGGAGCCGAAGGGAGGAGGACAAAGTCCCGGCCGGCCTCGGAAGCCATGGCGAGAAGGAGTGTTTCCCGATTCTCCACATGGCGGTACAACGCCATGGCGGAAACGCCAAGCGAGTCGGCTACGTGCCGCATGGAAACTGCTTCCAGCCCGTCCCGGTCAGCCAGGGCCACACCGCAGGCGGCGATGGCTGCAGCATTAAGCGGTCCGCGGCTGCGTTCTGGAGAAGACGGCGTCATGCGTACAGCGTATACCCGCGTGTTTACGTTGTACACACGTCGTCGATGTACGGATATGCCAGCCTCACCGCCTCGGTGGCCCGGAGGCCGGCAGGAGTGTGATCTTCTTCTCACGGGACCGAAGCGGCCGGTTCGTCCGGAACCAAGCGACACGCCCGGAGGTTAGCGAAATGTCGGAAAGGTTCTACCGTGCCGCGCGGCAGTCGTCAACACGCTTCCACAGAAACCCGTTGTATCTTGGTCGAATGCGAAAAAACAACTCCTCCATGCTGGGTAAACTCGGCACCTCCGGCCGGCTGGTGTTGTTTCTGGTGGTCAGTGCCTTCTGCGGAGCACTGGTGGCCGGCATCTTCATCCCCACAGCCGCCGTCGGTGCCAACGGTGCAAACCTCGTCATGGATTCCTTTGAGGATCTCCCGGATGAGCTTCAAACCGGTCCGCTGGATGAAGGGTCCAAGATCTTCTCGGCGGACGGCCAGCTGATCGCTACGTTCTATGCGGAAAACCGGATCCCGGTAACGCTGGACAAAATTTCTCCGTCCATGCAGGACGCCATCGTCGCGATTGAAGACAACCGTTTCTACGAGCACGGGGGAGTGGACGTCAAGGGCGTTGCCCGCGCCGTTGCGTCCAACCTGACCAAGGACAGCACCCAGGGTGCTTCCACTCTGACCATGCAGTACGTGAACAACGTGCTGATTGACCAGGGTGTCTCCGAAGGCAAGTCCGGCGATGACCTCACGATCAGCGGAACCAAGAACATCACGGACAAGATCCGCGAGGCGAAGTTGTCCTTCGCCGTCGAAAAGGAATTCACCAAGGACGAAATCCTGGAGCGCTACCTGAACATCGTGCTGTTCAGCGGCCGCACCTACGGCATCGAAGCGGCAGCCCAGAACTTCTTCGGCGTCCCCGCCGCCAATCTGAACATTGCCCAGTCGGCGATGCTGGCCGGCATGGTGCAGTCCCCGAACAACTTCAACCCGGTGACCAACCCCGAGGGCACCCGGGCCCGGCGGGACGTGGTCCTGGACGCCATGCTCAACTACGGGAAAATTACGCAGCAGGAGCACGACGACGCCGTCGCCTCCGATCTGCAGCTGAACCCGCAGCCCGCAGCACACTCGGGCTGCGTGGGCGCCGAAATGGCCGACTACTTCTGCAGCTACGTGGAACAGGTGGTTCTGTCTTCGGATGAGTTCGGCGCAGATGAGACAGCACGCGCCAAGCTGCTGGCACGCGGCGGACTGACCATTACCACCACCCTGGATTCAAGGCTCCAGAAGCAGGCACAGGAGCAGATCGAGGCGCAGGTCCCCACGGGTGACGCATCCGGAGCCGGTTCGGCGATGGTGTCGGTTGAACCGGGCACCGGAAAAATCCTGGCCATGGCCCAGAACACGGACTACTCCTCCGAAGAGGGTGCCGCAAACACGCAGCTGAACTTCAACGTTGACTCGGACATGGGCGGCACGTCCTACGGCTTCCAGCCGGGTTCCACCATGAAACCGTTCACCACCGTTGCATGGATTGAGAACGGCGGAAGCATTGACGACATCATTGATGCCTCCCGCACCCAGTACCCGGCAGGTTACGACTGGACAGCAAGCTGCCTGCCCGAAGACGCCTACTTCGATGAATGGAAGTTCAAGAATGCTCAGGAGGGCTACGAGCGCGACATGACCGTCGGCGACGGCCTTACCTGGTCCGTCAACACGGCCACTGTTGCCGAGGCCTCCCAGATGGACCTCTGCGACATTCGGGACGCCGCTACCCGCATGGGTGTTCACCGCGCCGTCGACGGCGAACCGCTGGAAGTCAACAATCCCTCCTTTGTCCTGGGCGGGCAGGAGGTCTCTCCGCTGACGATGGCCGCGGCCTATGCAACGTTTGCCAGCGGCGGCCAGTACTGCGAGCCGATAGCGCTCACCCAGGTCTCCGATTCGCGCGGCAACGCATACGCCGTTCCGGAACAGAAGTGTGAGCGGGCGATCTCCGAGGAGACTGCCAAAGAGGTGTCCGAGCCGCTTGAAAACCTGGTGAACAGCGGGCCCGGAGCCATGGGTCCGCTCGGGGTGCCCGCAGCAGCAAAGACCGGCACCACCGACGTGTCCGAGCAGACGTGGACCGTGGGTTACACCAAGGGCATCTCCACCGCGTCCTGGGTGGGCAACTGGAAGTCCTACTCCTCCCTGAACGACACGCCGATCAACGGTGTCACCCGCAGCTATGTGGACGGATCCACCATTGCCGGTGCGCAGTGGACTGAGTACATGCGCAAGGTGGCACCCCTGTATTCCACCGGCGAGCTGACGGATCCCAACCGGGTGTCGAAGCCGTCGCGGACGCCCCTGCGGCAATATGTTCCGCAGCCTGAGGCGCAGCAGCAGGTAAATCCGGCACCCGCACCGCAGGCCCAGCCGACTGTTGAGCCCAGCCAGGCTCCCACCAGTGAGCCTGCCCCGTCATCGGCTGCCCCGGCGCCGGAGCCCGCCCCGGAACCCGTTGTGCCGGCCCCCACGCAGGCGCCCGCTCCGGCACCGCCGACAGCAAACCCGGAACCGGCCCCTGCACCTGCGCCGGTGCCCGTTCCTACGCCTTCTCCTGCAGCGACTCCCGCCGCTCCTGCCGCGGGCGCTCCCGCCGCAGCGGGATAATCCGCCGGGACCTTACCGAGGCCGCTCCTGCACCTCGCACCAACCGCAAAAAATGCTCCGCACCTCTTTGGGTGCGGAGCATTTTGCCGTCCGGTTGCCACGGCCTGGACATGTCCGGGCAGCACAAAGTCCGCCGGGGCGAATTCCCTTGTCCCGGCTGCTCAGCATTGCCTCGGCTTCGAACCACACCCGCGGTACGCCTACGATGGGAAGGACACTTAGCACCCCGCCGGTTCCCTTTGGGGACCGGACCTTTCCAAGGAGTTCACTATGATCGGCTTTATCGTTGCAGGACTCGTCATTGGCGCGTTGGCGCGCCTCATCAAGCCCGGCAAGCAGAACCTGAGCCTCATCGCCACTCTGCTGCTCGGCTTGGTTGGCTCCGTCATCGGCGGCGTCATTGCAAATCTTCTGGGTACCGGAGATATCTTCGAGCTCAATATTCTCGGATTCATTGTTGCCGTTGTTGCGTCGATCCTGCTGATCGGCGTTGCTGAATCCATGTCCGGACGCGGCAAGGGCCAGGTCCGCCGCTAGTCAGCCAGCTGAGGCGGTTTCGGCGGCACCTGCTGCAACCGCCTCACTTTTTGAGTTGAAGGCTGCCCCGCAAGTGGTCACCGCCCGTTCCGCCTAAGCGTCCGTCCGGACATGGTTTCCGCCGGCGGCGGTTCTGGCCGCGGGTCACCCGTTTCAACCGCTTGCCAGCTGCCGTACGCGCAGGAACATCCGTACCGGCTTTTCGCCCGTCAGGGTGAACATCATGGCGTGCGGGTGGCGCAGGGCGGACTTCCGGCCGGAGATTAGCGAGAGACGGCCGTAGACTCGCGCTCCATCAGCCTGAACGTCGATTCCACCCGCCGGGGTCCGCCCACGGTGGTTCCCTTGATCCTGTCCATGAGCAGTTGCAGTGCGGTCTGCGCGATTTCAGCTCGACCGGGATCAACTGTGCTCAAGGTGGGCAGCGTGTAGCGGGTTTCATCCAGGTCATCGAAGCCGATCACTGCCACGTCCTGCGGCACCCGGAGGCCGGCGTCCTGCAGGACGCGCATTGCGCCCTGAGCGAGGGTGTCGTTGAACCCAAAGACGGCGTCGAACTCAACCCCCTTGTCCAGCAACTGGTGCATGGCTGCCGCCCCGTTCGACCGGTGCCACATCCACATAGAGGCAACACGTCCGGCGTCGTACGGCACACCGTGGGCGGCGAGTGCCTCTCGATAACCACGCAGGCGCAAGCCGGCCGTTCCGATCTCTTCGTTTTCATGAGCGCCGATCACGGCGATGCGTCGCCGTCCACGGGCGAGCAAATGCTCGGTAGCCGCGCGGGCGCCCTCCACATTCTGCATCACCACGTGGTCGCATCCCGCAGAAAAAATACGTTCCCCCAAGAGAACCAGGGGGACCGGGGCATTCACCCTCGGGGCGTCCTGCTCTCCCATGCCCAGCGGGCTAAAAATCAAACCGTCAGACATCCGCAGCCGCGGACTGGCGAGCATCTCCAGTTCCCGTTCCCGCACGCCTCCGGTCTGTTCCAGCAGGACAACCATCCCCAGCTCTTCAGCCGAGCTGATGATGGAGTCGGCGAGTTCCGCAAAGTAAGGCAGGCGGAGCTGGGGCACAGCCAGCGTGATTGCCCCGGTGTGCCCCGAGCGCAGGCTCCGTGCCGTCAAGTTGGGACGGTAACCCAGCTCGGCAATGGCGGCTTCTACTTTGGCGCGGGTGGCAGGACGGACGTGGGGGTGGCCGTTAATGACGTTAGAAACGGTCTTAAAGGAAACTCCGGCCCGCAGGGCCACATCGTGCAACGTGAGCGCCATGTTCTGATGATCTTTCTGTTGCCCGCCGCATGCTGTTCCAGACTGCGGGCGGCACCTGTGCTAATTAAAGAGCTTCCGGGACAGGAAACTATTGCCAAACTTACCCTGCGGATCCATCCGCCGGGCAAGGTCGGAAAAGTCCTCGAAGCGCGGATAGAGTTCCTGCAGCTGCGGCCGCTGAAGGGTGAACAGTTTCCCCCAGTGCGGCCGCGGCCGCAGCGGAGCAAGAGCTGTCTCCATGCGGGCCAGCAGGGCTTCGACCTCCGCCTGCATCGGCTTCCACGTGAAGTGGAACCCCACCGAATCCGGTCCGTAGTTGGTGCTCAGCCACAGGTCGTCGCCGGCCATGGTCCGGATTTCGCAAACCTGCAGCAGGGGAGCGATCTCCGCAGACATCCCGCGCAGAATTTCGATCCCCTCCACGGCCAGGCGCCGGCCCATGAGGTATTCGCTCTGGAGCTCATCTCCGTTGCTCGGCGTGAAGGCGAGCCGGAAGTGTGACAGGCGGTCCGACCACGGACCGGGCACGCCCATCTGCTGGGAGCAGTTCACAGCGCTGATGCCCGGCAGCGGATGCATGGGTTCCGTCGCGGCAGTCCCGCCGAAAAACTCCGGTTTCCCAAGATACGCCGGCTCAGCGTCCGTGCGGCTCTTGAGCCAAATCTGCGAGGCGTTCGGACCGGCCAGCGAGCTGAAGATGCTCACGCTGTAGGCTGCGGACGTAATGTCGCTGAAGTTCTCCTCCACAGCGCTCCACGGCACGTCGGTGAAGACGTCCTGGCGCACCTCGTAGGCCGGTTCAATATCGAGCGTGATCCGGGTAACGATGCCCAGTGCGCCGAGGGAGACCACCATGCCGTTGAAATCGGGGCTTGACCGGTCCACCCGCAGGAGCCCGCCCTCGGCGGTCACCAGTTCCAGCGCAGCCACCGCGGTGGCCAGGTTCCCGTTCCGGTTGCCGGATCCGTGGGTCGCCGTTGCGACGGCCCCTGCTACGGAAATGTGCGGCAGCGAGGCCAGATTGTGCAGGGCATAGCCGCGTTCGACGAGGAAACCGGCCAGATCCCCGTATCGGATGCCCGCGGGCACCGTCACGGTCATGGCAGCCTCATCCAGCACCGGAGCACCGTTGAGCTTCTCCAGGTTGACCATCAGGCCGGAGGAGTCCGCTATGTCATTGAACGAGTGCCGGGTGCCGACGGCCCGCACGGAAGGAGCTGCGGCCACCAGCGCCTGCAGTTCCTCCACAGTGGTGGGCTGTGCGATTTCCGCCGCGGAGTAGCGCAGGTTGCCGGCCCAGTTGTATTCCTCAAGCATTTTGATGCCCTTCATATGTGTAGGCCGGCAACCCGGACTGATGTAGCCGCTAAATAGGGTGTTGCAGGCCTAGAACCCCTGTGCCAGGCGGTAATACGCCTGGTTCAGCTTCAATTCGTTGACGAATGCGTTAGTGGTGGTGGACTCATCGATCATGGCCAGCTCCACATCGGCGATCTGTGCGAAATCCTCCCACACTTCCCGCCCCAGAGCCGTGGACATGACGGTATGGTGCGCGCCGCCGGCGGAGAGCCAGCACTCGGCGGAGGTCTCCAGATCGGGAGCCGGCTTCCAGACCGCACGGGCCACGGGCAGGTTGGGCAGGTCCTGCTCAGGAACCACGTTCTCCACCAGGTTGGCGGTGAGGCGGAACCGCTCGCGCATATCCGCCAGGGAAACGACGACGGCGGGGCCCGGGTCGGCGGTGAACACCAGGCGAACCGGGTCGTCCTTGCCGCCGATGCCGAGCGGGTGGATTTCCAGCGCAGGCTTGGAAGTGGTCAGGGACGGGCAGATTTCCAGCATATGGGCGCCGAGAATAACCTCGCTCCCGGGAACCAGGTTGTAGGTGTAGTCCTCCATCAGGGACGCTCCGCCGGGCAGGCCCTCACCCATTACCTTGGCAATGCGGACCAGGACGGCGGTCTTCCAGTCGCCCTCGGCGCCGAATCCGTAACCGTCGGCCATCAGGCGCTGCACGGCAAGGCCGGGAAGCTGCTGCAGGGCGCCCAGGTCCTCGAAGTTCGTGGTGAAGGCGCCAAAGCTGCCGCTCTCCAGGAAAGAGCGCAGCCCCAGCTCCTGGCGCGCGCCGTAGCGCAGGGACTTGTGGCGGCCGCCGTCGCGCCGGAGCTCGGGAACGACGTCGTACTTTTCTTCGTATTCGGCAACCAGGGCGTCGATGGCCTCTTCGGTCACGGCGTCCATGGCTTCGGCGAGCTCGTTTACGGACCAGGTGTTGACGGAAACCCCGAACTTCACCTCGGCCTCAGTCTTGTCACCCTCGGTGACGGCAACGTTGCGCATGTTGTCGCCGAAGCGGGCCAGTTTGAGGTTGCGGATTTCATGCCAGCCGGCTGCGGCACGCGCCCAGGAATCGATCTTGGCCTGAACGCGAGGGCTGGAGACGTGGCCTACGACTGTCTTGCGGCTGATGCCCAGGCGGGAGGCCATGTACGCGAACTCGCGGTCGCCGTGGGCGGCCTGGTTCAGGTTCATGAAGTCCATGTCGATGTCCGCCCACGGCAGCTCGACGTTGTGCTGGGTGTGCAGGTGCAGCAGCGGACGCTGCAGCTTGGTGAGGCCGCGGATCCACATTTTCGCGGGGGAGAAGGTATGCATCCAGGCGATGAGCCCAATGCAGGCCTCGGAGGAATTCGCCTCCAGGATGGTCTCCAGGATGGCGTCCGAGTCCTTGAGGACGGGCTTGAAGACAATGCGGTAGGGGACGGCGTCGGCGTCGTCCAGCTGACGGGCAATGTCGCCGGCCTGTTCGCGGACCTGGGCCAGGGTGTCTTCTCCGTAGAGTCCCTGGCTTCCGGTGAGGAACCAGATTTCGCGGGCGGGGGCAGTGCTGAGGGTCATGGGTACATCCTTTTCAGGCTGATCGTGCGGAGCGAAAGCGGGAAGCTGAGCAGTTATTTCTGGCCGTAGACGTTCTGGTAACGCTGGAACAGGTGGTCGATATCCGCCTGCGGGATCGGCAGCAGCTCACCGAGCTGGCGGCTGATGTGCACGGTGCGTGCCACTTCTTCACAGAGGACGGCGGACTTCACGGCGGAGCGGGCGTCCTTGCCGATCGTGAACACGCCGTGATTTTGCATCAGGATGGCGGTGGAGCGGTGCCCGTCCAGGACTTCGACAATGCCGCGGCCAATGGAATCGTCACCGATCAGGGCGAACGGACCCACGGGGATCTCTCCGCCAAACTCGTCGGCCATCATGGTCAACACGCAGGGAATGGCTTCGCCGCGGGCGGCCCAGGCAGTGGCGTAGGTGGAGTGGGTATGGACCACACCGTTGACTTCGGGCATGTGCCGGTACACGTAGGCGTGGGCGTCGGTGTCCGACGACGGCGAGCCGCCGCCGTCGACCGCGGTGCCGAACAGATCGGTGAGCACCATGTTCTCGGGGGTGAGGTCGTCGTAGGAAACGCCGGAGGGCTTGATGACCATCAGGTCCCGGCCCGGGACGCGGGCGGAAATGTTGCCGGCGGTCCACACCACCAGTTCATTGCGGGTCAGTTCGGCGTGCAGGTCGCTGACCTGGCGGCGGAGCTGGTCGACAGTGCCGAGGACGTCGGAAGTGAGAGTCACAGTGCCGGTTCCATTTCTTCAGTGTTGTCAGCGGGCGCTGCGGAACGCCCGGCGGATGAGGCGCGCTGGATGGCCTTAAGCCGGTGCATCACGTCATTGGCGCCGCGGCCAAAGTAGTCATGCAGCGTCTTGTATTCCTTGAAGAGGGCGTCATAGGCCTGAACGTTTTCGGGGATGGGCTGGTAGACCCCGCGGCGAACCCGGCCCATGGCGGCAGCGGCGGTCCGGACATCCGGGTAGGCTCCGGCGGCAACTGCGGCGTGGATGGCGGAACCGAGGGCCGGTCCCTGCTGAGAGTCGATGACGGACAGCGGCAGGTTGATGACATCGGAGTAGATCTGCATCAGCAGGGGGTTTTTCAGCAGGCCGCCGGCCACCACGAATTCCGTCACCGGAACACCACTGGCGTTGAAAGCTTCAATAATGGTGCGGGTGCCGAAGGCGGTGGCTTCCAGCAGGGCCCGGTACATGTCCTGCGGCCGGGTGGCCAGGGTCTGGCCGACAAAAACGCCGGACAACTCATGGTCCACGAGCACGGAGCGGTTGCCGCTGTGCCAGTCCAGCGCCACCAGCCCGTGCTGGCCGATGGCCTGGGCGGAAGCCAGTTCGGTCAGGTACTCGTGGACACCGAGGCCGGCTTCAGCTGCGGCTTCCACGTACCGCGGCGGAACGCAGTTGTTCACGAACCAGCCGAAGATGTCGCCAACTCCGCTCTGTCCGGCTTCGTAGCCCCACAGTCCCTCCACAATGCCGCCCTGTACCGCGCCGCACATGCCGGGCACCTCGGAGAGTTCCTCGGCGTTCATGACGTGGCAGGTTGAGGTGCCCATGATGGCAACCATCTGGCCGGGCTGGACGGCGTTGGCTGCAGGGGCAGTGACGTGCGCGTCAACGTTGCCCACCGCAATGGCGATGCCAGCGGGCAGGCCCGTCCATTCCGCGGCGCGGGGGGACAGCGTGCCGGCGGCAGAGCCGAGCTGGCCGATGGTGTGGTCCAGCTTGTCGCTCACAAATCCTGCGAAGTCCGGATTCAGGGCGGCAAGGTATTCCTCGGACGGATAGGTCCCATCCTGGTAGATGCCCTTGTAGCCGGCGGTGCAGGCATTGCGCACGTAGGTGTCGGTCAGCTGCCAGACAATCCAGTCGGCTGCTTCCACCCAGTGGTCCATGGCGGCGTAAACCTCGGGGTCTTCCTCGAGGATCTGCAGGCCCTTGGCAAATTCCCATTCCGAGGAAATGAGTCCGCCGTAGCGACCCAGCCAGGTTTCACCCCGCTCTTCGGCGAGGGCGTTGATGCGCACGGCCTGCCCCTGGGCGGCGTGGTGGCGCCAGAGCTTCACGAAGGCGTGCGGCCGGGTGGCGAATTCGGGGAGTTCATTGAGCGGGGTTCCGTCTGCTTTCACCGGAACCATGGTGCAGGCGGTGAAGTCGGTGGCGAGGCCGATGACGTCTGCCGGATTGATGCCCGCAGAGCGCAGCGCTTCCGGGACGGCCTTCTGCAGCACCTCAACGTAGTCCTGCGGAACCTGCAGCGCCCAGTCCGGCGGCAGCAGGGTATCGGAGCCGGGCAGGGTCTCGGTCACAACGGCATGAGGGTACTCATGGACTGCGGAGCCAAGCTCCGCGCCGTCGGAAACCCGTACCACCACGGCACGCCCGGAAAGAGTGCCGTAGTCCACCCCAATCACGTACTGCTCCTGTGGCTGGATGCTGGTCATGGTGCCTCCTGCCGCGGCTGGCCGCGGAAATCGTCTTTGATGGTGTTAGCGCTAACAATTAGATGTGTGTTGAGTCTCATTGTCAAGAGAGGCCGTTTCGATCCTCAAACCGCGAGATGCCAGTAAGTGCACGTCCCAGCCCTCAGAAGGACATCTTCTGCCATCTCGCGGGGGAAATGGTCAGGTGGCCGGAGGTGCGGTGCTGCTGCGGACTACAAGTTCGGGAACGGCAATGCCCTGCGGCTCGGGAGCCGACTCCGCTGATTCCGTGCCTGCGGCGTTGGCCTCATGAGCCGTCCCGGCGGCATCGGAACCGGCGACCTGGCCCAGCAGCATGTCGATGCAGTAACTGCCCATGCTGCGAAAGTCCTGCCGGATGGTCGTCAGCGGGGGCAGGAAATAGGCTGCTTCGGGCTGATCGTCAAACCCCACCACGCTGACGTCGTCGGGGACCCGAATCCCGCGCTCGTGCAGGGCACGCATGAACCCCAGCGCCATCTGGTCATTCGCCACAAAGACAGCTGTGGCCGCGGCAGCATCAAATTCCAGGCCCGTGCGGTACCCCGACTCCGCACCCCAGTCACCCACCATGGGGGCAGCCGCAGGAAGACCGCGCGCGGCCAGTTCCTCCCGCCATCCGGCGGTCCGGCGCCGCGCGTCCATCCACGGCTCCGGACCGGCCAGATGGGCAATTGAGCGGTGCCCCAGGTCAGCGAGGTGCGCCACTGCGGTTCGGGCAGCCTGTTCCTGGCTGCCTTCGGGAGCCAGGCCGCTGGCAACGATCTCCAGCGGAATCTTCAATTCCAAAGTGCGGAAAAGATCGACGCCGGCCTGCACGGGAGCCACCACCACAATTCCGTCCGGGGCCTGATTCAGCAGATGGTTGACGGACTCCAGCATGGCAGCCCGGGTCTTCTCCCGCAGGCCGGCAACGCTGACAAAATAGCCGTTCCGAAACGCTGCCTCCTGCAGGCCCAGCAGGGTGCTTGCAGGCCCGTACTGCTCCAGTTCCGTGATGATCACGCCGATTACCTTGGAAGAGCGGGTGACGAGGGACCGCGCCGCCGCGTTGCGCCGGTACCCGAGCTCGGAGATGGCAGCCGAAACACGTTCCTTCGTGTCCGGACTGACATTGGGGTGGTCGTTCAACACGCGCGACACCGTTTGGTGGGAAACACCGGCAACGCGGGCAACGTCCTCCATGGTCGGAGCGGATCCGGTCGGCCTGCGGCGTGACGGGGGCATGAACTTCTTTCGATAGGGACCGGCGCGGCGGCGCAGGCGGGAGTGGCAGGAAAACCCGAGGTTATCCGGCGCTGATGGAATAAGAAAAAACGTGGTCCTCGCCGGGCTCCAGCACCACCAGATCGGTGCCCGTATTGAATGCGTTGGGCGGGCAGGTCATCGGCTCCACTGCCATGCCGCGCCGTCCGAGCTCTTCGCCGGAATAGACCTGCAGCCAACCCGTTGCCCCTGCGCCGGCGGGGGAGGAAAGGACGGCGGCTTTGCCCGTTGCGGGGTCCCGCAGGCTGACCTGCCAGCCACCCTCGGGCAAGCCGGTGAAGGCATGGTCCAGGCTCATTGATCCGAGGAGACGGGGACGGGAGAAGTCGAAGTCGGTGCCCGTTGTTTCCTTCAACGCCAGCGGCAGCAGCCGCTCATCAGTCATCAAGACCTGTGCCGCGGAGAAAGCCACCTCACAATTATCCACCGGCTTCCCGCCCACGGTGAGGTACGGATGCGAGGAGACGCCGTAGGGTGCGGGCGTCCGGCCCGCGTTTGCGGCCCGGACCCTCACAGTCAGTCCGCTCTCGGCATCCAGGGTGAACTCGGCCCGCAGCAGCAGCTGGTGCGGATACCCGGGCTGTCCGTGCAGAAGGTGTTCCAGGACCACCGCGTTGACGGATCGGTCGGCGACCTCCCACTCGGACCACACCACCAGCCCGTGCAGGGCCGTGCCGGTGGAGGCTTCGTTCACGGGTACCTCATACGTCTGGCCGTCAAAGACGTACTTGCCGCCGTCAATCCGGTTGGGCCAGGGGACCAGCGTCTTGCCCGCGTAGGCATGCGGTACACGGTCCGGGTCAAAGGGCAGGACCAGATCCACACCGTCATGGCTCAGGCTTTGGATTCCCGCCCCGACCGCAGCGATGCCCGCCCGGTAACCGCCTGCTGTCAACGTGACGATCTGTCCATTCGGGCTGGCTGCTCGGCGGGTCATGTGTGGCTCCTGTCAGAGGTGGCAGAGGGAGGGTGAGGCTACGGAAAACGCGTTCTTGCAAGGATGCCAGAATTTTTTGCCGCTCCGTGGCCAACTTTGTGTGAGCGCTAACATAACCACGGCCAAGCCTGATTTGGAAATGCCGGACGGGCTCCTTGACGGAAAAGGCCAACGCGTGGAGTATTGCTCTTGCAACGTTGTAAACGTGCTGAATCTCACATTTTCTGGCGCGGCAGACACCGCGGTCAATGCACACCACCAACCGGAAGGACCACGTGATAATGAGGTCACGTTCACTTACTGCCAGCGCGGCGTTGGTCGCAGCCGCCGGGCTTATCCTCAGCGGGTGCTCCGCGTCCTCGGGAGCCAGCTCCGACGAAAAGAAGTTAACGTTCATGTTCCGGGGAGGGCCTGATGAAAAGACGGCCTACGACGCAGCCGTGTCACGCTTCGAAGAGGCCAACGGTGTGGACGTAGAAATGATCGTCACCACGGCGGACGAATACAACACCAAGTTGAAAGCGGCCATCGCGGGCAAGCAAATTCCCGATGTTTTCTACGTGGCCCCGGGTGATGTGCAGTCCTACGTGGGAAACGGCATCATCAAGGACATCACCGCCGACGTAGAGGGCAGCGAGTCCATCGATCTGGACAACATCTGGGAGTATGGCATCGACAGCTACCGGTTCGACGGCGAACTGGTTGGCCAGGGGCCCATTTACGCCCTGCCGAAGGACATCGGCCCGTTTTCCTTCGGTTACAACAAGACCATGTTCGAGGAAGCCGGAATCCCCCTACCCGACCCGGACAAGCCCTATACCTTCGATGAATTTGTCACCGTTGCAAAGCAGTTGACCAAGGACACCGACGGCGACGGCGAACTGGACCGCTGGGGAACCGGGCTGAATGCTTCGTGGAACATGCAGGCATTTGCTTGGTCCAACGGGGCGGACTTCCTCAATGAAGACCGCACCAAGGTCACCGTTGACACCCCCGAATTTACCGAAGCACTGCAGTGGTTTGCCGATCTGCAAAACGTGCATGGAGTGACGCCGTCGGCCGGAGAATCCCAGACACTGGATACCTACCAGCGCTGGATGCAGGGCCAAATCGGGTTCTTCCCGATCGCCCCCTGGGACCTCTCAACCTACGAGAAGCTCGATTTCGACTACGACGTCATTCCATATCCGGCAGGCTCCACCGGCAAGCCGGCTACCTGGATCGGCACTTTGGGAATTGCCGTTGCTGAAAGCAGCGATTTCCCCGAGGAAGCAGTGAAACTGGCACAGTACCTGTCCACTGACGTGGAAGCGCAGCAGACGCTGGTGGACGCCGGGGTCCAGATCCCCAATCTGAAGGACATGGCCGAGAAATGGGTGGCCGAGTCCACCACCAAGCCGGCCAACAAGCAGGAGTTCCTGGAGATCGTCAATGACTACGGCCGTCCGCTGCCGGGCGGATTCACGTACAACGCCGAGTGGTATGACGAATTCTTCACCAACATCCAGCCCGTGCTGGACGGTAAGCAGAGTGCTGCCGACTACGTGAAGGAAGCCCAGCCCAAGATGCAGCAGTTCTTGGACTCCGCCAACCAGCAGGCCGGCATCGGATAACTCCGTCGCACAGCAGGTGCCGCGGCACGGAACCGCGGCACCTGCTTCTCATCGCGGCCGCAGCCGTAAGTTCGATCAGAACAATCAAAGAGGATTACTGATGCCCCAGACAATGCGCCGGTCAACGCTCCACCGGCGGGAGCACAGGGCGGCCCTGGCCTTCGTGGCCGTTCCCGTCACCGGGTTCCTGCTTTTTACCCTGTATCCGCTCGGCTATTCGGTGTACGCCTCCTTCACGGACTGGAACGGCCTGTCCGCACCGAAATTCAGCGGGCTCAAAAACTACGTCACGATGTTCCAGGATCCGTATTTCCGCAAATCTCTTTGGAACACCGTCTTTATGATGTTGGCCATTCCCGTGGGCCTGGTGGTTTCGCTGGCGCTGGCGCTGGCCATGAACCGCAAGATGCGGGGAACAACATTTTTCCGAACCGTGTATTACCTGCCGGTAATCTCCTCAATTGCAGCCGTTGCCATTCTCTGGCAGTGGGCGTTCAACGGCGACTTCGGACTGATCAACCAGGTATTGGCCCTGGTGGGTATTGACGGCCCCAACTGGCTGCAAAATGCCGGCACCGTGAAACCGGCACTGATGATCATGGCTGTCTGGAAGGGGCTGGGGTATTCGATGCTCCTCTACTTGGCAGCTCTGCAATCAGTGCCCCGCTATCTCTACGAGGCAGCGGCCCTGGACGGAGCAAACGCCTGGAAGCAGTTCGTGAACATCACCATTCCCATGGTCCGTCCCGTGACCTTCTTCCTGCTCGTCACCAGCATCATCGGCGGTTCACAGGTTTTCGTCGAAGTGAACATCATGACCCCCACCGGCGGCCCGGAGTTCTCCTCCGCAACCATCGTTTGGTACATCTGGCAGAAGGCGTTCGACAACCTGCAAATGGGATACGCCTCGGCAATGTCAGTGGTCCTGGGGCTGCTCGTTTTCCTGGTCACGTTCCTGCAGTTCCGCCTTAACCGCCGCAACCAGTTCTCCATCGATTGAGGGCGACCGACATGTCATCATCACACCTGCTCACTCCGCCGCTGAATCCCACCGAGACCATTCCCGGTTCGCCCGGTGCTCCCGCCGCCGGCCGACGGGCCAGCTCCGGACGCGGAAAGTCCGGTCCCGGAGCCCGTCGGGGACCGGGAAACCTGATCGTCGGGTTTTTCCTTTCCCTGGGCGCGATCATCATGGTCGCCCCGCTGGCCTGGACCTTTTCAACCTCGCTCAAGACCCGGGACAATGTCTTCGCCCTTCCGCCGCAATGGATCCCGGATCCCGTGCAGTGGGAGAACTACATCCGCGTCTGGAGCGCCGGACCGCTGCTCAGCGGTATCCAGAACAGCCTGATTGTGGCCTGCTCGGTGACCATCCTGGGCACCGTCTTCTCCGGACTGGCGGCGTTTGCCTTCGCCAAGATGCGCATGCCGTACAAGAACGTCATCTTCCTGTTCCTCCTGGCCGCGCTGATGGTTCCGTTCCCCACGCTGATGATTCCGCAGTTCACGATGTTTGCCGGCCTGGGGTGGGTGGATACGCTCCTGCCGCTGATCGTTCCGTTTGTCTTCGGCAATATCGTGATGATCTTCTTCCTGCGGCAGTACCTGAACAGCGTTCCGGATTCCATGGTGGAGGCAGCCCGCATTGACGGTGCCTCGTTCCTGCAGATTTTCTTCCGGCTCATCCTGCCGATCATCAAGCCTGCGGTGGCTGCTCAGTTCATCCTCTGGTTCATGGCCGTTTGGAACGACTACCTGGCGCCCATCATCTACTTGAACTCGCCGGACATCCAGACACTGCAGCTCGTCATTGCCAGCTTCAATGCCCAGTACGCCATCCAGACCGACTATCCGCTGATTATGGCCGCGTCCTTCATCGCGCTGCTCCCGGTGCTGATCGTATTCCTGGTCTTCCAGCGCCAGATCATCGAATCCATCGCCCTGACCGGTTCAAAGGGCTGAGCGCCGTGCCGACTAACCTTCCGCCTCTTCCCGGACCGGGCTTGCAGCGCCACCCCGGAGACCATGACACCTGGGGGACCAAGCACGCCCACGACCCCACCGTGGTTCGGGCCGACGACGGCACCTACTACATGTTCTCCACTGACGCAGTGGCGAACTCCGAAGCGATTCCGGCCGGAGTCCACATCCGCCGCTCGGCGGATCTCGTGAACTGGACATACTCCGGGACGGCGCTGGACGGCGTTCCGGGCCCGGCTGCCGAATGGACAGGGGCCGCGGGTCTCTGGGCGCCCGAGGTCGTGCGCTGGCCGGATGCGTCCTGGCACATGTATTACTCGGCCTCCACGTTCGGCTCCCGAACATCCGCAATCGGTCTGGCCACCGCAAGGGAGCCTGCCGGCCCCTGGCTGGACCGGGGCCTGGTGCTGACCACCCGCCAGGGCGAATCCGGACAGAACGCCATTGATGCGGCAGTGACTTTTGACCGCGCAGGCCGCCCATGGCTGACCTACGGGTCCTTCTTTGACGGCATCTACTGCCTTCCGCTGGACCCTCAGACAGGCCTGGCTGCAGAGCCGGGGCCGGGAACACTTCTGGCCCGCCGGCCGGAGTCGGTCGACGGCGCCGTGGAAGGTGCCTTTATCCTGTACCGTCCGCAGGAAGACCGTTTTGTCCTCTTCCTCTCCTATGATTCCCTGTTCAGCACCTACAACGTACGGACTGCCGTTGCCACGGACATCACCGGACCGTATCTGGACCGGAACGGAAACCCTCTGACCGAGACCAGCGCAGACCCGCAGCGGACCGGAACGAAGATCCTGGGCAGCTACGCCTTCGACGGCGGCACCGCCTGGCTCGCGCCGGGCCATAACTCGATCTTCACCGACAACTCCGGCAGCTCCGACAGGTCGGAGAGCTCAGCGAGCAGCGACGGTTCCGGCTGCTCTGTTGCCCCGGACCCGGAGGACCTGTTCATGGTGCACCATGTCCGCCGTGCCGATGATCCGTCCCACCACGAAGCCCAGCTGCGCCGCGTGTACTTCACGGCATCGGGCTGGCCCGTGGTTTCACCCCAGCCGTTTGCGGGCCTGGCCTCGGAGCGTCTTCCGGCACCCATTGACGTGGACGGCGTGTGGCAGGTGGTCCGGCTGGATCCGGCCGACTCCGGCATGGCTGGGGCCCGGGATCTTCCCGTGCGGGCGGCATCACCGGCTGCCAGCGACGGAACTCCCGTGGATCTCACCCTGGACGTGGACGGACAGGTGCTCGAAGCGGTGCTGTTTGCAGGCCGCGACTGGGCCGGGAACCGCGACGCACTGTGCTTCAGCGGCCTTGATGCTGAAGGAACGGCCTGGTTCGGCACCCGGGGAGTTTCGGCATGAATACTTCCCTGGGCTGGGCCGAGCGGCTCATGCAGTGGCTGGCCTTCGCCGTCCGGCTGGTACTGATCAATGTGCTCTTTGTGGCCGGAACCGTCACCGGGCTGGGGGTGCTGGGACTGTTTCCGTCGGCCGCGGCCGCTTCTGTGCTGCTGAGCCGGCTCCTGGCCGGAGCAGAAGGGGACCGGCTGGTCCGCGACTTCATTGCTGTCTACCGCCGGCAGTTCCTGCACCTGAACCGGGTGGGCAGCATCTTCTGGGCAGCCGGAGCGCTGGCTGTCGCCAACCTGCTGGCTTTCAGCACACCGGGCGTCAGTCCGCTGACCGGCGCCTCGGTGCCGGGAGCGGTCCTGTTCCTGCTGTTCGCTGCCGTCTCCGTCCTGGCTATCGCGGCGGCCTTCAATGCCGTGGCCATCTGCGCCCGTTACCGGGACACAGTGCTGCGTACCTGGCGCCTGGCCTTTGTCCTTCCGCTGGCATCCCCGGCGGCCGGCCTGGGCGTAATCATGACCCTGGCCGCGGCGGCGATGCTCTTCATCGCCGCTCCGCTGCTGCTGCCCCTGGCCGGAGCCTCCCTGCCTCTGCTGCTCACCGGCTGGCTGGTCAACCGCCGGATCGCCGAACTGGGCGTGGTGCCGCCTCCGGAGCCAATACCCGCAACGGTACCTCCGGCGTCAACTGTGTAGCGCGAAGCGCCTCCGGCAGACAACCCGGCACCCCCTGTACGACCCCCTGATTTTTCACCCGTTCCACCCGCTGTAAAGAAAAGGAAGATCCATGACCGTCACCACCTCTGCCGCCAGCGATACCGCGGCTGCAGCAGCTCCAAAGCCCGTCACTGCAGTAGTGACCCGCGCAGCCTCGGTAGCCCCGATTGACCGGCGTATCTTCGGCTCCTTCGTTGAGCATCTCGGACGCTGCGTCTACGACGGAATCTACGAGCCCTCCCACCCGACCGCCAATGAGGACGGATTCAGGCTCGACGTCGTGGAGCTGGTCAAGGAGCTCGGCTCCACTACCATTCGGTACCCCGGCGGCAACTTTGTTTCCGGTTACCGCTGGGAAGACGGCGTCGGTCCCCGGGAGGAGCGTCCGGTCCGCCGTGACCTGGCCTGGCACGCGATCGAAACCAACCAGGTGGGCCTGAACGAATTTGCCCGCTGGTGCAAGCTCACCAACTCGGAACTGATGATGGCCGTGAACCTGGGCACCCGGGGCATCGAGGAAGCTCTGGACCTGCTCGAGTACTCCAACCATCCCTCCGGCACCGAACTGAGCAACAAGCGGATTGCCGACGGCGCTCCGGAGCCGCACGATATCCGCATGTGGTGCCTGGGCAATGAGATGGACGGACCCTGGCAGATTGGGCACATGTCCGCAGACAACTACGGCCGGCTCGCGGCACGCACCGCCTCGGCCATGAAGACTGCCGACAGCAGCCTGGAACTGGTGGTGTGCGGATCCTCCGGTTCCTCGATGCCCACCTTCGGTGAGTGGGAGCGGGTGGTCCTCGAGCACAGCTACGAAAACGTGGACTACATCTCCTGCCACGCCTACTACCAGGAACGCAACGGAGACCTGGGCTCCTACCTCGCATCGGCCCTGGACATGCAGTACTTCATCGAAACCGTGGTGGCCACCGCCGACCACGTCAAGCACAAGCTGCGCAGCAACAAGACGCTGAAGCTGTCCTTTGACGAGTGGAACATCTGGTACCTGGACGAGCACCGCGAATCCGACGAGGTCAACGACTCGTGGCCGATCGCACCGCGCCAGCTCGAAGACGTCTACTCGGTGGCGGACGCCGTGGTCTTCGGCAACCTGCTGATGACCCTGCTGAAGAACCATGACCGGGTGGGCTCGGCATCCCTGGCCCAGCTCGTGAACGTGATTGCGCCGATCATGACCGAGCCCGGAGGAGACGCCTGGCGCCAGACCACCTTCTTCCCGTTCTCGGTGACGTCCCGGCTGGCCCGCGGCGAGGTCCTGCTGCCGCGGATCACCTCCGGCACCTACACGACGGCCGTCTACGGCGAGGCACCCCTGGTCGACGTCGTCGCAACCACGGACACGGCCGCCGGAAACTCGGCCGTGTTCCTGGTCAACCGCAGCCAGACCGAGACCCTCGAGGTATCCGTCGACGTCAGCGACCTCAACGCCGCCGTCGTCACCGAAGCGCACACCCTGCACGACGAGGACGTGTACGCCAAGAACACCCTGACGGACCAGAACCGCGTGGGCCTGAAGGAACTTTCCGGCGTGGTGCTGCAGGACGGCATCCTCACGGTCCGACTTGCTCCGGTCTCATGGTCCGCCGTCGCACTGGCCTGATGGTCTCCGCCGTCCGGGGCGGCAGGCAGCTGATGCTGGCTGCCGCCCTGGCGGCGGGCCTCACCGCGGGATTGACCGGCTGCGCCGACAGCCCCGGGCTACGGGATTCCAGCGGTGACTTCTTCACCCATGACCCCGCACTGGTCGCGGGTGCGGAGGGAGAACCCTGGTTCATCTATTCCACCGGAAACGGGGACATTGCCGACGGGAATGTGCAGATCCGGCGCTCGACGGACGGTGTGGACTGGGACTACGCCGGAGAAGTCTGGCAGGAGAAACCGGCATGGGTCACTGAGGCGGTGCCAAAGACCGACAACCTGTGGGCACCGGAGCTCTATGAACATGACGGCACCTGGTATTTGTACTACTCGGCGTCGTCTTTCGGCAGCAACCTCTCGGTCATCGGACTGGCAACCAACACCACACTGGATCCAGCGGACCCGGAGTATGAATGGGTGGACCGCGGTCCGGTCATTTCCTCGCTCGGCGAGGATTTCAACGCCATCGATCCTGGCATCGTGGAGGACGAGGACGGAACGCCGTGGATGAGTTTCGGCTCGTTCTGGTCCGGAATTCGCATGGTGCAGCTGGACTGGTCGGACGGTAAACGCGCCGACGACGCCACTCCGCTAACCCTGGCAGGCCGGAATGCTCCGCCCAATGCCATCGAGGCCCCGTATATCTTGAACCGCGACGGATTTTATTACTTGTTCGTGTCCCGCGATTTCTGCTGCCAGGGAGCCGAGAGCACGTACAACATCGCGGTAGGACGCTCCACCGAGGTGACCGGCCCGTATCTGGACGCGGACGGGGTGGCCATGACGGACGACGGCGGCACTGAACTCCTGTCCACGGACGGTTCAAGGACCGGCCCCGGCGGCCAATCCGTGTCCGGAAATTATCTGGGGTTCCACTACTATGACCGGGAACTCGACGGTGCCTTCCGGCTGGGTATCACGGAGCTGAAGTGGGAGGATGGCTGGCCCACAACCACGTGGAGCTAGAGTGCAGCACCAACCCGGCCGAAGTTCGTCAGCAGGTCGTCCTTCAGGCAGCCGTCGCGCATGACCGCCACGGCGTCGGTGAGCGGGACAAAGTCCGTGTCATGCGTGACCATGACCGTCCCGAAGCCAAATTCCCGGGTCAGTTGCACGAGCAGCTTCACAATGCTCTCGGAGCGTTCATGGTCCAGCGCTGCCGTGGGCTCATCCACCAGCATCAGGGCCGGACTTCCCATCAGTGCGCGTGCAATGTTGACCCGCTGCCGCTGGCCGCCGGACAGCTGGTGCGGGCGCTTGTCCGCTGCTGAAGCCAGGCCCACGAGGTCCAGCAATTCCAGTGCCCGCGCGGCGGACGCGGAGGCGTGCACCCCGCGCAGCCGGTCGGTGATGATCAGCTGTTCCGCCGCGGTGAGGGAAGGCAGCAAATTGGGTTGCTGGAAGATCAAGCCCACTTTGTCGCGCCGCAGGGTGGTGCGGCCGGCGTCGTCCAGCAAAGCGGTGTCCGTGCCGGAGACAACCACGGATCCGGAGGTAGGGCGAATCAGCGTGGCTGCGACGGCCAGCAGTGACGATTTGCCGGAGCCTGAGGGGCCCGTCAGGGAGAGGATCCGGCCGGCCGGAACGTGCAGGCTGACATTATCCAGTGCCTTGAGCGTTCCCTCGCCGTCGGGGTATTCCAGAGTGACGCCGGTCAGGGACAGAGCAGCAGATGCAGTCATGGGGTGGTCCTTTCGAGAGGGGTTTGTTGAGGCGGGCATCGTCAGTTCCCGCCCAGGGCGGTCAGCGGGTCGACTTTGGTGACGCTGCGGACGGCGAGCGCAGCCCCGGCCAGGCCCAGAACGATGATTCCCAGAACGGGCAGCACCGTGGTGGCTGTGCTGGTGAGGAACGGGGCAACCTGTGCTGCAACAGCACCGATTCCCACACCCAAAAGGCCACCCAGGAGGGCACCGCTGACCAGAACAATGGCTGCCTGCGCAAGCGCATCCCGGAGCAGGTAGGAAGAGGAGCCGCCCAGCGCCTTGAGCACCGCAATGTCCCGGGTGCGCTGCACGGTCCAAACGGTCAGGAACGCCACGATCACCAGCGCGGAAATTCCATAGAGGAACACCTGCATCAGGAGCAGCGATCCGTTTTCGGATGTGTAGGAGCCCAGGGCCTTGAAGGAGCCGCGGACGTCAGTGGAGACCGTCCCGGCGGCAGCGTCAGCGGATTTCGCTGCGGCGTCATCCGCGTCGGCGACGATGACGGTGGCAACCGGCGGTTCGGACAGGGACGCGTCTTCGGTGTGGGACACCTGCTGCCAGGTGTCCAGCGAAGCCCACGCCACCGGGGTGTGGCTGTACCAGGAGTCTTCCGAGACGGAGCTCACCGTCAGGCTGCGTCCCCCCAGGTCCACCCTGCCGCCGACGTCAACGCCAAGGTCCTCTGCGGTGGAGGCACCAAGGATGACACCGCCGTCGGCCACCTTTTGGGGAGCCAGCGCGGATCCGGGCTCGACGCCGAAAACCGCAACGTTGGCGGTGGAGCCAGCCACGGCCCGGGTTTGGGTGATGCCAAGCGGTTCCGCGCGGCTCACCCCTTCAGTGTTCCGCCATTGCTGCAGTTGCCCGGCGGTGACCACTGACTCGGTGTAGGAGGCCTTCGCCCCGGTGTTTCCGGGAGCGCCGAACGCCACGGAGTTGACCCCGTGGTCCTCAAGCCCGGCCACAGCGGCAGTGTTTTGGTTGCCCAGGCCGGCGGTGAGCCCGGAGAGCAGTACCAGCAGCAGGGAGATCAGTGCCACCACGCTGCCCATCAGGGCAAAGCGCCCCTTGGCAAAGCGAATGTCACGAAGTGCGAGATACACGATGGTTCCTTCCAGATCGCCGGCCGGAATGTCCGGCCTGTTGTCCTTGTCTTCCACCGTCCCGTGAAACGCGCACCAATCCATCCGACGGGCGGTCGATCCCCGCAAACTGTTGGGTTGAGCCGACGCTCCACCAAACGGTTGATGTGCCGGGCAGGGCTGCGCCCTAGGCTGGGACATATGAGCGCCCCCTACACCCCTGCCGACGGCGCTTCCCCCGGAGATGTGGTGCTGCAGGCGCTGCGCATCGCCCTGCACACCGCATTTGCCGGCCTGCTGGTACTGGCCGTGGTTCAGATGAGCATCACGGCGCAGAGCTGGCCGGCGCGCGTGAGTGCCTATGCGGGAAGTGCACTCCTGGCTGCCGTGTACGTCACGGGCACCGTGGCTGAAAGCCGCCATGCCTCCACCGGGAGGGGGCCCGATCCCCGCCGCTACGGTGCAGCGTGGCTCGGTGCAGTGACGGCGCTGTGGCTGGGCCTGCTGATGATCAGCCCGGAGTTCTCCTGGCTGGCCTTCCCGCTGTTCTTCCTGGATCTTCAGCTGTTGCGGACCCTGCCGGCGCTCGCTGCCGTCCTCGTCACCACCGCCGCCGTCGTCCTAGCGCAGTGGGCCCGCACCGGCCACCCCAGTGCGGCCGCCCTCCTGGGACCCGTGATCGGCGCCCTGTTTGCTGTCGTCATGGGAAGTGCGTACTCGGCCCTCCACCGTGAGAGTGTCAACCAGCGCCTGGCTCTCGCAGAGCTGCACCGCACGCGCGGCGAGCTGGCCGCATCCCAGCACCTCGCCGGAGTGCTGACCGAGCGCGAACGGTTGGCACGCGAAATCCACGACACCCTGGCCCAGGGCCTTTCCAGCATCGTCCTGCTTTCCCGTGCGGCCGGAAGCGCCCTCGATGCCGGTGACCCGGTGCTTGCCAGGGAACGCCTCCAACTGGTGCAGAGCACCGCCGCTGACAACCTCACGGAGGCCCGGAGGTTTGTCCGCGGCCTGGCTGCGGCACCCCTGGAGCAGGGATCCCTCGATGCACGCCTCGCCGCGCTGTGTTCGGATGCTGAGCGGCGGGTCGCTGCTGCCGGCGGAGTCCTGAAGTGCCTGTTCCGGGTGGACGGTGCTCCGGTTCCCCTGCACCCGGCCTATGAGACAACTCTGCTGCGGGCAGCACAGTCCCTGTTGGCCAACATTGAGGCACATGCCGGTGCTTCCAGTGCTGTCCTCACGCTGGAATACTCCCCGGATTCGGTGGCACTGGATGTGTTCGACGACGGCGCCGGCTTTGATCCGGCGGTGCTTCCCGCCGGCCCCCGGGCCGATGGAACAGGATTTGGCCTGCTCTCGTTGCGCGAGCGGATTTCCGATCTGCACGGTTCGCTGAGCGTGGAGTCGGCGCCGGGGGAGGGCACCGTGGTGGCGCTGAGGCTGCCGTTGAATCCCGACCCGGACTCCGCCGCGGCCGCCGCTGCTCCCGGAGACGGCGCATGAACGGCATTCGTGTCCTGCTGGTGGATGACCACCCGGTGGTCCGAGCCGGGCTGCGGGCGCTGCTGGGTGACTTTGACGGGCTGGAAGTGGCCGCAGAAGCAGCCGACGGCGCGGCGGCCATCGCCGAGGTAGCCCGGCAGGAGACCTTGGGTACGCCGTTCGATGTGGTGCTGATGGATCTTCAGATGGGACCCGGCCTGGACGGCGCGGAGGCCACGCGGAGGATCCGTGCTGCCGGCGGTCCGCCGGTTCTGATTCTCACCACGTATGACAGTGACGCGGACATCCTTGCCGCCGTGGACGCCGGCGCTGCCGGTTACATGTTGAAGGACGCGGCACCGGAGGACATCCGCGCTGCCGTCGCAGCAGCTGCGCAGGGGCGGACGGCGCTGGCCCCCCAGGTCGCCGGACGCCTGCTCGGACAGCTGCGCAGCCCTGAATCCACACTGAGCCCGCGGGAACTGGAACTGCTGGAGCTGCTGGCTGACGGAATGGCCAACCGCGCCATGGCCCGGAAACTTTTTATCTCCGAAGCCACCGTCAAAACGCATCTGGTGCACATCTACGAGAAACTGGGTGTCGACAACCGTACGGCGGCCGTCAATGAGGCCCGGAAGCGGCGGATCATCCGGCGCTAGGGACAGCTGCCGCTAAGCCCGGGTGGTAGGAACTCCGGTCGAGCGGTGGACCCTGGCCTCCCACGGCCGCAGCATCCCCGGGTCGCCGGGTTCGGTGTAGTTGCCCAGCACCAGTTCCGGACCGCGCAGATAGGCCGGCACGGGAAGAAAACCGGCGGAGACGTTGCACATGATGGTCAGTTCCTCGTTGCCCAGGCGGCGCCGGAAGGCAAAAAGCTGCGGGTCGTTGGGTTCCAGCATTTCAAAGTCTCCGAGGGAAACCAGCAAGGATTCGTGACGCAGTTGGATCAGCTGCCGGTAGTAGCGAAAAATGGACTTTTCGGCGGCCCTGTCCGCCGCGGCGTTAACGGACCGGTAGTTGGGATTGACGTCTATCCAGGGCTGGCCGGCAGTAAAACCCGCGTTGGGGGAATCATCCCACTGCATGGGAGTCCGGGCATTGTCACGGCTAACCCTTCCCAGGGTGTCCAGCACATGTTCCTCGTTTATGCCCCTGGCCACCGCGTAGTCATAGTAGGCGAACGATTCCACATCCCGGTACTGGTCCAGCGATGTGAAGCCGGCATTGGTCATTCCGATTTCGTCGCCCTGGTAAATGAACGGCGTGCCGCGCTGAAGATGGATCACCGTTGCCCACAGGGTGGCTGATTCATACCGGTACTGCGCGTCATTGCCGAAACGCGACACCGACCGGGGCTGGTCGTGGTTTCCCAGGTAAAGGCTGTTCCAGCCGCGGTCCGCCAGCGAGCGCTGCCACCGGTTCGCGATCGTCTTGAAGTCGCGCAGCTTCATCGGCAGGTGGTCCCATTTGCCGCCCGGCCCGTGGTCCAGGCGCATGTGCTCGAATTGGAAGACCATGTCCAGCTCCCCGCGCAGGGAGTCGGTGAACAGCACCGCCTCCTCCACCGTCACGCCGTCGGTCTCTCCCACCACCAGATACTCACTGGTCCGGTAATCGAAGACCGCCCGCATCATCTCCTGGATGAACTCGTGCACCCTCGGGCCGGAGACGTAGAAAGGAGCCCCGTTCGCGTACATCCCGCCGCTTCCCACCGGGCTGTCCGGCAGGGCGGGCCGTTTGGAGATGAAGTTGATGGCGTCCATGCGGAACCCGTCAATGCCCCGGTCCAGCCACCAGTTCATCATTTCGTAGACACGGGTGCGGACGCGGGTGCTTTCCCAGTTCAAGTCCGGCTGGTGGGGACTGAACAGGTGCAGGTAATACTGCTCGGTCCGGGGATCATATTTCCACGCGCTGCCGCCAAAGATGGATCCCCAGTTATTCGGTTCGGCGCCCGGATTGTCGGGCGAAAATCCCCGCCGCGGATCCCGCCAGTAGTAGGAGTCCCGCGACACGTTGCTGCGCGATGACGATGAGACCACAAAGGCGGAGTGCTCATCGGAGGTGTGGTTCACCACCAGGTCCATGATCAGTTTCATGCCGCGCCGGTGCACCTCGGCCAGCAGAAGTTCGAACTCCTCTTCGGTGCCGTACAGGTGGTCGATGCGCCGGTAGTTGGAGATGTCATAGCCGTTGTCATGCTGGGGAGACTGGTGGATGGGGGAGAGCCAGATAACGTCCACCCCCAGCTCGCTGAGGTAGTCCAGATGTTCAATGACACCCGTGATGTCCCCTATGCCGTCCCCTGTGCTGTCCGCGAAGCTGCGCGTATAGATCTGGTAGACGACGGCGTTGGTCCACCATGCCGGCAGGTACGGGTTCCTCATGGGGCGAAGATCCTTTCGCAGGCGCTCCAAGCGGCGGCGGGGCCCGCCGCATGGCGTGCTTCCGCCTGCCCCCAAAGTGTAGGGCCGGGCATGGACGGTTCAACAGGGACCGGCGTCCGGCGGCGGCCAGCACGGCGGAAACGGATAGCCCGAGGGGCCGGCTGGAAAGCCGGTGAGAGAAGGAGCACATGCACCGCTCTGGATTTCGCTCTCATTTTCAGCGGGCGTAGCGTTGATTGGCCGGTCCAGCAGCTTGTTCCGGCCCCAAGACCCTCGTAACAGAACAAAGCAACAGGAGTATGCGTGACGCCCGGCGCGAAGAAACCCGACCAGAGACTGTGGACCAAGGGTTTCGTCCTTGCCATTATCACCAACTTTTTCCTTTTCCTGGTGTTCTACCTGTTGATGACCACCATGGCACTGTATGCCGTTGAGCAGTTCTCCGCCTCGGACAGCGCCTCCGGTTTTGCCTCAGGCTCCTTTGTTGTCGGAGCCCTCGCAGCCAGGGTCTTCAGCGGCAAGTTCCTGGACTTCGTAGGGCGCCGGCGGCTGCTCCTGGGCGGACTTGTGGTCTTTACCGGTGCTGCACTGCTCTATCCGCTGGCGGACAGCCTCGCCGCGCTGCTGGCCATCCGGCTCCTTCACGGAGCCGCGTTCGGCGCAGCCAGCACCTCCATTTCCGCATCTGTCATGGGATTGATTCCGCGCCGCCGCCGCGGAGAAGGCACCGGATACTTCGGCATTTCCACTACGCTGGCCACCGCCGTCGGACCGTTCCTGGCCGTGCTGATCGTGGACACCATGACCTACGATTTCCTGTTCCTGGCCAGTGCAGCCTGCGCAGCCCTGGCCCTGATTGTCGCCCTGATGCTTCGCCTTCCCGAACGCACGCCCACACCGGTGGAACAGGCCCGCAAATGGCACCTCCGCTTTACGGACATCCTGGATCCGGCCGCCCTGGCCATTGCCTCCGTCATGTTTGTTGCCGGCGCCTCCTATGCCGGAATCCTGACCTTCGTGAACTCCTATGCCCAGGAGGAGAACCTGGTGGCCGCGGCCAGCTCGTTCTTCCTGGTCTACGCCGCTGTGGTGCTGGTTTCCCGCCTGTTCATGGGCCGCCTGCACGACCTCTACGGGGACAACGCCGTCATCTATCCCACCCTGGTCTCTTTCGCCGTCGGCCTGGCCATGCTGGCGTGGGCACCCAACGGCCTGGTGCTGGCAGCTGCGGGAGTGTTTGTGGGCATGGGCTTCGGCACCCTGGTTCCCACCGCCCAGGCCATTGCAGTCACCATGGCCCCGCCGCACCGCATTGGGCTGGCCACCTCCACGTACTTCATCATGCTGGACGCGGGCGTGGGCCTGGGCCCGCTGGCCCTGGGCGCCCTCATCTCCGTGACCGGGTTCCACGGCATGTACTGGCTGCTGGCCGGCTGCATTCTGGCGACCACTGTGCTGTATCACTTTGTCCACGGCCACAAGCACTACCGCCGCAGCGCGGGAACTTCGGGGGACGCCCCGGCCTAAAGACCGCGGCCTGGACGCCCGCCGGTCTCCGGGACCGTCCGGTGCTGTAGGTTATGGCCATGGCCGGCAAAGCAACCACCCTGACTGTCCCTGGTCCGAACGGCGGGCGCGACATGCGCATCTCCAGTCCGGACCGTATCCTGTGGCCCGAACTGGGGCTGACCAAGCTGGACCTGGCGAAGTACACGGCGGAGGTCGGTGAGGCATTCATTGCCGCCAACGGCGACCGCCCGGTGTCGCTGCAGCGGTTTCCGGACGGGATCGACGGCGAACAGTTCTTCTCGAAAAATCCGCCCAAGGGCGCGCCGGACTTTATCCGTGCCGTCACGGTGACCTATCCCAGCGCCCGGGCCCATCCGCAGCTGGTCCTGGATGAGCCGGCTGCCGCCGTTTGGGCGGTGCAGATGAACACCGTGGTGTTCCACCCCTGGCCCTCGCGGACCGAGAACACCGACAACCCGGACCAGCTGCGCATCGATCTGGACCCCCAGCCGGGAACCGGGTTCGACGACGCCGTCCGGGCCGCCTTTGAGCTGCGCGGCGTCCTGGCTGAAGCCGGCCTGGACGCCTTCATCAAGACATCCGGAAACCGCGGCCTGCACGTGTACGCACCCATCACCCCGGACCATGAGTTCCTCGACGTCCGGCACGCCGTGATTGCCGCCGCGCGCGAACTTGTTCGCCGCATGCCTGAGCACGTCACCACGGCCTGGTGGAAAGAGGAACGGGGACAGAAGATCTTTGTCGATTTCAACCAGGCCAACCGGGACCGCACCATTGCCGGTGCCTACAGCCCCCGGGCGCTGCCGCACGCGCCGGTGTCCACCCCGCTGCGCTGGGACGAACTGGAGGGCGCCGACCCGCGCGAGTTCACCGTCCTGACTGTTCCGGAACGGCTGCGGACCCTGGGGGATCCGTGGGCGGACATGGGTGCCAACCCCGGCAGCATCGACGTGCTGCTGCAGTGGTGGCAACGGGACCTGGACAACGGGCTGGGGGAGATGCCGTTTCCGCCGGACTATCCCAAGATGCCCGGCGAACCGATGCGGGTCCAGCCCAGCCGGGCGCGGAAGCGGGACTAGCCGCGCCTGCGGGCGGGGTCCGGCCTGCAGCCGAACCCCGCCCGCACCTTGTGCCGGTTACCCGGTAACCCCGGTCAGCTCATTGGGGGTGTGCTCCAGCACGCCGCTTTCGGTGACAGTTCCGGACTCAATGTCCACGGCCGAAATGGTGTTGGCGGCGGGGTCCGTGATGTACGCGGTGTGGTCCACCACGGTCAGCGTGGGCCGCGGCTGCTGCCATTCCAGCGGCTCTTCCCACGCAGCAATGACCGGGGTGCTCGCCGTGATCTCACCGCTGTCAGGATCGATGCTGTGCAGCGCGCCGTCGGTGCCCAGGACCAGGGCCTCGCCGTGCGGACCGCGGGCCAGTGACCTGAAGCTGTAGCTGGTGCCCAAATCCACGAGCTGCAGCTGCTTGGTGGCGGTGTTGACCAGTGAGATCCGCTGCGGCCGTTCCAATTCGGCATCGGGATCGGACTTGTAGTCTCCCAGGGTCACCGGTGATTCCTCCGACCCGGTCTGGTTGCCGATCCTGCCGTAGGCATCGGGACTGGAAATCTTGGTGATGGCCCCGTCGGCATAGACCAGGACACCGGTCTCACAGCCGATCACCACGGCTTCATTCGCGGCAGTGGCCTCCCCGTGCACTCCGGGGCAGTCCTCGTTGCGGAGGATTTCGCTGCGGTCTGCATCGAGGACGGCAATTCCGGGGCGCTGCTCATCGTTTCCGAGGGTGAGGACCAGCTCCCCGTTTGCCAGCTCCACAGCAACTCCGTGGTGGGCCTGCGCTGCAGTGTGGATTTGGGTCTCGGGCCTGCCTCCGGCCAGATCGGCGGTTGCAAAGGATTCCACGACGCCCGTGCCGTCGCTGAAAAGAACGGTCCGGCCGGCATGGTGCACCACGTGGCCCGGTTTGCTGGCAGCGAATTCAATGCCGGTCAGCACCGGTTCGGCAACTTGGCGGGCGCCGTCGTCTTCGGTCCAGGCACCGGTGTCCAGAACCTTGAAAGCATCGGCGGTGGAGATAATGACATGGCGCCCGTCACCGGCGGGATTGACGCGGTTGAAGCCTTCCATCTCGAACTCGGCCAGGACCTGCAGCGTCCCGGCGTCAAGGACGGCGACGCCGCCGTCGTAGGTGGTGACCAGGCGCGGCGACGCATCGGCGGCCGGGGTCGCCTGGTGCGTCTCCGAGGGGTCCGCGGCTGCGGATTCACTTGGCGGCTGCGCGGCGCAGCCGCCAAGCAGGAGCGCAGCAACGGAGAGCACTGCCAGGCGGGGAAGGGTGCGGGTGTTCATGGTTCCTTCTTTCGGTTGGGTCAAAACAGTGGGCGGTGGATGTGCGGGTCAGCGGGTGAGCGCGGCGGTGATGCGCTCCGTGTTGGTGCGCATCATGTCCAGGTACGTCTCGGCACCGGAGCCGGCAGCGCCGAGGGATTCGGTGAAGAGGCCGACGACGGCGACGTCCAGCCCCGCTTCCCGGGCCAGCACCTGGGCCAGGCGGTCCGGCTGCGACGAGTCGATGAAGATGGCGGGCACGGAGGCCTCCCGGATTTCCCCCGCGAGCTCTTCCAGGTCCGAAGAGCTGGGGGAGGCCAAGGTGGTGCCGCCGGGAATGACGGCACCGGTGACGGTGAAGCCAAACCGGGATGCGAAGTAGCCAAAGACGTGGTGGTTGGTGACGAGCTGCCGCCGCTGCGCGGGGATGCGGGAGAATGAGGATTCCATCCAGGCATCGAGTTCATCGATCCGGCCGCCGTATTCCGCCGTGTTTTCCCGGACCGTGTCCGGATCCGCGGACGGCACGTTGGCGGTGACGGCGTCGGCAATCAGGTCAACTGCGTCTGATACGCGCTGCGGATCGGTCCAGAAGTGCGGGTCCGGCAGGTCGGCAGCTCCGTCCCCGGCGCCGGTTCCGGCCGCGAACGGCAGCGGATCCGGGACGTCAGCCACCGCAAGGACGGGCACGCCCTGGTCCGCAGCGGCTTCGACGTGGCGCAGCACTCCCTCTTCCAGGCCGAGTCCGTTGTAGATCAGGAGATCAGCTGACTCCAGCCGGGCCGCCTGCTGTGCGGAGATGCCGAAGGAATGCGGGTCTGCCCCCGGCTGCATGAGCACCACGACATCGGCCTCCGTGCCGACGATGTTGGAGACCAGATCCCCCAGGATGTTCGTGGTCACCACAATCGTTCCCGGTTTTTCCTCTGCTCCGGTGAGCGCAGCACAGCCCGTAAGTGCCGTGCAGGCGGCCAGGACGCAGGCCAGGGTTCGGCCGGCCCTCATCGTCCCGTCTCCACGATCAGGCGGGCGGGCAGGCCGGGATCCAGTTCACGGGCGGTCCGCAGGCCGTCGGCATAGTCGATCTCGACGATGGATCCGGAGTGTTCGTCATTGATGTAGGCGCGTTCCAGGTCAATCTCCAGGCCGGGCACGGTGTCCGGTGCGGCTGGGCCGGCCAGGAGGTGCCGGCTGGTGTCCACCGGGCTAACCGCCGGGACGGGGCCCGTGTTCAGGGCAAAGAGAGTGCCGCCCGTTCCCAGTCCCAGGACGCGGGTGCCGTCGCCTGCGGCTGCCGCTGTCAGCAGCGGCTCGGGTGTGGCAAGCAGCTGCCAGGCTTCAGCGGCCGCGTCAAAATGCCAGGCCCCTGCGGTTCCGGCCACGGCGGCCAGTTCGTTGGAACCGGGGCGGTGGTCAAACGCGCGTGCCCTCTCGACGCCCGGGGCAGCGCCGTCGTCTGTGTCCGGGTACGGAACGTGCCGGGCCACAGGAGCACCGGAGTCTCCGGCGGTAATGACCAGGGCTCCGTCCGCACAGCCAAAGACAGCACCCGTGCGGGTCACTGCGTGCCCCTCAAGTTCCGGGCACCGTGCGCCGGTAATGCCGGCCCGCCGTCCGTCGGCGGAATAGAGCCCGACGGCGGAGGCACGTTCCGCTCCCGGCTCCGCAACTGAGACAAGGACGGAGTCCCCAAAGGGTATGGCCACCCCTCGGTGCGCCGCGACGGTGAAACGGGTTTCGGTCACGGTACCGGCGCCCAGGTCTTCATGGTCCAGCACGGCCACGGTGCCGTCACCGAAGAACACGGCGGAACGGCCGTCATTGCTCTCTATGCTCCCCGGGTCCGGACCGTTGATGCTTCCGGCCACGCGGGGCTCCGCGGAGTAATAATGCCGGTGGTCTCCGTGATTGACGGTCCAGCCCCCTGCATCCACAACGTGGACCGTTCCGTCCTCGGGGTTCGACAGGAAGACGAAGCGGCCGGTGCCGGTTGCCGCTTTGACGCCCGGGAACGTGCCCAGTTCGGTGACCGATTCGTCGGCCGGATCGGTCACGCTAACCTGCCCGTCTGCAGCGACCGCGGTCAGCCGCGCCTGCGGTTCGGCAGCCTCCGCGGCGCCGGCAACGTAGCCGTGCGGTGTTTCCGCCGCCGGCGGGCCGGACGAAGCGGGCCCAGCAGGGCTGCCTGCCGGCGCCATGCACCCCGTCAGGAGCAGGGCTGCGGCAGACAGGGCAGCCACTGCGCCGCTGATCCGCGCAGGTGCAGTGCGGCGGATGGAACCGGGGGCAGGTCCCGGCGGCGGCAAAAGGCCCGGGGAGGGGACGGCGGAATGATGGATCACGGGTGGCTCCTTGTGTCGGGGCGGGGGACGGGCAGAACGTCGGAAATTGGAACTGCAGTTGGAAGTGGTGGTGGTTCCGGGCGGATGCCGCCGTCGCCGTCGTCGCTTCCTCCGCGGGCCGCGCGGGCCGCGCGTACCAGCGGCCGGAGGGCCGCAGACAGGAAAAAAGCGAGGACTGCCACGGCGGTGATGCTTGCCCCAGCGGCAGTGGAGGCGTGCCAGGAGAGCAGGAGCCCGGCGGCAACGGCCGCCGTTCCGATGGCTGAGGCGAGAAGCATCATCGCCGGAATCGTTGTGGTCCACAGCCGCGCAGCTGCCGGCGGGGCGATGAGCAGGCCGAACACCAGCAGTGTTCCGACCACCTGGAACGAGACAGAGACCGCGATGATCATCAGAGCCATCAGGGCGGTGTGCGCCAGGCCGGGACGCAGGCCCAGAGTCTGTGCCTTGCGCGGGTCGAAGGCAGCCGCGGCAAAAGCGCGGTGGAAAGCCAGCGCCAGCAGGCACGTCACCAGCAGTCCGGCGGCGAGGACGGCCAGGTCCCGAGGCCGGACAGCGAGGATGTCGCCAAAAAGGATGCCGGCCAGATCCACTGCAAAGGATCCCGAGCGGGAAATAATGATGACCCCCAGGGCGAGCATCCCGGCAAAGAGCATTCCGATGGCCGTGTCCTGGGACATGCGTCCGCTGCGGGTCGCCGCACTCATTCCGGCAGCCATCAGTGCGGCGCTGACTGCCGCTCCGAGCAGCGGGTTGACCCCGAGAAGCGTTGCCGCAGCAACACCCGGAAGCATTCCGTGGGACATTGCATCACCCAGGAATGCCATCCCCCGCAGCACAATCCAGGTGCCGGCCACGGCACAAAGCACAGCCGCCAGCACACCGGCAATCAGTGCCCGCTGGACAAAAACAACCGCGAACGGTTCAAGCAACCAAGTCATCACGAGAGAAACCCTACAATAGATAATGAGAATCAATCGCAATAAGACCTTTCATCCCCATCTGAGGAGATTCATGCAGGCCTTCACCGTTCAATCAGTGGCCTTCGGATACCGGAGCCGGGCAGTGTTCACGGATCTGTCCCTTGCCGTGCCCCGAGGCGCGCTGACCGCCCTGGTCGGCGGCAACGGGGCCGGCAAATCGACGCTGCTGTCCCTGCTGGCGGGCGTGCACAAACCCCATGCCGGCCGGGTGCAGGCACATATCCCCGGCCGTGCCGCGCTTGTGGTGCAGCGCTCCGCGGTGCCCGACGCTTTTCCCATCACCGTGCAGGGTGCCGTGGGCATGGGCCGGTGGGCACACTCCGGACTCCTCGGCAGAACGACGGCGAAGGATCGGCGCGCCGTGGAGGAGGCCATGGAACGGCTGGGAATCCGGGAGTTGGCGGACCGTCCGCTCGGGGAACTTTCCGGCGGCCAGCGCCAGCGTGCACTGGTGGCACAGGGCCTGGCGCAGGACTCCGCCGTGCTGCTGCTCGATGAACCTGATGCCAGCCTGGACCAGTCGGCGCTGCAGCTGATCAATGAGGTCCTGCGGGCTGAAGTGCGCAGGGGAGTCACGGTCCTGCAGTCCACCCACGACGCCGCCCAGGCCGCCACAGCCGACTGCTGCATCCGCCTGGCCGGCGGAAAGGCCGCCGTCGAAACGCCTGATGACGCAGTTCCCGGCAGCCGCTGCGGATTGGAGCGCACTCCCGATTTCCCGTAGGGTGGAACGAAGGTGCGCCGGGAAGTCTGGTCGGCAACAACATTGTCGACCGCATTTTCAGGAGATTTCCGTGCAGCCCAATACCTCCCCAAAGCCGGCAGCTGAAGGCGGACGCCTGTTCAGCCGCGGCAGCTACAGCGAAAAGCTTCGCATCAGCGAAATCCTGCGCAAGGAAACCGTTGGCGGCATGCTGCTGGTAGCGGCAGCGCTCATTGCCATCATCTGGGCCAACTCGCCGCTTTCGGACAGCTACTTCGCGCTGCGGGACTTCGAGATCGGCTACGAGCCGTGGCACCTGCAGCTGAGCCTGGGGGCTTGGGCTGCGGACGGGCTTCTTGCCGTGTTCTTCTTCCTGGTGGGCTTGGAGCTGAAACGCGAATTCGTCGCGGGCGACCTGCGCAACATCAGCAAGGCGATCGTCCCGGTGGCTGCCGCCGTCGGTGGTGTGGCCGTTCCGGCCGCCATCTACGCCGCCATCAATCTCGGCAATCCCGAAAGCCTCACCGGCTGGGCGGTCCCCACCGCCACTGACATCGCCTTTGCCGTAGCCGTCCTGGCCATTATCGGCTCTCATCTGCCTTCCGCCCTGCGGATCTTCCTGCTGACCCTGGCTGTGGTGGATGACCTGCTGGCCATCACCATCATCGCTGTCTTCTATACCGATGAACTGAAGATCACCCCGCTGCTGCTGGCTGTTGCCGGCCTTGCCGTCTACACCTTCCTGGCACAGAAGTACCGCCGCTTCTTCGGGCTGAAAGCAAGCGCCGCCTGGTTCATCCTGCTGCCCATCGGCGTCGTCGTCTGGGCCCTGGTGCATTCCTCCGGCATCCACGCGACCGTTGCCGGCGTCCTGCTGGGCTTCGCTGTTCCCGTCATCCGCAGCCAGGCCAGCGGCGGACCCGAAGCCGGTCCCGGCCTTTCCGAAATCTTCGAGCACCGGTTCCGCCCCATCTCGGCCGGATTCGCCGTACCGGTCTTCGCGTTCTTCTCCGCCGGAGTGGCCGTGGGCGGCTGGGACGGCTTCATGTCCTCATTGACGGATCCCATCTCCCTGGGCATCATTGCCGGCCTGGTGCTGGGCAAGCCCATCGGCATCCTGGGCACCACCTGGCTGCTGACGAAACTGACCAAGGCCCGGCTGGATACGTCCTTCAAGTGGATCGATTTGTTCGGCGTGGCAGTGCTCGCCGGCATCGGCTTCACCGTGTCCCTGCTGGTGGCGGACCTGAGCTTCGGCTCCGGAACCATTGCCAATGACCACGCCAAGGTGGGGATCCTCACCGCCTCCGTTGTGGCCGCACTGCTGGCCGCCCTGGTCCTCACGCCGCGCAACCGCCACTACCGCGCCGTTGAAGCCGAAGAAGACACGGACGACGACGGCGACGGCATCCCGGACGTCTATCAGCAGGACCGCGGGACTAAATAGGACGGCACCGCAGCCACTGCGGCACGGAGCATTTCCGCCGGGACGGCAGGCCGCTACA
This sequence comes from Arthrobacter sp. NPDC097144, assembly GCF_044762205.1. Classification (NCBI taxonomy): domain Bacteria; kingdom Bacillati; phylum Actinomycetota; class Actinomycetes; order Micrococcales; family Micrococcaceae; genus Arthrobacter; species Arthrobacter sp. NPDC097144. Next base: position 678,912 of record NZ_JBIWDW010000002.1, on the reverse strand, counting down.
GTCTGACACCATGCCTACAATCTCGGTGGTTATCCCGTCCCGGAACGATGCACCGATGCTGTCTGCCTGTTTGGCGGCCGTTCAGCGGCAGACCCGGCAGCCGGAGGAAATCGTAGTGGTGGACAACGGCAGCACGGACGGAACGGACGCCGTGTGCGCCGCCGCGGGGGTCCGGCGGGTGCCCCTGGACGTTCCGGGAATCGCCGGGGCAACGGCGGCCGGGTTCGACGCCGCCGCCGGGGACATCCTGGCCAGACTGGATGCAGACTCGGTCCCGCCGCCGGACTGGCTGGAGCGGGTGGAAAAGATCCTCGAAGCTCAGGGGCCCATGACTGCGGTAACGGGCCCCGGGGATTTTTACGGAGGCAACCGCCTCACGAGGTGGATTGGGCGGACTGTCTACATTGGCGGTTACATCCGCGTCGTCGGCCTGCTCCTGGGCCACCCGCCCCTGTTCGGTTCCAACTTTGCCCTGTCCGCGCCCATGTGGAAGCAGCTGCGCGAGCGCGTCCACCGTGACCTGCCGCAGGTCCACGATGATCTGGATTTGAGTTACCAGATTCGCCCGTGGATGTCCGTCCTGTATGACCCGACCCTGCGCGTTGGGGTCTCCGCCCGGCCGTTTGATGACTGGAGCGGGCTGCGCCGCCGGCTGGTCATGGCCTGGCAGACTTTTGACTTAAATTTTCGGGCGGAGCCGCCGCTTGCCCGCCGTCGCGCGCGCGTCCCTAGCGGGCCTGCTCGTAGAGCCCGAGGAGATCGCGGCTGAGCTGGTGCGGCGCGTCCTCGCACGGCCCGTGTCCGGTTCCGTAGACGGCAAATCCGGCGCCTATGGCCCGGGCAAATGCATAGTGCTGATAAAGCGGCCACACGTCCGCCCGGCCTACGGCCACCAGCTTGGGCAGCGCAGCGGCAGCCAGGGTTTGCCGCAGATCCGGTGAGCGCTTCATCAGCGACACGATGTCCTGAAGCGAATCCTTGCGGGTGTAGTCGAAGCGGTGGCGGATGAACTCCATGCGTGCGGCAGGCACGCCCACAAAGTTCCGTCGGATGCCCCAGACGATGAGCCCGGCATGCATCTTGTCATTGACCAGCGGGCTGAACCTGCCCACCCGGCTGACGGTGCGGAAACTCTGGCCGGGAACCGGGGGACAGCTGAGCAGGCACAGCGAACGGAAGAGGCCGGGGCGGCGCTGCAGGGCAATCTGCGCCACAATCCCGGCGAAGGAGTAGCCCAGGACGTGCGCTGCACCGGAAAGCGACTCGAGGACGGCCAGGAGGTCGTTCACGAACAGGTCATAGCTGTAATGGTCCTGCGGCGGGCTCAGATGCTCCGGTCCGGCGGGGGACGACTCATACTGCCCGGCCAGGTCATAACTGAGGACGTAATATCCCGCCGCGGCCAACAACGGCATCATCAGCGCAAAGTCCTCCTTGGACCCCATCGCCCCCGGAACCAGGAGCACGGGCGGATCGGTCTCGGCCCCCATGGTCCGCATGGCCAGTGGGCCGCTGGGCGCGTGGAACGTGCGGGAAACCGAGCCTGCCGGAGGAGCGGCCCAATCGACCTCTCCCAGCCGGGCATCGAGGCGCTGGGCTTCGTCGAAGTAAACCGGGTACGCGCGCAGGGGGTTCCGTCCACCGCGCACGCGTGTCAGGTTTCGCCAGGCCATACGTCACGATAACCGGGTGTGCCGCCCGGATGGCAGACACGTACCGCCGAAAGGCGGCCGTCACCTGCTATACGCCGGTTCAACGGAGCGGACACCGACCGGATAGAATCATTGTCCTGTCCGGATTACCGACGAGGAGATGACGTTGAAGTTTCGCCCCAACAAGTACGTCTACCGCAGCATTGTCCTGACCGGGGTCCTGTCCTTCAAAGCCCTCCGGATTCCCGTTCTCCCCTCCGGCCTGGAGAATCTTCCCGCCGATGAGGAAATCCGGGGCCTGACGCGCACCGCCGTGCCGGGCAAGGGAGCGGTCGTGGCGATCACCCACTTCGGTTATCTGGACTTTGCCTTCGCCGAGTTACTGGTGTGGAAGAAGCTCAAGGCCCACATGCGCTTTCTGGTCACCAAGAAGGCAGCGCGCAAGCCGTTCGTCAAAGCTGTCTGCGACATGTGCGAGCACATCGTCGTTGACCGGTCCGACGGCGCCGCCGCGTACACCGAGTCCGTGGAAGCCCTGCGCCGCGGCGAATACCTGGCGGTGCTGCCTGAAGCCGGTGTCAGCCGCAGCTTCAGCGTCCGCAAACTCAAGACCGGCGCCGTGCGCATGGCAGCCGAAGCAGGAGTGCCGATCATTCCCGTCTCCGTGTGGGGAAGCCACCGCATGCTCACGCGCGGAGGCCACGGCCTGAGCCTGAAGTCCGTCTGGAAGACGCCGGTCCGCATCCATGTCAGTCCCATGCTGCGGGTTGCCACGGATGCCTCAGTGGCCGAAGAAACCGAGAAGCTGCAGAAAATCCTGCAGTCCGGCATGGACCACTGCATCGACACTTATCCGGTGAAGCCCGAGCCCGGGGCCTGGTGGATGCCCGTCAGCCGCGGCGGGAGCGCCATGACGGTGGAAGAGCAGGTCATCCTGGACGAACAGGACCGCGAAAAGTACAAGATCACCGGATAGCAGGGCTCAGCTGTTCAGGAAGTCCAGCAGCGCAGCGTTGACGTCATCGGCATGCGTCCACAGCAAACCGTGCGGGGCGCCCTCCACCTCAACGTAGCGGGCATCCGGCAGCGCCGCTGAGAACGGCCTCCCGGTCGCATCGATGGGCAGGATATTATCCTCCGTACCGTGCAGGATCAGCACCGGAAGCCCTGATTCCCGGACCTTGGCGACGTCGTCCCGGAAATCGGTGAGCCAGGACGGCACGACGGCGTAGGCGGCCCGCGGAGCGCTTCCCGCGGCCACGTTCCAGCTGCCCCGGACAGCCTCCTCGCTGATGCGGGTACCGAGGTTCTCCGACAGGTTGTAGAAGTCCGAGAAGAAATTGTCGAACCAGGCAAAGCGGTCGTCCTGTGCGGCCGCGACGATGCCTTCGAAGACCTCGGCCGGCACTCCGGTCGGATTGTCATCGGTCTGCAGCAGGAACGGTTCCAGCGAGGACAGAAAGGCCAGGCCGCTGATCCGGTCGGTTCCGTGCCGGCCAACATAGCGGGCGAGCTCACCGGTTCCCATGGAGAAGCCCACCAGCACCACGTCCTGCAGGTCCAGTTCGTTGATGACGGCGGCAAGATCATCGGCAAAAGTGTCATAGTCATAGCCCGTGTTGGGCTGGCTTGACCGCCCGAAACCGCGCCGGTCGTACGTAATCACCCGGTAGCCGCCGCCCAGCAGGGCCCTGGTCTGCCGCTCCCACGAGTCGCCGTCCAGAGGATATCCGTGGATCAGCAGCACCGGTTGCCCCGACCCCTGGTCCTGGTAGTAGAGGTTGATGTCGCCGGTGTTTTCGGTCCCTACAGTGACATGGGGCATGACGGTTCCTTTCAAGGCGGGCGTGTGGAGGAAGTCTTTCCGTTGAACCGTTCCTTCGCAAGAGGAAAGCCGGGCACCGGCGGTGGGAAACGCAGAACAGGGGAACAGCATCGCGGCCATGGCGCCCGAAGACCGCCGCCGCTGCTGATAGCTTGGACGCCATGTCCCTGCAGCCGGAATCCGAGGTCCTTTTCATCGGCGGACGGTCCGGCGTGGGCAAGAGCGCCGCCGCCCTGGAACTGCATGCGCTGCTCAGCCGCCATAAGATCCGGCACGCGGTCATTGAAGGGGACAACCTTGACCTGGCGTATCCGGCACCCTGGCAGGAACCCTCCCCGTGGCCGCAGGGACTGGCGGCCGTGAACCTGGCCGCCATGTGGCGCAATTACCGGGCCCTCGGCTACCGGCGCCTGATCTACACCAACACCGTGGCCGTGCGCGAAACGGCTGAACTCTCAGCGGCCATGGGGGACAGCCCCCGCGTTCACGCTGTACTCCTGCGCGCCTCCGACGGGTGCGCAGGAGTACGGCTGGCCTCCCGCGAATCCGGCAGCACGCTGCAGGAACACGTGGTAAGAAGCAGGGCCGCTGCAGCGGCCCTGGACCGGGACACACCCGGCTGGGTGCACCGGATCGACACGGACACCTCAAGCGCCGCCGTCGTCGCCGCACGCCTGCTGGACCTCACCGGCTGGGCCGGACAGGGAAGCTAACCGCCGATCCCGACCACGGCGATCATCACCGGCACGATCGTGACGATCAGGGCGGCTCCCAGAATGTCGAAGAACAGCCCGGTGCGGATCATCCGGGTGATGGGTACGGCTCCCGTCCCGTACACGATGGCGTTCTGCGGTGTGGAGACCGGCAGCATGAACCCGAAGGACGCGGCGAAGGTGGCGGCCAGCGCCGGAACAAAGGGATCGACGCCGATGGCCTGGCACAGCGGGATGACAATGGGCACGATCACTGCGGCGGAGGCGGTATTGGACGTGGTTTCGGAGATCAGGATGGCCAGGACCGCGGAAAAGGCCGTAATGGCCACAATGTTGGTGATGTTCAGGTTGTCTGAGGCGCCCTGGCCAATGGTTTCGGCAAGACCGGTTTCGGCAAGCAGCGCACCGAAGATGATTCCGGTGCCAAAGAGCAGAATGGTTCCCCAGTCGATCTTCGCCGCATCTGCCCAGGTCAGCGTGGCCTGCCGCTGCTTCCAGTTCACCGGCAGGATGAACAGCAGGGAGGCGCCGATGACGGCCACAATTCCTTCATCCAGACGGTCGTCCAGGAATATGTATGCTTCCGACTCGGTGCCTCCGATCAGGCTTGCAACGGCGGGAGCCAGCCACAGGGTCACCGTCACGCCGAAGGCGATCAGCGTGTTGACCTCAGCCCGGGACATCTTGCCCTGCGCCGCACGCTGTTCGCGCACATACTCCTCCACGCCCTCCAGCCGGCGGATCTCGGGCCGGTTCAGCAGCAGCATGACCAGCGCCAGCACCACGAACATGGCCAAGCAGACGGGCGCAGCGATGGCCATCCACTGGGCAAAGGAAATCCGCACTCCGGTTGCCTCTTCAATGAGCCCCCGCCCGATCAGGTTCGGCGGCGAGCCAACCGGAGTGAGCAGCCCGCCCACGCTGGCTCCGTAGGCGAGCATCAGCAGCAGGGCTGCACCGACGCGCAGCCGCAGCGGATCGAAATCCGCTTTCACCATGCCGCGGTCCTGCATTAGCTGGGCAATCACCACCAGTACGCCCAGGGCGGTGGGCATCAGCATGGCCACCGTAGCGGTGTTGGAGACAAAGGCGGAGAGCAGGCAGGTGATCACGCCGAAGGCAATCACCACCCGGTACGTGGACTTGCCGACACCCGGAGCGGACAGCACGGCAAAGGCCAGGCGCTGGGCGATCCCGTGTTTGAGCATGGCCTGGGCCAGGATGAAAGCGCCGATAAACGTGAAGATGGTGGTGGAACCGAAGGGCGCCAGGACGGCACTGGCCGGCGCCACTCCCAGCACCACAACCGCAGCGACTCCAATCAGCCCGCCAATGGGGATGGGCACCGGTTCACAGATCCACAGGACAATGACGCCCAGCAGAACCGCGGCCAGCAGATGCTGCCGCAAGTCCAAATTCAGCGGCAGCAGGGCAAAGACAACGGCGACGACGGGGGCGAGGAACAGTCCGATGGTTTGCCTGGTGCGTTCAAACTTCTCCTCCCGCGGAGAGAGGGTCTGTTCGCTCAGGCTGCGGAACGTGGTCCCGCCCAAGAGGGCTGCCCGCACATCCGTGCGCTGCGGAGCCCCCGAATCTTCGGTTGGAGCCGGCTGCTGTGTGTACACGTCGGAGTCCTTCCTCGTTGAATTGCGTTCACTATGGCCCAGTCCCTTGTGCCGCGTCCAAAACCTGTTGTCTACTTCCCCATAGGCGAAACCAATGGGACGGCGCCACTGCATCGCCGCGGCATCCGGCCCCGGATCCGTTCACCCGACTGCAAGGGAGCCCGCGTGGACGTCAGGCACCTGAAGTACTTCCTGGCCGTAGTGGACCACCAGGGGTTCACCCGGGCAGCAGAGCGGCTGCTCATCGCACAACCGTCCCTCTCGCAGACCATCAAAAGCCTGGAACGGGATTTGGGGGTTCCGCTCTTTCACCGGGTGGGGCGCAACGTGGTGCTCAGCGAGGCAGGCCGCGAACTGGTGGGCCCGGCGCGCGTCGTCGTCCGCGACCTCGACGCCGCCCGCTCGGCAATCGACGAGCTTAAGGGCATGCGCCGGGGGCGGCTGGACGTCATCGCCATGCCTTCGCCCGGAATTGAGCCGCTGACCTCGATCATTGCCGCTTATGCACGCACCCATCCGACGGTCACCGTCAACATTGCGGCGGCCTTCACCCGCGATGATGTAGTGGCGGCGGTCCGTGACGGAAGTTCCGAGATTGGGTTGCTCGGTTCTGACCGGCCCTTCCGGGCGGCGGACATCGACGTGCTGCCGCTGGACCGGCAGCCGCTGATTCTGGTCCTCAATCCGGATGCCGTCCTCCCCGAGGGCACAAGCGCAGAGCTGGACAAAGGCAAGGACATGGACAACGACGACGGCGCCGGCAAACTGGTGCTGGCGTGGGAGGACCTCTCCGGCCAGCGGATGGTGGTCTCGCAGCGCGGATCACTGATGCGGTGGGCGGTGGATGAGGCCGTGGTGAACGGCGTTGACCTGGAAATCGCCGTGGAGGTGGCGCACCGAACCTCTGTCCTCCCGCTGGTCCTGGCCGGCCTCGGGCACGCCGTCCTGCCGTCGTCGTGGGCTCCGCTGGCCCGGCAGGCCGGACTGCGGACAGCCCGCATTGAACCGGCCGTGTACCTGTACGTCTCCGCCCTCAGCCGCGCCTCCGATCTGACCCCGGCCGCACGGGCCTTCCTTGCCGTCGCCGCGCGACCGGAGGCCGCTGCCGTTCCCTGATAGAAAACACCTATTGATCGGATGCGGATTCGGTCTTTGACGCCCGCCGCCCCGGCCCGCTCTAGTGGAGGGGACAATGGACGCTGAAGGCGGGAGCAGGAGATGGCCGGACCAAGGATCTATCGTATTGCGGCTATCCCGGCCGACGGCGTGGGGAAGGAAGTAATTGCCGCCGGAAGGCGCGTCCTGGACGCGCTCGCCGGCCAGTCCGCAGCAGGAAGGGACGAGCCCCGCTTCGGGTTTGATTGGACAGACTTCCCCTGGGGATCCGAATACTATGCACAGCACGGACTCATGATGGACCCGGACGGGCTCCAGCGGCTGCGGAACTTCGACGCGATCTACTTCGGCGCCGTGGGCTGGGAGAACGTTCCGGACCATGTGAGCCTGTGGGGACTCCGGCTCAACATCACGCAGAACTTCGACCAATGGGCCAACGTGCGCCCGGTGACATTCCTGCCCGGCATCGAGTCTCCGCTGCGCAAGGCGGACCGGATGCCGCTGGACTGGGTGGTGGTCCGGGAAAACAGCGAAGGCGAATACGCCGGTCTGGGGGGACGCAATCTTTCCGGTCGGGGCCCGGGCAATGAAGTGGCGGTGCAGACGGCGCTCTTTACGGAGAAGGGCTGCGAGCGCATCATCCGTTTCGCTTTTGACCTGGCCCGTACCCGTACGGTGCGCAGGGTCTCCAGCGTGACCAAGTCCAATGCCCAGCAGTACGGTTCAGTGCTCTGGGATGACGTATTTCACCGGGTGGCCGCGGATTACCCGGACGTTCAGTCGGAGAGTGTCCTGGTGGATGCCATGAGCGCCAGATTTGTCCTGCATCCGGAGGACTTGTCCGTGGTGGTGGCCTCCAACCTGTTTGCTGACATCCTCTCCGACCTGGGCTCGGCGCTCGCCGGCAGCTTGGGTTTGGCGGCGAGCGCGAACCTCAATCCGGAGCGGCGCTTTCCCTCCATGTTTGAGCCGGTCCACGGCTCCGCCCCGGACATCGCCGGCCGCGGCATCTGCAACCCGGTTGGCGCCATTCTGAGCGGAGCGCTGATGCTGGAGCACCTGGGCCTGCCCGCTGCCGCCCGCAGGCTTCAGGGCGCGGTGGAAGCCGTCACGGCGGCCGGCTGCACCACGGCGGACGTGGGCGGAACCGCGGATACGGAAGAGGTCACTGACGCCGTCATTGAGGCGCTGAAAGGTTGTCCAGGACGGTGAGCGGGCCGGACGAGTCCTCACGGGAAGCTGCCCACAGAGCGTCTGCGACATCTGCCGGCTCATGGACCGCGCCGCTGCCGACCGGACCCGCCACGGCCAGCTGGACCACCCGAATTCCCGCCGGCTTCAGCGCGTCATGCAGGAGGGCGATGTAAGCCGTTTCCGCTGTTGTTCCCACGGCGCTGGCGGCCCGGTCCGGGTGCGGGCGCAGGGCACCGCTGCCCGTGGTGAACAGCAGGCTTCCCGCTCCGCGGGTGATCATTCCCGGCACCAGTTCGGTCACTGCCGCTGCCGCCCCGCCCACGCTGAGTGACAGGGAGGCCATTAGGTCCTCGGGACCGGTTTGCAGCACAGGCCTGATCAGCCCCACCGCCGGCAGGGGGCTGTAGCAAAGAACATCGGCAGGACCGAGACGGCTGACGAGTTCGCGGATGGCGGTCCGAAGCTGGTCCGGCTGCCCGGCGTCGGCTGCTATCCATTCGCACTGGACTCCCTCGGAGTGCAGTGCGGAGGACAGCTCATCCAGGTGCTGTGCTGACCGGGCTATCAGTCCTACGTTCGCCCCGTCCCGGGAGAAACGGCGGGCCACCGCAAGCCCCACTCCGCTGCCCGCGCCCACGACGATGACTGATCCCGGTTGTTTACTCATGGCTCCACCTTGGCCCGCGGGAGGCGAAGTGCAAGACGCCGCGCCGTTCCCGGAAGCCCGGCACCCCCTTCCCCTGCGGGACTAGCCAATCCGGTTGAGGATTTCCCGGGTGAATTCCTCGGTGCCGGCAGTGCCGCCCAGATCCCGGGTCCGTACCGGGGATTCAGCAAGCACACCAAAAACTGCTTCAAGCACCTCGGCTCCGGCCTCCGCGTGGCCCAGGTGATCCAGCATCATGGACGCGGACCAGATGGCGCCGAGGGGATTGGCGACCCCCTGGCCGTAGATGTCCGGGGCTGAACCGTGGACAGGCTCAAACATGGAGGGGTACTCCCGCTCCGGGTTGAGGTTGGCGGAGGGAGCAATGCCGATGCTGCCGGCAATGGCTGCGGCAAGGTCGCTGAGGATGTCCCCGAAGAGGTTCGATCCCACGATGACGTCGAAGCGGGAGGGGTTCAGCACCACCTTCGCGGCCAGGGCGTCGATGTGTTCCTGGTTCCACTGCACCCCGGGGTAATCCGCCGCCCGTTCCTGCAGCAGCTCGTCCCAGAAGGGCATGGTGTGGATGATGCCGTTGGATTTGGTGGCTGAGGTCAGGATGCCCCTGCGCTGTCCGGCCAGGTCAAAGGCATAATCCAGAATCCGGGTGACGCCCCGGCGGGTGAAGATTGATTCCTGGATGGCCATTTCCGAGGGCAGTCCGCGGTTCATGCGCCCGCCGATCTCCGAGTACTCACCCTCACTGTTTTCCCGCACCACCACAAAGTCCACCCCCGGTTCGGTCAGCTCCGCGCGCAGGGGGCTGGGGACACCGTTCAGAACCCGGATGGGCCGCAGGTTGACGTACTGCCGGAACTCCCTGCGGATGGGAATCAGCAGCCCCCACAGACTCACGTGGTCCGGCACTCCGGGCCAGCCAACCGCTCCAAGCAGGATGGAATCATGTCCGCGGATCTGGTCCAGCCCGTCCTCGGGCATCATGGCGCCCTTCTCCAGATACCGCTGGCAGGACCAGTCATATTCGTCGTAGGCCAGGCTGATTCCGTGGCGCGGTGCCACGGCGTCAAGCACGGCCCGGGCCGGGGGGAGGACCTCGTGGCCGATTCCGTCGCCTGGGATGAGGGCAATGCGGTAGTTCTTCGTCATGGTGCCATCCCACGGTAACGCGGTCCCAAAGTCAAAGGGCAGCCAGCGGCGGTGCGAGCGGGCCCGAAGCGTCACGGCGTCGTATGTCCTGTCCTGCGGCTCAGTGTCCCGGATGATGCGGGGATAGTCAGGACCAGCAGCCCGGCCAGGACAAGCGCTGCGCCCGCCCAGCCGGCCGGCAGCAGGCGCTCGCCGACAATCAGGGCCGCGAGCGCCGCGGCAACCACGGGCTCCACCAGGGAAATCGTGGTTGCGGTGCTGGGCAGGATTCGGGCCAGTCCCCGGCCGAAGAGCACATAGCCGGCGAACATCGGAACCAGCGCCATGTACAGTCCCACCGCCGCAGCCGGCCACGAGGCCAGCAGCGGGGCGCCGGTAGCCGCGAGTACCGGCAGCAGCAGGAGCCCGCCCAAGCCAAAGGTCGCTCCCATCGCAGCGCGTGCCGGGATTCCCCGGTTCATCAGTCGGTGCGCAGCCCAGGAGTAGAGCGCGTAGGTGGTCCCGGCAACCAGCCCGAGCAGGACACCGGCGACGACGGCGCCGGGCTGGCGTGCGCCGTCGTCGCCCGTTGCGGCGGCCGCTTCCGCCGCACACAGCAGCACCGTCCCGGCGATTGCCGTGCCCGCTCCCGCTATCCAGCGCAGGCTGAACCTCCTGCCGTCCGCGAATCGCTCAACGACTGCGGAGGCCAGCGGAGCAGAGCCGATGCTGACCACTGTGCCCGCCGTGACACCCGCCAGGTGCATGGAGGAATAGAAGGCCAGCGGGTACACGGCTACCGCCGCCCCGCCGAGGAGCACTGTTGACCGATGGCGAAGCAGGGCAAGGCGGGCTGTCCGCAGCAGCGGCAGAGCCGTCAGGGCCTGGAGCAGCCCGCCGATTCCCATTGCCGCGGCACCAATGGCAAGCGGACCGACGTGCGATGCGAAGGTGGCGGCGGTGCCGGTGGTGCCCCAAAGCACGGAAGCCACGAGCACGAACAGCGCTCCGGCACCCGCACCCGCACCCGGGATACCCGGACGTTGACCGTGGCTGCGGGAAGACCGGTGCCTGCTGCGGCTGGTCTTCGGTGTCACGGCGTGAGGACGTGCCGCAGGTAGCGGCGGGGTTCGTTCAGATACGATCTCCAGTTCGTCACCAGGTCCAGCTCTTCCCACTCGCGGCGGGCTAACCCGTGGTCGCCCGTTTCATAGATCGCGGCTCCAGGAAGCGAGGCCAGCACGGGGGAGTGAGTGGCGCACAGGATCTGCGACCCGTTGGCCGCGAGGTCACTGAGGACACCGATCAGGGCCAGGGTGGAGCTGAAGGACAGGGCAGCCTCGGGCTCATCCAGACAGTAAAACCCCCGGGAGTTCAGGTAGGTTTCCGCAAGGGCGAGGAAGGACTCGCCGTGGCTCATCGCGTGGAAGTTTCGGCCGCCGCCGAGCTGATCCTGGAAGGTGTAGTACCCGTGCATCGTTTCCGCCCGCAGGAAAAAGCCCCATTTCGGAGCTCCCGGCTGCCTGGCAAGGGTAATCCAGGTGCTCAGCGGAGATTCGGTGTGGTGCGTGCTGTGCGCCGAATGCACTGTGCCGCCCTCCGGTCCGAGGCCGTAGGCCGCCGCAACCGCCTCGACCAGGGTGGATTTGCCGCTGCCGTTTTCTCCGACCAAAAATGTCACGCCGGCAGGAAGCTGAAGACCGGACTCCAGGACCGATGCCACGGCAGGAACCGTCGCCGGCCAGCTGTCCGGCGGAACGACGGCGTCCGGCCGCCGCTGGATTTCGCGGACGAGCCGCGGATCATCAAAACCCTGGGAGCGTGGCATCTCCCCATTCTGGCAGGCGGAGGCGCGCCCTGCTCGAAAGTCCTACGACAACGCGTGTTGACGGCTGCACCGGCGGGAACGGCAACCTAATCCGGCAATCCAGCCCCTGGCCCGGAAGCTGCAGCGCTCAGTGCCGGACCGCCCGAAGCAGTCTGCGGACGACGACGAACGCAGCACCCCCGGCCAGGATCCAGGGCCCCGCCACAAACACCGGAGCCAGAGCCTGTTCCTTGAGATCCGCCCTTTCCTTGCCCACCCGGGAGGATATGCCGTGGCGGGTGAACTCACTGACGACCCCCGTCTCGGTCAACGGATTGTCGGGGTGTTGGGTGAAGAATGAGCGCAGGTGACTGCCGCCGGCATCCACCCGATCCGCGGCAATCAGGATGAGCCAGTGCGCGGCGCGCGCTTCGCTGTACCGGTAGGCGTACCGGCGGATGGCTCCGGAGACGCCCTTCAGCGGAGCGGAGGTTCCGAAGACGGGAGTCACAAACTGGTGTTCAATGGAGCGTTCCCTTGGCTGTTTCTCCGGTTGCCGGTCCGGGAAGGTCCAGCGGGCGCCGGTTTCCAGATCCATGCGTTCCTTGGGAACCGAGGGGCGGTTCCGGGGATCCAGGTCCGCTCCCCAGCCCGGAATGCGCGCCCGCAGCTCCTCATTGGAGTACTTCCGGTTGGATGCGGCGGCGACGTAGGGGGTGCTTGGTGTTTCCGTCATGGTTTCCTCGCCTTCAGGACGCGCTGGGAATGATGAGGGGTTTGATGCAGTCATCAAGTTTCGCCGAGAACATGTGGTAGCCCTCCGCAATGTGCTCCAGCGGGATGCGGTGGGTGATGATGTCGCTGGGTTTGAGGTACCCGTTGCGGATGTGTTCGAACAACCGCGGCCACTGCCGCTTGACCGGGCACTGGTTCATGCGCAGTGTCAGCCCCTTGTTGAGGGCATCGCCAAACTTCACGGCGCTGAAGATTGGGCCGTAGGCTCCCACCACGGAGACGGTGCCGGCTTTCCGGACCGAATCAATCGCCCAGTTCAGGGCAACCGGGGATCCGCCCTGCAGCTTCAGCTGGGAAGCGCTGACGTTCTGGAGGAAGCTGCCGTCCGCCTCCGCTCCCACAGCGTCAATCACTACATCCGCGCCGAGGTAATCGGTGGTTTTCTTCATCTCCACCACGATGTCCCCGTACTCGGAGAAGTTGAACGTCTCGGCGTGGGCAAAGGTACGGGCCTTTTCCAGCCGGTAGTCCAGGTGGTCGATGACGATGACCCGCCCGGCACCCATCAGCCAGGAGGAAGCCGCTGCGAAGAGTCCCACCGGTCCGGCACCGAACACGATGACGGTGTCTCCTTCAGCGATGTCTCCCAGCTGTGCGCCGAAGTACCCCGTGGCGAGGGCGTCAGTGAGCAGCACGGCGTCCTCCTCGTCCATCCAGTCGGGAATGATGCTGGGGCCGACGTCGGCGAACGGGACACGGACAAACTCCGCCTGCCCGCCGTCGTACCCTCCGCAGGTGTGGGAGTAGCCGTAGATGCCGCCCACCGCCGTCGCATTGGGATTGACGTTGTGGCAGTTGGAGTACAGCCCGCGTGCACAGAAGTAGCAGGAGCCGCAGTAGATGTTGAAGGGGACCATGACCCGGTCTCCCGGCTTGAGGTTCTGGACGGAGGGCCCCACCTCGTGGACCACGCCCACAAACTCGTGGCCAAAGGTGGTGCCCACGCGGGTGTCTGGCATCATTCCGTGATAAAGGTGCAGATCAGACCCGCAAATGGCCGCCGCCGTCACCCGAACAATTGCGTCGTTGGGGTGCTCAATGACTGGAATGTCTTTTTCTTCAACACGGACCTTGTACGGCCCGCGGTACGTCATGGACCGCATCCGTCACTCCCTTATTAGCAAGCATGCTGATGAATTACTTAGCCTGCCTCCCGGATCCGGAACCGTCAAGGGCATAAGTGCGGCCGGGGGAACCGTTCGGATGCGGTTCGAACACACGTTCCCATCCGGCGCCGGCAGGCAGTACGCTGTGGGCACGGCCATCCACAAACCCGAGGGACCAACATGAGCACACTGCCTGATCGGCCCAACACTGCCTTGCTGATCATCGACATGCAAAAGGGTGTGGTGGCGGAGGCATATGACCGGGACACGGTGATAGCCAACATCAACGCCCTGCTGGACGGCGCGAGGTCTGCGGCAGTCCCGGTGGTGTGGATCCAGCATCACGGGGACGAGCTTCCCCAGGGCAGCGAAGAGTGGGAATACATCCCCGAGCTCGCACGCCTGGAGGCGGAGCCGCTGGTGCACAAGGCTTACGGTGATTCCTTTGAGGGCACGGACCTGGAAAGCGTTCTGGCCCGTGCGGCTATCGGGCGGCTTGTTGTTGCCGGTGCGCAAACAGATGCGTGCATCCGTTCGACCATCCACGGGGCCTTTAACCGCGGATATGACGTCACACTGGTGGGGGATGCCCACACGACGGATGACCTGACGCAGTGGGGTGCACCTGCTCCGGAAGCGGTTATTGCCCACACAAACCTGTACTGGCGGTTCCAGACGGCTCCCGGGCGCACGGCCAGCGTCGAGGAAACGTCGGCGGTCACGTTCTCCGCTTAGGGCTGTCACCGCTGGGAACCCGGACATCTCCGGCCCTGGCTCTGTTCGTCCTCCGCCATTTGCTCTCTCCGGAGTGATTCTAAAGAACCCTTGCTAAAGACTTCTTTAGCAGGCAGACTCTGGGCATGGATTCCCCAGCCGACAACGGTCAAGACAGCCGCGCCCCGCTCTCCGACGCAGAACCGGGCGCATACCGTCCTCGCAGCGGGGAGGAGATCATCTCCGACCCCGTCCGCATCAGGGCCCTGGCACATCCGGTCCGGCTTGAGCTGCTTGATTTCCTCGACGACGTGGACCAGGCGACAGCCACCGAGTGTGCTGCGGGCATCGGAGAATCCGTGGCCAGCTGTTCCTATCACCTGCGCATGCTGGCCAAACACGGTTACATCGAGCAGGGGGAACGGACCGGACGGGAGAAACCCTGGCGGGTGCTGTCCCGGGGAAGGTCGCACATTCCCGACCGCAACGCTCCGGGATCCCTCCACGCCTTGTCTGCCATGGCTGCCATCCACGTAAACCGGCAGCTGGACCGTATCCAGTCCTGGCTCCGCCGTGCTCCGCAACTGCCGTTTGAAGATATGGATGTTGCCACCATTTCCAACTCCAGCTTCTACGCCACCCATGAGGAGCTCCGGCAGCTGCGGGCGGACCTCTGGGAAATCGCCGCCCGCTTTGACGGCCGCTGGCAGCATCCGGAGCAGCGGCCCCAGGGGTCGGTTCCGGTCCAGCTCTTCACCGTCCTGAACATCGATCCGGATTTCGGAACGCCGGCGGCGCCGGAGCACGGCACCGGAGAGGGCCGGCAGTGAGCACCGAGAATCCGATTGCGTCCGCTTCCGCCGACGCAGAGCATCCGGCCGGCGGCGTCGGCACCAACCGGGAGGCGTTCAGTGTCCCCGCTTTCCGCAGGCTCGCCCTGGCCTGGGTGTTTTCCAACTTTGGCGACTCGGTGCTGTTCCTGACGGCGGCGATATGGGTCAAGCAGCTCACCGGCAGCGATGCCGCGGCCGGCATGGTGTTCGCCGCACTGGGGCTGCCTGCGCTGCTGTCTCCCCTCATGGGCAAACTCGCGGACAGCTACCGGCGCAAGCCGGTCCTCATCATCAACAACGTGTGCGCCGCCGTCGTTGTCCTTTTTCTGCTTGCCGTGCGGGACGCGGACCAGCTGTGGCTGATCTACGCCGTGATGTTTGGATACGCGGCTTCGTCCTATGTCACGGCTGCTGCACAGTCCGGCCTGCTGCGGGACCTGCTTGCCGACCGCCTGCTGGCCCCCGCCAACGGACTCCTGAGCAGCATTGACCAGGGACTGCGGATCGTCTCCCCGCTGCTGGGCGCCGGCATGCTGGCCCTGTGGGGGATGGACTCCGTGGTACTGCTGGCGTGCGGCTGCTTTGTGGCTGCCGCAGCGGTGCTCGGAACGCTGAAGCTGACGGAGTCCGTGTTTGCCGTGGACAGCACCGAAACATTCTGGCAAAGCACGACGGCGGGGTTCCGGTTTCTGGCCCGCCATTCCCTGCTTCGGCCCGCCGTCGTTACCCTCTGCGCTGCGGTGGGAGCCACCGGCGTCCTGAACGTCACCATCTTTGCCACCAATGAACAGGGCCTGGGCATGCCGCCGGAGTTCCTCAGTGTGCTGCTCAGCATCCAGGGGGTTGCGGCAGTGCTCGGCGGCCTCACTGCCTCAGCAGTGATCCGCAGGGTCGGCTTCCGTGCCACGATGATCATGTCGGTGGCGGTGCTGGCGCTCGCCGTCCTGCTCACAGCGCTCACGGTCCCGGCGCTGGTGTTTACCGCCGCTGTGCTCCTGGGAGTCAGCGCGTCCTGGCTGGTGATTGGCTTTGTGACTCTGCGGCAGCGGGAGACGCCGGGAAGGATGCAGGGCAGGGCCGCGGCAGCAACCCACGTCCTAACCAACGTTCCCCAGGTGGCGGCGTCCATGGCCGCAGCGGCCCTGATCGGCGTCGTGGATTACCGGCTGCTGATAGCCGCAATGGGAGCTGTCTGCTTCCTGGCGCTCCTGCCGCTGCTCCGGAGCGCCGGCGCTCGCCGACCCGTGGGTTGAGGGCCCGCACCCCGCAGCGGGCCCTCAACCGCAGCGAAGGGTCCTAGCCCTTGCTGACCTCCACCTCAATCACGGCCCAGGACAGCGCGGGCAGTGACAGGCGAAGCTCGCTGCCAACTGCCTTAACGTCCTGGAGCGGGACCAGCCCCACTTGCTCGCCGTCGGCCTGGGAATTGATGGCAAACCGGTCCTTGCCGGCAGGAACCTGCAGGACCTCGGCGCGGAGGATGCGTCCGGCCTCGAACCCGCCCAGCCCAACCTCTACGTCTGCGGCCTCTTCCAGGCCGCGGTTGGCGAGGAAGAGCGCCACTTTGCCGTTCTCCTCATCCCAGGTGGCGCTGACGTCCACCAGGTCGGCGCCGCCGAAGCGGGTGGTTTCATACTTATCCGAATCCACCGCCGTGCGCAGGATCTGGCCCCGGGCCAGGGCGGCCATCCGAGCAAAGGGGTGGAAAATGGTCTGCCGCCAGGCCGGACCGTTTTCTTCGGTCATGATCGGTGCAATCACGTTCACAAGCTGCGCCTGGTTGGCGATGGTGACGCGGTCGCCGTGCCGCAGCAGCGAGTTCAGCAGCGTACCGACGACGACGGCGTCGGTCACGTTGTATTTGTCCTCGATGACGCGGGGGTGCTCGCGCCAACCCGCCCGGGCCACCGCTTCCGGCTGGTCCTCGGTGTTCAGGCCCCGCTGGTACCAGACGTTCCATTCATCGAAGGAAAGGTTGATGAATTTCTTGTGCTTGCCCCGCGCCCGCACGGCGTCCGCCGTGGCAACCACTGACTCAATGAAGTAGTCCATGTCCACGGCGCTGGCAAGGAAGCTCTCGGCGTCGCCTTCTTCTTCCTGGTAATAGGCATGCAGGGAAACGTAGTCCACTTCGTCATACGCGTGGCCCAGAACGGTCTGCTCCCAGGCTCCGAAGGTGGGCATGCCGGAACCGGAGCTGCCGCAGGCCACCAGTTCCAGGTCGGGATCCACGTAGCGCATGGCCCGGCCGGCTTCCTGGGCCAGCCTGCCGTATTCATCCGCCGTCTTGTGGCCGGTTTGCCACGGCCCGTCCAGCTCGTTGCCCAGGCACCAGAGTTTGATGTTGAAGGGATCCTTGTGTCCGTTCTTGGCCCGCAGGTCGGAAAGGTAAGTGCCGCCGGGGTGGTTGGCGTACTCCACCAGTTCGCGGGCGGCGTCCACTCCGCGGGTGCCCAGGTTGATGGCCTCCATGATTTCGACGCCGGCCTTGCGGGACCAGTCAACAAATTCATGCAGGCCAAAGGCGTTGCTCTCCACCGTGTGCCAGGCTCCGTCCAAGCGGACAGGGCGCTGCTCCACCGGTCCCACGCCGTCTTCCCAGTTGTAGCCGGATACAAAGTTTCCGCCGGGGTAGCGGACCACCGTGGCACCGAGTTCCTGGACCAGTTTCAGGACATCACGCCGGTATCCCTGCTCGTCGGCTTCCGGGTGGCCCGGTTCGTAAATACCGGTGTAGACGCATCGGCCCATGTGCTCCACAAAGGAGCCGAACAGGCGGCGGGGTACCTCGCCTATGGTGAAGTTGCGGTCAATGCTGATCCTTGCGCGGGACATATGTTCTTGCTCCTTGATTGTTGTTGCTGTCGAGATCCGGTGCTGTGTAAATCCGGTGCTGTGTAAATCGGGGTGGAACGGTCAGGTGCCGGCAAGGCCGGTGGTGGAAATGCCCTTGATGATCTGCCGCTGGAAGAAGAGGAACACAATGATCAGCGGGAGGGCAGCAAGCAGGGCAGAGGCCATGTTCTGCGCATATTGGATGCCATAGGCACTCTTGATGGTCTGCAGCCCCACGGGAAGGGTCAGCAGCGAGGATTCATTCGTGGCGATGAAGGGCCACAGGAAGTTGTTCCAGGCTCCGATGAACACGAAAATGGCGACGGCGGCCAGGATGGGCCGCGACAGGGGAAGCACTATCTGCAGGAACACGCGCATGCGTCCGGCGCCGTCCATGATGGCTGCTTCCTCCAGCTCCCGCGGAATCTGGTCGAAGAATTTTTTGAGGACAAAAACCATGGCCGGGGCTATGACCTGGGGAAGAATGACGGCCCAGTAGGTGTCAATCAAATGCATGGAGAGCATTTGGTAGAACAGCGGAATGATCAGCACCGGCGGTGGAACCACAATGGAGGCGATGATGACCGCCATGAGAATCTGCTTGCCCTTGAAATCGATCCGGGAGAGGGCGTAGGCGCACAGTGCGGAGATCACCAGGGTAATGACCGTGATGACGGTGGAGGTGAAGAGTGAATTCCACGTCCAGAGCGGAATGTTGCCGGCGCTGAGCACTTTGGAAAAAGCATCGAGGGTAAAGCCCGATTGGGGAAACCACGTCAGCGGCGTGGCGGCGGCCTCCGTCTCGGACTTGAATGCGGTGACCGCGGCCCACGCATACGGGATCAGCCAGATGACCGCCAGCACCGAAACGACGACGGTGGCGATAATTCGTGCCGGGGCGATCCGCCTGCGGTTCTGCAGGGGAGCAGGCTTTGCTGTTGCGGACGGAGCTCGGGTGAGTGCCGGTGCTGCCATGTCAGACGCTCCTTCGGCGGGTGATGAAGAACTGTCCAATTGACACCAGGACAATGAGGGCAAAGAACACGTAGGAGATCGCTGCCGAGTAACCGAGCCGGTAACCCGTGAACCCGGATTCGAAAATGTACTGCACGATCGTCCTGGTGGTACCGGCCGGACCGCCGGCGGTCATCTGGTACACCTGGTCGAAAATCTTCAGTGAGGCCAGTATCTGCAGGATGACAATGAGCACCGTGGTGGGACCAAGCTGGGGCAGGGTGATGGAAAAGAACTGGCGCCACCCGCCGGCGCCGTCCAGGGCTGCCGCCTCATAGTGCTGCTGCGGAATGTTCTGCATAGCCGCCAAATAGAGCAGGAAGTTGAACCCCACGGTCCACCAGACGGTGGCAATAACGATTGCCCACATGGCGATGTTGGGATCATTGAGCCAGGCAACCGGCGCAATTCCCACCTTGGAGAGAATGTCATTGATCAGGCCCAGCTGCGGGTTGTACATCCACGAAAAGAAGAGGGAAACAACGGTGGACGCCAGCAGGTAGGGGGAAAAGAAGGAAAGCCGCCAAAGCCACTGGGCGGGCAGGCCCATGTTGACCAGTGCCGCCAAGGCCAGCGCGATAATCACCAGCGGCACGGTGCTGATGACCGTGAAGTACAGGGTGTTTCCAAGCGAATGCCACATATCGGGGTCGCCGAACGCTTCGGTGTAGTTGGCCAGGCCCAGAAGTTCGTCATTCGCGCCGGTCAGGGATTTACCGGTAAAGCTCATATAGAACCCGTAAACGAGGGGCCCGATCAGGAATGCCAGGAAAAACACCAGGAACGGTGCGCTGAACGCCCAGCCGGCAAGGTTGTTGCCCCGTGTGCGGCGCAGCGGATTGGCGGGCGGGGGTGCGGGGGCCGGCGCGCGTCTGTCGGCACCCTCGGGAGCGGTTGCGATACTCATGAAGGACTCCTTTGTCGCTTTCATTGCAGTGCGGATTGCCGGTCAGGCTTAGACGGGATTGGGCTTGGCCAGGAGGATGTTCAGCCGTTCCACAAAGGAGTCCCAGCCCGCTGCCGGCTGGTCACGGCCAAGGAAAACGTTCTGGACGCTGTTCGCGAAGAACGTTTGGAAGTCCGACCCCGAACCGGAGAAATACGCCCGGGGATCGTAGTTGATGATTTCGGCTGCTGCAGCGTAGTTGGCCTGGGGAGCCAGGGCGCCATACTCCGGGGAGGAAACCACGGGCTGGTAGGACGGAATATGTCCCGCCTCCGCCCAGGCCAGGGACCCCTTAAGAATGTCCGCCACAAATTTGTAGGAATCCCGGCGGAGCGCATCATCAAGGTTCACCTGGTGCGGCAGGACAAAGGCGTGCGAGTCGGCATATGCGGCCGGAGTACCGAACAGAGTGGGGATGGGTGCCGCACCGAGCGGTACATTCGCCGTCTTCATGGTGGGCAGCTCCCAGACTCCGCTGAAGAGCATGCCCGATTCGCCGCTGGCAAATTCAGCAATGGCCGTTCCAATATCCCCGCTGCTGGTGGTGATGGTGTCATCCAGCAGTGACCGGATGAACTCGAGGCTGGAGATGGCCACATCCCGGTCCACGACGGCGGTCTCACCCTGGTTCAGGATCATCTCCGCCCCGTGCTGCCGGTAGAAGGTGTAAAACAGGCGCCACATCTGGGCACCGTCACCGAGGAAGCCGTAAGACAGGCCGTGCTTGCCCGTGACCTTCTGCATCTCCACGGCAACGTCCCGGAACTGGTCCGGCGAGCTGATCGGGATCAGTAGCCCGTCCGTTCCCAACACTCCCGCCTTGGAGGCGACGTCGGTGTTGTACATCATGATGAAGGGGTGGGAATCCAGGGCGATGCTGTAGAGCTTCCCGTCTATCCGGCTGTTCTCCCAGATCCGGGGGGCGAAGTCCGCTTCGGTCAGACCGTTTTCTGCCAGCAGATCCAGGTCCCATTCATCGAGGAGGCCTCCGGGTGCATAGCCGACCACCCGGCTGGCGTGCATGATGGCCAGTTCCGGCGGCCTCCCGCCGGCCGAGGCCATGGCCAGCTTGGTGTAATAGGGCGCCCCCCATGCCAGCACGGTGGGGGTGGCATGGAAATTCGTGTTCTTGGCGTTTGCGGCGTCGATCATGCCCTGCATCTTGATGCCGTCGCCGCCGGACAGCAGGTGCCAGAAGCGCAGCGTTTGTGCCGCCGAAGCAGCCGGCCCTTCACAGCCGGTCAGGGTGCCTGCGGTCAGCAGGCCTCCCATTATTGCCCCGGCCCCCAGAAGCACCTGGCGGCGGTCAAAAACCGGGCCGCCTAATTGCTGTGTTGTTTTCACTCGTCACTCCCTTGTGAACGGTGGTTGCTGCCTGAAACCGGCCTGCTGCAGAAGCAGCCGGCCCGATCTGCCCCGAGCCTAGGACCTGACAGGCCACAGGGCAAGGAAAACTGTTAGCGCTAACGTTTATTTCTTTTTCGGTCCTCCGGGCGGAGGGGCTTGCCGGGGCCGGGCCGGTTTCAGGCAGCGGGGGGACGCGGTGGAGTCCCGCACCACCAGCGTGGTGGCAAGTTCCACGTGCAGGGACTCCAGTTCCTCCCCATTAGCCAGACGCAGGACGCTGCGCAGGGCTGTGCGGCCCATTTCCTGCAGGGGCTGGCTGACCGAGGTCAGCCGCGGCACGGACTGCTCCGTGAGTTCAGTTCCGTCAAAACCCACGACGCTCAGGTCTTCCGGAACGCGGATGCCGCGGCGGCGGGCTTCATCCAGCACTCCCAGCGCAATGAGATCGCTCCCGGCAAAGATGGCGGTGGGCGGATTCTCGAGCGACAGCAGCGCGGACCCCCCGCGTACTCCGGATTCGCGGTTAAAATTGCCGGTGACAATGTAGCCGTCCGGAACATCAATCCCGTGCGCCCGCAGCGCTGCGAGGTACCCGTGAAGCCGTGCCATGCTGCACTCTGCTGCGTCAGGCCCGCCCACAAACGCGATCCGCCGGTGTCCCAGTTCCACCAGGTGCTCGGCGGCTGCCTTGCCCCCGGCCCAGTTGGTGGCTCCGACACTGATGTAGCCGGACGGCGGGGGATTCAGGGGATCGATCACCACCACCGGAATATGGCGCCGGGCAAAGGCCTCCAGCTGCTCGCTGGTGATCTCGGAGGTTACCAGGATGAGTCCCGTGCGCCCCGAATCGGCCAGTCGGGAAGACCATTCCAGATGGTTGGTGCTCTTGAGCTTTCCCGGCGTGACCGTACTGAGCACCACTTCAACGTTTTCGGCAGCTGCAAGGGTGGTGATCCCCATCAGGATGGCAAGCGAATAGGACGTGTTGAGCCCGTCGAAGACCAGGTCCACCATGGCCGGGGCGCTGCTGCGGACCCGCCGCTGGACGGGCGATTCGTAGTCCAGCCGGGTCAATGCCGCCCGTACGCGTTTCCGGGTCGGCTCAGCAACGTCGTCGCGTCCGTTGATGACCTTGGAAACAGTAGGAACGGACACCCCGGCCAGCTCTGCGACGCTGGCAAGCGTCGTTTTAGCAGTTTGAGCCCGGTTCAAGGCAACGCTCCTTTGCGAAAGTTTTCGGTTTCTGAAGTCTGGCGGATAGGTGCATCGGCGTCAACACGCCCACATTTATGGCGAAAATTGTTCTTGACGAGTGATGCATATCACAGTAGCTTTCATGGCAGTACAGCAGGTGTTGCGAAAAGTTTCGATACTTCCCGGCCCCGGGCTGGGGTCAACCATCCCGCCGCAGCGACGCGGCTCTTTTCAATGGAGATAAGAATGGAACAGAAGCTCACGTCACGCAGGTCTTTCCTGTCGCTGGCCGCCCTGGTGCCCATCGCCGCCTACGGCCTGACGGCCTGCGGCTCTTCCGGGCCCGGCGACACCTCCGCCGGGGGAGCCACCATCTGGGCCCTCAGCGGGCAGCCCAATGAGGCCATCCGGCAAAACACAATTGACGTGTTCAACAGCTCCAATCCGGACGGGAAAATCAACGTCACGTTCTTCCAGAACGACGCCTACAAGACCAAGATCAAGACAGCCATCGGCGCCGGCCAGGCACCCACCATCATTGCCGGCTGGGGCGGCGGAACGATGCGCGCGTACGCCGACGCCGGGCAGATCGAGGACCTCACTCCCTGGTTCGAGGAGAATCCGGACGTCAAGGACCGCCTGCTGGACTCGACGTTCGGCGCGGCCACGGTTGACGGCAAGATCTATGCCCTTCCCACCCAGACCGTGACGCCGATTATCTTCTACTACAACAAGGAACTGTTCGAGCAGGCCGGAGCAGAACCGCCCCAGACCTGGGACGATCTCATGGCCCTGACCAAACCGTTCAACGACATGGGCATTGCTCCGCTGTCCCTGGGCGGACAGTCGCGCTGGACCTCCATGATGTGGCTCGAGTACCTCTACGACCGCGTGGGAGGTCCGGAAGTCTTTACCGCTATCTACAACGGTGAGGCGGACGCTTGGTCGAACCCCGCAGCTGTCAAGGCCAACACCATGATCCAGGACCTGGTCAAGGCCAACGGGTTCATCAAGGGCTTTACCTCCATCACTGCTGACAGCAATGCCGACCAGGCTCTGCTGTACACCAACAAGGCTGCCATGATGCTGCACGGCGGCTGGACCTACGGAGGCATGAAGAACGACGGCGCGGGCTTCGTTGAGGGCGGCAAGCTCGGCTGGGTCAACTTCCCCTCTGTTACGGGAGGTGCGGGTGATCCGGCCAATACCGTGGGCAACCCGGGCGGCTACGAGTACATCTCGTCCAAGGCCAGCGACGCCGAAAAGGAAACGGCCAAGAAATACTTCAAGGATGGACTGCTGACCGACGAAGAGGTCGATGCCTACATCAAGTCCGGATCGGTGCCGGTCGTCAAGGGCATCGAAGACAAGCTGCAGGAGTCCGAGGACAAGGAATTCCTTACCTTCGTCTACGAGCTGACGAAGAATGCCCCGAATTTCCAGCAGTCCTGGGACCAGGCCCTGAACCCCACCGCCGCCGAAGCGCTCCTGAGCAACATTGACCAGCTGTTCCTGCTGTCCATCACGCCCGAGGAATTCGCCAACAACATGAATGCGACGCTGGGCAAATGATCGCCGCTGTACCGCCCGCGGCGCTGCCGGCCGCGGGCCGCACGGACAAGGGACCGGTGGAGGGTGCCAGCCGCGGAAAGACCGGCAGCCTGTGGTGGCTGGTCCTTCCGGCATTGTTTTTCTTTCTGGTCTTCGCCGTCATTCCGCTGATCGGTGTTTTTGTGCTCAGCTTTGCGAACTGGGACGGGATCGGCGGCATCACCCTGGCCGGGGTGGGCAACTGGCTGTCCGTCCTGGGGGATCCCGTGATGCACAATGCCCTCCGGCTGACCTTCCTCATCATGATCGTCTCCTGGCTGGTGCAGACACCGATCAGCCTCCTGCTGGGCGTTTTCACCGCCGGAAGCCAGCGGTACCGGGCAGTTCTCGCAGTCCTGTACTTCCTGCCGCTGCTGCTCTCCTCAGCTGCCATAGCCATTGCCTTCAAGGCGCTGCTGGATCCGAACTTTGGCCTGGCCGAAGGCCTGAACATGCCGGCCCTCGCGCAGGACTGGCTCGGCCATCCGCAGCTGGTCCTCCTGGTGGTCATCTTCGTGATTGCGTGGCAGTTTGTTCCGTTCCACACCTTGATCTACCAAGGCGGCGTGCGCCAAATCCCCCAGTCACTTTACGAGGCCGCGGAGATTGACGGGGCGGGGAAAGTAAAGCAGTTCTTCCACATCACCCTTCCGCAGCTGAAATACACCATCATCACGTCCTCCACCCTGATGGTGGTGGGATCCCTGACCTACTTCGACCTCATTTTCGTGCTGACGGCGGGAGGCCCCGGCAATTCAACCCGAATC
The DNA here is from genome assembly GCF_044762205.1 of Arthrobacter sp. NPDC097144. Taxonomy (NCBI): domain Bacteria; kingdom Bacillati; phylum Actinomycetota; class Actinomycetes; order Micrococcales; family Micrococcaceae; genus Arthrobacter; species Arthrobacter sp. NPDC097144. Next base: position 654,047 of record NZ_JBIWDW010000002.1, on the reverse strand, counting down.
CTGGCACTGGATATGTACCTCACGGGTTTCCGTGCCAACCTTATGGGACCGGCCAGCGTTCTTGCCGTGATCCTGGTGGTTATTGGGCTGGGCCTGGCGCTTGCCCTGCAGCGGCTGGGCGGCAAGGGCTCCAGCGGCAGCCAACTGGAAGGTCTCTGACATGACGGCAACAGCCACCAAACGGCCAAAATCCCCCGCCCCTCCGGCTGCGTCCTCGTCTGCTCGGCGCGGGCTGCGCTGGAGCAAGCTGAACTACGCCGGCGGTCTCTCCGGTTGGATTCGGCTGGCGATCATCATCATTCCCGTGTACTACGTGGTGATTACCAGCCTGAAGACTTCCGCCGGCTACTATTCGCAGAACCCGCTTGCCGTACCCTCCTCTCCAACTCTGGAGAACTACCGGATGGTGTTGGAGGCGGACTTCGCCAGGTACTTCCTGAACAGCGCAATTATCACGCTGGGCACCGTCATTCCGGCAGTGACCATCTCATTCATGGCGTCCTTCGCGATCGTGCGCGGCAACAGCAGGTTCCTCAGATTCTCGAACGGGTTGTTCCTGCTGGGCCTGGCCATTCCCCTGCAGGCAACCATCATTCCGATTTACCTGATGATTATCCGGCTCCAGCTGTATGACACTCTCTTGGCCTTGATCCTGCCCTCCATCGCTTTTTCTATTCCGTTGACGGTGCTGATCCTTTCGAACTTCATTCGGGACGTGCCAAATGAACTGTTTGAGTCAATGCGCCTGGACGGCTGCAGCGAGTGGCAGACCATGTGGCGGCTGGCCCTGCCGCTGACCAAACCGGCCATTGTGACGGTGGGTATCTACAACGCCCTGGGAGTCTGGAACGGATTCCTGCTGCCGCTCATCCTGACGCAGAGTCCCGACCTGCGTGTCCTTCCGCTGGCCCTCTGGAGCTTCCAGGGCGAATACAGTGTGAATATTCCGGCGGTCCTGGCCTCTGTGGTCCTGACCACGCTGCCAATCCTGGTGCTGTACATCGTGGGACGTCGCCAGCTGCTGAGCGGCTTGACCGCAGGCTTCAGCAAATAGCGTTAGCACTTGAAATGAAAGGGAACTACATGCCTCAGGCAGAAACTGCCCCGCTTCGAATCGGAATGGTGGGCTACGCCTTTATGGGCGCTGCGCATTCGCATGCGTGGCGCAGCGCCCCCCGTTTTTTCGACCTTCCCCTTCGACCCGAGCTCACCGCCGTTGCGGGCCGGAATGCTTCGGCCGTCGAGGCAGCAACCGGGCAAATGGGCTGGTCCTCGACGGAAACGGACTGGAAAGCGCTGGTGGAACGGGAAGACATCGATCTGATCGACATTTGCTCACCCGGAAATACCCACGCCGAGATTGCCATTGCAGCACTGCGCGCCGGCAAACATGTCCTGTGTGAAAAGCCCCTGGCCAACTCGGTGGAGGAAGCAGAGGAAATGGCGGCCGCGGCCTCCGAAGCGGCACGCCGCGGAGTCTTTGCCATGTGCGGTTACTCCTACCGCCGCACGCCCGCATTGGCGCTGGCCAAGCGAATGGTCGACGACGGCAGGCTGGGGAAGATCCGTCAGGTTCGGGCCCAGTACCTGCAGGACTGGCTATCGGACGAAAACGCACCCCTGACCTGGCGGCTGGACCGGACGCTGTCAGGCTCCGGTGCCCTGGGGGACATCGGCGCCCACATTATTGATGCCGCCCAGTTTGTCACCGGCCAGCAGATCACCGGTGTTTCCGCGCTGTTGGAGACCTTTACCAGCCGGCGCCCTGTGGGCGGGGACTTCGTGGGACTCGGCGGCCACGGCTCCACCGGGGAAGACCAGCCCATGGGAGACGTCACGGTGGATGACGCCGCGATCTTCACCGCCCGGTTCGACGGCGGACCGATCGGTGTCTTTGAAGCCACCCGGGCCGCCCTTGGCCGCAAGAATGCCATGCGGCTGGAAGTGAACGGGTCCCTGGGCTCGCTGTCCTTCGACTTCGAGGACATGAACTTCCTGCAGTTCTACGATTCCACCGACCGCAGCGGTGAGCAGGGCTTCCACCGCATCATGGTCACCGAACCGGAGCACCCCTACGTGGGGAACTGGTGGCCCACGGGCCACGGGCTGGGCTACGAGCACGGTTTCACGCATCAGGTGGTGGACCTGGTGACGTCCCTCGCCGCCGGAACCCAGCCCACGCCGTCGTTCGCCGACGCCCTGCAGGTACAGCGCGTGCTGGCAGCCGTCGAGGACAGTGCGGCTGACGAAAGCCGCTGGACGGCGGTGGATGCCCAGCCGCATCCGGCCGCTGCCGCCCTGACAACTACAGCAGAGGAAATCCGATGACCCGCCCCATTACACTGTTCACCGGCCAGTGGGCCGACCTTCCGTTCGAGGAGGTGGCCCGGCTCGCAGGAGAGTGGGGCTTTGACGGCCTTGAAATCGCCTGCTGGGGCGATCACCTGGATGTTTGGCGTGCCGTGGAGGACGACGAGTACCTCCAGGACCGGCTGGACATCCTCAAGCGGAACAACTTGTCGGTCTATGCCATCTCCAACCACCTCAACGGGCAGGCTGTCTGCGACGACCCCATCGACGAGCGCCATCAGGGCATTGTTTCCGCGCGTGTCTGGGGCGACGGCGATCCCGAGGGCGTCCGCACCCGCGCGGCCGAAGAACTGAAGATGACAGCCCGGGCCGCGGCTCGGCTGGGGGTAAAGACGGTAACCGGGTTCACCGGCTCTTCCATCTGGAAGACCGTGGCCATGTTTCCGCCCGTTCCCGACTCCATGATCGAGCGGGGCTACCAGGATTTCGCCGACCGGTGGAACCCCATCATCGATGTCTTCGACGAGGTGGGGGTCCGCTTCGCACTGGAGGTCCATCCCTCCGAGATTGCCTACGACTACTGGACCGCACACCGGACCCTGGAAGCGATCGGCCACCGCGAGGGCTTCGGCCTGAATTTCGACCCCTCCCACTTCATTTGGCAGGATCTCGATCCAGCGGCCTTCCTCTACGACTTCCGCGAGCGCATCTACCACGTGCACGTCAAGGAATCGGTGAAGCAGCTGGACGGCCGCAACGGCCGGCTCGGCTCACACCTTCAGTGGGGCGATCCGCGCCGCGGCTGGGACTTTGTCACCGCCGGGCACGGAGATGTGCCCTGGGAGCGCATCTTCCGGATGCTGAACGCCACCGGATACGACGGTCCCACCAGCGTGGAATGGGAAGACGCCGGAATGGACCGCATGGTCGGCGGACCGGGGGCCCTGGCCCTGGTGAAATCCCTGGCCCAGATCACCCCGCCCGCAGCAGCCTTCGATTCAGCTTTTGCTACCAAGTAAAGGAACTACCCTATGAGCACCACACGCCAGGCCCTCGTTGTCCGGGGCGGCTGGGACGGACATCAGCCGGTTGAAGCCACCGACCTCTTCCTGCCGCACCTGAGGGACAACGGCTTTGAGATCCGGGTAGAGGAATCCCCAAAGATCTATGCCGACGCCGAGTACATGGCCACTGTTGACCTGATCGTCCAGTGCAACACCATGAACACCATCGAGAAAGAGGAATTCGAGGGGTTGCGGGCTGCCATTGACGCCGGTACCGGGATGGCCGGCTGGCACGGCGGGATCGCGGACTCCTACCGGAACAACTCCGACTATCTGCACCTGATCGGCGGCCAGTTCGCCTGCCACCCGGGCAAGCACCCGGAGGAGAGGGTGGGGGACGCCTCCGACAACTTCATCGATTACACGGTTCAGATGCTCCCGGCAGCCGCAGACCATCCCATTACGGCCGGGCTGACGGACTTTGATTTGCGCACCGAACAGTACTGGGTCCTTACCGACGACTACATCGACGTGCTGGCCACCACCACGCTTCCGGCGCGGGAATGGGACTCCTGGCACCGCCCCGTCACCTGTCCGGCGGTCTGGACGCGGCAGTGGGGCGCCGGCAGGATTTTCGTGGCCACGCCCGGCCACTCGGTGGAGATCCTGAAGGACCAGAACGTAAAGACTCTCATTGAAAGGGGCATGCTGTGGGCGAGCCGCTGAATTCCGAATCGAAGGGCGCTGCCCCGCTGCGCATCGGCATGGTGGGCTGCGGCAACATCAGTGCCGCCTATCTTGAGACGTTTCCGCGGCTCGATGCCGTGGAGCTTGCCGCAGTGTCGGACTTAAACATGGACCGTGCCCGTGCCGTCGCGGCCGAGTACCCCGGCGTTCGCGCCCTGACTGTCGATGAACTGCTGTCCGATGACGGCGTTGACCTGGTCCTGAACCTCACCATCCCCGCCGCACATGCAGAGGTTGCGCTGAAGGCGATTGCTGCCGGCAAGCACGTGTACGGCGAAAAGCCGCTGGCCGCCAGCACGGCTGAAGGACAGGCGATGGTGGATGCCGCCGCTGCTGCCGGCGTCGTCTTGGGCTCGGCACCGGATACAGTGCTTGGCACCGGCACGCAGACGGCCCGAAAGGCAATTGATGACGGGCTGATCGGAAAGCCCATCTCCGCCACGGCCACCATGGTCACGCCAGGCCATGAGCGGTGGCATCCGAACCCCGATTTCTACTATGTCCCGGGAGGTGGTCCCCTGCTGGATATGGGTCCCTACTATGTTTCCGCCCTGGTGACACTGCTGGGACCCGTTGCTTCTGTTATCGGTGCGGCCAGCAGCACCCGGGATACCCGGATCATCGGCTCGGGCCTTCGTGCGGGAGAGGAAATTCCGGTCAGCACTCCCACTCACGTCACCGGGGTCCTGGTCCACGCGTCCGGTGCGCTCTCCACTCTGGTGATGAGCTTTGATGCCGTGGCCACACGGTCTTCCAACATCGAGATCCACGGGGAGACGGGTTCGTTGGCAGTTCCCGACCCGAACCGCTTTGACGGGGAGGTCCATCTGCGGCGGCTCGACGGCGACGGCTGGGAGCTTCTGCCGGTATCAGCGGGATATCAGGGCGCGTCACGGGGGATAGGCCTGGAGGACTTGGCCCTTACCCCGGCAGGGGAGCTGCCGCGGGCCAGCGGGGAACTGGGGTTCCACGTGCTGGAGGTCATGCAGGCGGTGCTGGCCTCCGCGGAGTCCGGCGGCGCAGTGCCGATTCTCAGTACGTGTGAACGTCCGGCCGCGGTTGCCCTGTCCCGGCCCAGGGAAGCTGAGGCAGGCAGCCTTCCCTAACTCCGGGCCTAACACCAGGCCTGATCGGACACATGTTCGAATAGATATTCCCCCTGAAGATCCCACATGAAGAAGATCCCCCGGTGCTCTGCCCCGGGGGATCTTCTTCACGCAGGGGGATCTCCAGTGCCGCTCCAGTCGTAGCCAAACCGTGCGACGCAGTGCCAGAGCTGCTTGAGCGTCTGCCGGTCATACCGCCGGCCCCGCACGGCGATGCCGATAACCCGGGGGTCCAGCCACCCGTCTTCAGCAATCTCCTGCCCGGCCGCCACAACGCGGGGGCTGCGATAGTCGGGGTACCGGGACAGCTCCGCCGCAGAAAGGCGGAACCCGGGGTGCCACTCCAGGGGACACGGGAGGGCGCGGGCAGCCGCTTCGACGTCAGTGCCGCGGTAGGAAGGATCAAGGACCAGCACCGCAATGTCGCTTTCGATCCTTAGAGGGCCGTGAATGTGCGCTTCCACATGGTCATCCAGTACGTCCAGACCGGCTGCAGGCGCATGTTTGAGCGCCAGGTCCACCAGGGGCATGTGTTCGGCCGTGCCAAAGTGCTCCGGCTCCGTGCTGCTGTCCGGATAGCAGAACGTCACGCGGGGAAGCTCCTCGCCGCGAAGCCGGAAGTGGGAGGAGCCAAACCGCACGGAACCGCCGACGGGGAGACGGCGGTAGTTCAGCGAACCGTACTTGGGGCGCTCAGCTGCCGGGGCGCCGTCGTACACCCCGCCGAACATCCGCTGTTCCCAGCGCCAGCGCTCGCCGCCCGGCCAGGCCGTGAGGCCCCCGTTGCCGGTTCCGGTTTCAAACTGCGAGCGGTAGACGGAATCCGTGACCAGATGCGCCAGCAGTGTTGTGCCGGACACGGGGGAGTCGGGATGGAAGTGCACCGTGACGTCAAGGGACGGATCCAGGGGCGGACCCGCTGTCCCGGTGCTGACGTAATCCACCGCCTGAGCCCACAGGGGAGCGCTGTCATCCATAGCGCAGACCCTACTTACTCCGTGCCGATGCCGGGGAGACTTGCTCCCCGGCATCGGCACGGCGCTCGCGGATTGGAAGGGAGTTCCTAGGCGGCGCTGCGTGCCTTTCTCGTAAGCACTGATACCGACCGCGGAGCCAGCTTGGATTCCCAGCCCGGCAGGGGGTTGCCGTCGACGCCGGTAATGTCCACCGCCGCGTCGGTGCGGTTGATGAGGAATACGTAGTCAGCGTCACCGCTGGACCGCACTGCCAGCTCGACGGCGCCCCGCAGCTCCGCAGGCAGCTCACTGACCACCCCGGCGCTCGCCGCGAGAACCGCGAGGATCGGTTCGAGCCCGGCCGCGCCCAGGCGGGCGCCCACATAGGCGGCGCTTCCCGTGCCGACGGTGCGGCGCGTGACTGCAGCATCGCCGGAGTGCTCCCCGCTGGTGTACCGGGCGAGGATTTCGACGTCGCCGGCGGACGGCTTCACTCGGTCGGCCCAGAGGGCGGCTGCGGTCCCGTTGTCCAGCTGAACCGTCTCGCCGTCCAGCAGCGGGCCGAACTCATCGATGCGCACACCCAGCAGATCTGCGAGGGCGCCGGGATAACCGCCGAGCCAGATGTGGTCATTCTCGTCCGTGATGCCGCTGAAGTACCCGGTAACCAAATGCCCCCCGCCGTGGACGTATTCCTCGAGCCGGGTTTTCAGGGCCGCCGGAACAGCATGCAGGACGGGTGCGACAACAAGCCCGTACCCGTCCAGTTCAGCGGCGGAGGGAACCACGTCAACCCGGATGCCCAGGGCCAGGAACGCCGAGTACCAGTCGAGGGCCTCCTGCTTGTAGCGCAGGCGGTCCGAGGGATGCGAGTCCTGCTCCGAGGCCCACCACGAGTTCCAGTCGAAGAGGATGGCTGCCGGAGCCTGGCCGCGGTGCGAACCCACAACACCGGACAGGGACTCCAGCTCCCGGCCCAGGCTGACCACGCTGCGGAAGATCGGGCTGTCCGCCCCGGCGTGCGGAACCATGGCGGAGTGGAATTTCTCGGCGCCGGCCTTGGACTGCCGCCACTGGAAGAAGCAGACGGCGTCCGCCCCGTGGGCAACATGGGTGAGTGAGTCGCGGCGCAGCGCTCCCGGCTTTTTGGGGGTGTTGATCGGCTGCCAGTTTACGGCGCTGGTGGAGTGCTCCATCAGGAACCAGGGTTTGCCGCCGGCGATATTGCCGGTGAGATTCGCCGAGAAGGACAGCTCATCCACAGCCTGCGGACCGGGAACAAAGTAATGGTCATTGGCGACGAAGTCCACTTCGGGAGCCCAGTCCGCGTAGTCCATTCCCTTGGTTTCACCCATCACCATGAAGTTCGTGGTGACGGGAATGTCGGGAGTGATGGCGTTGAGGATGTCTCGCTCTTCCCGCAGGTACTGCTTGAGCGCATCCGAGGAGAACCGCTTGAAATCCAGCTGCTGGGTGGGGTTCGGATGTGAAGCGGCCTGGCGGGGAGGCAGGATCTGCTCAAAACCCGTGTAGCGCTGGGACCAGAAGTCAGTGCCCCAGGCGTCGTTGAGAACGTCGATGCTTCCGTAGCGCTCCGTGAGCCAGACGCGGAACGCACGGGCGGCGTCGTCGGAGTAGTCGTAAATGTTGTGGCAGCCAAGCTCGTTGGAAATGTGCCAGGCACAGACTGCCGGGTGGTCCTTATAGCGCTCGGCCATTGCGGTCACGAGTTTCAGCGCGTGCTCCCGGAAGACCGGACTGGTGGGACGCCAGTGCTGCCGGGCTCCGGGTGACAGGATCCCGCCGTCGGCGGTGACAGGCAGGATTTCCGGATGCTCGGTGGCCAGCCACGGCGGCGGGGAGGCGGTGGCGGTGGCCAGGTCCACGGCAATACCGTTTTCGTGCAGGAGGTTGATGACTTCGTCCAGCCAGGCAAAGTCCCAGGTGTCGCGGGCGGGCTGCAGCCGTGCCCAGGAGAAGATCGCCAGTGACACCACATTGACGCCGGCCTCGCGCATGAGCCGCACATCCTCGTCCCACGTCTCCCGCGGCCACTGCTCCGGGTTGTAGTCGGCGCCGTATGCCATGCGACGGCGGTGGGGATCGGTGGGCCAGCGCAGCCAGCGGTGGGTGGTGGGGGTTGCCACGGTAAAACTCCTTGAAGGTGTGTGGAAGTGCGGGATGTTCGTGTGCCGGGTGCGGACGCCCGGAATGCAGATCCGGGCCGGACGGGGATACGAGAGCCCCGGCCGGCCCGGATCCGGTGATGCGTTCGTTCGTGCGCGGGCTATTCCGAGACGGTAAAGCCCTGCTCATTGCCGTACTTGATGCTGGCGTCCTGCCAGTTCTTTAATCCGTCCTTCAGTGTGGTGTCGGATACGTAGGCCTGCCCGGCGGTGTCGTTGTAAATGCCGTTGGCATAGGCCTGGAAGGGCAGGTAGGACCAGCCTTCCGGGACGTTCTTTGCAGACTCCGCAAAGACTTCATTGGCCTTCTGCCCGCCGAAGTACTCGAACTCGTCGGACAGGAAGTCCTCTGATTCCAGGGTGGCTGCAGTGGCCGGGAACGCACCGTTGTCCACGCGGGTCTGGACGCCGTCGCCTACGTTGGCGTACTCGAGGAAGGCGTACGCCAGGGCACCCTTCTTGCTGGCTGAAGTGATACTCAGGGCACTGCCGCCGTTTTCGGCACTTGCTGTTCCACCCTCTTCCCACTGGGGCAGGGGAGCGACCCGCCATTTGCCGGCCGTGGCTGCAACGCCGGAGGAGAAGGTTGCCGGCATCCAGGCGCCGGTCGCAAGCGTGGCGATGGTGCCGTTTCCGAGTCCCTGGTACCACTCGTCGCCCCAGGAAGTGATGGGGGCCAGGAGATCTTCATCCAGGAGCTGCTGCCAGGTTTCGGTGAACTTGGTGGAGCCCTCGTCGGAGAAATTCACGGTGACGTCTGTCCCGTCGACCTTGTACGGCTGGCCGCCTGCCTGCCAGATGAGGCTGGTGGAAAGACCTGCGTCTCCGGTGTCATTGGCGATGTAGACACTGGGATCGGCCTTGTGCAGGGCACGTGCGGCGTCGACGTACTCATCCCAGGTGGTGGGAACCTCCACACCGTACTTGTCGAAGATTTCCTTGTTGTAGTACAGTGCCATGGGCCCGGAGTCCATCGGAAGGCCGTAGATGCCTCCGTTGGCCTGGACCGAGTTCCAGGGGCCGGGGTTGTAGGTGTCCTGCAGGTCTGCTGCACCGTAGCCGCTGAGGTCCCTGACGGAATCCGCCAGCGCAAACTGGGGGAGCGAGAAGTACTCCAGCTGCGCGATGTCCGGAACTCCCGAGCCGGCGGCGATGGCATTTTGCAGTGCCACGTAATGGTCATTGCCGGTGCCGGCATTCACCAGATCCACGTTGACGTTCGGGTGTTCTGCTTCGAAGTCCTCGACAACCTCATCCAGCGTGGGTTCCCAGGACCAGATGGTGATGTCTCCACCCTCCTCGAGGGCAGCCTGGACGTCCTCGGCGCTGACTTCTTCAGCTGCAGTGCCCGAGTTGTCACTGTCTCCGCCGCCGCAGGCTGTGAGGGCGAGGGCAGCGGTAAGGGCAACTGCGGAGCCGCGCAGCACTGCCAGGGAGATTTTGCTCTTCATGGTGTTCCTTTTCACGTCATTGTTTCCGGAAGGGGTTTATTCTTTGACGGCGCCGGCGCTGAGGCCGGACTGCCAGTAGCGCTGCAGCAGCAGGAACGCTGCTATCAGCGGAAGAATGGTGAGGAGCGAACCGGTGATGACGAGGTTGAAGATCGCCTCGCCGCCGGCGGTGGAGGCCTGGCCGTTCCAGGCATTCAGGCCCAGGGTCAGCGGATACCAGTCGGGGTTCTTGAGCATGATCAGCGGCAGGAAGTAGTTGTTCCAGGTGGCCACCATGGTGAACAGCAGCACCGTGACGATGCCCGGCCCCAGCAGCGGCAGGCAGATCTGGAAGAAGGTGCGGAACTCTCCGGCGCCGTCCATCCGCGCCGATTCCAGCAGTTCGGTGGGGATGGCCTCGGTGGCGAAGGTCCACATCAGGTACAGGCCGAAGGGCGAGATGAGCGACGGGATGATGACCGCCCACGGGGTGTTGGTGAGGCCGATCTCGCTGAACATCAGGAAGGTGGGGACGGCCAGGGCGGTGCCGGGAACGGCGACGGCGCCGATAATCACGGCGAAGACGGCCTTTTTCCCGGGGAAGGCGAACTTCGCGAGGGCGTATCCGCCGAGGACCGCGAGGAAGGTGGCCCCGCCGGCGCCCAGCACCACGTAAAGCACGGTGTTGAGCAGCCAGCGGACAAAGATGCCGTCGTCATAGGTGAGGGTGTCTGCGACGTTGCTGAACAGGGCAAAATCACCGCTGAACCACAGGCCGAATGAGTCGAAGAGATCGGCCTGGGTCTTGGAGGAATTGATCACCAGCCAAAGCAGCGGGACAAGGCTGTAAATGAGGACGATGCCGGTGAGGACGGTCAGCAGCACGTTGCGTTTGGGATTGTCCACGCCGCGGCGCGTACTCTTCATGCGGATATTGGCGCTCCGGGATTTCTGGTTCCGGGCTCGGACGGGGTCGACGGCGACGCTCATGGTCAGCTTTCCTTCCGCATTCCGCGCAGCTGCACTGCATAGGCGATGACCATGGTGATGACGCCCATGATGATGGCCACGGTGGCGGAGTAGTTGTACTGCTGGCCGGAGAAGCTCAGCGAGTAGGCGTAAAGGTTCGGAGTGAAGTAGGTGGAGATTGAGTTCGGTGCGAGGCTCTGCAGGATGCTTGGCTCGTTGAAGAGCTGGAAGCTTCCGATTACCGAGAAAATGGTGGCCACCACCAGCGCTCCGCGGATGGCGGGAACCTTGATGGCGGTGATGAGCCGGAACTGGCTGGCGCCGTCGATTTCAGCGGCTTCGTAGATTGACTTCGGAATCACGCTGAGGGCCGAGTAAAAAATCAGCATGTTGTAGCCGATGAATTCCCACGTGACGATGTTCCCGATGGACGCCAGGATGAGGTCGGGGGAGAGCGGATTCGGCAGGTTGATGCCCAGGGCACTGTTGATGTTGCCGACCAGCCCGAACCGGGTGCCGTACATGAAGCCCCACATCAGGCTGGCGACTACGGCAGGAACCGCATACGGAAGGAAAATGGAGATCCGGAAGAAGGACTTGCCGTAGAGCCTGCCGCTGTCCAGCGCCAGGGCCACCAGGAGTGCGATGAGCAGCATGACCGGCACCTGCACGGCCAGGAACAGCGACACCCGCAGCAGTGCGGACCAGAACTGTGAATCCTGCAGGGCTTGGCTGTAGTTGGCCAGGCCGACAAACCTGTTGCCGCCTACGAGCTGGTTGCGGAAAAAGCTGAGCCAAATCGAGTAGGCGATCGGCGCCATGAAGACAATCGCGAAGACAGCCATGAAGGGGCCGATGAACAGCCAGCCGGACCAGGACCGTCTCCGGGCGCGTCTGGCGGGCATCGGCTGTGTGCCGAGCAGGGCGGGTGGAGGTGACGCCGTCGTCATGGTGGTTCCTCTGTGAACTGATACCGGCCTAGGCCGCACGGGTAGATACTCACGCAAATGTTTACGTAAACATTTTTATTGTTAGGATAATCACATGCCTCCTCCATCTAGTCAACATTCCGCCCGGGAAAGTCGGCCCGTGTCCATGCGGGACGTCGCCCGGCTGGCAGGGGTATCAGCCCAGACGGTGTCCCGGGTATCGAACGGCAGCCCCGGTGTGGTGGAAGCTACGCGCGAGCAGGTCATCGCCGCCATGCGCGAGCTGGGCTACCGGCCCAACAGTGCCGCGCGGGCGCTGAAGCGGGGGAGTTTCCGGACCATTGGAGTCATCCTCTTCACGCTGGCCACCACCGGCAACGTCCGCACCCTGGAAGCCATCGCGGCACGGGCTGCGGAAGAGGACTACGCCGTCACACTGATTCCCGTAGCTGCGCCAACCCAGGCCGGCGTGCAGGGCGCTTTCTCACGGTTGAATGAGCTCGCGGTGGACGCAGTCATCGTCATCATGGAAGTCCACCTGCTCGACTACTCAACAGTTTCCCTGCCGGCCGGCACGCACGCCGTCGTGGTGGATTCCGAGGCCAGTGAGGGCTACAGCGTGATCGACACGGATCAGGCGGACGGCACCCGGAAGGCCGTGGAGCATCTCCTGGACCTGGGGCACTCCACGGTGTGGCACGTTGCCGGACCCTCTGTTTCCTTCGCTTCCGAGCGGCGCGTGGGCGCCTGGCGCGCCACACTGGCCGCTCGGGGCTGCGCGGAACCTCCACTGCTGCGGGGGGACTGGTCCGCGGATTCAGGATATGAGGCCGGGTTGTCCCTTGCTTCGTCCGGCTGCACCGCGGTGTTTGTCGCCAACGACCAGATGGCGCTGGGGGTTCTGCGGGCATTCCACGAAAAGGGGATCCGGGTGCCGCAGGACGTGAGCATTGTGGGTTTCGACGATATTCCGGACAGCAGTTCCTTCAGTCCGCCCCTCACCACCGTGCACCAGGACTTTACGGAGCTGGGCCGGCGGTGCGTCGACAAGGTACTGAAGCAGATGACGGAAAACTCCACCCAGCCGGGCTGCGAGCTGGTGCCCACACGGCTGGTGGTGCGCAGCAGCACGGCCGAAGTCCCAAAGTAGCGTTTGCTAAAAGCACCTGCCGGCCACTGTCATGGCGGATGAAGCGTTTGACGCAAACTCAGTGCGGTTTTGCTCATAGACAATGCGCAGACCCCGGGAGGTGCCTTCCTGCGCTTGACCCGTGTCCAGGACAACGACAATATTTGCCGAGCTTCCGGCGGCCAGGTTAAACGATTCCGCCGCCGTCATGCTGTCCCAGGCAGCTATGGCTTCCTCCTGTTCGGGTTCGCTTGTTCCCGTTCCCAATATGTATGACGTCTGGTCGCTGATGGGCAGCACATAAGCAGCCCTGAGATTCAGGTTTTCCGCTCCTATGAGCGATACATCCGTGAGGGTCAGGGCAGCTGGGCCGGTGTTGTGCACAATATGTCCTATTGCCGCCATGCCGCGCGGAGGCTGTACCGTGCACACGTCGGCCGCACCGGTAATCAGCGGACCCTTCACATTCATGAGCGGCACTGACCCAGCCAACAGGCAGGTCAAGGCGAGCACCGCCGCCCGTCGGAATGGGCGGATGAATCCGGGCAGGACGTTTTTGTCCCCTGCGAAAAGACCCGCGAAATGATGGGAATTCATGGGGGTGACATTCTCATGTTTCCAGCAAAGAGCACGAGTAATTGTCCGCGGCCGGAGCCCCTTCAATGGTTCGAGCGTCTCAGTGGTTCGAGCGTCTCAGTGGTTCGAGCGTCCGGGCCGGTTGCGAAGATACTGCCGCAGGCCGGGTATCGCAAAGTCGACCCTGCCGTGGCCGGCGGACTGGATGAGCCCGGCCGCCAGCAGCCTGGAACGGTAATTTGCTACGAGATTTGTCCGTGCCCCAATGCGCCGGCCTATTTCGCCGGCTACGGAGGGTCCGTCGTCTTCGGCCATGGCAGAAAGGAAGTCCACATCTTTGGGGGAGGCAGCGGCAAGCGCTGCTTCGATGACCGTACGTGCATTGCGGCGGTTTGCTGCCTCGATGGCGCGGTCAACAGTTTCCGGAGTGAGGTCGCCGTTGCTGTTTTCAGCCTCACGCCAAAGGAAATAACCCACCAGTTGAATGAGGAAGGGATATCCGCCGGTGGCTTCGGCTGCCCGCTGCAGGAGGTCGGGGGAGACCCGGAAGCCTGCAGTGGAAAAGGTGGCCGCAAACGACTCTTCAACTTCGCGTATGGCGGCCGCGTGGAGATCGATTTTGTCCGCCCGCCGAAGGAAGGTGGCTACTCCCTCGTTCAGCAGGTCGGAAACTGCCGCCGGCAAGCCGGCGAAGACCAAACCGATGGGAAGACGGTCCTGGATGAAGTGCTGGACGCTGGCGGCCAGCTGGGCAAGTTCGCTGCGGTCCGCGGCATGGATCTCATCGACTGTAATGATGAGCCCGTTGCCTCGTTCATCCAGGAGCCTGAGGAGTTCCTCGCCCAGTGTCCGCCAGGCCACCTGGCGTTCCGGCGGAAGCTGCGTGGTGATGCTGAAGCCGGCGGCCGCGATTGCCGTGATGCGGCGGTTGGCCGGACCTGGTCCCAGTTCCTCGGCGATGCCCCGCATGGATTCTCCGATACGGCCCATGAAGCCTGCCGTGGCGGTCTCGGAAATGACTGCCCAGCCTTTTTCCCGGGCGATGTCGTGGGCGGCGCCCAGCATGACCGTTTTGCCGATCCCGCGGGCGCCGGTGAAGATTGTCAGCAGTCCGGGGGCCCCGGATCCGAGGCGAAGCCCGTACTCGAACTCATCGAGCACGCCCGCCCGGCCCAGGATTTGCGGCGGTGTTGCACCGGCTGACGGGCGGAAGGGATTCTCCATCACGGGCTCCTGTGAGTGCTTGTGTGTCTTGTGAGTTTCCATCGTGATGTGAGTTTATGTGAGTTTGGTGAGTCTGACCATGGAGCCGGCAGGGGAGAACCGGCAGTTCACGAGGAGGCGATCCGCAATCCGTATCCTCCGCCTTTCCGGCACTGCAGTGACTCGGCAATGACTGCCTGCAGTCCATAGCTGCCCCGCCCGCGGGCGAGAGCATCCGCCCGTGCCAGCGCTGCGTGTCCGCGTTCAATCTGGCCCCGGCCCCAAAGCGTCCAGCCCTGTTCTGCCAGCAGGACCGGCGTGCCGTCGCTACGGATGCGGGCAGCAAACCTGGAGGCCTGGAATTCCATCAGCGCAACAAGTGAATGTAACTCCGGGTCCTGCGGCACCAGCTGCACCAGGAACCGGCCCAGCCGCAGTGCTTCGCCCGCCAGGACCCGACGACGCATGCGGCCCGCCCAAAGGGCCGCATGTCCGCCGCGGGGGACTCCTTCTCCACGCTAGTTGACATAATGTGGATTATCGGCGTTGTAAGGGTGGTATCCGAGAGGGGCTTGAAGCCAGATTCCTACCAGCTGCCAATATGCGTCAATCCCCTGTTTTTTCGGCCGTCACCAAGCTCTTGCGCCCCGGCTCTCAGCAGAATTCCGCCCGGTGATTTCCGGCAGCCCGGGACCGGCGGCTGGCGCCCCACCCGAAATGCTCACCTAGGTTCCCGGATTCCGGAAACATCCGCCTCTCCGCCCCGCCCCCGGATGAGTTGACATAACGTCCCCCAGCGAGCGGCAGGGTGAGTGGCGGCAACCAGATTGTATTGACATAACGTGTTGCCCCGCAGTCCAGGGCCCCGGCGAATCCAGGCAGCTTGTCATAACAGCGGGCCGTTCTGGATCTTATCCGTGCCAGCTTGTCATAACGCCCGGACACCGACAGCCGCGGTCGGCCAGCTTGTCATAACGCCCAGCGGCAGTGAACTGCAGCCGCAGCGGCCTGACATAACCGGCGCGCAGCTGTCCTCTGCCGATCTCGACCCTGCCCTCCAGACGGAAAAACGACCGAAAAAATAGGACGTCGATCACTTCCCCCAGAGCAGAACAGGGCCTAAGATTTGCACTTGCGTCTCCAGTTGGGAAAAAAGGGGTCTCCGGCTATATGATCTACGCTCAACCCCCCAAAATTTCAGGAGATAAGCACTTCACATGGCTACTGATTATGATGCTCCCCGCGTCAAGGAAGAAGACCGCCCCAGCGACTCCCTCGAGGGCCTGAAGGCCCAGCAGCGCGGCGGCGCAATGACGGCTGTTCGGGACGTCGCTGACGAAACGGACGCCATTGACGGTTTCGAACTTCCCGGTGCCGATCTGTCCGGCGAAGAGCTGCTCATCAAGGTTGTCCCGGCTCAGGCTGACGAGTTCACCTGCATGTCCTGCTTCCTGGTGCGCCACCGTTCGCAGATCGCCAAGGAAAAGAACGGCGACAAGTACTGCATGGACTGCGAGGGCTAATTCCCCCGCTCTCCCCCGGTTTTGGGTGCCCACGGCATGTCCGTGGCACCCAAGCCGGTTATTTTTTTGCCCTTTGTCGCTATTCCACCGTCTGGATGACCTCATTGCGGCGCAGGAACCAGGGTGTGTAGGGCGGATCGAACCGGGCAAACCGGGGCAGGCCCAGTGCCGTGAAACCGGCGGCCTCCACCGTCTCTCCCAGCGCGCCGGCGTGATCCAGGTAGTTCTTCACTGTCCAGCGCCCTGAAAAAGCAGCCGCAGCCGCCCTGCTCTCCGGCACCGCCACAATGGACACGGCGGGATCCTCAGGATCCGGCGCCGTCTCGGCGGAAAATGCCTCGGGCAGGACAAAGGCCACGGTGAATACGCCTGCGGAGTCCTCAGGCTGCAGCAGCACCGGCGCCGTCATGGGAATCTGCTGTGGAAACCGGACCTCTCCCTGATCGGCTGACACCTTCAGGCGGGCAGGCCCTCCCCTGTTGTTTCCGCTGATATAGCCGAACAAGTAGCGGAAGGCAGTATTTCCCGCCGACTCGAAATCCGAATGGACGGTTACCTGGGCCACCACATGGGCAGGGTAGTTCCGCAGCTCAAATCCGGGCAGGACTGCCAGCACTTCGTACGGCTGTTGCTCTGTCATGACGGCTGAGCCTAACGCCCCGGCGCGGGCATGAGAAGCAGGGGCAACTATGATGGGGCCGTGCCTTCAGAAACTGCTTATATCCGTGATCTGGTCCTTCCACTGCTGGAAACGGACATGCCGCCGATCGTCCAATTGGGTCACCCCGCCCTTCGGCAGCCTGCGCTCCCCTATAACGGACAGCTGGACGACGGCGAGCTGGCTGCCTTCATTGCGCTGATGCGCCGGGTCATGCATGCTGCCCCCGGAGTTGGCCTGGCAGCTCCCCAGCTGGGCGTTCCCCTGCAGCTCGCCGTCCTGGAGGACCATTTCGAAGATCCGGACCTGACGGACATTCGGGAACGCCATCCCCTGCAGTTCTTCGCTGCCCTTAACCCCGAGTACCGGCCCGCCAGCCCCGAGATGGCAGAGTTCTTCGAGGGCTGCCTTTCCTTCAACGGATATCAGGGCGTGGTCCCCCGGTTCCGTTCCGTGACACTGCAGTTCACCGATCCCGCCGGAGCCTCGCAGCAGCGCAGCTTCGAAGGCTGGCAGGCGAGGATCGTCCAGCACGAAACAGACCACCTCAACGGCACCGTCTATGTGGACAAGGTCCTCACCCGGTCCCTGTGCAGCAACAGCGAATACCTGCGCCGCTGGGCCTCGCCGTCCATCGACGAGGCCCAGCGGGAACTGGGCTTCTAGGCGCCTGCCGCGACCTCACGCTCTCCCGGGTTAACCGGCGTCGGCAGCCATTTGGCCCACCACTGCAGGATGTGCTCGAAGCGCTGACGCCGGTGCCAGGGTGTTCCGGCCCGGGACAGCTCATGGTTTTCGCCCGGGAACAGCAGCATTTCAGTGGAAACCCCGCGCTGCTTCAACGCCGTGTAGTAGCGCTGCGCCTGTTCCACCGGGCAGCGCAGGTCCTCTTCGGAATGCACCACCAGGGTGGGGGTCCGCACATCACCCACCCGTGCCATGGGGCTCTGGGCCAGCACCTTGTCCGGGTCCTGACCGGTGTACGCGGCGCTGAAGAACCAGCCAATGTCCGCTGATCCAATGAAGGACAGGGGATCAAGGAAGCCGCGCTCCACGATCGCGGCCGTAAACCTGTGATCGTTGGCGATGGTCCACGCGCTCAGGTACCCGCCGTAGGAACCGCCCATCACACCCAGACGTTCGCCGTCGAGCTCCGGATGGGTGCCCAGCACGCCTTCGAGGAAGGACAGGACGTCGTCAAGGTCCTTGGTTCCCATGGCCTCCTTGATGGCGCGCCCGTGCTCCTGGCCGTACCCGGCAGAGCCGCGGGGATTGCACTGCACCACGGCATAACCGGCGGCGGCGTAGGCCTGCGCCTCATCGAAGTAGGCACAGTCGAACTGCGCAAAAGGTCCGCCGTGGATATTGAGCAGCACCGGATGCGGGCCGGGTCCCTCAGGCAGGAACACCCATCCGTGCACGGGGTAGCCGTCACGCGACGGATGGATCTCCTCGCTGCCCGGTGCCGGTGCCGCCTGAAGCCGGAGTGCCGCGGAAAAGTCCGTCAGCGGACGCAATCCGCCCGCCTCCACCAGCGCGGCGTCCCCCATGGTTCCGGCGTCCGCATAGCTGACGACGACGGCGCCCGCAGCTGCCGCTGCGGCCTGCACCACGCGCGGCCCGGAGACCAGAACTTCGCTCTCGCCCGCCGCGTCCACCTTCAGCAGTTCGACGGTGCCGCGGGAACGGTTAAACACCAGGACCGCGGAGTTCCCGGCGGGAACTATGCCGCCCTCCGCCAGATCAATGGTGTCAGGATCGGTCAGGCGCCGGGGCGGCGCCGAAGCATCTGAGGGCATGACGTACAGCGAGGTGCTGCGGGCCACGAAGTCGGTGCCTGAGCCGGAAAGTTCGGATGCCAGGAAAAACAGCCATTCCCCGTCCTCGCTGGGAGTCGGCAGATCGGCGCCCAGCAGTGAGCCGGCCAGGGGTTCCGCGTTCGTCAGGCGCTCGGGTTCCCCTCCGGAGAGGTCCAGGGAGTAGAGATCGGAGACGAGGTCCTCATCGGCCCGCTCATGAAGGGAAGCAGTGAACAGGATGCGCTTGCCGTCGGCTGAAAACACGGGGGCGGAGGCATCGGCGTCGGCGGAGGTGAGCTGCCGGACCGGCGGAAAGGCGCCCGCACCGGTTTCGGCTGCGCCGCCTGCGGATTCGCCGGCATTCTGATCCGAGGTACGGCTCAGGGCCTCCTTGGCCCGGCCCACCGGCTCAATCCACGGTTCAGCATCGAGGGCCGGCAGATCCAGCAGGAAGGCCTGCACCCGCTTGTCCGCTGTGTAGCCGGCGCCGTTGGCGCGGTATTTGTAGCTGCTGATCAGGCGGGGATCTTCGGCGCCGGCACCAACGCCGTCGACAGTCCCGTACCGTCCCGGCGCGGGAACGCGGGAGGTGAACGCTATCTGGGCGGAGTTAGGGGAGAAACGGAACCAGCCAACCCCCAGGGCGGAGTCGGTGAGCTGGACCGGTTCGCCGCCTGCAGCGGGAACCGCGAAGAGCTGCGGTTTTTGGCCGGGCAGGGACCGCACAAAGGCGAGGACTTCGCCGTCGGGCGAGAATCGCGGCTGGGAGTCGGAGAATCCCAGCGTGATCCGCCGCGGACCGCCGCTATTGAAGGAACCGCCGCCGGAGGAGTCGCTGCTTCCGGGCAGCGGGACGGACCAGAGCTGGCCAACGTAGGCATCGGCCGCGAAATCGGGCCGTGTCACGGACACCACCGCACGGGTGCCGTCGGGATGGATAGTAGGTTCAGAAACGGAATTCAGGAGATCCAAGTCACATGGTTTCACCCGCCCGAGCCTACTACTGCTGTGGTTCCCGCCCTCCCCAGCGGCGCGCCTAAGATGGAATGATGCCCTCCGCTCCCCTGTCCCTGCTGCTGTGCCCTGTCTGCCGTGAGCCGTTCCCGGCTCCCGGAAACCTGCCGGGAATCCCCAGCGGCGAAACTGCTCCCACGCCCAGCCTCGTCTGCCCGCGGGGGCACCGGTTCGACGCCGCGCGCCAGGGGTACTACAACCTGCTCACGGGCAGCGGAACCAAATTTGCTGCCGACACCGCTGAAATGGTGCAGGCCCGCGTGGACTTCCTCGCCGCCGGACATTACAGCCGCATGGCCGATGACCTGGCCGGGCTGGTGGCCTCCGCGGTTCCCGACGCGCGGCTGGTGCTCGACGCCGGAGCCGGGACCGGCTACTACCTGGGCGTGGTCAGCCACGCGCTGCCCGGCGCGGATGCAGTGGCCCTGGACATCTCCAAGTTTGCCCTGCGGCGTGCCGCCCGGGCGCTGCCGGCAGCGCACTGCCTGGTGTGGGATGTTTGGCGTCCGCTCCCGGTGGCCGACGGCGCCGTTGATGCGGTGCTCAACGTCTTCGCCCCGCGCAACGTTCCGGAATTCCGCCGCATACTGCGCCCGGGCGGAGTCCTGGCCGTGGTAACTCCGCAGCCCGCGCACCTGCAGGAAATCCGGGCACTGGCCGGCATGCTGGACATCGGCGCGGAGAAGGAAACCCGCGTAGCCGCCGCGGTGGAGGCGCATTTCCGCCCGGCAGAAACCCGGCACTGCGAATACCTCATGAACCTGCGCCCCGCGGACATCCGCAACGTGGCCCTGATGGGTCCGTCCGCGCGGCACCTGGACCGCGACTCGCTTCAGGAGAACCTGGCCGGGCTGCCGGACACGATCCCGGTGACCGCTTCCTTCACTCTTCAGCTGTTTCGCGCCGCCTGAGCGCCGCCGGTCCGAGAACTATGACACCGGACACCGAAAGCGCCACCCAAACGTTATAGCTATCACCGGTGTCACCGGACTAAACCGGACCCGTTTGAGGCAGAATGGGCAGCACCGCCCGTACACCAACCGCTGCGGATCAGCCGCGGCGGAGCTGAAGGGAGCGACATGCAGGAAGTAAACCAATGGCTGCTTGACTACGGCTGGGCCGTTTGGCTGGTGCTTTTCCTGGCGCTGGCCGCCATCGAAACACTCACGCTGGACCTTTTCTTTGCCATGCTGTCCGTCGGTGCCCTGGGCGCCATGCTGGCAGCAATCCTGGGGGCGCCGGTATTCCTCCAGGTAGTGGTTTTCTGCATCGTGTCGCTGCTGATGATTTTCCTGGTCCGTCCGGTTGCCATGAAACACCTTGAACGCGGACCGCGGGACCAGCGTTCCAACATAGACCGGCTGATCGGCGCATCCGCCGTAGCCCTGGAAGCCGTTTCCGCTTCCGCAGGAACCGTCAAGATCGGCGGAGACATCTGGACGGCGCGGACGGCGGACGGTTCCAGCCTCACGGCCGGGGCACCCGTGCTGGTAACGCGGATTGAGGGGGCCACCGCCGTCGTCCTGCCCGCTCCGGCCGGTGCCCACGCCGCGGAGGCCGGATCAGAAGGAGAATCTTCCGAAGACCCCGGCTCCCAGCGGTAGGGTGCGGCGGGCACTGAACTTTACCGGCGCCGCGGATTCCCGCAGCGCCGCCCGGCGGCAGACGCCGCCGGACACAGAAAGGCGGGCCCGGAACGGGCCGGCCAAACCTTGAAGGGGGAATATGAGTTCCGGAACAACGGGCCTCGTCGTCATTCTGGCTGTCCTGATAATTTTTGTCCTGGTCATCCTGGTGAAATCGGTCAAGATCATTCCACAGGCACGCGCGGGCGTCGTCGAACGCCTGGGCAAGTACCAGCGGACCCTGAACCCGGGCCTGACCATCCTGATTCCGTTTGTGGACCGGCTGCTGCCGCTGCTGGACCTCCGCGAGCAGGTCGTTTCCTTCCCGCCGCAGCAGGTTATTACCGAAGACAGCCTGGTGGTCTCGATCGACACGGTCGTGTACTTTCAGGTCACCGACCCGCGCGCTGCCACCTATGAAATTGCCAACTACATCCACGCGGTGGAGCAATTGACCACCACAACGCTGCGCAACGTCGTCGGCGGACTGAACCTCGAAGAAGCGCTCACCTCGCGTGACCGCATCAACGGCCAGCTGCGCGGTGTGCTGGATGAGGCCACCGGCCGCTGGGGCATCCGTGTTTCCCGCGTTGAGCTCAAGGCCATCGAACCGCCCCTGTCCATCCAGGATTCCATGGAAAAGCAGATGCGTGCCGAGCGTGAGCGCCGCGCCACCATTCTTACCGCTGAAGGTACCAAGCAGGCGCAGATCCTGAACGCCGAAGGCCGCCGGCAGGCAGCCATCCTGGCCGCCGAAGGTGATGCCAAAGCTGACATCCTCCGGGCTGACGGCGAATCCCAGGCAATTGCCAAGGTGTTCGAGGCCATCCACAAGGGCAACCCCGACCAGAAGCTGCTGGCCTACCAGTATCTGCAGACGCTGCCCAAGCTGGCGGAGGGCACCTCGAACAAGCTGTGGATCATTCCCAGCGAGCTTGGTGAAGCACTCAAGGGTGTGGGCAGTGCACTGGGAAACTTTGTTCCCGACGCCCTCTCCCCCAACGGCACTGCCAACGGTACGTCTCCTGCTCCGTCAGGCAAGGCATCGGGCAAGGCGTCAGGCAAGGCATCGGTGCCCGCTGCTGACGGTGCTGCGGCAGCGGCTTCGGCACCTGCCTCCCCGACCCTCGCGGACTCCCCCGACGCAGCCCTATAGGGGCCCGCTTCCGGTGCTGGTAGCCGCGGGCCCCGGTCCGCGGTTACCACGACCGGCCACCGCCCGGTATAATTGGTTGTTTGCCGGGGTCTGTCACCAGGCGCCCGCCTGCCGAACGCAGCTCCGTGCCGGAACATTCGGCGCCGAAGCCGCGTTGAAGACTGTGGAGCGCTTGCCGGACGGCACCGTAAATCGGATGCGGACTGCGTGTCCGGTCGGGCGGCACAAACTTGAGGGTACCGGGGCCGAACGGTACCAACCAGCACTACAGACGGGTCCTCCGGGATCCTTCGGACTGAAGAGGGAGAAAAGATGAGCGATCGCAGCCTGCGGGGTATGCGCCTTGGCGCGCAGAGCATGGAGACTGAGTCCGGCGTTGAGCCGGCTCCCCGCCAGCGGGTGGAATACCGCTGCGAGGACGGCGAACGGGTATTCGTGACGTTCGCTGCCGAGGCCGATGTTCCTCCGGTATGGGTATCCAAGACCGGCAAGGAAGCGCTCCTGGTCGACGGCGAGAAGCCGGACACCAGCAACGACAAGCCGGTCCGTACCCACTGGGACATGCTGCTGGAGCGACGCAGCATCGAGGAGCTGGAGACGATCCTCCAGGACCGCCTGACCATCCTGCGTGAGCGCCGCGGAGAGCGCACTTCAGCCTCGAAGTAGCGGAAAAGCTTCGTCCGGGTCTTCGCGCCCGAACAGCACATAGAAAGGGAGGGCGGCTGCCGTACGGCAGCTGCCCTCCCTTTCTATGTGCCCGGATCCACGATGTCCGGGGGCGGGAGTCTAGCTCCGGTGGGTCAGCTTGTTCCAACGGGCGCTCAAGCCCCATTTGGTCACGTTGGCGATGGCTTCGAAGACAATGTTCCCGCTCATCTTGGAAGCACCGAATTCCCGCTCAACAAAAGTGATCGGCACCTCCTGGATGCGCAGGCCCATACGGGCAACGCGGAAGGTCATGTCCACCTGGAAGCCATAGCCAACCGACTCAACGGCACTGAGGTCCAGCGCTTCCAGGGTGGAGCGCCGGAAAGCCCGGAACCCTGCGGTGATGTCACGGACCCCAATGCCCAGCATGAGGCGTGAGTAGGTGCTTCCGCCGCGGGAGAGGATCTTGCGGTGCAGGGGCCAGTTGACCACGGAGCCGCCCGGGACCCAGCGTGATCCGATGACCAGGTCGGCACCCTTCTCCGCAGCTTCCAGCAGCAGCGGCAGCTGCTCGGGCTTGTGGGAGCCGTCTGCGTCCATTTCCACGAGAATGTCGTACCCGCGTTCCAGGCCCCAGCGGAAACCGGCAATGTAGGCCGCTCCGAGTCCTTCTTTTCCCTTGCGGTGCAGCACATGGACCCGGGGATCCTTGGCAGCGATCTCGTCTGCATAGGCACCGGTGCCGTCCGGGCTGTTATCGTCCGCGATCAGCACGTCCGAATCCGGTACCGCCAGCCGCAGCCGCTGGAGCGTTTTGGGGAGGGACTCGATTTCGTTGTAAGTCGGGATGATGGTCAGGACGCGCACGCAGGTTGCCTTTCATTGGGGACAGGCTGCGTGGAACGCAGCCAGTGGGGGTGTTACCCCAACACGACTTTCCAGTATATGGGAGCTGGCTGCCGCCCCGTGCAGCGCCCGGTGCCATGCCGGTCACACCTCGGATATCTCCGGGTACAGATCGGGGCAGGTCCCTTCGCCTTCGGGCCAGAACAAGCTTCCGCCGGAACTGTTTTCTACTGACGATGGGACCCGCCCCTAGTGTGCACATGTCAAGCAGTGCGGGATTTATCCGGCCGCGGAAAGCCCTAATTGTGCCGGGCTCCTCCGCGATTCCCCTAGCCTACGTGCTGTCTCTGCTGTGTCAACAAGCCTCTGACTAGGACGTTTACGCGTCAGTGCAGGTCAGGCGGGGCTGATGGCCGAAACAGCGCCGTTAAAGACCTACTGATCGGTAGAGTTCGGTTCCGTTGTGGACCGTCAGCAGGCAGCGCGGCTGATGGGCGGTGTCCAGCGCAGGAAGCAGCGGAGTACCGGCCCGCGGATCGGTGCTCCAGGCGGCACCTTTGGCATCCGGCGTCTGCACCATAAGTTCTTCTACGTCCCATACTGCATACGACGCCGGCGCCCCGGGTGCCAGCTGGCCCAGCATGAAGTTCCCCGAACCCGCGGCCCGCCATCCCGCCCGGGTGTGGCCAATGAAGGCTGCACGGGCGGAAATGCGCTCCTCGGGGTTGGAGAGCGAGACCGCGGCGCGCACGGCGGACCACGGATCCAGCGGCAAAACAGGAGAATCGGATCCCATCGCCACCATGACGCCGGCGGAAAGCAGGGATGCCAGGCGGTTCATTGAGCGGCTGCGTTCGCCCAGCCGCTGCTCGTAGAGTTCACCGGTTCCGCCCCAGGCGGCGTCGAAGCCCGGCTGCATGCTGGCGATCGCACCGTAACGCACCAGCTCGGCGATGGCGGCGTCGTCGGCCATCTCGACATGTTCCAGCCGGTGGTGGGAGGCACGGATGCGGTCCTCGCCCACGGCCTCGGCGGCGAGCCGGAGGCCCGCCACAACAGTGTCCAGGCCGGCGTCGCCGATGACGTGGAAACCGCCCTGCAGCCCGGCGCGGGTGGCCAGTTCCAGATGCCGTCCGGCCTGCTCGGCGGTCAGGTACAGGGTCCCAGAGGTTTCCGGCGCATCCGTGTAGGGTGCCCTGAGGGCGGCTGTCCGGGCACCGATGGACCCGTCCATGTTCAGGTCTCCGGCCAGTCCGCGCAGGCGGCCCTCAAACGGCGCCGTAATCTCTTCCAGTTCCGCCTCGGTCTGGGCGAGCTGCCCCCAGTAAGGAAGCACCTCCGGCAGCGGGTCTGAGCCCAGGGAGCCTTCCAGGCCCATCAGCTGGCGCAGATCCTCGACCGGGGAAATGTGCGGCGCAGCCATTTCGGTGACCGCGATGATGCCCTGCCCGGCTGCGTGCTTGAGGGCCGCCTGCTGGTAGCGGGAGCGCTGGGCCAAATCCAGGGACCGGGACGCCGTCCGCGCCACGGTGTGCGCAGCCCGAACCACAAAGCCGTTGTCCCAGCCGTCGTATTCCGCCAGCTTGAGCCCGGCGGCCAGGGTTCCGGAGACGACGGCGCAGTGCACGTCGGTGCGTGCCAGGTAGACCGGACGGGATCCCGACGCCGCATCCAGCTCGGCAGCAGTCGGCACCCTGCGCTCCGGCCAGGAGGACTCGTCCCATCCGTAACCGGCAATCAGGCCGTCTGTTTTCGCTGCTGCCTCGGCCACCAGGTCCAGAAGTTCGGCGAGGGAGGAAGCACCGGTCAGATCCAGGGAGGACAGTGCAGCGCCGGTTTCCGTAATGTGCGCATGCGAGTCCACGAACCCGGGGGTAATGAGCGCACCCTGCAGGTCAACAACAGTCATTCGGTCATCCTGCAGCGACGTGGCTGCATGCTCGGAGCCAACCCATGCGATGGTGTCCCCGTCCACCAGCATTGCCGTGGCAAACGGATCAGCCGCGCTGTACACGGATCCGTTGCGGTAGAGCGTCAGCTTGGAGCTGCTCGGAGCGGGGTTGGCGTTCAAGGACTCACCTGTTTTCTGTAGTGCTGTTGGTGTAATGCTGTTGGGTCGTACTGATCAAAAAATGCGTGCCGGCGGGAAACACGGGCATGCGGGGTTTGCCGGCCGCGCAGGCCGGCGGGTCAAGGTGTTCGAGGTTCCGGGGCTACTCACCCACGGCGGAATAGGCAACAACGCCGCGGCGGATCAGGCCGATGGCCTCGATGCACCGCCGGCGCAGTCCCCCGGGCAGGTCGGGAACCTTGGCCAGCTGGTCCAGCAGGTCGATGACCTGCTTGGTCCAGCGCACAAAGTCTCCGGCCGCCAATTCGGTGCCGTTCAGCGCCAGCTGAAGGTGCTTGCCCTTCGCCCACTTGTACATGGGCCAGACCAGTCCCAGCTCGGGCTCACCGGTCTGCGGAAGCCGTTCGGACTCTTCAAGGTCGGTGAGCTCGGACCACTGCCGGATGATGATGTCCATGGCCACTTCAAGGGACACGCTGGGCAGTTTGGGACGCACCCCGCGCTCTTCGCGTTTGGCCTGGTAAACCAGGGCAGTGGCCAGCGCTGCCAGTTCAGCGGCGTCGACGTCGTTAAAGGCTCCCTTTTGCAGTGACAGGGCGGTCAGGAGGTCCTTTT
This sequence comes from Arthrobacter sp. NPDC097144, assembly GCF_044762205.1. NCBI lineage: Bacteria > Bacillati > Actinomycetota > Actinomycetes > Micrococcales > Micrococcaceae > Arthrobacter > Arthrobacter sp. NPDC097144. Next base: position 627,547 of record NZ_JBIWDW010000002.1, on the reverse strand, counting down.
CACCGTAAATGCGGCGCAGCTTCTGGCCCGCAGCGGTTACCACCACGCGGCCGTCCTCGTCCGGAGCCACATAACCATAGCGGCCCAGCACGTCGCACACCCGGTCGAACGTCTTGGCAATGGTGTTGGTGCGGCCGCGGATCTGCGCGGCCAGGTTGTCCGTCTCGCGGCGCAGTTTCCACCACCGCTCCGCCCAGCGTGCATGGTTTTCCCGGTCGCTGCAGCCGTGGCAGGGATGGGCCCGCATCTTCCGTCGCAGCTCCGCGATTGCCTGTTCCTGGCGGTTGCTGCCGCCCACGTGCAGATCCCCGCCGCGGGCCCCGGACTTACGCGGAGGCCGGTGGTCATGCAGGGCGTTCCGGACGGAGGAGGCCAGGTCACGGCGGTCTTTCGCTGCCCGGGAGTTGAAGGACTTGGGAACGCGGATATGGGAGACCATCTCCACCGGACCGTTCAGTTCAGAGGCGGTGATGCGGCGGATCTGCTTGTCTTCGGTCAGCACCGTGGTACGGGCCTCCCGGCCCGGCTGGGCTTCCTGCGGCAGCACCACGGCGTAGCCGGAATTCCGGCCCCCGGGGATGAGGATCACGTCTCCCTGCACCAGTCCGTCCAAAGAGGCGGCGACGGCGGAGCGGCGGTCCCGTGCGTGGGTCTTCGAAGCCTGTGCCTCCAAGTCCGACAACTGGCGCCGCAGCCCGGCGTACTCGGTGAAGTCTCCCAGATGGCAGGTCATGGCCTTTTCGTACCCGGCCAGGGACTCCTCCCTGGACCGGACCTGCTTCGCCAATCCCACCACCGAGCGGTCCGCCTGGAACTGGGCAAAGGATGACTCCAGGATTTCGCGTGACCGCTCGCGGCCAAACTGGGCCATCAGGTTGATGCTCATGTTGTAGGTGGGACGGAAGCTGGAGTTCAGCGGGTAGGTCCGGCGGGAAGCCAGGCCGGCAACGGCGGCGGGGTCCGTACCTGGCTGCCAGAGGACCACGGCGTGGCCTTCGACGTCGATGCCGCGCCGTCCCGCACGGCCGGTGAGCTGGGTGTACTCCCCCGCTGTGATGTCCACGTGGGCTTCTCCGTTGAACTTATCCAGCTTTTCCAGCACCACGGTGCGGGCCGGCATGTTGATGCCAAGGGCCAGGGTTTCGGTGGCGAAGACGGCCCGGACCAGGCCGGCGGTGAACAGGCGTTCCACCACTTCCTTGAAGGTCGGCAGCATGCCGGCGTGGTGGGCGGCAAACCCGCGGATCAGCCCCTCGCGCCAGGTCCAGAAGCCCAGTACTTCAAGGTCATCTTCGGGAATGTCCTGGCTGGCTTCGTCCACCATGCGGGCAATCGCCGTGCGTTCGGACTCGCTGGTGAGCCATAGGCCCGAGTCCACACACTGGCGCACGGCCCCCTCACAGCCGTTGCGGGAGAAGATGAAGGTGATGGCAGGCAGCAGGCCGCGTTTGTCCAGCTGGGCGATGACGGCAGGGCGCGATGCCCTGGGGATCCGGCTGATGGGCGCCCCCGAGGACCCGCGGCGGGAAGTGTCGCGCCGGCTGCTGTGCGAGGATCCGCGGGAGCCGCCCCAATGCCCGCCGTGGCCGCGCTGGTTGATCCGGGACTCGGCCCGGGCTAGCTCGAGCAGCTCGGGGTTCACCCGGTAGCGTTCCTGGACGCCGGCCTGCTGCGCCGGTTCCGCCGCTTCGTCGAAGGAGACGTCGGCCTCGAAAAGGTCCATGATGTCGCGGCCCACCATGACGTGCTGCCAGAGCGGCACGGGCCGGTGTTCGGACACTACGACGTCGGTATCGCCGCGCACCGTATCCAGCCAGGCGCCGAACTCCTCCGCGTTGGAGACGGTGGCGCTGAGGGAGACGAGCTGCACGTCGGAGCGCAGGTGGATGATGACTTCTTCCCAGACGGCTCCGCGGAACCGGTCGGCCAGGTAGTGCACCTCGTCCATCACCACGTACCCCAGGTCATCCAGGGTGGAGGAGTTGGAATACAGCATGTTGCGCAGGACTTCGGTGGTCATGACGACGACGTCTGCGTCCGGGTTGATGCTCGTGTCTCCGGTGAGCAGCCCCACCCGGTCTGAGCCGTAGGAGGCCGAAAGCTCAAGGTACTTCTGGTTGCTCAGCGCTTTGATGGGGGTGGTGTAGAACGCCTTGAGGCCGCGTTCCAGGGCCATGTAGACGGCGAACTCCCCCACCACCGTCTTGCCGGCGCCGGTGGGGGCAGCCACGAGGACACCTCGGCCGGATTCGACCGAACGGCAGGCCTCCGCTTGGAAGGGATCAAGGTCAAAGCCCAGTTGCTGCTCAAAGACGGCCAGGTGGGTCTTGGAGTGCTCGGCTCGTTCTTTCGCGGCCAGGTACCGCTCCGACGGGGAAGTCATGTTCCCAGCCTAGACTCTGCCGGGCCCCGAACGCGCCTTTGAAGGTGCTGCTCCGCCTTGGGCTGAACCCGGGGCCCCGGAAGTCTTACAGGTTTTCCAGCGGTGTGGCCGTATTGGCGCTCTCGTCGATTTCGGCTTCGCGCTCAGCACGCCGGCGGGCACGGCGCTTGTCATTGAGGAGACAGATTGCCACGGCCAGGCCGAACAGCAGCAGCAGCGGGGCAGCCATATAGAACATGCTCAGGGCGTCACCGCCGGGGGCGGCCATGGCAGCAAGCACACAGATCAAAAAGAGGGTGATCCGCCAGTATTTGATGATGACCTTGCCCGGCAGAATACCGGTCATGTTCAAGCCCACCAGCACCACCGGAATCAGGAAGGCAATACCAAAGGCGAGCATGAGCCGAAGCACGAAGGCCAGATAGACACTGGCCGTGATGACGTTGGCGCTGCCCTCGGGCGTGAAGCCCGTAAGGACCTTGATGGCGCTGGGCAGCAGGATCCAGGCCAGCGTGACGCCGCCCAGGAACAGCGGCACCGACGCCGCCAGGAAGCCCAGGGCGATGCGGCGTTCTTTCGTCTTCAGTCCGGGGGTAATGAAAGCCCACAGCTGGTAGAGCCACACCGGGCAGGACACCAGGAGCCCAATGAAGATGGAGACTTGGATCATCTGGTCGAAGGGTGTTGCCACACCTTCGAAGTTGATGGTGGCCAGCCGGCCGTCCTCATTCCCGACGTCGATAACCGGGCGGGTCAGCGCGGCAAAAACAGGCGTGTAGAGAAAGAAGCCCGCCACGGTGCCAAGCAGCATGGCGATGCCGGCCTTGAACAGCCGGTTGCGGGCTTCTTTCAGGTGTTCCTTAAGGGCCATCCGCCCTTCAGGGTTGGATTTGCGCCCTTGGGTCAGCGCCACGGCCGTTACAGGCTGGTGGGCGGGTTACCCGCGGGGCGCTGATCCGTGCCGGGAGCGGCTGCATTGCCGGGTGCTGCCGGCGGAACCGGGACCGTGGGCGGAACGGAGGCAGTGGGGGGAACCGGGGCGGACGGAGTGCCGGCTGCGGGCGGAGTATTGACGATTCGTCCTTCCACCGGCTCTTCGGCAGAAGCTGCCGGCTTGTTCTCGTCCTGCATCTGGCGGACCTCTGACTTAAAGATGCGCAGCGACTGTCCCACGCTGCGGGCCAGCCCGGGGAGCTTGGGTGCGCCGAAGAGCAGGAGGGCCAGAATGACCAGAATTGCGATTTGCCAGCCTTGAATATTCATGCCGGTGTCCTTTCGTTTGCAGACATTGTATGTCAGAGATCTGGGAAGTCCCGCAGTGCGCGGGGCTGGTTATTCGATATGCGCCGGCTCACCCGGCGCTCCCTGCGACGGAGCTTTCGGGCCTCTTTGCCTTCTTCGTAGCGGGCCCTCTCGAGGATGGGGTCCTCGAAGATTCCCAGTTCCCGGTGCGGCGTTGCCGGAGGCGCCGCGGCGGCGGGAACGGAAACAGCCAGCGCTGAAACAGCGCTCTCGGCTTCACGAAGTGTACTCATGAACTTGCGGAAAATCCGCCAGCCAATCAGGGCGTAGAACGCCGCGGCGGCGACAACAAGCGCCGCCCATATCAAAATCCAGGACCACCAAGGCATAGTCCAAGCATAGTGCCGGGGACACCTTGGACCGGCATCGCACCGCCCGCAGGCGGAACAGGCATTCCGCGCCGGAAGTCAGCGGTCCGCCTGCCCGGCAGGATAGTTGGCCAGTGCTTCCCGCAGCCAGGTCTGCGTTTCGCGGCGCAGCTCCTGCGGTGCGGCGACGGCGGCGCCGCCGCCCAGCCGGGCAATGAAGCCGGGAATCCAGCGCGTATTTCCCACGCGCAGTTCCGCGGCACTTCGCCCGCGTGACAGATCTGCGCGGCGGACGGCGTCGTACGCTCCTTCCACCCAGCTGGCGGAGGGCTCAAGGATTAGCGTGACCAGGAGATCCTCATCACTGGGGCGGAACAGCCCGGAAGGGAAGGCGGCATCGGGATCGGGGCCCTGCCACGAAGCGGGTCCGGAATCTGCGACGCTGTGGATCCGGTCCACCCGGAAGTTGCGCACGCCTTCGGACCGGTGGCACCAAGCTTCCAGGTACCAGAGGTCGTTCACGGAAAAAACCCGGCGCGGGTCCACCGTGCGGTCGGTCACTTCGTCGCGGCTCGGCACCAGGTACCGGAGGTTCAGCTGGCGGCGGCCGGCAATGGCACGCTGCAGCGTGTCCAGGACACCGGCGCCGGCCGCTGGTTCCGCGAGCCTGGCGGCGACGGCGGTGCCCACCCGTCCGGATTCTCCTGCCGCTTCGCTGAGCTTCGCCAGGGCGCTGGCCAGTCCCGGCGCAGTGCCCACGCCGGGAAGGGATGAGAGGGTTTCCAGCCCTACGATCAGGGCTGCTGCCTCATCCATGCCCAGCCGCACCGGCTCGGAGAGGTCCTCGGCGTTGTCGATGAAGATTTGGCCGTTTTCAAAGTTCACGTCCATCAGGCCGTTGGGGTAGTGCCGCGGGCCGCTCACGAAGAGCAGGTTCAGGTCATCGGCCAGCTGGGCGGGAGTCACGCCAAAGCGGCGGGCCGTCTGTTCAAGGTCTGCTCCCTGGCTCCCCAGGACGTACGGCACCAGGTCCAGCAGGCGGGTCAGGTGGCTCTGGGCTGCGGTGGAGCTGGCGGCAGGGGCAGGTCCGCGCGGAACGAGGGTGAATGCGGGCACTGGTCTGTCCTGTGCCGCAAGGGCCAGCCGAAGCAGATCGGCGACGGCGGCCCGGAATTGGGGCGGGTGGACGGCTTCCGCACGGGAGCCCAGTGCGGCCGTGTCCGCAGCAAGTGCGTCCAGATCCGGAACTGTGAGTGTCAATTCTTCCCAGCCGGGCTGCCCGGACGGTACCGGCGCTGCGTCGGCCCGCAGCCGCAGCTCCGCTGCCGCCCCCTCCTGTACCCGGACCACGGCCGTTACCGGGGCGAAGACCCGGTCCAGGGAGGCGAGGGAGGCATCAATGGTGAAGCCGGCGGGCACCTCATAGCTGCCCTCGTCCAAGCTGACGGGTGTGGTCATACGGGAGAGCCGGAAGAACCGCTCCGCGCCGCGGTCCACATCCCAGCCGACGACGTACCAGTGGCCAAACCTGCTGCCCATCCCCCATGGCTGCAGATGCCGCACCGTGCTGCGCCTCCGTGGGGCTGCCTTTCCCGGGTCTGCTGCTTTACCCGATGAACGGCCTGCCGGACGGTAGCCGAAAGAGATGGGTGTACGGGTGGTCGTGGCTTTCCATACTGTCTCAAAGTTGGGGTCATTGGTCCGGATCCGCGGCTGCAGCGGCATGGAGGCGGCGTCTTCGGCTGCCACGCCCCGCGCCTGCAGTTTGCGCAGTGCCCGCGCAGCTGCGGATCCGAGGGAGGCCTGCTCCCACATGCTCGCGGCCAGTGCCAGGACGGCGGACTCTTCCGGCGTGAACCGGACCGCCGGCAGCCGGTACTGATCCGCCCGGATCCGGTAGCGGCGGACCGTGTTGTCCTGGTCGTAGAGGGTTTCCTCGCTGTAGGACTCCACGGGGATGCCCTGTTCCCGCAGGAAGGCCTTATCCCGGTCAAAGAGCTTTTCCCGGGCAGCAGTTGAGGGCGCCTCGCCGTACAGCTCAATCTCGTCAAAGAGTTCGTGCTTCGTGAAGCCCCTGCGGGTGGACAGCAGCGCAATCACGAGATTCAGGAGGCGTTCGGTTCTGTTGGCGGGCACGGAAGCCAATCTACCGCGCCCGGGCGCTGCCGACCGGCCGGTGCGGCACCTCTTCTGTCCCGGACCGCTCAAACGGAGCACCAACAGGACATGGAAAAGGCGGGCCGTTCAGCTGCTGTGCAGATGAACGGCCCGCCTTTGGTCACGGATCCGGGTTAGCGGACGCCCAACAGATCAACCACGAAGATGAGGGATTCTCCGGGGGCAACGGCGGAACCGGCACCGCGGTCGCCGTACGCCATGTGGGCGGGGATCTCGAGCCGGCGGCGGCCGCCGACCTTCATGCCCAGCAGGCCCTGGTCCCAGCCCTGGATGACCTGACCGACTCCCACCTTGAAGTCCAGCGGGGTGCCGCGGTTCCAGGATGCGTCAAACTCTTCACCCGTGGAGAAGGCAACTCCGACGTAATGTGTGGAAACGGTATCCCCGGCCTTGGCCTCGCGTCCGTCACCCACCACGATGTCTTCAATCAGGAGATCAGTGGGGGCCTCGTGGTCCGGAAAGTCGATCTCCGGCTTCTGGCGGTCATATTCGCGCTTACCAAATGACATGGTTCTCCTAAATCAGTGGACTTACTTTATGCAATCTTACTTTGCGTCAAGAATGTCGACGACAAAGACGAGCGTCTCGTTCTGCAGCTCGTGGCCGTCAGTGGTGCCGTAAGCGGTGGCCGGCGGGGCCACAATCAGCACCTGGGAACCGACAGTCTTGCCCGCCAGTCCGTCAGTCCACGCGGGGATGACCTGGTCCAGTCCGAAGGAAGCAGGGGTGCCGCGGCTCCAGCTGGAGTCGAAGGTGGATCCGTCTGACCACTTAACGCCCTCATACTGCACGGTAACGCTGTCATCAGCCTCGACGACCTTTCCGTCGCCCTTCTTGAGGTCCTGGACCACCAGTTCAGTGGGGGCATCCGTCTTCGGAACCGTGATGGTGGGCTTGCCGTCGTCATCCAGCGTGACCGACGGTGAGCCTTCAACGGGGGCTACATCGGAGCCCCAGGCGCGGGTCGGAACGTCCCGCACGTCCGTGACGGTGAAGACAATGAACTGTCCGGTGGTGCCGGCCTCTTCATTGGCAGGCACAAAGAAGGCAAAGTCGGATCCTACAGGTGCGCCCAGCAGGGCGCTGTACATCTGTTCGTTGCCCTGCTTGAGGGTCTCATCAACAACCAGGTCTTCGCCCTGCTCGGCGGTGTACGTCTCCTGGAGGGTGTCACCCTTTTCCGGGTCCACTGCGGCGAGGCGGATGGAGGCGGTCTGGCCTTCGGCCACTTCTTCGCCGTCGCCGTCGTTGATTCGCTCCAGTTCGGGCTCATCCGCTGTCAGGGGCTTATCGAACCCAATGGTGGGGGCAGTCCCTTCCTCACCGCGTTCGATCTTGACCGAGGACAAAGGTCCGTTGTTGTCGTTGCCGGCGTCGCTGGAGCAGGCCGACAGGAAAACCAGGGCGGACAAACTTATGGCTAGTACTTTTCGCACACTACTTCTTTCAGTGGTGGACAGTCGGGTCCGCGCTATCCACCGGCGGAGCCGTCTAGGGCGCGGACGTTCCATACCAGCGTAGCGTTTCTGCCTGTGTGCCGCCTTAGCGCAGTTCAGGGCGCGGGGAAGGCGGCCAGCGGCTTCCGGCCGGCCGTCCCGCTACAGGGTGGCCAAAAGGGCTTCGACCCGCTCGTCCACTGCCGCAAAGGGATCCTTGCACAGGACCGTCTGCTGCGCACGGTCATTGAGTTTCAGGTGCACCCAGTCCACGGTGAAGTCGCGGTTGGCGGCCTTGGCCCGGCGGACAAAGTCTCCCCTGAGCTTGGCCCGTGTGCTCTGCGGCGGAACATCCACGGCCTCTTTGATGTCGCTGTCCTCCACCAGCCGGGCCGTTTCCCCGCGGGACTGGAGCAGATAGAACAGCCCGCGGCGGCGGGAAATGTCGTGATAGGTCAAATCCAGCTGTGCCAGGCGGGGAGAGGCCATGTCCAGCGAGTTCCTCTCCGCGTAGCGGTCCACCAGTTTCTTCTTGATGGCCCAGTCAATTTCGGTGTCGATGCCTGAGGTGTCCTGGGACTCAATCGCCGTGAGCGTGCGCTCCCAAAGGTCCAGCACCCGTGGGACGTGGCGGTTGTGGGCGCCGTTCGCGGACACAAAGGCCTTGACCCGGTCCAGGTACACGCCCTGCAGCTCGAGTGCGGTCATGGTGGAACCGTTGGCGAGTTTCAACGGCATGGATCCGGTGAGGTCGTGGGAGATCTCACGGATGCTCCGGATGGGATTCTCCAGCCGCAGATCCCTGAGGATGGCTCCCGCTTCAATGACGCGGAGCATCAAATCCACGGAACCGACCTTGAGCATGGTGGTGGTCTCGGACATGTTGGAGTCCCCGGCAATGACATGCAGCCGGCGGTAGTGTTCGGCGTCGGCGTGCGGCTCGTCGCGGGTGTTGATGATGGGGCGGGAACGCGTGGTGGCGGAGGAGACCCCTTCCCAGATGTGGTCCGCGCGCTGGGAGAAGGCGTACAGGGATCCGGACTGGGTCTTGAGCACCTTGCCCGCGCCAACCAGCAGCTGCCGGGTGACGAGGAACGGGATCAGGATGTCCGCCAGGCGGGAGAATTCCAGCCGGCGCGGAATGAGGTAGTTTTCGTGGCTCCCGTAGGAGTTGCCCGCCGAATCGGTGTTGTTCTTGAACAGGTACACGCTGCCGTTGAAGCCCTCCGCCCGCAGCCTGTCCTCGGCCTCGTCGATGAGGTCGTCAAGGATCAGTTCCCCGGCCCGGTCATGGGCCACCAGCTGGGCCAGGTCGTCGCATTCCGCCGTGGCATATTCCGGATGGGAACCGACGTCAAGGTAAAGGCGCGAACCGTTGGTCAGGAAGACGTTGGAAGAGCGCCCCCAGCTGACGACCTTGCGGAACAGGTAGCGGGCCACTTCCTCGGGCGAAAGCGGCCGTGAATCGGGACCGGAGTAGGCAATTCCAAATTCTGTCTCGATACCGAAGATCCTGCGGTCCATCAGTCTCCCTCCGGGCCGGACAGCAAACGGTCCAGCTCCACCGTGTTGATTCGTCGGAACGCGCGCACCGTGCCCCGGGATGACAGCGGGCTGCGGTCCAGGACTGCCACTTCAAGCAGCCCGGCTCCCAGCCGCTCCGGTTCCTCCCCCACGGCGTCGCCGGCATTGCCGTAGCCGTTGGAGCCCGCAGGTGCGGTGCGGGTGGCGGAGAGTGCGGCAACCGCGGTGCGGATGGCGTCGGGGAATCCGGTGTCCTGGTTCCAGGTCCGGGCCAGGGCTTCATTGACCACGTCGGCCTGGCCGCCCATCACCACGTAGTTGCTTTCATCGGCGATTGAACCGTCAAAGGTGAGCCGGTACAAATGGTCGCCGTATGGTTCCGCACCCACCTCGGCCACGGCCAGTTCCACCTCAAAGGGTTTTCCTTCAGTGGTGAACACCGAGCCGAGGCTCTGGGCATAGACGCTGGCCAGTCCCCGGGCCGAGACGTCTTCACGCGAATATGAATATCCCCGGACATCGGCATACCGGACTCCGGCCTGGCGCAGGCTCTCGAACTCGTTGTACTTGCCCACCGCTGCGAAGCCAATCCGGTCATAGATCTCGCCGAGCTTATGCAGCGACGGCGAGGGGTTTTCCGCTACCAGCGCGATCCCCTCTCGGCAGGTGAGCACCACCACGGAACGGCCGCGCGCTATGCCTTTCCGGGCAAAATCCGCCCGGTCCTTCATCAGCTGTTCGGGCGATACATAGAACTGCTGCGTCATAATCAGCCCTCCAGTCCAGCAGCGGAACGGCGGTTAACCAGTTCCTGGGCCACGGTGTGCAGTTCTCTTTCCGGGATTTCGCGGTTGCCGGCGCTGTTGACCACGTAGACCACCGGCCACAGCTGCCGCACCAGGTCCGGGCCCCCGGTGGCGGAGTCGTCGTCGGCCGCGTCGTAGAGCGCCTCCACGGCAACGGCCACTGCCTGTTCCTCGTCCAGGCCCGGCGTCCAGAGCTTCTTGAGTGCTCCGCGGGCAAATACGGATCCGGACCCCACACTGTGGTGTTCGTATTCCTCGTAGCGGCCTCCGGTCACGTCATAGGAAAAGAGGCGGCCAATGTGGCGTTCGGTGTCATACCCGGCAAAGAGCGGCACCACGGCCAGTCCCTGCAGGGCGAGCGGAAGGTTGGAACGCACCATGGCGGCAAGCCGGTTGGACTTGCCGTCCAGGCTCATGGGTGTTCCCTCGATCTTGTCGTAATGCTCCAGCTCCACCTGGAACAGCCGGATCATGTCCAGGGCCAGTCCAGCGGTGCCGGCAATGCCCACCACGGAATACGTGTCCGCCGGGAACACCTTCTTGATATGGCGGCTGGCAATCATGTTGCCCATGGTTGCCCGCCTGTCTCCGGCCATGAGGACGCCGCCCGCGTAGGTGAGGGCAACAATGGTGGTGGCCTGCGGTGCCGCGGCGGACGCGGATCCCGCCGGGGCGGTCCCCAGATGCCGGGCTGAGGGCAGAAGCCCTGGATGGTGACGGGCAAGGTGGTCGCTGAAGGACGGCGGAGCCGCCCCGTTAACCGCTGCTGCGGGATCCCAACGGGCCATCCGCTACTGTCCGCCCTTTTGGATAAAGCCCCGGACAAATTCTTCGGCGTTGTTTTCCAGGACGCCGTCAATTTCATCCAGGAGGTCGTCCACGCCCTCCGTCTGGGCAGAAGCACCCGCACCGGCATCGGCTTCGGGCGGAGGCGTCTCTTCCAGCTCCTCTTCTTCGGTGCGGGCTCCGGTATTCCTGCGGTCCTGGGTTGCCATGATGTCTGCCTTCCTTGGCCGGCGTTCGGCCCTGTGACGGGTCCTGACACGTTATGACCCGAACTGCTAGTGCCTATGGTGCCACGCTATGTTCGGGACCGGACAGGAGTCGAGTGACAAAGTCTTCTGCGTCTTCGGATACAGCGAATAACTCTTCGGTGAGTGCCCTGGTTCCCTTCAGCGGTTCCCGGGTGGGAATCCGCTGCAGGCGCCGGCGTGAGGGCAGTTCAAAGATGATCGAATCCCAGCTCGCCCCCACCACCTGGTGGGGGAAGCGGCTGACGCACTTGCCGCGGAAGTAGGCACGGGTGTCGTCCGGAGGTTCGGTGACGGCCCGTGCTATTTCCGCGTCCGTCAATATCCGTTCCATTTGTCCCCGTGCCGCCAGCCGGTAGTAGAGCCCCTTCTCAGGGCGCATGTCCGAATACTGCAGGTCCACCAGGTGAAGCCGGGCGTCGGACCAGGACAGGGAATCGCGCTCCCGATACGCCTGCATCAGCTTCAGCTTGGCAACCCAGTCCACGGAGGCCGCGGCTTCCAGCGGGTCGCGCTTGAGCGTACCCACCAGCGAGGTCCAGCGCGTGAGGATGTCCTCGGTTTCCGCGTCCGATCCCCGGCTTCGGCAGTGTTTCGCCGCGGCTTCCAGGTAAATCTCCTGCAGGTCCAGCCCGGAGACCCTGCGGCCGTCCTTCAGCTCCACCAGCTGCTGCAGGCTCGGATCGTGGCTGATGGCCTGCAGCGAACCCACGGGATCCCGCAGCTCCACCTCTGGGGCCGTCCCCTCCTCGATCATGGACAGCACAATGGAGGTGGTGCCCACCTTCAGCAGGGCCGACACCTCGCTGAGGTTCGCGTCCCCAATGATGACGTGCAGCCTCCGGTATTTTTCGGCCACCGCGTGGGGCTCATCGCGAGTGTTGACGATGGGACGGCGGATGGTTGTTTCCAGCCCCACTTCAGCTTCAAAGAAGTCGGCGCGCTGGCTCAGCTGGTAGCCCTGGCGCTGATTGTTGGTGCCGATCCCCACCCGCCCGGAGCCCACAATGACCTGCCGGCTGACGAAAAACGGAACCAGTCCCCGGACCAGGTCCGGGAACGGGACGCTGCGGGGCACCAGGTAATTCTCGTGGGATCCGTAGGACGAACCCTTGCTGTCGGTGTTGTTCTTGTAGAGGTTTACCGGAGAAAAGCCCGGTGCCGCAGCAATGTGCCGGATCGCGGCCAGTACGACGGCGTCCCCGGCTTTGTCCCACAGCACGGCATCGCGCGGCGTAGTCACTTCCGGGGATGAGTACTCAGGATGGGCGTGGTCCACGTAGAGCCGGGCGCCGTTGGCAAGCACCATGTTCATCAGCACGGGATTGTCCGAGGTCTGTTCGCCGTAGAGGGCGGCAGGTCCTCCCCCCTCCATGGCAATCTGTTCCGCATCCAGCACCGGCGGCGCATCAGTCAGCTGGGTCGGATCGGCTGCCGTGCGCGGCACGGCGAAGCCCCGGGCGTCATTCAGCGGGGCTTCGTCCGTGTAGTCCCACCTGGTGCCGCCGAAGTTGCCCATGCCGCTTCTCCTCGAGGCGGCATAGGCATTGACGATTTGGCTGGACAGGACGGTTGCGTTGGCTGCGGGCAGGCCGGGCGCGAGGACTCCGTATTCGGTCTCCGTGCCCATGACACGGCGCACGCTCACAGATACTGCCCGGGGTTGGCGGCTGTTTCGATGGTGCGTCCGGGTTCCTGCCCGGCTTTGCCCTGGACGATGGTGCGGATGTAGGTGATGCGCTCGCCTTTCTTTCCGGAAATGCGTGCCCAGTCATCCGGGTTGGTGGTGTTGGGCATGTCCTCGTGCTCGCGGAATTCATCCACCACCGCACGCATCAGGTGGTCAATCCGCAGGCCCCGCTGCTGCAGCGTGAGCAGATCCTTGATGGCGTACTTCTTGGCCCGGTCCACCACGTTCTGGATGACGGCGCCGGAGTTGAAGTCCTTGAAATAGAGCATCTCCGTGTCACCGTTGGCATAGGTGACCTCCAGGTACTCGTTGGACTTGTCCTCGGCGTACATCTTCTCCACCGTCCGGCGGATCATTTCCCGAACCGTCGTGTGCGGGTCATAACCGTTCTCGGCGAGGTCGTCCCGGTGCAGGGGCAGGTCCGGGGTGAGGTACTTGGCGAAGATCTCCGCCGCCCCCTCGGCGTCCGGGCGCAGGATCTTGATTTTCACGTCCAGCCGGCCCGGCCGCAGGATTGCCGGGTCAATCATGTCCTCACGGTTGGAAGCACCGATGACGATCACGTTTTCCAGCTTTTCGACGCCGTCGATCTCGGAAAGCAGCTGCGGAACAATGGTGGTTTCCACATCGGAGGAGATGCCCGTGCCGCGGGTGCGGAAGAGGGAATCCATCTCGTCGAAGAACACCACCACGGGGCTGCCGCCCGAGGCCTTCTCCCGGGCGCGGGCGAAGATCAGCCGGATATGCCGCTCCGTCTCCCCCACGTACTTGTCCAGCAGCTCGGGTCCCTTGATGTTCAGGAAGTAGCTGCGGGTGCCCAGGGATCCGGTCTGCTCCATGACGCGGGCCGCCAGCGAGTGGGCCACCGCCTTGGCAATGAGCGTCTTGCCGCAGCCGGGAGGGCCGTACAGCAGGATTCCCTTGGGCGCCTTGAGCCCGTGTTCCCGGTACAGGTCCGGGTGCAGGAAGGGCAGTTCCACGGCATCCCGGATCTGTTCGATCTGGGGGCCGAGGCCGCCGATGTCCGAGTAGGCGATGTCCGGAACTTCCTCGAGGACGAGGTTTTCCACTTCGCTGCGCGGAATCTTTTCCAGCGCGTAGCCGATGCGCGTGTCCACGGTGAGCGCATCGCCCACCCGGACCTTCTCCGACTCCAGCGGACCGTTGAGCCGGACCACGCGTTCGTCGTCGGCCCGTCCGATCACCAGGCAGCGGTCGCTGCCCAGGAGCTCCTTGACAGTAAACAGTTCGCCGCTGCGCTCGAAACCGAGCGAGGCAACGGCCACCAGCGACTCGTTCAGGAGCACTTCCTGGCCGGGGACAATCTCATGCATGTCCAGCAGCGGGCTGACGGAAACCCGCAGCTTCCGGCCGGACTGGATAATGTCCAGGCTGTCCTGGACCGCTGCCGTTGTTGTCCTGCCCCTGCTGGCCGGAACCCGGTGGTTCACGGAGATCACGGTGGCGAAGCTGAAGGGCGTGGCGCCCTCTTTGTCGAGGGCGTCTTTCAGGCGGATGATCTCCGCCTTCGCCGTCTCCAGCATCGCCACCAGCCGGGCGTTGTTATGGGTCAGGGCCGCCAGCTGCCGGTCCACGTTCCGCAGCTTGTCACGCAGCACGCTGACCTGGGGGGAATCCGCACCCGGGGCAGCGGAGTCACGGAAGTATCCGTGCGTCTCCTCGGCCCCTGAATTGGAGGTGTTCTCTTCGGACATGGTTGCGACCACCTTCACGTTGCGCAGGGTCTCTAGGTTTGACGATAACCCAGCGACGCAGGCAACACACCGGTTGCAACCTCTTGTCTTTCTCCGGCCGGCAAAGATTCACCAACCCGATTGCGGCTAGGGGTTTTCCGGCGTAACGTCCCGGTCCGCGTTGTACTTTTCAGCGTTTTCCAATGCCCCGCGCTGAACCTTGGAACTGGCGTCGCGGGCGGCCCGGCGGAGCTTGTGGGCGGACACTTCGCGTTCCCCCACGGCTGCCGGCGTCCAGGCGTTGAGGTCCTCTTCGCTGAAGTTGGTCTTGGATGCGCGGCGCTTGGGAACCAGTCCGGTAGCGCCTTCGGCCAGGCGCCGGGCGGTCAGCAGGAATCCGGTGTGGGCCACCATGCGGTGGTCCGGACGCACGGCCAGGCCCTCGAGGTGCCAGCCGCGGACCATGGATTCCCAGCCGTCCGGTTCCGTGAAGCGGCCGTCGGCACGGATGGCTTCAGCAGTGCGCGAGAGCTGGGTGACGGTGGCCACGTAGGAAATCCACACGCCTCCCGGTGCCAGGACGGTGGCGACGGCGTCGGTGCACTCCCAGGGTGCGAGCATGTCCAGGACCACCCGGTCCACGCTGCCGGGCTCTTCGGTGCGGACCACTTCTTCCTGGAAGTCTCCGATGCTGATGTTCCATGCGGGGTGCGGACCGCCAAAGAACGTCTCAACGTTGCCGCGGGCAATGTCAGCGAATTCTTCGCGGCGCTCAAAGGAATGCAGGGATCCCTGGTCTCCGACGGCGCGCAGCAGCGAGATGCTCAGTGCCCCCGAGCCGACGCCGGCTTCGACCACGCGGGCGCCGGGGTAGATGTCCGCCATGGTGACAATCTGGCCGGCGTCCTTCGGGTAGACGACGGCCGCACCGCGGGGCATGGACAGCACAAAATCGGAGAGCAGGGGCCGGAGCACCTGGTACTGGTGGCCCGTGGTGTTGGAAACGATCGTGCCCTCGGGCATGCCGATGATGGTTTCATGCGGGAGGAATCCGCGGTGGGTGTGGAAGGCGCCGCCTTCGGTCAGGGTGATGGTGTTGCGGCGGCCTTTTTCGTCAGTGAGCTGCACGCGCTCCCCCGGGCGCAGCGGCCCGCGGCGGTGTTCGGCTCCGTGGGGAGCGGGAGCTGCAGTCTGGCCCGGAGTCTCCGAGTTCATGGGTATTCCTTTGGATCGTGTGGTGCTGGTCTGGAGTGGATGAAGCCGGCGCCCGGACTGCGGTGTCCGCGGCGCGTGGGGAAAGGAAAGGGTCAGGGGCGGGTCACGGAGCGGTTGGCCGGCGCCGGGCCGGCCGGGCGGAGATGGCGTTCAGGACAGCATCCCGGGTCAGGATTCCCACCACGGCACCGTTACGGTCAATCACGGCGTACTCACTGCCCTGAAGTTTAGCGAGGTACTCCACCAATTCTGAACCCGCAGCTTCGGCCGGAACGTAGGCTCCGGGCGCCAGCGCGCGGGCTGCGGCGTCCACTGCGGTGGTATCGGCAAGGTGGTCCGGGACCAGCGCCAGGGCACCTGCGTCCGCTATGGCCCACGGCTGGCCGGTGGGTGCGGTGATGACGAGGGCTGCGTCCGCGTGCGTCCCCACTTGCTCCCGTGCGCGGGACACCGGTGAGCCGGAGGGAACGGAGACGGCCGGCCGCATGAGGGTACCGGCCTTAACCTCCGGGAGCCGGAGGCGGAGGCGGGCATTTTGGATGCTCGCCCCGGCTCCCATCCACAGGAATCCGGAGATCACGGCGGTCAGCAGTACCGTCTGCAGGTCAGGGGAATCTCCCCTGAGGTACGGGGGCACCAGGACGGCGGCTGCGAGGCCGACGGCGATGATGCGTCCGGCGTATCCGGCGGCTACGGTGCCGCGGTCCTGGGAGCCGGTGGCTTTCCAGACGGCGGATTCCACGATTCGGCCGCCGTCAAGCGGCAGCCCGGGCAGGACGTTGAAGATTGCCACCAGCAGGTTGGCCCAGACAAAGATTTCCGCCAGCAGTGTGGCCACCGGGCTCAACGGCAGGGCGGTCAGGAAAAGCCAGCCCGCTCCGGCGAGCAAAAAGTTTGCTGCCGGTCCGGCCAGTGCCACCAGCAGGGACCGGCCGGGAGTGGAACGGACGTTGCCGAACTGCGTGTGGCCGCCCCAGAGCGTCAGGACGATTTTTGCCGTGGGCCAGCGGTATGCCCTGGCCAGCAGGGCGTGGGCCAGCTCGTGCACCAGGACGGAGACCAGGAGCAGGAGCGCGTAGCCCAGGGCGACGCCATAGGCACCTGCACCAAGGTAGGGGAAGCTGCGGCGTACCAGCGGCCCGA
This sequence comes from Arthrobacter sp. NPDC097144, assembly GCF_044762205.1. Taxonomy (NCBI): domain Bacteria; kingdom Bacillati; phylum Actinomycetota; class Actinomycetes; order Micrococcales; family Micrococcaceae; genus Arthrobacter; species Arthrobacter sp. NPDC097144. Next base: position 610,837 of record NZ_JBIWDW010000002.1, on the reverse strand, counting down.
AAACCACAATGATGAAGGCGGCAATGATGAACCACGAGTACGCCAGGTAAATGGGTACTCCGGCGATCCGTCCCAGGGGAATCCCGTCACGGGCCGGTGCCGGTGCCGGTGCCCCGGCGCCCGGTCCACCGCTCAACGCGAGGCTCCGGCTGTCGCCCCGGAAACCAGGGACGCCAAATCTGCCGCGGTCCGTCCGCCCAGCGTGTCCCACTCATGCCGGCCGTCATCCGGAGGCAGCGGGAGGAAGTGCGGAACGCCGAGGGTAACCAGCCCGGCGGCACGGGCCGAAGTGACTCCGGGCAGGGAGTCCTCAATGGCGACGACCCGCTCTTTGGACAGATCCGGTACCAGTCCGGAGAGCCGGTCGAAGGCCAGCTCATAGGGTTCGGGGTGGGGCTTGCCCCGGCTGACCATGTCCCCGGTAACAACAAAGGAGAACGTTCCGGCGGGAAGCTGGCTGCAGACTTCGTTGGCGAGGATGGGCTCGGACATGGTGACCATGACGCAGGGAATGCCCTCCTCCTTGAGTTCGGACAGCAGTTCGCGTGCACCGGGCCGCCAGGGCACCTGCTTCCTGACCTTCACTGTTACTTCACCGATAAGGCGGTCAATAATTTCCCGGACAGTCAGTGGTACGCCTGCGTTCTGCAGCAGGCCGGCGCCAAAGGCCAGCGCCTGGCCCACCATGGCCTCAGCATCCGAATCGGTCCAGGAACCCCCGTAGCTGTGGACCAGGTCCTTCTCCGCCTGGATCCAATAGGGTTCCGTGTCCACGATGGTTCCGTCCATATCCCACAGGACGGCTTGGAGCGGGCCGGATGCGGAAGGGACCTGCAGGGCACTGGGGACAGAAGAAGACATGCCTCTCAGTCTACTGGGCGGCGGCGGCCGGGTTTGTTTTGCTCTTGGCGAAGGGCTCTGCTCGGTCCTGACAACGCCGCGTGCTGGACATAGGGTGAGGATGTGAGCGATTCCGACGAAACCCCGCCCGTGGGCCTCCAGGATTATTTTGGCGGCTCAACGGAGCGCACAACTGTCATGCTGGCGGCCTTTGAAGGCTGGAACGACGCCGGTGAGGCGGCCAGCGATGCCGTCAAATTCCTGGATCTGTTCTGGGAAAGCGAAAAAATCGCCAGCCTCAACGCCGACGAGTATTACGATTTCCAGTTCACCCGGCCCGTCATTGAGCGGCTGGCCACGGGGGAAAAAAGGATCAAGTGGCCCACCACCCGGATCTCCCGGGCGGAGGTCCCCAACAGCAACTTGGACGTGATCTTCGTGTCCGGAGTGGAACCGTCCTATAAGTGGCGCGCCTACACCGCGGAGCTGATTGCTCTGGCCAAGGAGCTGGACGTGGATTGCATTGTCCTGGCCGGGGCCCTGCTTGCGGATGTTCCGCACACCCGCCCCATTCCCGTGACGGTTACCTGTGAGGACAGCGACCTGCGGGAGGAACTGAGGGTGGAGTCCTCAACCTATGAGGGGCCGATCGGGATTGTGGGAGTGCTGGCCGAGATGGCCAGCCTGGCCGACATTCCTTCGGTCTCCCTGTGGGCAGCCGTGCCGCACTATGTGGGCCACTCCCCCTCGCCCAAGGCGCAGTTGTCCCTGCTCCACCGGATTGAGGAGCTGCTGCAGGCTCCGCTGGACACCGCGCTGCTCACTGATGAAGCCGATGCGTGGGAGCGCGGCGTCGATGAGCTGGCCACGGAAGATCCGGAGATCGCAGCCTATGTGCGCCAGCTTGAAGAAGCCAAGGACACAGCGGAGCTGCCCGAGGCCAGCGGCGAATCAATTGCCCGTGAGTTTGAGCGTTACTTGAAACGCCGCCGGCGCGACTAGAGCCTCGCGGCTAGAGCCTGATGCCCAGCAGGGCATCCAGTGCAGCTGCAGCCAGGTCGCCGCCGTCGGCGTCTTCGCCCCGCTGTTCAGCAGCTGAGAGCGCCCAGGCATCTGCTGCGGCCAGGGCGGCCGGTGCGTCGAGGTCATTGGCCAGGGCCGTCCGGGCGGCAGCGAGCAGCTGCTCGGCCTGCGCCCGGCTGGTCAGGGGAAGTGCCCGGCGCCAGCGCGCGAGACGCTCTTCGGCGGCGGTCAGCTGCTCGGCGGTCCAGAACCAGTCGGTGCGGTAGTGGTGGCTGAGCAGGACGGCGCGGACGGCTGCGGGATCAGTGCCCCGGCTGCGGAGTTCGGACACCAGGACAAGGTTGCCCAGCGACTTGCTCATCTTCTCGCCGTCCAGGCCCACCATGCCGGCGTGTGCATAGTGCCGTGCCAGCGGGCTTCCGGAGCAGGCGTAGGCGTGTCCGGCGCTCATTTCGTGGTGCGGGAAGACGAGGTCGGAACCACCGGCCTGCACGGTGAAGGGTGCGGGCAGGAAGCGCTGGGCAATCACTGAACATTCGATATGCCATCCCGGGCGGCCTGCCCCCAGCGAGGCGCCGTCCCAAAAAGGCTCGCCGGCGCGCTGCACGCGCCACAGCAGCGGGTCCAGGGCGTTGCGCTTGCCGGGGCGCCGGGGGTCGCCGCCACGTTCGGCGAAGACGGGAAGCATCTGGTCGGCGGTTAGGCCGGAGACGCTGCCCAGGCGCCAGGCGTGGGGGTCTTCCGGGTCCAGCCGGTAGGCGGCATCCACGGAGAAGTAGACGTCGCCGTCGGGCTCTGCTCCCTCGCCGGGGACGCGGTACGCCAGCCCGCGGCGCAGCAGGTCCTCCACCACGGGAACAATCCATTCGATGGCTTCCACGGCACCGACGTAGTTGTCCGGGGCGAGGACGTTGAGGGCTTCCATGTCATCGCGGAACAGCTGGGTCTGCTCCAGGGCCAGGGCCCGCCAGTCCAGTCCCCGGGCGTTGGCGCGTTCCAGCAGCGGGTCGTCGATGTCCGTCACATTCTGCACGTAGCGAACAGTGTTGCCGGAGTCCCGCCACTGACGGTTCAGCAGGTCAAAGGCCACGTAGGTGGCCGCGTGCCCCATGTGGGTGGCGTCGTATGGGGTGATGCCGCAGACGTAGAGGCTCGCCTCCCCGCCGGGGCGAACCGGAACGGTGCTCTGCAGCGCCGTGTCGAAGAGGACCAGTTCCGGAGATTCTCCGGGCAGGACGGGCAGGGGGGAGTTTTTCCACGCAATCACAGGTTCAACTCTACTTTCCGTTCCTAGGCTTCCAGCACGCCCATGCCCAGCAGCACGTAAATCACGACGCCGAGAAGGATGCGGTACCAAACAAACAGGCTGTAGCTGCGGCTGGAGACGTAACGCAGGAACCATCCGATGATGATGAATCCCACAATAAAGGCGACCAGGGTGGCGCCGGCGGTTTCCAGGCCGCCGTAAACCATCGGCTCATCCAGCGACTTCACCAGCTGGAACAGGCCGCTGCCGAAGACGGCAGGGATGGCCAGCAGGAAGGCGTAGCGGGCCGCGGCCTCGCGGGTGTACCCCATGAACAGGCCGGCGGTGATTGTTCCGCCGGAGCGGCTGACACCGGGGATCAGCGCCAGCGCCTGGGCGAAGCCGTACAGGATGCCGTGTTTGTAGGTGAGCTGGTCCAGGCTGCGCTGCTGTTTGCCGATCCTGTCTGCAACAGCGAGGATGATGCCGAAGACGATCAGCATGGTCGCCACAATCCAGAGGCTGCGCAGCGTGCTCTCAATCTGGTCCTGGAAGAGCAGGCCGAGAATGACGATCGGCAGGGTGCCGATAATGATCAGCCAGCCCATGCGGGCATCAGGATCATTGCGCGGAATCCGGCCGGCCAGGGACGCAAACCACGCCTTGATGATTCGGACTATGTCCTTCCAGAAATAGACGGCCACAGCCGTTTCGGTGCCGAGCTGCGTTATGGCAGTAAAGGCCGCTCCCGGGTCCTGGGCACCGGGCAGCAGCTCACCGACAATACGCAGATGGGCGCTGGAGGAGATAGGGAGAAATTCGGTCAGACCCTGAATAAGGCCGAGGAAAAGTGCTTCAAACCAATTCACAAGGAAATACTCTAGGCCACGGGCCAAGACTCATCGTGCACCGCCGCAGGGGCGGAGGCAGGGAATCAGCGTTTGCCGCTACTGCCCGGGCTGCACTTCGGAGGAGCGCTCCCCTGCACCCTGTGCCGGCCCCTCGAACCCGTCGTCGAACTCGTCGTCGTCCTCGTAGATTTCCAGCGGCGTGACTTCGCCGTAGGCGTCGTACAGGACCTCTTCATAGACCTCAAAGGCGTCCGCGACGGCCAGATAGGCCGCTTCCACCGCCGGATCCTTATCCCCGCGGCGTTGCGCCGCTGCCGTCAGGTGCTCTTCGAGCGCAGCCATCAGGGATTGGAGCGCCACATGCGGATCTATGCTCATGCCCTAGACGTTAGCGGTAAAGTGAGCAAAATTGGAGGGACATGCGCGAACAAATTCTTCGGCCGGGCATACGTCGGCCAGACGATAACACCCGGGACTACGAGTACCTGGTGGTGTCCGTGAACCCCGGAGATCCGGTCGCCGAGGCCCGCAGGATCATCAGGGAACATGCTGAATACGGAAAGTGGGAGCTGCACCGCAGCCGCCTCTACCGCGGCGGCGCCCGGCGTTTCTGGCTGCGCAGGCGGATCATGCGGGTGCACCGCACCGTCTAGCCGGGCGGACCCCGCCGGCCCGGCCTAGCCGTCCGTCACCGGCCCCAGCCACGCGTTGGCCACAGAAGCGTGCACCGAGTCTTCGCTGGAGGGATGGAACATTCCGGCAAGGACATCGCGGTAGAGGCGTTCCAGCTCCGCACCGCGTGAGTAGCTCCTGCCCCCGGCCACGCGGACCGCAGTTTCCACCACTGAACGCGCGGTTTCAGTGGCCCGGTACTTCAGCGAGGACAGGCGGGGGAACCACAGGTTTCCGTGGTCGGCGCCCTCTTCCAGATCACGGGCCATAGCTTCGAGCTGGGGATGGATCCCGTCCATCCGGATAGCCGCGTCCGCCACCTTCCACCGGGTGTGGGGATCCTGCGCCCCGCCGCTGCCGGCCGCCGTCGTCCGCTGCTGCGCCGCCTCCACGGCGAGTTCGACGGCGCGGTCCCCAATTCCGGTGTACACGGCCGAGAGCAGGGTTTCGAAGAGTGCGAAGATGCCGAACACAAAGGCATCGCCGTGCGGCCCCACCGGAGTGCTGCGGACCAGCTGGCCGGCCTCGAGGACCGCATGGTCCAGGACGGTGGTGCAGGACTGGCTGGCCCGCATGCCCATGGTGTTCCAGTCATCGCTGACAGTGATACCCGCGGTTCCGCGCGGAGCGAAGCCAAAGATCAGGCGCGGCTCCTCCGGAGCGGAGTCGTCGCGGCCGAAGATCCCCAGCCTGGTCCACGCCGGGGAGAGGCTGGTGAAGATTTTGGTCCCGGTGAAAGCGTACGAGCCGTTCCCCAGCGGCTGCGCCGTGGTGTTGGAATCGAAGAGGACGGCGGAATTGCCGGGCTCGGAAATTCCGAAGGCATACAGCTCGCCCCCGGCTGCGTCGTCGAGGATGAAATCCAGGCTGTGGTCACCGCGCAGCGCCAGCAGGTGAGCCACCCCGCACCACACCTGGTGCATGTTGATGGCCAGAGCGGTGGCCGGCGCGGCGGTGGCCAGCAGGCGCTGGCTCCGGACCACCTGCGGGATGGTAAATCCGGCCCCGCCCGCATCCGCCGGGGTGAACAGCGCCAGGTAACCGGCACTGCGCAGGTCCTCAAGGTCTTCGGCAAAGAACCTGTTGTCCCGGTCGTAGCCGGCCGCCCGGCTGCGCAGGCGCTCCAGCAGGGCGGGGGTCAGGACATCGGAAACATTCATGCGGGGTGCCTTTCCGGGCTCGGGAGGTTGGTGGCTCAGTAACCGGTCAGCAGCCTGGAGAGGACCCGGGTTCCGAACTTCAGGGAATCCACCGGCACCCGCTCATCCACACCGTGGAACATGCCGGTGAAGTCCAGGTCCTCGGGAAGCCGCAGCGGTGCAAAGCCGTATCCGGTGATGCCCAGGCGGCTCAGGGACTTGTTGTCAGTGCCGCCGGAGAGCGTGTAGGGCAGGACCGGAGCACCGGGGTCCTCGGCCTGCAGCGCGCCGACCATGGAATCCACCAGGTTGCCCTTGAAGGGAACCTCCAGGGACACGTCCTTGTGCTCGTAGCTGACATCGATGCTCGGCCCGGCCAGCTTCTGGATCATGGCCAGCACCTGCTCTTCCTGCCCCGGAAGGGTCCGGACGTCAATCAGCGCCTCGGCGGTGCCGGGGATGACGTTGTGCTTGTAGCCGGCCTTGAGCAACGAAGGATTGGAGGTGTTCTGCAGCGTGGCGCCCACAAAACGGGCCACCGTCCCCAGTTCCGCCAGCAGCCGCTCGGGGTTCTGCGGATCAAACTCCACACCGGTGAGCTCCGTGACGCCGTCCAGGAAGGCCCGGGTGGTGTCGGTGAGTTCAATGGGCCACGGGTGTTCGCCGATGGTGGCGACGGCGCGGGCAAGCCGGGTGACGGCGTTGTCGGTATTGATCTGCGAGCCGTGGCCGGCGCGGCCGTGGGCCACGAGACGCAGCCAGGAGATGCCCTTTTCAGCGGTCTGCAGCAGGTACGTGCGTTGTCCTCCGATGGTGGCGGAGAAGCCGCCCACCTCCGAGATCGCCTCCGTGGCGCCGTCGAACAGCTCACGGCGGTTCTCCACCGCCCAGCTTGCACCGTACTCGCCGCCTGCCTCCTCATCGGCAAAGAAGGCAAAAATGAGGTCGCGGCGGGGTTTGGCGCCCGAGCGGGCCATGTCCCGCATGACCGACAGGATCATGGCGTCCATGTCCTTCATGTCCACGGCGCCGCGACCCCAAATCAGGCCGTCGCGTTCTTCTCCGCTGAACGGATCAACGGACCAGTCCTGCTTCTGGGCAGGGACCACGTCCAAATGGCCGTGGACCACGAGTGCGGGCAGGGAGGAATCGCTGCCTTCCATCCGGGTCACCACCGACGCGCGGCCCGGGGCGGACTCGAAGAGGTCCGCCTGCAGGCCGGCTTCCTCGATCAGTCCTGCCGTGTACTCCGCGGCAGCCCGCTCCCCCGGACCGGAGCCGTCCCCGAAGTTGGAGGTGTCAAAGCGGATGAGCTCCTGGCAGATCCGGGTGACTTCATCTTCGGCAGTTACCGTGCGGGCAGTGGAATCCGACATGTTTCTCCTTCGAAGTTATTGCTGACAGCCTAGCCACCGGAGGGCTGACCAGCGCCGATTTACGGTTGCAGCCAAAACCGTGTTAGAGTTTTTCCCGTTGCTTCCGCAGCTTTTGAACGACTGAAGAGCTTGCGGCAAACACCCAAGCGCGGGTGGCGGAATGGCAGACGCGCTAGCTTGAGGTGCTAGTCCTCTAACGAGGGTGGGGGTTCAAGTCCCCCTCCGCGCACAATGAAACCCCGGAATCCATTGGATTCCGGGGTTTTTTGTTGTCCCGGTCGCCGCCGCGGAAGCGAAGGAAATATGTGACCTTGCTTACAGTAAATTCGGCCGCCTCCTTCTCGCGGCCTTCCCCTCTCTGTCAGAGCAGGCGCTGCGCCGGTACCCTCGGCCTATGGACGGCGGAACGCTCTTTAATGTGTTGCTTGTCGTGTTCTTTGTTTTGCTGGGCGGAGTGTTTGCCGGGACGGAAATGGCCCTGGTTTCACTGCGGGAGAGCCAGATCAGCTCCATCGAGGCGTCCGGCACCGGCGGAGCGAAGATTGCGGCCCTGGCCAGGAACCCCAACCTGTTCCTTTCGTCCATTCAAATAGGAGTGACGCTTTCAGGGTTTTTCTCCGCCGCGTACGGCGCCTCCGCCCTGGCACCGGCAGTGGCTCCCCTGCTGCGCGGCCTCGGTCTGTCCCCAGCCGCCGCTGATGCCACGGCGTTTATCTTCCTGACCCTTGCCGTGGCTTACCTTTCCCTTGTCCTGGGTGAGTTGGTGCCCAAGCGGCTGGCCATGCAGAACGCCGAACGCTTCACCCGCCTCCTCGCGCCGTCGCTGAATGCCTTCGCCGTCGTCATGCGGCCGGTGATCAAACTGCTGTCCGCCTCCACGGATGCCGTGGTGCGGCTGCTGGGCGGAGACCCGTCGGTCAAAACGCCGCCGGTGACTTCCCAGGAGCTCTGGGACATGGTCGCGGCCAGCCCGGTCCTGGCCGAAGACAGCCGCCGGATCCTTTCCGACGTTTTCGGTGCGGGCAGCCGCCTGCTGCAGGAAGTAATGCGCCCACGGCCGGAGGTGCAGTTCCTTAGCGCGGACCTGACCGTGGCACAGGCCCGGACAGCAGTGCACCTGCTTCCGTACTCCCGGTATCCGGTGATCGGAGACTCCCCCGACGACGTCGTCGGTTTTGTCCATGTCCGGGACCTGCTGCGGGAGCGGAATGACGACGGCGGCCGTGGCGGACGGGCACGGACCCTCGGCGACATTGCCCGCCCCATTCTCTTTCTGCCGGGCACGGCCGCGGTGGTTCCCTCGCTGTCCCGCATGCGCCGGGACGGCAGCCACATTGCGGTGGTTGCCGATGAATACGGCGGAACGGACGGCATAGTCACGTTGGAGGACCTGGTGGAGGAACTTGTCGGAGAGATTTATGACGAGTACGACACCGCGAGGGACCCCGAAGACCGGCACCGCCGCGTAAGCGGAGACCTGGTGGTTGACGGGGCGCTGATCCTGCAGGAGTTTGCGCGGTTGACCGGTACTGCCCTTCCGGAAGGACAATACGAAACGGTGGGCGGATACATTATGGAAAGACTGGGCCGGATTGCCCGGCCCGGTGATATTGTCCAGGCTCCAGGCTGCCGGCTGGAAGTACTCACCGTGCAGCGCCGCCGCATTGTTTCGGTACGGGTAATACGCGGAACCGGGGAACCGCACTGAGCCGGCCCAAGGCAGCGGCGGCATTCGCAGGACCGTCAAAGCCACAGATCCCGTACCATTGATTTGCCGTTGGGCAGAGAAGACAATACCGGGCACGGAGCGGAACCCTTGTTCACGGAACCCGGACCATGCCGCCTTTGTGGATACCAGAAAGCAGGAAAGCCGCCATGAGCGAGACGAAGACCAGCTCGGAAGAGCCAGAACTCAAGCGGGTGATGGGGACCAAGCTCCTGTTGCTTTTCATTGTCGGCGACATTCTGGGAACCGGTGTCTATGCCCTTACCGGTCAGGTGGCCGGCGAGATTGGCGGCGCCGCCTGGGCACCCATCCTCCTGGCGTTCGTCGTCGCCACCATCACCGCACTGTCCTACCTGGAACTCGTCACGAAGTTCCCTCAGGCCGCGGGCGCCGCGCTTTATGCCCACAAAGCCTTTGGAATCCACTTCGTCACCTTCCTCGTGACCTTTGCCGTGCTGTGCTCGGGCATCACGTCCGCGTCGACGGCTGCCAAGTTCCTCGCCGAGAACTTCATTGTTGGGTTTAACCTGGAATGGGGCCAGACCGGGGTTACCTGGGTGGCTGTGATCTTCATGCTCATCCTGGCTGTGATCAATTTGCGCGGGGTCGGGGAAAGCATCAAGTTCAACGTGGTGCTGACGATTATCGAACTCACCGGTCTTTTGATCGTTATCCTGATCGGCTTTTGGGCCATGGGCCAGGGAAACGTTGATTTCTCCCGCGTCATGGTCTTCGAGACCGAGGGCAATAAGAGCATCTTCCTCGCACTGACCGCAACCACGTCCCTGGCGTTCTTTTCCATGGTCGGTTTTGAGGACTCGGTCAATATGGCGGAGGAAACCCGGGATCCCGCGAAGATTTTCCCCAAGGTAATGCTGACCGGGCTGAGCATCACCCTGCTCGTGTACCTGCTGGTTTCCATCGCCGCCGTGGCAATCGTCCCGGTGGGCCAGCTCTCCGCAAGCGCAACCCCACTGCTGGAAGTTGTCCGCGCCGGCGCTCCCAACCTCCCCGTGGATGTCATCTACCCGTTCCTGTCAATCTTTGCCGTGGCCAACACGGCGCTCATCAACATGCTGATGGCGAGCCGCCTGCTCTACGGCATGGCCAAGCAGGATGTGCTCCCCCGCTCCCTGTCCAAGGTGCTTCCCGGCCGCCGCACCCCGTGGGCCTCCATCCTGTTCACCACCGTGATTGCACTGGGACTGATTACGCTCGTCACCAACTTCATGGGCAAGGAAACCGTCACGGCGCTTGGCGGCACCACTGCCCTGCTGCTGCTGGCTGTGTTTACCGTGGTGAACATAGCCTGCCTGGTCCTGCGCCGTACTCCGCACAAGGGCAAGTACTTCCGGTCACCCGGATTCCTTCCCTACGTTGGCGTGTTCAGCTGTGCTTTCCTCCTGGGACCCTGGGCGCAGGACCCGATCGAATACCAGATTGCCGGCCTGCTCCTGGTCCTCGGCCTGCTGCTGTGGGCCCTGACCTGGTTCTGGAACCGCGCCGTCCGCGCCAAGCGGACCCGGTTCTCGGATGCCGAAGAGCTCCGGGGCTAACCCCTTCCTCCCGTTTCCCTTTCCCATGTCAGGAGCATCATGAGCATCGTCGTTGGTTTTCTGCCCACTCCGGAGGGCAGCGCCGCCCTGGCGGCCGCACGCCGGGAGGCAGCCGTACTGTCCACTTCACTGGTCATCGTCAATGTGGCCTCCACGCACCACGGGCTGCACCACCAGGAGCAGGAGGAAGCAAACAACGCCGCCCTGCAGGCTCTCGAAATGGAGCTGCAGGCGTCCGGTACCGATTACCGGCTGGTCCACCCGGAGGGCGATTATGATCCCGCAGAAGAAATCCTTGCCGCCTCGCAGGACCCCCGGGTCCAGCTGATTGTCCTCGGGCTGCGCCGCCGCACCCCCGTGGGCAAAATGCTGCTGGGCAGCACAGCGCAGCGGGTGCTGCTGCAGGCTGACTGCCCGGTCCTGGCCGTAAAGGCCAACTCCTAGTTTTCGTCGCCCCGCGCGGATCAAGCTCCGCCGGGAACTCCTTCGCATATGACTGTGGCCGGCACCCGAAGCATCGGGTGCCGGCCACAGTCATGTCAGGGGTGCAGCGCTTACGTAATGGAAGTGGATCCGCGGCGCTTGTTGAAGACGTCAAAGGCGACGGCAGCCAAAAGCACCATGCCCTTGATGAGCTGCTGGTACTCGGTGCCAACACCCATGATGGACATGCCGTTGTTCAGGATGCCGATGATCAGGCCACCGATGATGGCGCCGGTGACACGGCCGATACCGCCGGTGACAGCCGCACCGCCGATGAAGACGGCGGCGATGGCATCCAGCTCGAACCCTTCGCCCGCCTTGGGGCTGGCAAGGTTCAGCTGGGCAGTGAAGACCAGGCCGGCCAGTGCGGCGAGAACACCCATGTTGATGAACACGGTGAACGTGGTCCGCTTGGTGTTGATGCCGGAGAGCTCCGCTGCGTGCAGGTTGCCACCCATCGCATAGATGTGGCGGCCCCAGACGCTGCGGTTCATGACGGCCGAGTAGCCCACCGTCAGCAGCCCCAGGATGACCAGCACAATGGGCATGCCGCGGTAGCTGGCCAGCAGGTAGGTGATGTACAGAACCAGTGCAGCGGTCAGGACCAGCTTGACGGCAAACCAGGGCATCGGCTCATCAACCAGCTGGTGGCGTCGGCGGATCATCCGCTGGCGGATGCCCGAGCCCACCAGTGCGGCGGCCGAGAGCACCCCGATGATGACTGTCAGCGGTTCCAGGAAGCTTGTTCCGCCGCCCAGGTCGGGCAGGAACCCGCTGCCCAGGTCCCGGAACTGCTCCGGGAACGGGGAGATCTGCTTGTTCTGCAGGACAATCTGCGTCAGGCCGCGGAAGGTGAGCATGCCGGCCAGCGTCACGATGAACGCCGGGATGCCGAAGTACGCGACCCAGAAGCCCTGCCAGGCCCCCACAATGGCGCCGAGCACCAGGCACAGGACGGCTGCCAGCCACCAGGGCAGGCCCCACTGGGTAATCATCACGCCCGCAGCGGCTCCGGTGAAAGCGACCACCGAGCCCACGGAGAGGTCAATGTGGCCGGCGATAATGACGAGCACCATGCCCACGGCGAGGATCAGGATGTAGCTGTTCTGGATGATCAGGTTGGAGACGTTGATCGGGGCCAGGGTGATCCCGTGGGTGGTGATCTGGAAGAAGATGATGATCGCGATGAGCGCGATAAACAGCCCCACCTGGCGAAGCTGCCCGGTCAGGTAGTTCAGGGCCGAGCCCAGCATCCCTTGCGGGCGGTTCGGCGCGGGAGCGCCCGTGGACGATCCCTGGTCGGTGAGAGTGCTCATTGGCTTTCCTTGTCTGTCGCGGAGGCAGGAGTCCTGGCATCGCGGGTCATGTACTGCATCAGGTATTCGGCGCTCGCCATTTCACGCGGGACATCGGCAGTGATGCGTCCCTCCGCGAGGGTGTAGATGCGGTCGCAGATTCCGAGCAGTTCGGGCAGCTCCGAGGAAATGACGATGACCGCCTTGCCCTGGTCTGCCAGCTCGTTGATGATCGTATAAATTTCGTACTTGGCGCCTACATCGATGCCGCGGGTGGGCTCATCGAGGATCAGGACGTCCGGATTGGTGTGGATCCATTTGGAGAGCACCACCTTTTGCTGGTTTCCGCCCGAGAGCTTCCCGGTCAGCGCGGTTACCGAAGGTGCCTTGATGTTCATGCTGGTGCGGTACTTCTCAGCGGTGATGTGCTCCCGGTAGGGATCCACCCAGCCGCGGACGGACAGCTTGCCGAGCCCGGACATCGAGATATTGCGCTTGATGTCCTCAATCAGGTTCAGTCCGTACCGCTTGCGGTCTTCCGTGGCGTAGGCCAATCCGTGCTGGATGGCCTGGCCTACGTTGTTCATGGTGACTTCGCGGCCGTTTTTGTACACGCGCCCGCTGATGTCGTGGCCGTAGCTGCGGCCGAAAACGCTCATGGCCAGCTCGGTGCGCCCGGCGCCCATCAGCCCGGCGATGCCAACGATTTCCCCGGCCCGGACGTAGAGGTTTGCCTCCGAGACGACCCGGCGGGAGCGGTCCAGCGGGTGGTGCACGGTCCAGTCCTCGATCCGCAGGACCTCCTCGCCGATCACGGAGGTGTGCTCGGGGTACCTGCTGTCCAGGTCCCGGCCAACCATGCCGCGAATGATGCGCTCTTCGGACACCTCGTCGGCGTGCATGTCGAGTGTTTCGATGGTGCGGCCGTCACGGATGATCGTGACGGCGTCTGCGATGGCCTTAATCTCGTTGAGCTTGTGGCTGATGATGATGCAGGTGATTCCGTCCCGGCGCAGGTCCTTGATCAGGCCCAGCAGGTGCTCGGAGTCCTCGTCGTTCAACGCCGCGGTGGGCTCATCCAGGATCAGGAGCTTCACGCGCTTGGAGAGCGCCTTGGCAATCTCCACCAGCTGCTGCTTGCCCACTCCGATGTCCTGGATACGGGTTGCAGGGTTCTCGGGAAGACCTACCCGTTCCAGGAGCTTGGCGGCTTCCAGATTGGTGCGGTGCCAGTCGATGAAACCGCCCTTGGACTGTTCGTTGCCAAGGTAGATGTTTTCCGCGATGGACAGGTAAGGACTCAGCGCAAGTTCCTGGTGAATGATCACCACGCCGGCGGATTCGGAATCCTTGATGTCCCGGTATTCCTGCAGTTCACCCTCCAGCAGGATTTCGCCTTCATAGCTTCCTGCGGGGTAGACCCCGGAGAGGACCTTCATCAGCGTTGATTTGCCGGCACCGTTTTCGCCGCAGATGGCATGCACATGCCCCTGCTGGACGTCCAGGGAGACATCCTGAAGCGCCTTGACCCCGGGGAACGTCTTGGTGATTCCCCGCATGGAAAGAATATTTTCGTTCACGTTCGTGTCCTTACCGGCGGTGTGTCCCGGGGCAGCAGCACTGGCTGCCGCCCCGGAACACACCGCGGTGGTCGGAGTTACTTCAGGTCTGCGGCTTCGTAGTAGCCGCTTTCAACGAGGACTTCCTCGTAGTTGTCCTTGGTGACCACTACCGGATCCAGCAGGTAGGTCGGAACAATCTTGACCTTGTTGTCGTAGGTCTCCGTGTCGTTGACCTCCGGATCCTTGTCATTGAGGATGTCATCGACCATGGACACGGCGCGCTCGCCGAGCTTGCGGGTGTCCTTGAAGATGGTGGAGTACTGCTGGTTTCCCATAATCGACTTCACCGAAGCTTCTTCAGCGTCCTGGCCGGTGATGACGGGCAGGGCATCGGCCGCGTAGCCGGATCCGGTCAGGGCCGAGATGATGCCCAGCGAGATGCCGTCGTACGGGGAGAGCACGCCGTCAATCTTTTCGCCGCCGGAGTAGGTGCTGGCGATGAGGTCCTGCATGCGCTTCTGGGCGGTGGCCGGATCCCAGCGCAGGGTTGCAATCTGCGTGAAGCCGGTCTGGCCGCTCTTGACCACCAGGGTGCCCTTGTCGATGTACGGCTTCAGGGTGTCCATGGCGCCGTCGTAGAAGAAGTTGGCGTTGTTGTCATCCGGGCTGCCGGCGAACAGTTCAATGTTCTTCGGCTCTGCAGCTCCGGTGTCCTTGCCCTCGGCATCGAGGATTCCCAGGCCGGTCAGCAGCGAGGTGGCCTGCTGAACGCCCACGGTGTAATTGTCGAACGTGGTGTAGTAATCCACGTTCTCGTTGCCCGTGATCAGGCGGTCGTAGGCAATGACCTCGATGCCGGCGGCTGCTGCGTTGTCCAGCTGGTCGCTCAGGGCGGTGCCGTCGATGGCAGCAACCACCAGGACCTTGGCGCCCTTGGTGATCATGTTGGAAACCTGCTGCACCTGGGTGGGGATGTCGTCGTCGGCGTATTCAAGCGTCGTTTCGTAGCCGAGGTCTTCGAGCGAGGCCTTGATGGCGTCGCCGTCCTTGATCCAGCGTTCGGAAGTCTTGGTGGGCATGGCGATGCCCACGAGGGAACCGGCATTGTCGCCGGAATCCTCGGCACCGGCATCAGCGCCGCCACGGCCGGAACCGCCGCAGCCTGCTACTGAGACGGCGAGGATTCCTGCCGTCAGGCTGAGGAGGAGTTTACGGTTTTTCACGAGGGAGCCCTTTCGATGGACGTCTCTGTCTAACGGGGAGTTGCCGGATCTTCGAAGCGGCAATAGCTTCTCTGCGCGGACCCATCTGGCCGAATGAGAAGTGGATCACAAATCTGTGTGAGCGCTAACATTATGGCTCCCGGCGGGGCACCATTGTCAATTTGGGTCCCCGGGGGGCGAAAAATCTAGCTTCGGAGCTGCGTCAGGATGGCGTCGATTCCCCTGAACGTTTCTTCAAACGACGTGGACAGCGGCGAAAGGCCAAGCCGGATTCCCGAGGGATTGCGGTAGTCCGGAATGATGCCCTGCTCCCACAGGGCCGCCGTGACCGCCCTGAAGGACGGGTGGTCAATGGTGATGTGGCTGCCGCGCCGGGCCGGGTCCCGCGGAGAGGCGACGACGACGCCGTACGGTGCCAGCAGGGCATCCGCGGCGGTGAGCGCGTACTCCGTCAAAGCCACCGATTTTGTCCGCACGGCGTCGATTCCCGCCTCGGCGATCAGGCTGATCATGTCCTGCATGGGCAGCATGCCCAGCACCGGAGGTGTGCCGGAGACCACCCGGCGGATGCCGGGGGCCGGGCTGTAGCCCTGTGCCATGCCAAACGGGTCCGCGCTGCCGAGCCAGCCCTGGATGGGCTGGGCGAAATCCTGTTGGTGCCGGGATGCCACGTAGGCCCATGCCGGAGCGCCCGGACCGCCGTTGAGGTACTTGTAGCTGCAGCCCACGGCATAGTCCACGTTCCAGGCATCCAGCTGTGCGGGGACGGCCCCCGCCGAATGGCACAGATCCCACAGGACCAGCCCGCCGGCGGCGTGGACCACCCTTGTGACGGCTTCCGCGTCCGCAAGATACCCCGACCGGTAAGCGACGTGGCTGAAGACCGCCAGGGCCGTCTGCGGCCCCACGGCGTCGGCTACCGCCTCTGCCGTGACGCCGCCGTCGTACTGCGCGGGAACCCAGCGCAGGGTGAGCCCGCATTCCCGCGCGATGCCCTCCATGACATACCGGTCCGTGGGGAAGTTGTCCGCGTCCAGGACAATCTCCGTGCGTTCCGGCCGCGCGGCAACAGCGGCGCGGGCGAGCTTGTAGAGCAGGACGGTGGTGGAGTCAGCGACTATGCACTGGCCTGCCGCGGCGCCCAGTGCCGCGGCACCCAGCGCATCGCCGATGCGCTGGGGCAGTTCCAGCCAGGATTCGTCCCAGCCGCGGATGAGGCGGCTGCCCCACTGCTCCCGGACAAATTCCTGGAGGTGTTCCGCAGTGGCCCGCAGCGGCCGCCCCAGCGAGTTGCCGTCCAGATAGGACAACACGCCCTCGGCTTCCAGGAAAAGGTCCTGGAAGTCAGCCAGCGGATCCGCCGCATCCAGGTCCTTGGCGGCAACGAGCAGCTCCGGTTCAGTCATGAGGGCACACTAGCAGGCCAGGGGCTGCACCGTACCGGCAAAGTGCCGGCGGCGGGAACGGCCGTTCCAGCCCACAAAGGTGGAGCCGGCATACCCGTCCGCCGTGTCCGTATCCGAGATCGACAGGGAGACCGTTGCCGGGAGGAACACCGGGGAGTCAAAGTCGATGGTCCACTCGTACGGCTCCGGGCGGCTCGCCACGATGTCCCCCACCACCCGCGAGGCCAGATACATGCCGTGCGCCAGCGACTTCTTCATGCCCAACGCCTTTGCGGAAAGGCTGCTGAGGTGGATGGGGTTGAAGTCGCCGGAGACAGCGGCGTAATTGCGTCCGGCATCCGCGCCGAGCCGCCATTGGGCCGTGGGCTGGGGCGGAACGAAGTCCGGCCTGGCCGCAGGGGAATCCGGTCGGTCGAACCGGGGCAGGAACACGCCCTTGGCCAGATAAGTGGACCGTCCGTGCCACACTGTTTCCCCGGAGTCCGCGGACTGGACCTCGGCGATCAGGTCCACCTGTGTCCCGGCGCGGTGTCCCCTCAGGTTTTCGGCCCAGGCGGTAACCGT
The DNA here is from genome assembly GCF_044762205.1 of Arthrobacter sp. NPDC097144. NCBI lineage: Bacteria > Bacillati > Actinomycetota > Actinomycetes > Micrococcales > Micrococcaceae > Arthrobacter > Arthrobacter sp. NPDC097144. Next base: position 593,875 of record NZ_JBIWDW010000002.1, on the reverse strand, counting down.
GAGCGGCTCGGTGTAATGGATCGGCCGGAGGTGCCGGACGCTGTTGCTGAGATGGACCATGCCCAGCAGCGGCAGCGGGAAGTCATCGCGTGCCATCAGGCTCATGGCCACCGGAAACGCGAAGGTGTGCACATAGCCTGACGGCAGGTAGTCGGAGGCGCTGTGCAGCACCAGGCGCTGAAAGTCCGCCAGCCGCTCCAGCTCCACGTGTGCACTCCGGACGGTGTGCCGGTCGGAGGGAAGCGTCTGCGGCGCGGCGGACGAGGAAAGCCGCGCCCTGGCGGCGGAACCCACCGCGCCGACGTAGAGCTTCCCCAGGGCCGGGATCTCGGTGAGCTCGGTGTCGGTCATGCGCCCACCATGTTCTGGCCGCAGACCCGGACAACCTGGCCGTTGACTCCGGCAGCGGCGTCCGAAGCCAGGAAGGCAATGGTTTCCGCCACGTCGATCGGCAGGCCGCCCTGCTGCAGGCTGCTCAGCCGGCGCGCCACCTGCCGGGTAAGGGCCGGAATAGCCGCGGTCATGTCCGTCTCAATGAAACCGGGCGCGACGGCGTTGATCGATCCTCCGCGGGGGGCCAGCAGCGGCGCCGTAGCCCGCACCATGCCGATCACGCCGCCCTTGGAGGCTGCGTAGTTGGTCTGGCCCCGGTTGCCGGCAATGCCGCTGGTGGAAGCCAGCGAAACAATGCGGCCGTCCTGGCTGAAGGTGTCCGAAGCCAGCAGGGTGCGGTTCATCTTCAGCTGCGAGGCAATGTTCACGGCAATGACCGACTGCCAGCGGGATTCATCCATGTTGGCCAGCAGCTTGTCGCGTGTAATTCCGGCGTTGTGGATGACAATGTCCAGGCGTCCGTAGCGCTCGGCGGCGTGGGCCAGGATGCGCTCGCCGGCGTCGTCGCGGGTGATGTCCACCTGCAGTGCGGTGCCGGAGATGTCATTGGCAACCTTGGCCAGCTGCTCCCCGGCGGCCGGGACGTCCACCACAATGACCGTGGCGCCGTCGCGGTGCAGGGTGCGGGCAATCGCCGCACCGATGCCGCGCGCTGCGCCGGTGACGACGGCGATCTTGCCGGCCAGCGGGGCGTTCCAATCCGCGGGGAGCGTGCCGGCTTCGGACCCGACGGTGATGAACTGGCCGCTGACGTAGGCGCTGCGGCCGGACAGCAGGAACCGCAGGGCTGCTGCGGTGCCGGGGGCCGAGGCGGGCACCCCGTTGGCCAGGACGATGCCGTTGGCGGTGGCACCGCCGCGCAGCTCATGGGCAATGGAGCGCAGCAGTCCGTCAACGCCCTGCCGGGCAGCTGCGGCCTCGGGTTCCTGCGCCTCGGACGCGGGACGGGACACGGTAACCACGCGTCCGCCGGCGGCCAGGTCGCGCAGTGCCGCACCCGCAGCGAGAGTGGCCTCGCCCAGGTCTTCGGGGACGGCTGCGGTGTCCAGCACCAGCAGGATTGCTCCCAGTTTTTCCTTGGGTGTGGCATGGCGGCGTACGTCCAGGTCCCAGCCGAGCAGCAGCTGCGCGAGCTCATCGGCCGCCTCACCCTTGCCCAGGACCAGGACAGGTCCGGGGACCAGCGGCTTGCTGGGGTCGAAACGGCGCAGGATGCTCGGCCGGGGAAGCCCCAGCTTTTTGGCCAGTTCCTTGGTAATGCCGTTGTTAACGAGGTTCAGGTAGGTATCAGTCATAATCAGCGTGCCTCCAGGATCGCCACGAGGCCCTGGCCGCCGGCGGCGCAGATGGAAATCAGGCCGCGCCCGGAGCCCTTTTCATGCAGCATCTTGGCCAGCGAGGCGACGATGCGTCCGCCGGTGGCTGCGAACGGGTGGCCGGCCGCCAGGGAAGAACCGTTGACGTTGAGCTTGCTGCGGTCCACCGTTCCCAGCGGTCCTTCCAAGCCCAGCCGGGTGCGGCAGAACTCGTCGTCCTCCCAGGCAGCCAGGGTGGAGAGCACGGTGCCGGCAAAGGCTTCGTGGATCTCAAAGAAGTCAAAGTCGTCAAGGGTGAGGCCGTTGCGGGCCAGCAGGCGGGGTACCGCGAAGGCCGGAGCCATCAGCAGTCCGTCCTTGCCGTGCACAAAGTCCACGGCGCCGGCCTCGGCGTCAACGATGTTGGCCAGCATGGGCAGGTCGTGCTCGCGGGCGAAGTCCTCGGAACCCAGCAGGACCACGGACGCGCCGTCGGTCAGCGGGGTGGAGTTGCCGGCGGTCATGGTGGCTTCATCGCCCAGGCTGCGGCCGAAGGCGGGCTTCAGCTTGGCGAGCTTCTCCATGGAGGTGTCCGGACGCAGGTTGGCGTCCTTGGCCAGGCCGCGGTATGGCGTCACGAGGTCATCGAAGAACCCCCGATCATAAGCGGCGGCCATGTTGCGGTGGCTATTGAAAGCCAGCTCGTCCTGGGCTTCGCGGGTGATCTTCCACTGAGCGGTGGTCAGGGCCTGGTGCTCGCCCATGGACAGTCCCGTGCGCGGCTCACCGGTGGAGGGGGCATCCGGGGACAGGTCCTTGGGGCGGATCTTCGCGACGGCAGCCAGCTTCTGCTTGGCGGTCTTGGCGCGGGAGAGATCCAACAGGGCACGGCGCAGGCCCTCGCTGACGGCGATGGGCGCATCGGAGGCGGAGTCCACTCCCCCGGCAATCGCGGAGTCCAGCTGGCCCAGCTTGATTTTGTTGGCCAGGCTGATGACCGTTTCCAGGCCGGTGGCGCAGGCCTGCTGCACGTCATAGGCCGGGGTTTCCGGCGACAGCGCCGAACCCAGCACCGCTTCGCGGGTCAGGTTGAAGTCACGGGAGTGCTTCAGGACAGCGCCGCCGGCCACTTCGCCGATGCGCTCGCCCTGCAGGCCAAACCGGGCCACGAGGCCATCAAGGGCCGCGGTGAGCATGTCCTGGTTGGAACTGTAGGTGTACTTGCCGCCCGAGCGGGCGAACGGGATCCGGTTGCCGCCAATGACGACTGCTTTCCGGACGGAGGGGGAAGGGGTGTTGCCGCCGGTGGCGGCGGGCTCGGCCTTGGGCTGGACAGCCATGTGTTGTCTCCTTGGAAGATGCTGCAAGTGTGAGGGGAGTTACTGCAACCCAGCGTACCTGATACGCTGAGTATCGTGAACACTGCCGTAGAAGGTCCTTCCGCCTCCGCGCCGTCCGACGGACGTTCCCTGAGATGGGAAACGCACCGGGCCGAGCGCCGTCGTGCCTTGATCAAGGCCGCACGGCGGGCGGTCCATTCCCTGGGCGCCGGGGCCTCCATGGAGGAGATTGCGGCAGCGTCCGGCACGTCAAAGTCCGTCTACTACCGATACTTCGGCGACAAGGCCGGGCTGCAGCAGGCAATGGGTGAAGTGGTCCTGTCCCAGATGCAGGATAAGATCCTGGCCGCCGGCCGCACTGCGGAGTCACCCCGGGCAGGCCTGCAGGCCATGGTGTCCGCATATCTCCAGATGGCCCAGACATCCCCCAACGTGTACGGCTTTGTCACCGGCCTTCCCGGGGTCGAGGCGCCGGGGAACACCGAACCGGGTTTCGCCAAGAGCCTCTCCTCGTTCTTCGAATCCATTGCGGCAATGATGGAACGCGCCCTGCGCGCCTATCTGGACAGCGGTTCAGCCGCACCCAAGTTCGGCGTCGCGGCAGGATTCTGGCCGACGGCGGCACTGGGCATGGTGCGGGCCGCCGGAGAGCGCTGGCTGGCAACGGAAGCGGGACCGGACAAGCCCACTGAGGAGGAGATGACCAGGCAGCTCACCGCGTGGCTCTTTGACGGCATCGGCTACGAGCAGGGCTCCGCATGACCACGGTCCGGCAGCCCTGGGGGCAGCTTTCCGCCCGCAGGGGCATCTTGAGCATCACTTCCCAGCACTTAACAGGATTTCCCAGCACTTAACAGGTAAGACAAGAAAGAGAAGGACACGCAATGACGCAGACAGTCTCCAAGCCTGAACGCCAGATCCCCGCCGGTGCCGTACGCGACGATGACAACGCCGTCGTCAACGTTGAGGCACTGGGCCGCGCCCTGCTGGGCAAGTGGGCGGACATCCGCCTCCAGGCCCGTGCGCTCGCAGGCGAAGAAGCCCTGCACACCCCCGCCGGGCTGTCCCACACCGAGCACCGCAAGCGCGTGATGTCGCAGCTGAAGGTCCTGGTGGACACCAAGGCCGTGCACCGCGCCTTTCCGACCTACGTGGGCGGTGAAGACAACCACGGCGGCAACATTGCCGGTTTCGAAGAGCTGGTGGTCGCCGATCCGTCCCTGCAGATCAAGGCCGGCGTGCAGTGGGGCCTCTTTGGGTCCGCCGTGCTTCACCTGGGCAACCGGGAACACCACGAAAAGTGGCTGCCGGGCATCATGAGCCTGGAAATCCCCGGCTGCTTTGCCATGACCGAAACCGGCCACGGATCCGACGTTGCCAGCATTGCCACCACCGCCGAGTATGACGCCGCTGCTGAAGAGTTCATCATCAACACGCCGTTCCGCGCCGCCTGGAAGGACTACATCGGCAACGCCGCCGTCAACGGCAAGGCTGCAGTGGTCTTTGCCCACCTCATCACCAAGGGCGTGGACCACGGCGTGCACGCCTTTTACGTTGAACTGCGCGACGACAACGGCTTCCTGCCCGGCGTCGGCGGAGAAGACGACGGCGTCAAGGGCGGGCTCAACGGCATCGACAACGGCCGCCTGCACTTCTCCAATGTCCGCATCCCCCGGACAAACCTGCTGAACCGCTACGGGGACGTGGCCGCCGACGGCACCTACACCTCCAGCATCGAAAGCCCGGGCCGCCGTTTCTTCACCATGATCGGCACCCTGGTCCAGGGACGCGTGTCACTTGACGGTGCCGCGGTTGCTGCGAGCAAGCTGGCCCTGAAGACGGCCATCCAGTACGCCACCGAACGCCGCCAGTTCAACGGTGCCTCGGACATTGTCGAAGAAGTCCTGATGGACTACCAGCAGCACCAGCGCCGGCTGCTCCCCCGGCTGGCCACCACCTACGCTGCAGCCTTTGCCCATGAAGAGCTGCTCCAGAAATTCGACGACGTCTTCTCCGGTGCGCATGACACGGACGAAGACCGGCAGGACCTGGAAACCCTGGCAGCCGGCCTGAAGTCGCTGTCCACCTGGCACGCCCTGGACACGCTTCAGGAAGCCCGCGAAGCTACCGGCGGCGCGGGGTTCCTGGCGGAGAACCGGTTGACGGCGCTGCGTGCAGACCTGGACATCTACGCCACCTTCGAGGGCGACAACACCGTCCTGCTGCAGCTGGTGGCCAAACGCCTGCTCGCGGACTATGCCAAGGAGTTTGCCGGAGCGGACTTCGGCGTCCTGGCACGCTACGCCGTCGTGCAGGCCACCGACCGCACGATGCACCGCACCGGACTGCGCCAGATTGTCCAGTCCTTTGCCGACACCGGCTCGGGAAAGAAATCCGCCATTGCGCTGCGCGATCCCAAAACCCAGCACGACCTGCTCGCTGACCGGGTCGGCACCATGGTTTCCGAGGCAGCAGGGGCCCTGCGCGAGGCACGCAAGCTGCCCAAGGAGAAGGGTGCGGCAGTCTTCAACGACAACCAGCACACGCTGATCGAGGCGGCGCGCTCCCACGCCGAACTGCTGCAGTGGGAGGCATTCACCCGGGGGCTGGACCGGATCGAAGATGACGGCACCCGCCAGGTTCTGACCTGGGTGCGGGACCTCTTCGGACTGTGCCTGATCGAAAAGAACCTGTCCTGGTACCTGATGCACGGACGTCTCTCCACCCAGCGCGCCCGCACCCTCGGCCCGTACATCAACCGGCTGCTCGCCAAGATCCGCCCGCACGCGCTGGACCTGGTGGATGCTTTTGGTTATGGTCCCGAGCACCTGCGCGCCGCAGTTGCGTCCGGAGCAGAGAAGAAGCGCCAGGACGAAGCCATGGACTACCAGCGCATGCTCCGCGCCAGCGGGGCCGCTCCCGTGGACGAGAAGATCCTGATCCAGCGTAAGAAGCAGGCCGCCAAGTCCAAGCGGTGAGCAACAGCGGGCAGCTGAGCCAGCCTGCCCGCTGACCTGCGGATGTAAAAAGGTCCGGACTGCAATCTGCGGTCCGGACCTTTTACGTTGGTGGTGCTGCGGTGGCTGAGGGCCGCTAGCTGGCAGCAGGCAGCACCGAACGGTAGACCTCAAGGGTTGCCTGGGCAATGGATGCCCAGGAGAAATGCTCGGTGGCGCGGCGCCGGCCTTCCTCGCCCATCCGGTGGGCCCGCTCCGGGTCCGTGACCACTTCGGTCAGGGCAGCAGCGAAGTCACGGACAAAGGTCTCAGGGTCCAGCGGGGTACCGGTTCCGTCGGTGACCTGGTCGATCGGCACCAGCAGTCCGGTGACTCCGGGGTCCACTACTTCCGGTATGCCGCCTGTTGCGGAGGCCACGACGGCGGTTCCGCAGGCCATGGCCTCCAGGTTGACGATGCCGAGCGGTTCGTAAATGGACGGGCAGGCAAACACCGTGGCGGAGCTGAGTACCTTGATGAGCTCGGCACGCGGGAGCATCCGCTCGATGACGACGATGCCGCTTCGCTTTTCCCGGAGGTCCTGAATCAGGACAGCTGTTTCCGCTGCCAGCTCGGGCGTGTCAGCAGCACCCAGGCACAGTACGAGCTGCACTTCGGGCGGCAGCAGCGCCGCTGCGCGCAACAGGTACGGCAGGCCCTTCTGGCGCGTGTTGCGGCCCACGAACACCACACTGGGGCGGGCGGGGTCGATGCCCAGCGCCGCGATCCCTTCCGGGTCCGTGTCCGGCTGCCACAGCTCAACATCGATGCCGTTGTGCACCACCCGCACCTTGGCCGGGTCCACTTCGGGATAGCTGCGCAGGATGTCCTGGCGCATGCCTTCGGAGACCGCAATGATGGCGGCGGCGTCGTCGTAGGCCGTTTTCTCAACCCAGGAGGACAGCGCGTACCCGCCGCCCAGCTGCTCCGCCTTCCAGGGCCTCAGGGGCTCCAGGCTGTGGGCGCTGAGGACATGGGGGATTCCGTACAGCAGCGAGCCCAGATGGCCGGCCATATTGGCGTACCAGGTGTGGGAATGGACCAGGTCCGCCCCCTCCAGGCCCTGCAGGATTTCCAGATCGGTTCCCAGCGTCTGCACCGCCGGGTTGGCGGCATCAAGCTCCGCGGGAACGCTGTAGGCCTTCACCGAGGCACCGTGGTAATCAGCCTCCCGGGGAGCACCAAAGCAGTGGACCTGAAGGTCCACGTATTCGGCAAGCACACGGCTCAGCTCGGCAACATGGACACCTGCTCCGCCATAGATTTCGGGCGGGAATTCCTTGGACACAATATCTACTCGCACTAAACCAACGTAGTGCACCGGCGCCGCAGTGATCTAGTCTGAAGAACAGCAGACTTATTTAACGGGCTTGACAGCTTCGTCGAATATGTCGAAAGAACACCAGTGACACATGAAGCTACAAGCATGGGAAGTACAAAATGGCGCCAAAGAAGGTCCTGGCCGTTGTCCTGGCAGGCGGGGAAGGCAAACGCCTGATGCCCCTGACAGCGGACCGCGCAAAGCCCGCCGTCCCGTTCGCGGGACGTTACCGTCTGATCGACTTCGCCCTATCCAATCTGGTGAACTCGGGATACCTGCAGATCGTGGTTTTGACTCAGTACAAATCCCACAGCCTGGACCGCCACATCTCCGAAACGTGGCGGATGTCCACCCAGCTGCAGAACTACGTGGCATCAGTGCCGGCCCAGCAGCGCATGGGCAAGAGCTGGTTCTTGGGCAGCGCAAATGCGATCTACCAGTCCATGAACCTCATTGACGATGCCCGGCCGGACATTGTGGTGGTGATCGGAGCAGACCACGTCTACCGGATGGACTTCTCCCAGATGGTGGAGGCGCACATCGCGTCCGGAGCCTCGGTCAGTGTTGCCGCGGTCCGTCAGCCGCTGCACCTGGCCGATCAATTCGGTGTCATCGAAACGGATCCGGAAAACCCCGGACGAATTGGTGCATTCATCGAAAAACCCGCCACTACGGCGGGGCTCCCGGATGATCCGAACATGTTCCTGGCCTCCATGGGTAATTACGTTTTCAACACCGATGCGCTGGTGGAAGCATTGAATGTGGATGCTGAACGGCTTATTACCAAGCACGACATGGGCGGAGACATCATTCCGTACTTTGTTGAGCGCAACGATGCCGCGGTCTATGACTTTTCCCACAATGTCATTCCGGGAGCCACCGGCAGCGACCACCAGTACTGGCGCGACGTCGGTACTCTCGACTCGTACTACGACGCCACAATGGACCTGATTTCCCCGCTGCCGGCGTTCAACCTGTACAACCTGCAGTGGCCCATCTACACGCGCCAGAGCATTTCCCCGCCGGCAAAGTTCGTCCGCAGTGCTGCGGACCAGGCCGGTACGGCATTCGACTCGATCGTTTCCAACGGCGTCGTGATCTCCGGCGGCACCGTGACCCGGTCCGTCGTGGCACCGGATGTGTATGTGGACGCCGGCGCGGAGGTTACCGATTCCGTGCTGATGGACGGCATCCATGTAGGTGCGGGCGCAGTGGTCCGCCGGGCGATCATCGACAAGAACGTCCAGATTCCGCCGGGAGCCACCATTGGCGTGGACCGTGACCTCGACCTGGCACGGGGCTTCACCGTGACGCCCTCGGGGCTGACCGTACTGAGCAAGGGCCAGAAAGTCACCCTGCCGGAACCGGAAGCTGCGCCCGCTTAGGCACAGACTCCTGTGCAGGCCGCCGTTCACGGCAGCCTGTGATCTTCGACCGCCGCGGCGCCCCCAATACGGGGCGCCGCGGTGTTTCGTTGTAAGGTCGGATGGCACCAAAATTGCCTTCGCCGTGTCCACTGCCGGCGCCGATTCACAGCAGAAACGATTTTCATGAGCACCCCCGACCTGAGCCCCGAAGACCTTGCCGCCTGCCTGCGGGTCCTGTCCTCCATCCACGTCCTGGACGAGGAAGATCCGGACTACGTTGCCGTCCGGCGGGCCACCGCCAAGATGTTCAAGTCCGTGAAGAAGCACAAGAAGAATGAGAAGCGCAGTGCCGTCGCCGAGGCGGACCGCGCAGTCGTGGCCCTGACGGCCACCGGCGCCTCCGACCGGATCGACGACGAAACCCGCGGCGCGCAGCTGCGGACCTCGGCCCACGGCCCCTCGGCCGGCACGCTGCTCAAGCCGCGCAACTGCTACATCTGCAAGCAGCCGTACACCGTGGTGGACGCCTTCTACCACCAGCTCTGCCCGGAGTGCGCGGCCTTCAGCCACGCCAAGCGCGATGCCCGGACCGACCTCACGGGCAAACGCGCGCTGCTGACCGGCGGCCGCGCCAAGATTGGCATGTACATTGCCCTGCGGCTGCTGCGCGACGGCGCGCACACCACCATCACCACACGGTTCCCCAAGGACGCGGCCCGGCGCTTTGCCGCCATGGAGGACTCCGCGGACTGGCTGCACCGGCTGAAGATTGTGGGCATCGACCTGCGCGACCCGGCCCAGGTAATTTCCCTGACTGAATCAGTGGCCGCCGCCGGGCCCCTGGACATCCTGATCAACAACGCCGCCCAAACCGTGCGCCGGACCTCCAACGCCTACCAGCCGCTGGTGGACGCCGAACTCGAGGCACTGCCGGCGTCCGCCGCCATGCCGGAGCTGGTCACCTTCGGCCACACCTACGACGCCCACCCGACGGCGCTGGCCAGCTCGATCGCCGAGCACCCGGTGCTGGCCGGCGACGCGGTCACCTCCCTCGCGCTGACCGCCGGCTCCTCCTCACTGGAGAAGCTGAACGCGGGTACCGCCATCGACGCCGGCGGGCTGGTGCCGGACACCGCTCCGATCAACAGCTGGACCCAGGTGGTGGACCAGGTGGAGCCCCTGGAAATGCTCGAAGTGCAGCTGTGCAACGTGACCGCGCCGTTCCTGCTGGTCAACCGGCTGCGTCCGGCCATGGCGGCCTCTTCGGCCCGCCGGAAGTACATCGTGAACGTCTCCGCCATGGAAGGCCAGTTCAGCCGCCGGTACAAGGGACCGGGCCATCCGCACACCAACATGGCCAAGGCCTCGCTGAACATGCTCACCCGCACCAGCGCCGGGGAAATGCTGGAAACGGACGGGATCCTGATGACTGCCGTGGACACCGGCTGGATCACCGACGAACGTCCGCACCCCACCAAGGTGCGCCTGGCAGAAGAGGGCTTCCACGCTCCCCTGGACCTGGTGGACGGTGCTGCCCGCGTGTATGACCCGATTGTCATGGGCGAAGCCGGAGAGGACCAGTACGGGGTCTTCCTGAAGGACTACAAGCCCTCACCCTGGTGAGCCGGCGCTAAGCCGGAAGGGTCTCCCGTTCGCGGAAACGGGAGACCGCCTTGCGGATCTCCGACACCCACAGCACCGTTGAACCCACGCCCAGGGCCAGGAACCACTGTCCCGAGGTGAGGTCCGTGGTGTCAAAGAGCCCCTGCAGCGCCCCCAGCTGCACCACCAGGACCTGCAGGACGACGACGGCGGCCAGCGACACCCAGATGGCCCGGTTGGTGAAGGTTTGCCAGGCGAAGACACTGCCGTTCGCCGAGCGGACGTTGAGCAGGTTGAACGCCTGGTAGAACACGAAGGTGGTGAAGGCCAGCGTGGTGGCGAACAGCGGATCCCCGGCGTTTTCGGGATACATCTGCGGTGCCAGGTACAGGACGGTGCACGTTCCTGCAGCCATCACCACTCCCATGGTCAGGATCTGCATGATCCGCCGGCCGGTCAGCAGAGGTTCGCGGGACGGCCGCGGACGCTGTTTCATCAGGTCCGGATCGGCCGGATCCACACCCAGGGCCAGGGCGGGCGGCCCGTCCATGATGATGTTGACCCACAGGATTTGCAGGGCAGTGAAGGGCGCTCCCCCGGCCAGCGAAAAGGCCGCAGCCGCCAGGAAAATCAGGACGAAGCCCCACGCGGTGGTGAGCTGGAACCGGACAAATTTGATGATGTTGGCGTAGATCCCCCGGCCCTCCTGGACCGCGGTAACGATGGTGGCGAAGTTGTCGTCCGTCAGGATCATCTTTGCCGCACCCTTGGAGACGTCGGTGCCGGTGATGCCCATGGCAATGCCGATGTCCGCGCGTTTCAGCGCCGGGGCATCATTGACCCCGTCCCCGGTCATGGCGACCACCGCGCCGTCGGCCTGCAATGCACGCACCATCCGGATCTTGTGTTCGGGCGAGACCCGGGCCAGCACCCCGTAGCCGGGGGCCCGCCGCTGCAGCTCTTCGTCATCCAGGTTCTCCAGAGCTGCGCCGGACACGGCTTCCCCGGTGATTCCCAGATCCCGCGCGATGGCTGAGGCGGTGATGAGATGGTCCCCGGTGATCATGTGCACGCTGATCCCCGCTTCGCGGGCGCGGGCAATGGCCTCTGCCGCCTCGCTGCGGGGAGGATCCATGATGCCCACCACGGCGTAGATGGTCAGGCCCGCCACGCTGTCCCGCAGCTCGTCCGGGTCTGCGGGCAGCGGTTCTTGCGCCGGGCGGCCTGCCACGGCCATGGTGCGCAGCCCGCGCTCCGCGAACGCGGTGACTTCGTCACTGATGCGCCGGCGGTCCTGGGAAGTCAGCGGCCGCCGGCCCTCGGCGGTGGCGATGAATTGTGACCGCTCCAGGAGTACGCCGGGCGCACCCTTGGCATAGCAGAACACTTCATTCCCGGGCCCCGGGCCCTGCCCCGATTCCTTGTCGGCAGGGCGCCGGTTGAATGTGGCCATGAACTTGTAGTCCGAATCAAAAGGCACCTCAGCGATGCGCGGATGGGACGCGCGGGCACCTTCGGCGTCGATGCCGCCCTTCTCCGCGAGGACCACCAGCGCCCCCTCGGTGGGATCGCCGGTGAGTACGCCGTCGCGCACCGAGGCATCGTTGCACAGTGCGAAGCCCAGGAAGGCCACCGACAGTGCCGGCGCCGGACGCCCGTCCGCACTAAGTACCGCGCCCTCCGTGGAGTAGCCGGAGCCCGAGACCCGAAAGACCCGTCCAGACGCGGTATAGAGACGCCGGACGGTCATTTCGTTCAGGGTCAGCGTGCCGGTTTTGTCGGTGCAGATCTGCGAGGTACTGCCCAGCGTTTCCACCGCGGACAGCTGTTTGATGATGGCACCGCGCGCGGCCAGCCGGGAGGCTCCCATTGCCAGGGTGAACGCGACGACGGCGGTCAGCCCCTCCGGTATGGTGGCCACCGCCAGGGAAACGGCGGTCAGGAACAGGTCCTCCCAGCTGTCACCGCGCAGCAGGCCCAGAACAAACACCACGGCCACGACAATCAGCGCCACGTAGGTGAGCAGCCGGGCCAGCTGGTCGATGCTGCGCTGCAGCGTGGTCTTTTCCTCCGCGGTGGAGCCGAGCAGATGGGCGATCCGGCCGATCTGGGTGTCCATGCCGGTACCGGTGACCAGCAGGACGGCCCTCCCCCGGCTGACGTCGGTGTCCATGTACAGCATGTTGGTCCGGTCCGCCACCGGCAGTTCCGGGTCGGCCAGTGCGGCCGTTGTCTTGTTCACCGGCTGGGACTCTCCGGTGAGGGCGGCTTCGGCCACCTGCAGCCGGACTGCTTCCAAGAGCCGACCGTCAGCGGGGACCGTGTCCCCGGCTTCCAGGAGGACCACGTCCCCCGGCACCACCTCGGTGCGGGGAACATCCACGGAAACGCCGTTGCGCCGTACGGTCGCAACGGACACCGCGCTGCTGCGCAGGGCCTCCAAGCTGTTCTCCGCCCGCTGCTCCTGGACATAGTTCAGGGTGGTGTTCAGCGCGATCACCACCAGGATAACCAGCGGGGTTTCCCATTCGCGGGATACGACGGCGCTGATCACGGCTGCCGCAATCAGCACCAGGATCAGCCGGTCCGACAGGAGCCGGACAATCTTCTGCCAGCCCGGAACCTTCCGGCCGGCGGCAAGTTCGTTGGGTCCGTACTGTGCCAGACGCTGCCGGGCCTGATCCGTGCTGAGCCCCGCTGCCGGCGAGACATCCATTTGTGCTGCGGCCTGTCCCGTGGAACGGGTCCAGGGGTGCTCCGGGATCTGCAGCTGGTCAGCCATGTGGTGCCTCTAAAGACTAGGGGGTGTTCTTCACTGTAACAAAAGCCACATGCGCTGAAATCCCCCGGCTGCGGTACGCGGCTCCTGCGGCGGTGTTTGGCTGGCATCCTCTTCTGCGGCAGGGTGGGAAGGTGAACACCACCTCCTCTCCCGCACGCAGCACGTCAACTCCCGGGCTGCTGGTTGCCGCTGCGGCGGTCATCCCTGCCTACCTGCTGCATCTGGTCCTCCCCGGGCTGCCGGTACTGACCGCGGCTGTCATCCTGGGGCTCCTGGCGGCCAACCTGCCGGGGATCTCCTCAGCAGTATCAGGGCCGCTGAAGCCGGGACTGTCCCTGGCTGCCCGGAAACTGATGCGCCTGGGCATTGTCCTGCTGGGATTGAAGGTGTCACTGGTGGATATTGCCGGGCTGGGGTGGGGAGCCCTGCTGTTGATCGTGGCGCTGGTGGGAGCCGCCTTCGCCGGCACCTATGCCGTCTGCCGGGCCTTTCGCCTGCCCGGAGAGGAACCGCTGCTGATTGCCTCGGGGTTCTCCATCTGCGGAGTGTCGGCCATCGGAGCGATGGCGGCTGCCCGCCGGGTGCGGCAGGAAGACACAGTGGTGCCCATAGCGCTGGTAACGCTGTGCGGCACATTGGCCATAGGCGTACTCCCGCTGCTGGGCTCCCTGCTGAGCCTTCCCGGGGAAACCTTCGGCATATGGGCCGGAGCCTCGGTGCACGACGTTGGACAGGTGGTGGCTACAGCCCAGACCGCCGGCACGGCAGCGCTCGCGGCCGCCGTCGTCGTCAAGCTGGCGCGCGTGGTCCTGCTGGCACCCATGACCGCGGCAGCAGGAGTGATGGGACGCCGCCAGGCCGCGGCGGCCGGCGGCAACGGGGCGACGGGTAAGCGTCCGCCCCTGGTCCCCCTGTTTGTGGCCGGCTTCCTGGCCCTGATCCTGGTGCGGACCACCGGGGTTCTGCCGGCAGGCGTACTGGAGGCGGCAGCCCTGGTGCAGGAGATCCTGTTTGCTGCGGCCCTGTTTGCCCTGGGTGCTGCAGTGCGCTTCCGCGCCCTTTTTGCTTCGGGGGTCCGGGCGCTTTCAGCGGCCCTGGTGTCCTGGTTCCTGATCGGAGCCCTGGGGCTCGGCCTGGCCCTGCTGCTCGCCCCGTAGCCCGTGTCCCCGGCGAAAGTGATTCAATGAACATGTGTCGAACCAGAATCTGCGCCGTGATGAAGCCGCCGCCCGCTCCGCCCTCATATCCGTTGATGCCTATGATGTTGATCTTGACCTAAGCAGCGCCGAGGATCCCTCGGCCGCCGGTTTCCGCTCCCGCAGCACCATTGCCTTCACCTGCACTGAAGCCGGAGCGGAGACCTTCCTGGACTTCATCCACGGCGGCGTGGCCAAGGTGGTCCTGAACGGGCGCACCCTGCCCCTGGAAACCGCCGTCGATGGCTCCCGCATCCACCTGACGGGCCTGGACTACGTCAACGTGGTCACGGTGGACGGGACGGCCCTGTACAGCCGCAGCGGCGAGGGCATGCACCGGTTCACTGATCCGGCGGATTCCCGCACCTACCTCTACACGCAGTACGAACCGGCCGATGCCCGGCGGGTATTCGCCAACTTTGAGCAGCCGGACCTCAAGGCCGCCTTCACCTTCCATGTCACCGCACCCTCGGACTGGGAAGTTGCCTCCAACGGCGCGGAAACCAACCGGACAGCGCTCGACGGCGGCGTCAGCCGCTGGGACTTCGCCCCCACACAGCGCATCTCCACCTACATCACCACGGTGCTGGCCGGACCGTATTTCAAGGCCGAGGACGCCTGGTCCACCACCCTGCCGGACGGCACCGTCCTGGACATTCCCCTGGGCGCCTACTGCCGCTCCTCGCTCGCGGAGCATTTTGACCCGGAGAACATCTTCGGGATCACCAAACAGGGACTGGACTACTTTCACGAGCTGTTTGCCTACCCCTACCCGTTCGGCAAGTACGATCAGGCCTTTGTGCCCGAATACAACCTCGGTGCCATGGAGAACCCCGGCCTGGTGACCTTCACCGAGGCGTACGTGTTCCGTTCCAAGGCCACCGAGGCGCAGTACGAGGCGCGGGCCAACACCATCCTGCACGAGATGGCGCACATGTGGTTCGGCGACCTGGTGACCATGAAATGGTGGGATGACCTGTGGCTGAAGGAGTCCTTCGCGGATTACATGGGCGCCCTGGCCGTGGATCAGGCCACCGCTTTCACTCATTCCTGGGTCAGCTTCGCCAACCGGCGCAAGGCCTGGGCCTACACCCAGGACCAGCTGCCCACCACGCATCCGATCGTGGCGGACATTACCGATTTGGAAGCGGCCAAGCAGAATTTCGACGGCATCACCTACGCCAAGGGCGCCTCCGTGCTCAAGCAGCTGGTGGCGTACGTAGGCTTTGATGCCTTCATTGATGCGGCGCGGGGTTACTTCCGCGACCATGCCTACGGCAACACCACCCTTGCGGACCTGCTCAGCGCCCTCAGCGAGGCCTCGGGCCGGGACCTGGGCGCCTGGTCACGGCTGTGGCTGCAGACAGCAGGCGTTCCGACGCTGACCACCGAGGTGGAAACGGACGACGACGGCATCATCACCTCGGTCACGATCGTCCAGAACGCCCCTGACCCCGTCAGCGGGGAACAGGTTCCGCGTCCGCACCGGCTGCGGATCGGACTGTACAACCCGGACGCCGCGGGTGCGATGGTCCGCACCGGCAGCGTGGAAATCGACGTCGTCGGTCCCCGCACCGCGGTCCCGGAGCTCACCGGCACGAAGCGCCCTGCCGTGCTGCTGCTCAACGACGAGGACCTGACCTATGCCAAGATCCGCTTCGACTCTGATTCGCTGCAGGCGCTGATGCAGAACCTGGCCCGGATCCCCGATCCGCTGGCCCGGGCGGTGTGCTTCTCAGCGCTGTGGAACGGGGTCCGGGATGGAATGATCAGCGCCCGCGACTACATCCGGCTGATTGTGCACGCCGCCCCAACCGAGACAGGTGCCGGCGTACTGCAGGTCCTGCTGGATAACTCCCGCTTTGCCGTGGAGCGGTACACCCCCGCGGAGGACCGCGGCGACCTGCGCGAAGTCCTGTACTCACTGGTGGTTGACCAGCTTCAGCAGGCGGACCCCGGCAGCGACCGCCAGCTGATCTGGGCACGGAACGCCGCCGCTCTGGGCCGGCGCAGCACGTCCCATGTGGACCTGCTGCGCGGCCTGCTGCAGGGAACCGCCACCATTCCGGGCCTCACCGTGGACTCCGACCTGCGCTGGTCGCTCTGGCAGGCGCTGGCCGCCACGGGCAACGCCACCCGCAGTGAGCTGGAGGCCGAACTGGCGAAGGACTCCACGGCCTCGGGACGGGTGGGCTTCACTACGGCCACGGCTGCGTTCCCCGATCCGGCCGTCAAGGCCGCTGCCTGGCAGGACGCGGTGCACTCGGATGAGCTGTCCAACCAGCTGCTCTCCGCAACCATTGAGGGCCTCACGATCGGCAGCACCGACTTGCTGTCCGTCTTCCAGGCCGACTACTTTGCGTCCCTGACCCTGGTCTGGAGCTCACGAAGCATTGGACAGGCCAGCCGGGTGGTGACAGGCCTCTTCCCCGGTGCACAGGACCTGCCCGAACACATGGTTGCCGCGGACCATCCGGTCCTGGTGGCCAGCATGGACTGGCTCGAAGCCAATCCGCAGGCCCCCGCCGCCCTGCGCCGGATCATCCTGGAGCAGCAGGACCAGCTGCTGCGTTCCCTGCGGGTGCAGGCTGCGGGCAGGTAGGTTCTGAAAACGGGACCGGGAGTTCCCGGGGCATCATGCCCCGGGAACTCCCGGTCCCGTGCCCTTTGACCCGCCGGGCCCCTAACCTATGAGCCTCAGGGGTGGTTCAGTTTCGCTACCGTGAGCAGGACCGCTGAATCTTCCACGGCCTCCACGGAGTGCCGCGCCTGCGGCACGATCAGCAGGTCCCCCGCGGAACCTTCCCACGTGTGCTCCTCCGCTGCCAGCCGGACCCGGCCCTTGAGGACATAGACGGTGGCTTCGCCCGGATTCTCATGCTCATCCATAATGAATCCGGCATTCAGGGCTATCACCGTCTGCCGGAGAACGTGCTCGTGTCCGCCGTAGACCGTCTGGGCGCTGCGGCCGCTGGAGGCTTCACCGGCGATCTGCAGCTGGGACCGCACCAATGCGGTCAGAGACTTTTTTTCCATGCTCGGCAGTCTAGGGCAGGAAGACGCAGATCCCTAGGGAACCCGGTTCAGCCATTCAGCGGTGCCGAACTTGTCCGCCACCTTCGCCTCCGCCAGGGCCAGTTCCTCATCCGTAAGTCCGGTCTCCGCAGCACCGTAACGCGCCGCAAAGGTCTCCATCATGGTCCGGATGATCTCTTCGCGCGTAAGGCCGGTCTGGCGGCGCAGCGGATCCACCCGCTTCTTGGCGCTGGTGGTGCCCTTGTCCGAAAGCTTCTCCTTGCCGATGCGCAGGACTTCAAGCATCTTGTCGGCGTCAATGTCATAGGACATCGTCACGTGGTGCAGCATGCCGCCGTTGCTGAAGCGCTTCTGGGCCGCTCCGCCGATTTTGCCCTGATCCGTCGCGATGTCGTTGAGCGGCTGGTACCAGGCCTTAATGCCCAGTTTTTCCAGCGATTCCATCACCCAGGCGTCAAGGAAGGGATAGGACTCCGCGAAGCTCAGGCCGTCCACCAGGGACTGCGGAACATAGATCGAGTACGTGATGGCGTTGCCGTGCTCCATGAACATGGCTCCGCCGCCGCTGATGCGCCGGACCACCGTCACCCCGTGCTTCTGCGCGCCCTGCGGGTCCACTTCGTTGCGCAGCGACTGGAAACTGCCGATCACCACTGACGGTGTTTCCCATTCCCAGAACCGGAGGGTGGGGTTGCGTTTGCCGGCACCGACTTCTTCAGCCAGCACTTCATCCATAGCCACGTGCATGGCCGTTGAGAGGGGTGTGGGGCCAATGATCTCCCACTTGTGATCCCTCCAGCCGGTCGCCTTGGCCAGCGCCCGGCGGACGGCGGTGGCTATGGCCTCCGGCGAGAATCCGAAAAGAACGGCATCGGAGGGCAGGTTGGCCCGCACGGCCGCGGCGATGTCCGCTCCCGCCGTCTCTGCCGGGAGTCCTTCCAGAGCTGCGTTGATGTCAGCAAGGGCATCATCGGGCTCCAGGAAGAAGTCGCCGCTGAGCGAGACATCCGCCAGTTTCCCGTCGCGGACGTCCAGGTCCACCACTACAAGTTTTCCGCCGACCACCTTGAACTCTCCGTGCAGGCGGCTACCGTCCTGTTGCATGCTGCTCCTTCAACTTCATTCTGCGCATATAAAAAGGCCCGCTCGGAAAATACCGGGCGGGCCTTCTTAGTCTAGAACCTGCAATGTTCGTTACAAACGAATTACTTCTTGGAACCGAAGCCCTTGAAGCGGGCGTTGAAGCGCTCGACACGGCCGGCGGAGTCCATGATGCGCTGCTTGCCCGTGTAGAACGGGTGCGACGCGGAGGAGATTTCCACCTCGATGAGGGGGTAGGTGTTGCCGTCTTCCCACTCAATCGTCTTGGCGGACGTCGCCGTGGAGTTGGTCAGGAACGAGGTGTCGGACGCGAGATCGCGGAAGACAACCGGGCCGTACTTCGGGTGGATATCAGACTTCAATGTATTACCTTCTTTTGGTGCCTGGATTTTGCCAGGCACTGGTGGTTGAAAGCTTGGATTGTCCCCGTTCTGCGCAGCGAAGCGCATCTGCGGGGATCAGCAATTCAGCATACCGCAAACCGGGCGGCAGGTTAAAGCCGGGACAGCGGAAGCGTCAGGATCCCCAGCCGGTGTTGTCAGCGGTGATGCTGGACGTGATTCCGCGGGTCTGTGCGGAAAGCTCAAACCGGACCGGCCGGTAGAAATCGTCCAGCCACAGGGTGACTGAGGTGGGCATCATGTCCCCCGCTTCGGCGTCCGCCGGCCGGTGGCCGCTGATCTTGGTCCGGGCCGCCCCGTCCAGGACTGCGCCGTAGTCCACGGTCAGCGAGTCTGATTCCTGCAGCAGTTCCGCCACGCGGTCCGGATTGGCGGTCAGCTCCGCGGCCCGGGACAGTACTGCGGCATACACCTCTTCCGGTGTTCCGGACGTATTGGCGCTCACCCTGCCGCCGCCCGTGTCCACGCTGCCGCCGCCTGCTCCGGCCGTAATCTTCAGCCCGAGGCCGCTGTCCTCAAGGCGGAGGGAGAACTCGGGAGCGGTGGTGAATTGCATCGTATGGGTTCCCGGCGGAATCCAGCTCGACGCCGTGGTCAGCGTTTGTGTTGCCCCGCTGCCGGCGATCATGGCCGCACGCAGGCAATCCCCGGCTTCGGCTGCCGGAAAAGACGCAGTATCCCGGCGCAGCAGGAACTGGCAGGCGTCCTGGACCGGCTGGGGCATGCCCTCCTGGTTCCCGGTGACGCCAACCTTCAGCGGCTCGGGTGTGGGCGTGGGGGTCGGTGCCGGCAAGGGAGCCGGAAGTGCAGGGGCGGAAGTCCGGCGCACCGGCACAGAAGGTGCCGGCGCCGGCGACACGGAAGCCATCTGCCGCGCGGCACTCTGCTCCGCTGTGGGCCCGCAGGCAGCCAGGGCCAGGCCGAGCGGGACGACGCAAAGCACGGTGGCCAGCAGCCGGCGGAGCGGCCCGCGGCGTCCGCCGGCGGTCATTGTCCCGGACCGGGGCGCCCCTGCGGGCGCGCCGGAAACGCGAGGAGGACACCGGAGCTGGGGCGCCCGGCGTGGAGCAGTGTTCATGTGGACCCCGGATGGAAGTGCGGCGAGTAATCAGTGCGGTAAGTCTTGCACTAAAGGTGCCTGAGGGTAAGCGAACCTCCTGGTTGCCGGCCCCCGGGGATCAGCTTGCCTGCGGACGGCACTCCCAGAAGGCGACGGCGCTGGCGGCAGCAACATTCAGGGAATCCACTCCGCCGCTCATGGGGATCCGGACCGTCAGGTCCACGGCGGAGAGCGTTCCCGCGGCAAGGCCGTCCCCTTCGGTGCCCAGGACCAGGGCAAGCCGCTCGTCCGCGCGGGCACTGAGCTCGTCCAGGGTCAGCGAATCCTCGGCCAGCGCCAGTGCGGCAGTAACGAAGCCAGCATCCCGGAGGGTCTGCAGCTGCTGCGGCCATTCTTCCAGCCGCACCCAGGGCACCTGGAAAACCGTACCCATGCTGACCCTGATGGCACGCCGATACAACGGATCGGCGCAGCGCGGGCTCACGAGGACCGCGTCCACCCCGAGAGCGGCAGCGGAGCGGAAGATAGCCCCGATGTTGGTGTGGTCCACGATATCCTCGAGCACTGCCACCCGGCGTGCGGAAGCCAGCAGGGTGTTCAGTTCCAGGGGCGCGGGCCGTTCCATGGCCGCCAGGGCCCCGCGGTGCAGGTGGAATCCGGTGATTTCCTCCAAAATGGCGGCCGTTCCTACGTAGGCGGGCACTTCCGGATACCGGTCCAGCACGTCTTGGAGGTCGTCAATCCATTTTTCTGCCAGGAAAAAGGAGCGTGGGCGGTGCCCCGCATCAAGGGCCCGGCGAAGGACCTTGGAAGACTCGGCAATATACATGCCTTCGATCGGCTCCCGGCGGCGGCGGAGGGCGGTGTCTGTCAGTGAGGTGTAGTCGGCAACGCGCGGATCCGCGGCAGACTCAAGCGAGTAAAGGGTCACTTAGAACACCATATTCCACAGTGCCACCAGTCCCAGCAGCACAATGACGGTGCGCAGGACCACCGGCGGGAGCCGGCGGCCGACGGCGGCTCCCACGAATCCGCCGATCAGGGAACCTGCCGCAATGAGCCCGACCACCGGCCAGATGATCCGGTCGAAGGCGAAAACGAGGTAGGAAACGGCGGCAACAATATTAACTCCCAGCACCAGGATGTTTTTCATGGCGTTGGCGTTGTGGATGGTGCCCCGCAGGAACACTCCCAGAATGCCCACCAGCAGGATTCCCTGTGCTGCCACAAAGTATCCGCCGTAAACACCGGCGAGGTAGATCAGGATGACCAGAATCACACGCTGGCGCCGGGGCAGCTTGGTACCGGCAAGGTCGACGGCCGTGGCCTGTGCTCCCGCAACGCGCGCCCCCGTAACGTGCGCAGCCGCGTCAGCCGCCGGGGCGTCAGCCGCCGCGGCATCAGCACGGCTCCGGACCCAGGCCTGCAGTTTTGGCTGGAAAATGACAAACAGCAGCGCCACGACAATCAGATAGGGCGCCACGGCACCGAAGACGCTCTCCGGCAGGTGCAGCAAGAGCGCAGCGCCTGTGACGCCGCCCAGCACGGAAGCGGGCAGAAGCATCAGCAGAGTGGACTTCAGCCCCGCGAGTTCCCGGCGGTAGCCCCAGGAGCCGGCAACGTTACCCGCGATAAGTCCCATGGCGTTGGAAATGGTGGCTGCCACCGGCGCGAACCCCAGGGCAACCAGCACCGGAAACGTGACAAGTGTTCCGGACCCGACCACTGCATTGATCGTCCCCGCCCACAGGCCTGCAACAAAGACAATGACGTCCTGAACGAGGTCCACTTGAAACGTAAGGTCCGGGCCGGGCGGTTAGCGGCGGGCGGTGGCGGACCAGCGGCCGTCGTTGTGCTGCACACTCAGCGGCAGGTCAAAAGCCGTGCTGAGGTTTTCTTCGGTAAAGACATCTGCCACGGGGCCGGAAGCCACCACTCCGCCCTCGCGCAGCAGCAGGGCGTGGGTGAAGCCCGGAGGAACCTCTTCAAGATGGTGGGTAACCAGAACCATGGCGGGGGCTTCTTCGTCCCGGGCCAGCTCCGACAGGCGGGCCACCAGGTCCTCGCGGCCGGCAAGGTCCAGGCCTGCGGCCGGCTCGTCCAGGAGCAGCAGCTCCGGGTCCGTCATCAGGGCACGGGCAATCTGCACGCGCTTGCGTTCGCCCTCGCTCAGGGAGGAGAACGTGCGGTTCATGAAAGTGGACATGCCCCAGTCGTGCAGCAGGCGGAAGGCGCGGCGCTCGTCGAGCTTCTCGTACTTTTCCCGCCACCGGCCCGTCATGCCGTAGGAGGCGGTGAGCACCACGTTCAGGACGGTTTCATGTTCCGGGATCTGGTTGGCCAGGGCTGCGGAGGCCAGGCCGATCCGCGGGCGAAGCTCAAAGACGTCTACCGTTCCGAGGACTTCCTCGAGGATTCCGGCAACGCCGCGGGTGGGGTGCATGCGGCCGCCCGCGATCTGCAGCAGAGTGGTCTTACCGGCTCCGTTGGGGCCCATGATGACCCAGCGCTCCCCCTCCTTGACCTGCCAGTCAACTGCGTCCAACAGGGTCTTGCCGCCGCGAACGACACTTACGGCAGCAAATTCAAGAACATCACTCATAGCACTAGACATTAGGCTAAAGAAAGGGCCGATGGCTAAACGCGGCCCGCTCCGCCTCCAGAAACGGATACGCAATGCCCGATTCGAAACGCCCCCAAGATCATGCCCGATTCAAGGACATTGCCTCGTCGCTGTCCTCCGGCAGGCCGGACTGCGCAGTGG
The DNA here is from genome assembly GCF_044762205.1 of Arthrobacter sp. NPDC097144. Classification (NCBI taxonomy): domain Bacteria; kingdom Bacillati; phylum Actinomycetota; class Actinomycetes; order Micrococcales; family Micrococcaceae; genus Arthrobacter; species Arthrobacter sp. NPDC097144. Next base: position 571,221 of record NZ_JBIWDW010000002.1, on the reverse strand, counting down.
TCAGCTACGGGCGGGAACTTCCGGACGCCTATCTCGCCGCCGTTCAGCAGGCAGTGGGTGCCGCGGGCGGGCGAATCACAGAACTCGAGAACGCCGAGGGAGACGGCTACACCGTCACCAAGCTGATGGTGGAGTACGACGGCGGGATCCAGGCACTGCGCCTGGCCGTCACCGAAGCCGCCGCTGCCCTGGGCGACGCAGCGGAGGGAGCCGCCACCGCCGTCGTTCCCGCAACGCTCCTGGAACCGGCGCGGAAACTGCTGGTGATGGACGTGGACTCCACCCTGATCAAGCAGGAAGTCATTGAACTGCTGGCCGCCCACGCCGGACGGGAAGCGGAGGTGGCAGCAGTCACCGAGGCAGCCATGCGCGGCGAGCTCGACTTCACGCAAAGCCTGCACCAGCGGGTCAAGGCGCTGGCGGGGCTGCCGGAATCGGTCATCGGGGAAGTGGGCAGCCGCATCGAGCTCTCGGACGGCGCCGAATCCCTGGTGAAGGAATTCCTGTCCGCCGGCCACGCGGTGGCCGTGGTGTCAGGCGGATTCAGCCAGGTCCTTGATCCCCTGGCTGCCCGGCTGCAGCTGACCCATGCCAAGGCGAACCTGCTGGGCATCAGGGACGGCGTGCTGACCGGCACGGTGGAGGGCCCCGTGGTGGACCGCGCCGTCAAGGCCCAATCCCTGCGCGAGTGGGCCGCCGGGCTCGGCATCGCCGAGCAGCACACCATTGCCGTGGGCGACGGCGCCAATGATCTGGACATGCTGGCGGCGGCCGCACTGGGCGTGGCGTTCAACGCCAAACCGGCAGTGCAGGCCGCCGCGGATGCTGTGCTGAACCTGCCGCGCTTGGACGTGGTGCAGCACTTTGTGAAGCTGTAGGCCCCGGTCCCGGGCCCTAGTTCTGGGCGGGCAGCTGGCCGGCAGCGCCCAGGTAGTCCGCTCCGCCCACATATTCCGTGTGGCCGGAGGGGACATCCGCCGTTGCCATCCGGGCCACCTCAGCGCCGAATTCCTGCACCGAGTACAGCTTTCCGGCTTCAACGCGGCGTGCCTCGATGGCACCGGGGTTGGCACGGTCCAGGAGCGTGGCCGTAACAGTTCCCTCGATCATGTCGCCGGAGACCACCACCAGGGTGATGCCCTTTTCCTCGAGCTGCGGAAGCAGATCCCGGAGCGCATCTTCGCCGGCACGCTTGCTGCGGGCCACCGGCTCGTATTCAGGCATGGTGGGAACGCTGGCGATGAAGTGCGCCTGGTGGCTCGTGACAAAAACCACACGGGATCCCGCCGGCATCACTTCCAGGGCCGCAGTGAGCATGTTGACCTGCGCATCGCGGTTCAGCTTCAGCGCGTAGTCCTCCTCGACGCCGGTCTCCATGCCGCCGGAGGCGTTGAGGACCAGTACGTCCAGGCCGCCGAAGTTCTCCACTGCGGCGGAAACCAGTGCTGCGGGACCCTCCGGAGAGGTCAGGTCCGCACCCACGGCGACGGCCCGGCCGCCGTCGTTCTCAATGCCGGTGACCACCTTGTTGGCGCGCGGCGCCTTCTGCCGGTAGTTGACCACCACGCCGGCTCCTTCGGCGGCCAGGTACTTGGCCACTTCGGCGCCGATGCCGCGCGATGATCCGGTAACAATGGCGGCTTTGCCGTCCAGCAGGCCCATGGGTGCTCCTTTGTGAGGGTGTTTGTGGAAAAGGTCCAAACTTCTATGCAACTTCCCCCATCCTGCCAGCCCCGGGCGTCGCATGAGGTGGTGGAAACCTCCAACGATTCCCCCGGGGATCTTGGCGCGGGGAATGCCCGTGCGGCACGGCGGGAGGGCTGCGGCTAGTGGCCCATGCCCAGTCCGCCGTCAACGGGGATGACCGCGCCGGAGATGTAGGCAGCCTCGGGTCCGGAGATCCAGCGCACCACCGCGGCAACTTCTTCAGGCTCGGCAAAGCGGTTGGCCGGAATGGAGGAGAGATAGCTCTTCTGCGTGTCTTCGGGCAGTTCCTTGGTCATGTCCGTATTGATGAATCCCGGCGCCACCACATTTGCGGTGATGTTCCGGGATCCCAGTTCGCGGGTCAGCGACCGGGCAATTCCGATGAGCCCGGACTTGGATGCTGCGTAGTTGATCTGGCCGGGAGAGCCGTACAGGCCCACTACGGAAGAGATCAGGACAACCCGTCCGCGGCGCAGCTTGATCATGCCCTTGGAAGCCCGCTTGATGACCCGGAAAGCTCCGGTGAGATTGGTGTCAACGACGTCGGTGAAGTCATCCTCGCTCATCCGCAGCAGCAGGGTGTCGCGGGTAATCCCGGCGTTGGCCACCAGCACCTCCACCGGCCCGTGCTCAGCTTCCACCTCGGTAAACGCGGCATCCACGGAAGCCATGTCGGTGACGTCGGCCTTCACACCGAGCATGCCCTCAGGCACCTCCCCGCTGCGGTAGGTGATGGCGACCTTGTCGCCGTTTGCGACGAACGCCTGGGCGATGGCCAGGCCGATTCCACGGTTTCCGCCGGTAACCAGGACGCTGCGGCCGGTGGACGGCTGGAGGTTGTTCTGCACAAATTTTCCTTCGCTGGGAGTGGGGGTGAACGGATTCGATCCTAGCCGGGCACAATCCGACTTCACCATCACAGCTTCCGGTGCGACAATGGAGACTCTGTTTGGGAGAGTGATGAACAAGGAATCCAGCCGCGGTGTCCCGATCCCCCGGATCACCGACGCCCGCACGGCGCACACCGATGAGATGCGCGCACGCATGATTAAGTATTCGGTGTCCATGGGCATCCGCATTGTCTGCCTCGGCCTGCTGTTCGTTGTGCACGGATGGCTGCTCTGGGTGGTGATTGCCGGCGCCGTCGTCCTTCCGTACTTCGCCGTGATCATTGCCAACGCCGGTTCCGATACCCGGAACATGACGGCCTCGGAATCCATGATCGACTCCCTTCCGGCCCCCGCCATCGAGGCGCCCCGGCCGCCGGAGCCGGGCGGAAGCCGCGAGTCCCCGGAAACTGCACTGCTGCACGGTGAGATCATTGATGACGATCCCGCCGACGACGGCCACGACGATAAGGCACCACCTCACGCATGAATCTTCTTGACCAACTGGCCCGGACCACCGGCGCTCCCCGGCCCGGCGCGGAACCGGCCGGCCCGCATTCCGGCGAACCGGCCGTATGCTCCCGCAAGGGCTGCCGGCTGCCCGCTTCCTGGCAGCTGCTGTGGAACAACCCGCGTATCCACACCCCGGAGCGCCGCAAAATCTGGCTTGCGTGTGATGAGCACCGCACCTGGCTGCAGGATTACCTGGAAACCCGGGACCTCTGGAAGCAGACGCTCCCCCTCGCAGGTCCTCCGGCCGCTGCGGATACCGAAAGCGGGACTGCCTAGATGTACCGGTTCCTCCTTTCCGGCCGCTGGCTGGGCTGGTTTGCCCTGGTCTGCCTGCTCTCCGTGGTCTGTTGTTCCCTGGGCATGTGGCAGATGGACCGCAGGAATGCGGTCCGCGACGACATTGGCAATGTTGTTAGCAATTACGACGCCGCACCGGTGCCCTTCGAGGAAGCGGCCGGCCTTTTCGAGGATTACGATCCCGGGAAGGAATGGCTGCCGGTTTCGATGACGGGCGTCTACGACACTGATAACCAGCGCATTGTCCGCAACCGGCCCCTCAGCGGGCGTGCCGGATACGAGGTTGTGGTGCCGCTGAAACTCTCCGATGGAACCGCCGTGGTGATCAACCGGGGCTGGCTGCCGATCGGCAATGACGAGGCCGGCAAGCCCGATGGCGTTCCCGCAGCACCGGCCGGCGAGGTTAATGTCGTCGCGCGGATCAAGCCTGCTGAACCCGAAGTGCGGCGCGGAGCCCCGGAGGGCCAGCTGGCCTCCATCGACCTGGCCCAGTACCAGGATGAGGTGGGGTACGAGCTGGAGCAGGCCGCCTACGGCCTCATGGCCAGCGAGGACCCCCGCCCCGCGGTGGTCCCGGAAGCGGCTCCCAAGCCGTCAGTGGACGAAGGACCCCACCTGTCCTACGCCATGCAGTGGTTCGCCTTTGGCCTCATGCTGTTTGTGGGTTTGGGTTACGCCGCACGTCAGGAGGCGCTGAACCTTCGCTACGGCGACGAGGACGACTGGGAAGACGACGAGGACGAAATGATCTCCGCCTATCCTGGCCCGAGCCGTCCCCGCCGCCCGCGCAAGCAGCGCGGCAGCACCCAGGAGGACGAAGAGGACGCACTGCTGGACGCCCAGGGCTACTAGCTTCAAGCCCCGGGGAGGCGGTGCACCGCCTCCCCCCCCTGACGTTACTGGTAGGAGATAAACCAGGGCTTGGGATCGACCTGCGTGAAGGTTTGCTCCGGAGTCAGCATGGGAGTGTCTTCGTCATAGAAGTTTTTCCATCCGGGCCAGATTTCCGGCTGCAGTCCGTTGCGCATAACGCTCCACGTTTCCTGCTTCTGCCCCGGCGTTCCGTGCCCGTCCGCATGCAGGCTTACGGCCAGCTCACTGTGGCTGACGTTGAGCTGGTCCCGGTTGCGGATCATGGACAGATTGAACTGGTGCAGCATGAAGACCTTCTGCGGCAGGACGCTGTCCCGCGTCAGGCCGGCAAGCCACTCTGACACCTCGTTGACCTCCGCAGCGTCCACCGAACCGATTTGTTCCAGGTGGCGCTGTCCCGGTGCGAGCCGCCACTCCGAGTCCAGGGCCAGCCCCACGTGCGGGTACTTCAGCAGCTGCTCATAGCGGACCGCCTGGTCCAGGAACGTGCTCAGCCCCGGCTGCAGGTCCAGCACCACATAGACGCCGGCTTCCCGGGCAGCCTCAATCCAGGGGATCAGGTCCTCCGGGGCTGTTTCCTCGGAATAGTCACCGTCGGCACCGGGGCCCGCACTGGCAACAGTGGTGATGATCTCCAAGGCAGGAACCACCGGTTCCGTGCTGTAGGGCTGATACTGCTCCGCTGTTTCCTTGGCCAGCTGGATGGACTCGGCCATGCCCTGTTCGCCGAGGACGCCGAGGCTTCCCCCGCTGGGATGCCCGTACAGTGCCACCATGCGACGGCCCGGGAAGACCGTCTGCCCGCCGCCGGGCAGCTCCGGAGCGTTCAGGGCAACCCCTGCCTGTGCCTGGAAGTTCCCATCCCCGCCAAAAGCGTTTCCGGCGGCATAAATCCCGCCTGCGCGATGACTGCGCAGAATCCGGATCACGTCTGACTCAGCCCGGGGATCCGCGGTCTCCACCATCTTCACTTCGGCGCCGGCGGCCCGTGCCGTAGCAACCACAGCGGCCGACGCCGGATCCTCGGTCGCCAGCAGGACGGCGTCGGTCCGATCCTCGTCCGCCTGAAATTCAGGGAGCCGGTCCGCGCCGGACGGTGTGTCCGCCTGTGACGTTTTCGCGTCCGAGGCTGCCTCGCCTGCTGCCGCGGCTTCCGTGTTCGCCGCGGTGATGTCCGGAACCGGAACTGACAGCGTGGTGCCGCGTTCCATGGCGGCGATCTGTGCGATCAGGGGGCCGGCTGCGGCGGGCGAGGTGGCCAAATTCAGCACAGACTGGAAACCGTCGGCGTCGGCTGGGCCTGCCACCTGCGCCCGCTCCCCCACTGATGCCGACCAATCTCCCGCAGGCGCACCGTAAACCACCACGGATTGTGCACCCAGCCGGTCCAGCTCGTCCGAGACGCGCTGCTCCGTGCCGGAGTCGAGCACAAGCAGCGGGATGCCCAGTCCTGCGGCTGCCGCTGCGGCCTGGCCGGCAGCGGCTGAGATCCCGTCCGGTGCCGCCAGCACCACCGCGGCGGGGCTGGACGCGAAGAAGGCACTGCTGGCAGCCAGCGACGCTGGGCCCGCTCCCCCGTCAAAAACATCGGTGACACCACCGGCCTCCACCAGACTGACGGACGGAACGTTGGGTGCGTCCGATTCCTGAGGACTTGACGGTTCCGAGCAGCCCGTGAGGATCAGTCCCAGCGACAGGGCGCCGACTGCCAGGCAGCGTGAAAGCGGAGAGGTAGATACGGAAGAAATAACTGTCGCGTCCTTAGAGATGTGGGCCGTTGCGGGGCGGGGAGCCCCGAAGCGGGCCGGCGGGGAAGCCGGTTCGCTCCAAGCGGTCCAGCCTACCGAGACAGCGGGCCCCTATCAAAAGAGGATGTGGGGGCGGCCAAACACCGAACGTACCCCGGGTGAAAAGTGAACAGTTTCCGGCGGCCCGCTGACAGGCACTCCGGCCGCTGCAAGCAGTCCGTCATCCAGTGAGGCGAGCCTGGCCGGATAAAGCGCCCAGGGACAGTGGGAAACCGGGATGAAGACTGTCCGGCCGGCCACCCGGGCATGGGCGCCAAAACGGGCAGTAAGCTCCTGGGACAACCCGTCCTCGGCCTGCCGGCCGAAATCCGGTTCCACTGTGAAAGCTGACTGCCCCTGCCCGCGGAAGCGTTCGACGTCGTACCCGTACACGGCGGCCCCGCCGACTTTGGTCCCGCCGACTTTGGTCCCTCCGGCTCCGGGCCCGCTGACGAGGGGACGGCAGCGGGACCAAATGTAGGGCACTCCCACGCTGCGGGCAGCCAGCACGGCAGGCAGGCGGGATGCGTCCAGCGAGAGGAAAAAGACACCGCGTGAACCGTCCGCACCGCGGGTGTACAGGCGAACGTTGACCTCGGTGAAGTCCCCCAGCCAGGGAAGGCGCACACGGCCGCCTATTTTTGTCCCGTGGAGGCGGAATCCGATGAGGCCCACCCAGGTGGAACCCCCCAGCACATCGGGTTCAACATGCGGCGGAAGGAAACGCCGTACGGCGGATTCCGGGACACGCCAGTGAAGGAAGACGGCGTCCGACCAAAACATTGTCGCCAGCACCGGAAGCGGGACCTTGGGTCCGGCAGGCCAGGGGTCGGGGTGGCACCGGGACGAAACCATGCCCATAAGGTACCGAAAGCACGTTCCTGAGTCACCGGTGGCCGGCGCCGCCAGCGTACCTAGGCAGTGACCCTGCGCACGTAGTCCGCCATCCCGGGCACGGTAAAGGACACTTGTCCCAGTTCCGGGGCATAGATGATGCCCTTGCGGATCAGGGAACCACGGGTCATGGTCATGGACGTCATCTTCTTGCCGGCCCGGGCAGCCAGCGTTGCTGTGCTTGATCCCCCGGGGCCGTCGATCGCCATGAGCCGCAGGAACTCCCGCTCCGCCTTGGTGGCCCGGCGCCATCTCAGTGGAAAGAATCCCTGGTCCAGCTGTGCCCGCCCAATTTCGACGGCGATCCGGGCGTCATCAGCCGTGATCCGCTTCTCCGGGGCCGATTCCCAGGCAGCGGAGCCGTACTCCTGCAGGAAGTACGGATAACCGCCGGCAGCGTTCAACAGCAGGTCCAGGGCCTCAGGGTCATAGGAGACGCCCTGCTCCAGGGCAGGGGCAACCAGGGCGGAGGCTGAGTCCTCGCGGTCCAGGGCGCCCACGCTCCGGTAGGTGAACAGTCCTTCGGCATACCGCTGGGAGGCGGTCAGGGCGGCCGGGAGGTTCGGCAGTCCCGCGGCCACGAGATAGAAGGGCCAGTCCCGCTGCCCGGCCTGGTGCTGGGCACCCAGCAGTGCAGCGAGCAGCCCCGCATCCAGATTCTGGAGTTCATCCACCACAAAGATCAGCGCCGAACCGCGTTCAGCCAGGGCGACGGCGGTGTCCTCCACTGTTTCTTCAAGGTCCACGGCGAAGGCACCGGAGTCGCCGCGGCCGTGCCGCTCCCCCACCCCCACATCAATTCCGCTGACCTGCAGGCCAGAGGCAAACGAGGCGATGGTTCCCAGGGCCCCAGCCAGGGCAGGAGTGTTGCCACGGGAGTTGGCCTTGCGGCCGGCCTGCAGCAGCCCGCGGGCCAGTTTGGCCCGAACGGCCTTGGGTCCGCCGTCGGCATCCCTGCCCTCCAAAGAGACCACCAGGAAACCGGCATTCTCCGCCCGCCGCCGGAAGTCATTGAGCAGCACGGTCTTTCCCACTCCATGCAACCCGTGCAGCACTATCCCCCGGTCCGTGCGTCCAGCGGCTGCCCGCGAAATCAAAAGGTCAAAATCATTTGTCAGGGCTGTTCTGCCGGCCAGCTCGAAAGGGCTGCGTCCGGCACCTGGTGAGTAGGGATTAGTCGCATTGTGCATGACACCAATCCTAACGCTATATCCGAAATATTTTATATTGTATTATATGATTTTATAAACTTTCCGGGCCGCTCACCCGCCCAACACCCATCTGCAGTCCTCGACCTGCCCTGAATCTCGCCCGACGTGAAGCAGCGGCGCATCGACACTGGCAGAACGGCAACGGCACAGCGGAACCCTGGCGAGGTGGGTGCCCGTGGGCGGGAGCAACCCGCACCGAAGCCGAGGGCGGTCACCTGGAGCAGTCTCGAGCTGCAATTTCGGGAGCTCCCATCCCCAACACCACGTACTGAGCGCAACCCCGCTCCCCCATCACTCTCGAGCCACATTCACCCCGGGCCCGCTCCACCAATTGAACAGAGAAGCTCCCCCGCTCGGAGCTGTTTTGGCCGCAGCTGAAGGTGCGGGTTGGATGTCCTGAGGAACGGTTTTTCTATGGGGCGTATATAAGAAAAACTGGATACGTATAGATACTGTTGGATAGAAAAAGGGGAGCGGACTTCATCGCTTGAGAGGTCTGTTGCCGGGTCGAAATATGGAAATTGCGCCGCGGGAATCTGCTCACCGGGGAGGCCATTGAGCGCGGCCATAGGGTTGCGAGACCAGGGAACAGCGGCTCCATCCGTCCTTCCGGCACCGCTTAGGCAGCGCTGCCTAAGCGCCCCCACTCCCCCTGCCTGAGTTCCTGCCGGAGACCTGCGGCAGGAACAAAGCGGAGAAGGTCCTGATGCGCGGCACGCATCAGGACCTTCTCCGTCACATCGTCTGTGCAGTGTCCGCTTCCGCTGGAGTATCCGTCTCCACTGCGGTCCCGGACACCGGGCAGCCCTAGGCCAGGGTGACCAGGTCCAGGTAGCCCTCGTTCCAGTGGTCTTCGTCGCCGTCGGGCAGCAGGACAACCCGCTCCGGATTCAGGGCCGCTACGGCACCTTCATCGTGGCTGACCATCACCACTGCGCCCTCGTAGCTGCTCAGGGCACCCAGGATCTCCGCACGGGAGGCGGGGTCCAGGTTGTTGGTGGGCTCATCGAGGAGCAGAACGTTCGCGGAGGACGCCACGATGGTGGCCAGAGCCAGGCGGGTCTTCTCACCGCCGGAGAGGACGCCGGCCTTCTTCTCGACGTCGTCACCGCTGAACATAAAGGAACCCAGGACGCTGCGGACCTCGGCATCGTCCATGTCAGGAGCGGAGGAACGCATGTTTTCCAGGACGGTCCGGTCCGTGTCCAGGGTTTCGTGCTCCTGGGCGTAGTAGCCCACCTTCAGGCCGTGGCCGGGGATGATCTTGCCGGTGTCCGGGGTGTCCACGCCCGCCAGCATCCGCAGCAGGGTGGTTTTGCCGGCACCGTTCAAGCCCAGGATGACCACCTTGGAGCCGCGGTCGATGGCAAGGTCCACGTCCGTGAAGATTTCCAGCGAGCCGTAGCTCTTGCTGAGGCCCTCGGCCATCATGGGAGTCTTGCCGCAGGGAGCCGGGGTGGGAAAGCGCAGGGCGGCGACGCGGTCGGTGGCGCGGACTGCGTCGAGGCCGCCAAGGAGGCGGTCCACGCGCTTGAGCATGCTCTGCGCCGCGGAGGCACCCGAAGCACGGGCCTTCATCTTGTTGGCCTGGGCCAGCAGTACGCCGGCCTTCTTTTCGGTGTTGGCACGCTCGCGCTTGCGGGCGCGCTCATCCGTCTCACGCTGGACCTTATAGCGCTTCCAGTCCATGTTGTAGATATCGATGGTGGCGCGGTTGGCGTCCAGGGAGAAGACCTTGTTGACGGTGGCTTCGAGCAGCTCGGTGTCGTGGCTGATCACAATCAGGCCGCCGGTGTGGTTTTTGAGGAATTCGCGCAGCCAGGCGATCGAGTCGGCGTCGAGGTGGTTGGTGGGCTCATCGAGGAGCATGGTTTCTGCATCTGAGTACAGGATCCGGGCCAGCTCCACACGGCGGCGCTGGCCACCGGAAAGAGTGCTCAGGGGCTGGTTCAACAGGCGGTCCGGCAGAGCCAGGTTCGCGGTGATGGTTGCGGCTTCGGATTCTGCTGCGTAACCGCCGGCGGCAAGGAATTCTGCCTCCAGGCGGTCATAGCGGTTCATGGCCTTCTGCGAGATCTTCGGATCCTCGCTGGCCATCTCGTCCTGGCACTTCTTCAGCTGCGCAGAAACCTTATCCAGGCCGCGCGCGGAGAGAATCCGGTCCCGTCCCAGCTGTTCCATGTCCGGTGTCCGGGGATCCTGCGGCAGGTAACCGATCTCTCCGACGCGCTTCACGTGTCCGGCGGCAGGCAGGGCCTCCCCTGCCAGGACCTTTGTGAGGGTGGTCTTGCCCGCGCCATTGCGGCCTACCAGCCCAATTTTGTCGCCTTTGTCAACACGGAATGAAACCGCTTCCATGAGCAATCGTGCGCCGGCACGGAGCTCGAGATTAGATACGGAAATCACTCAGTGGACCTTTCGAGGGGGTTGGGGATGATGCTTGAACTGCGATGGCAGCCTTTCAAGTCTACCGTTGATCGAGGATTTGTAGAAAACCTCCAAAGGAATTACGGACGGGCGCCACTAGTGTCAACAGGGATGGCTGCCGAATCCCGGGCCGCGATGAAGGGTATCGCTTCCCGGAGGGGAGTGGCGGAACCGCCCGTACTTGTGGAAATCCTACGAAATGAGACCCGATGAACACTTCGCCCGCTTCCGCTGCGGCTCCCGCCGTCCGGCGGAGCCCCTTCCGCGGCCGCTGGACGGCCGCGGATCTTTCCCTGATTGCCGTCTTTGCAGCACTGGTGGCTTCCTTCTCACTGCTCCCTGGAGTGCCGCTGGGATCAGGGGTTCCCATAACACTCCAGACGCTGGCGGTCATGCTGGCCGGCATCATCCTGGGACCAACCCGCGGGGCAGCAGCAGTCGCGCTCTTCCTGGCGGCCGGGCTGGCGGGGCTGCCGGTCTTCAGCGGCTTCACCGGCGGCCTCGGCGTGCTCGCCGCTCCGTCGGCCGGGTACCTTCTCGCCTTTGTTCCCGCCGCGTTTACTGTTGGCCTGCTGTCCCGGCTGGCTCTTCGCCGCAGCCGCCGGGCGCGCTTTGCCCTCCTATTCGCCTCCGCCATGGCGGCAAGCTTCATCTTTGTGCACCCGATGGGCATCGCCGGGCTGATGCTCAATGCCAAGCTCGACTTCTCCTCAGCCCTGGCAGCCGACATTGCTTTTTGGCCCGGAGACGTCCTGAAAAACCTGCTCGCATCGGCCGTGGGCGTGAGCGTCTTCACGGCTTTCCCCCGCCTCGCTGGCACAGGCCGGTAATGGTGCACATCCGCCTGCAGGATGTTTCAGTGCTGCGCTCCCCCGAAGCGGCACCTCCGCCCGGCGACACAGCCACCTTCCGGGACAGCACCTCGGAACCGATCCTGCACCCCCTGACCCTGACCCTGGAAGAGCCGCGGATCGCCGTGGTGGGGGCCAACGGGTCCGGCAAATCAACCCTGTTGAAACTGCTCAACGGTCTGTTGGCACCGGATACCGGGACAGTAACCGTTGACGGCCTGGACACGGTGCGCCACGGCAGCCGCGTCCGGCGCCGGGTGGGCTTCGTCTTCACCGACCCCCTCTCCCAGCTGGTCATGCCCACCGGGCGCGACGACGTCGAACTCTCCCTGCGCTCCACCATCCGCAGCCGGCCCGAACGGCGGGCAGCGGCCGAGGCCCGGCTGGGCGCCATGGGGCTGCTGCACCTTGCCGACCGCAGCATCTACGACCTGTCCGGCGGTGAGCGGCAGCTGATGGCCCTGGCCTCAGTGCTGGCCGTTGACCCGGATGTCCTCGTAGCCGATGAACCAAGCACCCTGCTGGACCTGCGCAACACTGCGGCACTCCGGCGGACCTTCGCCGATTTGCCGCAGCAGATCATTTACACCACCCATGACCTGGACTTCGCCGCCGACGCCTCGCGCATCCTCGTGGTGGACGGCGGCCGCATCGTGTTCGACGGCGCCCCCGACGCTGCGCTCGGCGCTTACCGCGCACTGGCGCTGGGGTTCGACAGCGGTCCGGTTCCCCGGTCACCAGGGAACCGCGCGTGAGCAACCGGTCCTTGGGCAACCGGCCCGTGAGGAGGCGGCGATGAGGGGATCCGCACATCTGCTCGGCGCCTACCGGCCGGGGCACTCCCCTGTCCACAGGGCGCCGCTGGGACTGAAGGCTGCCGCCGTCGTCGTGCTGTCCGTGGCGGCCCTGGCACTGCGCACCCTGCCCGTGCTGGGCGGATGCCTGGTCCTGGTGCTGCTTGCGTACGCCGCGGCGCGCCTGCTCCCTGAATCATGGCGGCCCCTGAAGTTCATGTGGCCCGTTCTGCTGCTGCTGGGGGCTTTCCAGGTCTGGTCCAACGGGCCGGCCGCGGCGGTGCTCGTGATCGGCAACATTGTGGTCTGCGTTGCCGCAGCCCGGCTTCTCACGCTCACCACGCCGGTGCAGGAGCTGTTGGACGGACTGGTGTCCCTGGCGGTGCCGTTCCGGTTCCTTGGGGCGGATCCGGAACGGTTTGGCTTAACCCTGGCCCTGATGATGCGCAGCATCCCGTTCCTGCTCGGCTCGGCCCAGGATGTGCGGCACTCGGCCATGGCGCGGGGCCTGGAACGAAACCCCCGGGCACTAACCGTTCCCGTGGTGATCCGGGCCGTCGCCTACGCCCAGCAAACCGGCGAGGCCCTGGCAGCGCGCGGCATCGGGGAGGCCTCGGGCGGGGCGGAACCGCCCGAACAGAAGCACCCTGACCGTCAGAGATAATTGGGGCATGAGTTTTAACGAAAATGCACGCCTGGATTCCTCCCGCGTCAGTGACCGGCGGGGTAAAGGCAAAGGTATTGCCGTAGGCGGCGGACTCGGCGGCGGACTGATTCTCATCCTGTCGCTGATCTTCGGATCGGACGTGGTGGACGGTCTGGGCCTGAGCGACGGCCCGAACCCGGCCGGAACCGGATCGGGCTATACGGAGAGCATCTCCGGATGCCTGGACGGGGCTGATGCGAATGAACGCCTGGACTGCCGGATTGTCGGGACCGCCGAAAGCCTGGACAGCTTCTGGGAGCCGGCGCTGGCCGCAGAGGGCCTGACCTATACGGAGCCCGGCGTTGCGCTCTTCAGCGGACGCACCGACACCGGCTGCGGAGCGGCCACCAGCGCAGTGGGGCCCTTTTACTGCCCCGCGGATGAGCAGACATATTACGACACTGCGTTCTTCGACGAACTGGTGGCCAGGTACGGCGCCTCCGGCGGACCGCTGGCCCAGGAATACGTGGTGGCCCATGAATTCGGCCACCACATCCAGAATCTCACCGGCGTACTCGGTGCCTCGGCCTCCGATCCGCGCGGATCCGATTCCGCTGCGGTCCGCACCGAACTCCAGGCTGACTGCTATGCCGGGCTCTGGGCGGGAAATGCCGCCTCCGTCCCCGCCCCCGGCAGCACCGAACCCTTCCTGGCGGAGCTGACGGCGGCCGATGTGAAGGATGCCCTGTCCGCAGCGTCCGCAATTGGTGACGACCGGATTCAGTCCATGTCCACCGGCCAGGTCAATCCGGAAAGCTGGACCCACGGCTCCGGGGACCAGCGGCAGGCCTGGTTCATGCAGGGTTACAACGGCGGCAGTATCAGCGGCTGCGATACGTTCAGTTCTTCGGACCTGAACAACCCCTAAGCGCGGAAAGCGTTCGGACCGGCGACCGGAAGAGGCCACGTGTGAAAAACCTGAGTTTGCGTCAATTGCCTGACCGCTATGTCATGGTCCAGCTGGACGCGCGGGACCCGCTGCCGTCATGGTCCACCGGCGCCGTCAGCTTCTCCTCGATCACCCGGACCCAAAGCGAACTCTCGCTCATTGTGCCCCGGCACGTGGTCCCGGCGGACACCGGGTTCGACGGTGAGTGGGACTGCCTGGGCATTGACCAGCAGTTTTCCCTGGACATCCCGGGCATTGCAGCATCAGTAGCCTCGCCCCTGGCAGCCGCGGGCCTCAGCGTCTTCGTGGTGGCAACGGTGGACACCGACTACTTCCTGGTCCGGGACGCTGCAGCTGCAGGCGCTGCGCTGCGGGCGGCAGGCCACAACGTCACGCTGCTGGCTGACGGATTGATCCAGTCAGCTCGCTAGCTGCCGTTCCAGGTCTGTTTCCGGGCCGAAATGCACGGTAGGCAGCCCCAGGGACCGGGCCGCCTCGATGTTTGGCAGGTTGTCGTCCACGAACAGGACATCACCGGGCGCTGCGGCGAGCTCGTTCAGGACGTGTTCGAAGATGCGGACGTCGGGTTTGATCAGGCCCAGCTGTCCGCTGAAGAATGTTCGGGTGAAGTACGCCGGCCAGGATGATTCCCGAAGATAGCGTTCCGACATCCGGACCGGCATGTTGGAGAGCAGCGCCAGCTGCGCGCCAGCTCCGGCAAGGGTTTCCAGAATTCGCAGGGTTTCGGGGTTCAGGTGCGACCACTGCGCGGCATCCAGGTCCTCCAGGGCCCGGACCTTATCAGCGTCCACCGAGTCCCGGCCCAGCACCCGGGCCCAGTATTCAGCGGGCGAGGCAACGCCGGCGTCAAAAGCCTCCCGGTGCGCCCAGTACGGGCTCGACGCCGGTGCCAGCTGCAGCCCGGTTTCCCGTTCCAGTGCAGCCCAGTCCGCCGGCTCCGGCTCAGTGGAAATGACCTTGCCGTAGTCGAACAGATACCAGGTCCCCGAACTGAACCGCACAGTCACTGCTGCACCGCGGGCTCACCGACGTTGACTCCGGTGAAGTCCCGACAGAGCACCCAGCCCGAATCCCCTCTCCGCCGGGATTCCATCAGCAGTGCCCCGCGCATGCCGGTGACAGCTTCCCGAACACCCTCACGGGCCGGCCCGCCAAAGGATTCGAAGCCACCGCGTGGTTCCACGCGGCTATCCGGTCATAGTGAAAGTGCGGATTTTCCATGGGTCAGACGGTACACCGGGCCGGCCGGCCGCGGCGCCGACATGCACCCGACACGCAGGCAGGGCCGCTCCCCCGTTGCCGGGGAAGCGGCCCTGCCTGCGCTTATGCGTACTGCTCTAGATATTGAAGCCCAGCGCCCGCATCTGGTCGCGGCCGTCGTCGGTAATCTTCTCCGGACCCCACGGCGGCATCCAGACCCAGCTCAGCCGCCAGTCGTCCACAATGCCGTCCAACGCCTGTCCAACCTGCTCCTCGATGACATCGGTGAGCGGGCAGGCCGCGGTGGTCAGCGTCATGTCGATCAGCAGCGCGCCGTCTTCGGCATACCGCAGCCCGTACAGCAGGCCAAGGTCAACCACGTTCACGCCCAGTTCGGGGTCGATGACGTCCTTCAAGGCCTCTTCAACGTCCTCCAGGGACGTCTGGGCCAGGTTGGGCTCACTCATCATCTGCTCCTGTGCAGTTGTATCGGTCAGGGTGGCGCCTAGGCCTTCAGGGCGTTGGCGGTTGCGGTGGCTGCCGTGGCATTGGCACCGGTGAAGCGGTCGTAGCCTTCTTCTTCCAGGCGGTCGGCCAGCTCGGGGCCGCCCTGCTCGGCGATCCGGCCGTCAACGAACACGTGGACGAAGTCCGGCTTGATGTAGCGCAGGATACGGGTGTAGTGCGTGATGAGCAGGGTGCCCATTTCGCCCTTGGAGTGCTCGCGGTTGACGCCTTCGGAGACAACCTTCAGCGCGTCAACGTCCAGGCCGGAGTCGGTCTCGTCCAGGATGGCGAACTTCGGGCGGAAGAGCTCCAGCTGGAGGATCTCCACGCGCTTCTTCTCGCCGCCGGAGAAGCCTTCGTTGACGTTGCGCGATGCAAAGTCGGCGTCGATGCGCAGCTGGCTCATGGCCGCCTTGACGTCCTTGGTCCAGTGCCGCAGGGAGGGGGCTTCGCCGTCGAGCGCAGTCTTGGCGGTGCGCAGGAAGTTGGTCATGGTGACACCGGGGACCTCGACCGGGTACTGCATGGCCAGGAACAGGCCGGCGCGGGCGCGCTGGTCAACGCTCATCGACAGGACGTCTTCGCCGTCG
This sequence comes from Arthrobacter sp. NPDC097144, assembly GCF_044762205.1. Classification (NCBI taxonomy): domain Bacteria; kingdom Bacillati; phylum Actinomycetota; class Actinomycetes; order Micrococcales; family Micrococcaceae; genus Arthrobacter; species Arthrobacter sp. NPDC097144. The sequence goes on along the minus strand of NZ_JBIWDW010000002.1, from coordinate 555,067 downwards.
AGGGTGATGGAGCCGCTGTCCACGATGTAGCGGGGGTGCCCGGCGATGGTGGATGCCAGGGTGGACTTGCCGGAACCGTTGGGGCCCATGATGGCGTGCGTCTCACCGGTGTTGATGGTCAGGCTGACGCCCTTCAGGATCTGCTTTTTGACATCCTGCTCGGTCAAAATGCTGACGTGAAGATCCTTGATCTCAAGAGTAGACATACGAGTTACGCTTTCTCCTTTGCACGCTCTGGTGCGTATTTAAGCTTCAAAAAGTGTGGGTGGAGCACAGGTCCCCCGGAAACCGGTCCGGCCTCCGGGGAACCGCTGCTAGCTCTCGACTGCTGCGAGCTCGCGCTCAACGGCTTCGGTGAGCCGCTCTTCCAGTGCCGGAACCTTGATCTGCTGGATGATCTCGTTGAGGAACCCGCGGACCACCAGGCGGCGGGCAACATCCTCGGGGATGCCGCGGGCCATCAGGTAGAACAGGTGCTCGTCGTCGAAACGGCCCGTGGCGCTGGCATGGCCGGCGCCTTCGATCAGGCCGGTTTCAATTTCCAGGTTCGGCACGGAGTCGGCGCGGCCGCCGTCGGTGAGCAGCAGGTTGCGGTTGACCTCGTACGTGTCAGTGCCTTCTGCTTCCTTGCGGATCAGGACGTCACCAACCCAGACGGTGTGGGCATCGCGGCCCTGCAGGGCGCCCTTGTACATGACACGGGACTTGCAGTTGGGCACCGCATGGTCCACGAACAGGCGCTGTTCCAGGTGCTGTCCGGCGTCTGCATAGTACAGGCCGAACATCTGGACGTCACCGCCGGTGGCGGTGAAGCGCGACGACGGCGTGATGCGCACCAGGTCTCCGCCGAGGCTGACGACCACGTGCTTGAACTTCGCGTCGCGGCCGATCTTGGCGTACTGCGCGGTGGCGTGCACGGCGTCGTCATCCCAGTCCTGGACGGACACGACGGTGAGTTCGGCACCGTCTTCGAGAACAATTTCGACGTTCTGGGCCAGCGTGGCCGAGCCCTTGTGATCCAGGACCACTACGGCCTTGGAGAACTTCTCCGCGGTGATCACGATGTGCTGCGCTGCGGGATCCTTGCCGGCACCGGTCATGGTCAGCGTGACGCTGCCCTCCACCACGGTTTCAGCCGGGATGGTGACAACGGTGGCTTCGGTGAAGGCTTCCCAGGCGGCTGCAGCGACCAGGTCCTCGGGGATGCCGGCCGAACCGATGCGGGCATCGGTGCGGGCCACGTTCTCCACCACGACTCCGTCGGGGGCCACCACGGCCACCTCCGGTGACGTGCCGGTGAGCTCGGCGGTGTGCAGGCCGCGCAGGCGCTTGAGCGGAGTGAACCGCCAGTCTTCTTCACGTCCGGTCAGTTTGCCGAAGTCGCCGCGGTTGTAGGAGGTCAGGCGGCCAGCGCGTGAGCTGTCCGGAATTCCTGCGCCTGCACCGTGGCTGTGGGACTTGTTGCTGTCGCCGCCCAGAACCGAGGAGGAATCGTTGAGCGGGGAGAGGTTCTCTCCCTCTTCAGTGAATCCGTCAATCCGGACCCGGCTGTCCCCTGAGGGCGCACCAATCCGGGCCTTGACTTCCTCTACTGCATTGCTGACCTTTTCGGTCACGTTTTCGACGACGTCGTTAAGCTTCGACATTAACCGACGGCTCCTTCCATCTGGAGTTCGATGAGGCGGTTGAGTTCAAGGGCGTATTCCATCGGCAGTTCACGCGCGATCGGCTCAATGAAGCCGCGCACGATCATGGCCATTGCCTCGTCCTCGGGAAGGCCGCGGGACATGAGGTAGAACAGCTGCTCCTCGCTGACGCGCGAAACAGTGGCTTCGTGGCCCATGGTGACGTCATCTTCACGGATGTCCACGTACGGGTACGTGTCCGAGCGGGAGATGGTGTCCACCAGCAGGGCGTCGCAGCGCACGGTGTTGGCCGAGTGCTTGGCGCCTTCGCGGACCTGGACCAGGCCGCGGTAGGCAGCACGGCCGCCGCCGCGGGCAACGGACTTGGAGATGATGGAGCTCTTGGTGTTGGGGGCAATGTGGACCATCTTGGATCCGGTGTCCTGGTGCTGGCCCTCGCCGGCGAAGGCGATGGACAGGGTCTCGCCCTTGGCGTGCTCGCCCACCAGGTAGACAGCCGGGTACTTCATGGTGACCTTGGAACCGATGTTGCCGTCGATCCACTCCATGGTGGCGCCCTCGTGTGCAATGGCACGCTTGGTGACCAGGTTGTACACGTTGTTGGACCAGTTCTGGATAGTCGTGTAGCGGACGCGGGCGCCCTTCTTCACGATGATCTCCACCACGGCAGAGTGCAGCGAGTCCGACGTGTAGATCGGCGCGGTGCAGCCCTCAATGTAGTGGACGTAGGAATCCTCGTCCGCAATGATCAGGGTGCGCTCGAACTGGCCCATGTTTTCCGTGTTGATGCGGAAGTAGGCCTGCAGCGGGATTTCCACGTGGACGCCCTTGGGGACGTACACGAAGGAGCCGCCGGACCACACGGCAGTGTTCAGCGAGCCGAACTTGTTGTCGCCCACCGGAATCACGGTGCCGAAGTACTCCTGGAACATCTCCGGGTGTTCCTTGAGCGCGGTGTCAGTGTCCAGGAAGATGACGCCCTGGCGTTCCAGGTCCTCGCGGAGCTGGTGGTACACAACCTCGGACTCGTACTGGGCTGCGACGCCGGATACCAGGCGTCCGCGCTCAGCCTCCGGGATGCCGAGCTTCTCATACGTGTTCCGGATGTCCTCGGGGAGGTCTTCCCAGGTATTGGCCTGCTTCTCCGTGGAGCGCACAAAGTACTTGATGTTGTCGAAGTCGATGCCGGAGAGGTCTGCACCCCAGGTAGGCATGGGCTTGCGGTCAAAGTACTTCAGGCCCTTGAGGCGAAGGTCCAGCATCCACTGGGGTTCGTTCTTTTTCGCCGAGATGTCCCGGACGACTTCCTCGCTGAGCCCGCGGCGGGCGTTGGAGCCCGCTACGTCGGAGTCGGCCCATCCGTATTCGTAGGTACCGATGCCCTCGAGTTCAGGGTTCTTCTCCAGGATGTCTGAGATCACAGAATCCGGCACCGCGGCGGGCGCCGTTGACTTCTGGGTTGCTTGATCCGTCATCACGGCCTTTCTTGCTGATGAATGGATGTGGACTGATGGGTTTCGGCGGGCACGCTGACGTGCGCCTCGTTCCTGGTGCGGCCCACGGGGATGTGGGTCGTACAAACATGCCCTCCCCGCGAAAGCGTGGACAGTCGACGGACGTCCACGTTCAGCAGGCGGGCAAAAACTTCGGTTTCCTTGTCGCAGAAGACCGTGTAGGCACTGGCAAGCCCCTGAATGGGGCAGTGTCCCTGGCACAGCTGCACGCTGAGCAGCGTGCTGGGCTGCTTGGCCGTTCCGATCATGGTGGTTGAGCCAACAAAGCCGTCCTTGGTCAGTTCAGCCGCCAGGGCCTGCGCCTTGTCCTGAACGGCCGGCCCCGCAGCCTCGACAGCCGGGCGGTAGCGCTCTTCCATCCGGTCAAAACGGTCCGCGGCGAAGCGTTCAATGGCCTCCGGACCCGCTGCGAGGCCGAGCTGACGCAGAGCCTCGGTGGCGATGTCCAGATAATCATTGCCCAGATACGCCTGGCCCTGCTTGCTCAGGACATAGCGCCGGGCGGGACGTCCGGCACCGGAGGCCGGGTTGCTCACCCGCTTGACTTCGATCAGTCCCTTGGCGGACAGCGCGTCGAGGTGCCGGCGGACGGCTGCGGGCGTAAACCCCAGCTGTTCACCGAGTTCAGCCGCGCTGACGGGGCCCTGCTCAAGCACCGCACCCAGGACGCGGTCCCGGGTACGTTCCTCCGCTTCGCGGGCTGCTGCCGGTCTGGCTACTGCCTTCGGCTCAGAGTTACTCATGGAATACACAACACAAGCATGACCTAATCTGTTCCCGCACGCCACTAAGGTCAGGCTTCCCACTGCCGAAGGGGTCCGGTGCGGGTGCATCCTGCTGTACTACCTAACGTAGAATATGACGGTGCCTAACGATGAACCCTGCCTGACTATAAAGGGCCTGATAAAGGACTGCGGTCCGGTAGCCGGTCTCGACGGCAAAATGATCCGAGTTCTGGCCGGTGTGGATTTCTCCGCCCGCCGCGGTGCGGTTACAGCCCTGCTGGGAGCCAACGGTGCGGGCAAGACCACCACGCTGGAGTGCGCCCAGGGGCTGCAGCCCATTAACGGCGGCGAAGTGATGCTGCTGGGGCAAAACCCCTACGGTGCAGGAGCCGATCTGCGCAGCCGGGTGGGGGTCATGCTCCAGGACGGCGGCCTGCCGCCGTCGGCACGTCCCGTTCCGCTGCTGCGCCACATTGCCTCCATGTATGCGGACCCACGTCCCGTGGACGAGCTGGTGGCCCGGCTCGGCATCGGCAGCTTCGCGAACACCAATATCCGCCGGCTCTCCGGCGGCCAGAAACAGCGGCTGGCCATGGCGGCGGCACTTGTCGGCCGCCCGGAAGTCCTTTTCCTGGATGAACCCAGCGCCGGCCTGGACCCGCAGTCGCGGCAAATAGTCTTTGACCTGATCTCCGAGCTCCGCGCCGACGGACTGGGCATCATCCTGACCACCCATTTGATGGACGACGCGCAAAAGCTCGCGGACTATGTGTACATCATCGACGCCGGCAAGACCGTGGCGCAGGGCACGGTGGCCGAGCTGACGGCCCAGACCGGCGAGCTGGCCGAGCAGCGGCTGCTCACATTCGACGCCGTTCCCGGACTGGACCTCGCCGCCGCCGGGCTCTCCCATCTGGGCCTGACGGAATCCGCCGCCGGACATTACACCCTGCGCGGGCCGATCACACCCGCTGACATTGCCGCGCTTTCCGCGTGGTGGGCCCGGCTGGATATCCTTCCTTCCTCCCTCCATATGGCCTCGAGAACCCTCGAAGACGTCTTCCTTGACCTGTCCGGAAGGGAAATCCGATGAGCGCCCCCGCTTCCCTGCCCTCACGCATCCTGAATCAGGGACGCTACGAGGCCGTCACCATGCTCCGCAACGGCGAGCAGCTGATCCTTGCCGTGTTCCTGCCCCTGATGGCACTGGTTGCACTGTCGGTGACGCCCATCCTGGACGGCTACGGCACTTCACGCGTGAATATGGCTACCCCGGGCATCCTGGCGCTCTGCGCCATGTCCACCGCCTTTACCGGGCAGGGGATCGCCACAGGCTTCGACCGCCGTTACGGCGTCCTGCGCTTCCTGTCCACCACACCGTTGGGTAAAGCCGGGCTCATTGCCGGCAAGGGAATCGCCGTCGTCGCCGTCCTGGCCATCCAAGTGGTGGTGGTGAGCATTGTTGCCGCCTTCCTGGGCTGGGAGCCGTCCTGGTCCGGAATTCCGGTGGCTCTGCTGTCCCTGCTGATCGGCGCAGCGGCATTTACCGCCCTGGGCCTGCTCGTAGCCGGAACCGCCCGGCCCGAGGCAACCCTGGCCGTCACCAACCTCGCGTGGATCCTGCTGGCAGCCGTCGGCGGCATCATCATCCCGGCCGGAAACCTGCCCGGGACCATGCAGCCCTTCGTGGAGATCCTGCCGTCGGCCGCCCTGGGTGAAGCCATGCGTTCGGCACTCATCGATTCTGCGTTGAATATTCCCGCCACGCTGATCCTGCTGGCGTGGACAATCCTGGGCGGCCTTGCGGCCGTCCGCTGGTTCAAATGGAGCTAAATCCCGTGTCACCCACTTCCCCCGGCTCTGCCGCCCCAACTGCCGCGGGCTCCTCCCCCGCCGTGAGCAGGATGGTGCGCGCCTTCGCGGTCGCCTCGCTGGCGGCCAACATTGCCATCGTCGTTACCGGCGGCGCCGTGCGCCTGACCGCCTCCGGACTCGGCTGCCCCGAGTGGCCCCTGTGTACCCCGGATTCGCTGACCACGACGGCGGAAATGGGCATCCACGGGATCATCGAGTTCGGCAACCGGACCCTGACCTTCGTCCTGGCGGCCATCGCGTTTGGCATGGTGTTCAGTATCTGGAAGATCCGGGCGGAGCGCCGCGACCTGTTCCGGCTCTCAATTGCCCTGCTGGCCGGCATCCCGGCCCAGGCCGTGCTGGGCGGCATCACCGTGTGGACCGGCTTGAACCCCTGGATTGTGGGCGGGCACTTTGTTCTGTCCATGGTCCTCATTGTCCTGGCCACAGTGCTGGTGAACCGAGTCTGGCTGTCTCCTCAGCAGCTGGCTTCCGTCAATGGTCCGCTGGCTCCGCGCACCCTGCGTCCGCTGCTGGGTGCGCTCGGTGTCCTGTCCGCGCTCGCCGTCCTGCTCGGCGTCATCGTGACCGGTTCCGGCCCGCACGCCGGTGACCACGGAGCGGCTCGCAACGGGCTGGACCCGGACCTGGTGACCCGCCTGCACGTGGTGCCGGTGTATCTTCTGGTCTTCACCCTGGTTGTGTCTCTCTATCTGGTCTACCGGCATGCAGCCGTCGATGTCCGGATGCGCAATGCGCTGCTGCTGCTCACCGCCGTCGTACTGCTTCAGGCCGTCATCGGCTACACGCAGCACTTTATGCACCTTCCGGTGGTGCTGGTGGCCCTGCACATGCTGGGCGCCTCGCTGCTCACCGCAGCCGCCGCCCATGTGGTCTTCACCGGACTTGCCCGGCAGGTTCCGGGCCGGGACACTGTTGCAGCTCCGGCCCGAACCGGCGCCGTCCGCCGCTAAGGCCCTACGGCACTACGGCGCTACGGCGCTACGGCGCTACGGCGCTACGGCCGAAGTCTCGGCCAACCCGCAATGGGTCGGATTCACTGGAACCCGGCCCATTTTGCTGTCCGGGGCTGTGTGGTTCGGCGGTGCTTAGCGGGGGTGGGATCGAGAGTCGACAACATGCCGGAATAGGCGGCCGGAAGCGGCATCAGCTCGTCACTCGGTGGGCTGGGACCGGACAGGCAGCGGCTGGGCACGGCCCGGTCTGGGACAGAGGCTCGGAGGGCAGGGCGTAGGCCAGAGGTTCCTGCTCACACACCGCCGGGGCAGGTGCTCGGGTCCTGCTGCGCATTCGAGTGTTTAGGTCAGGCGCCAAAACCTGTTCGAGAGTCGACATCGCGCCGGAATAGTCGGCCGGAAGCGGCACTACCTCGCCAGTCGGCGGGAAACATAGGCGGGGAACACAGGCCGGAGAACGAAGAAAGGACCGGAGGAAACCTCCGGTCCTTTCTTGATGTCAGCAGTTCGGTCAGCCGAACGTCCCCTACAGCAGCGCGGAACCGACAAACGGATCCACGGCCAGCGCCAGGAACAGGATGGTCAGGTAGCTGATGGAGCCGTGGAAGACCTTCATGGCGGTCTTGTCGGTGAGGTTCTCACCCTGGGCCCGGTTGTGCAGGCGGTGGGTCTCCACGAGGAACCAGACACCGGACAGCACGGCTGCCAGGGTGTAGACCCAGCCGGCGCCGCCAACGGGGATCAGCAGCAGCGAGCAGGCCACGGTGGCGTAGGCGTAGAGGACGACCTGGACCGAAACGAGCTTGGCACCGGCAACGGCACCGAGCATCGGCACGGAGGCGTTGCGGTAGTCCTCGCCGTACTTCATCGACAGCGGCCAGTAGTGCGGCGGCGTCCACAGGAAGATGATCATGAACAGGATGATGGCGGGCCATTCAACCTTGTTGGTGACGGCGGCCCAGGCGATCAGGACCGGCATGCAGCCGGCGGCGCCGCCCCAGACTATGTTCTGGGTGGTGCGGCGCTTGAGGATCAGTGTGTAGAAGACCACGTACAACAGGATGGCGCCCACGCCCAGGAGGCCGGTGAGCGGATTCGCGCCAAACCAGAGCAGGGCAATGGAGATGATGCCCAGCGCCCAGGCAAAGACGAGGGCCTCGCGGGGAGAAACTTCACCGGTGACCAGCGGGCGGTTCTTGGTCCGCTGCATCAGCTTGTCCATGTCGCGGTCAATGTAGCAGTTGAAGGCGCCGGCACTTCCAGCCGCCAGCGCCCCGCCGACCATGGTGAACACTACGAGCCACAGGCCGGGAAGGCCGCGCTCCGCAAAGATCATGGTGGGCAGCGTTGTCACCAGCAGCAGTTCAATAACCCTGGGCTTGGTGAGCGCCAGATAGGCCCGGAGCTTACGGCCTGCCGTCATCTTGCCGGTATGCACCGGAAGGTTGGCGGGGGCTTGCTGCGTTGTCACGGGGCGATCACATCATCCAATCTGGGCCGAAAAGTCCACCATCATCATAGCCTCTATCGGCTGTAGAAAACGAAGCCCTGCACAGCCGCATCCCCGGGAAGCCTGAACACCGCCTGCGCACCCGGCTCCCGACGCGGACAGTCCCGGTTCAGGAAACGATACGCCCAATGACCTTGCTCACGGGATAAGGTTGGATCGGACCCGTCCTTCGGCGGCAATATTGGCGCCGGAGCGCACCATCCGGGACCGTGCAGGACAAAGAATTTGCCAGCTCCCGGTAAGGATTCTCCTCATCGGGGTGTTGTTGTGGTTAATGAACCGGTTTGAACTGGGGAAACCAGTGCAGCCGAGAGTCTCCGGCGCTATTCGCGCCGGTCATCTGTAGTAGAGAGGGGCCCGGTAAACGTGCCACATATGGAAGAGCAAGAACTGACCTGGACAGATCTGGACCGCAAGGCAGTGGACACCGTCCGTGTCCTGGCTGCTGACGCCGTCGAGAAGGTTGGCAACGGACATCCCGGCACCGCGATGAGCCTGGCACCGGCCGCTTATCTGCTGTTCCAAAAGATGATGCGCCACGATCCGTCGGATCCGCAGTGGACCGGAAGGGACCGGTTTGTACTCTCCCCCGGGCACACCTCCCTGACGCTGTACATCCAGCTCTTCCTCTCCGGTTACGGACTGGAACTCGAAGACCTTGAGTCACTGCGCACGTGGGGTTCCAAGACCCCGGGCCACCCGGAGTACCGCCACACCGACGGCGTCGAAATCACCACCGGCCCGCTCGGCCAGGGCCTGGCCTCCTCCGTGGGCTTCGCCTTCGCCCAGCGCCGCATGCGCGGCCTGCTGGACGCTGACGCACCGCAGGGCGAGAGCCCGTTCGACCACACCATCTGGGTTATTGCGTCCGACGGCGACCTCCAGGAAGGCGTCACCAGCGAGGCTTCCTCACTGGCCGGCCACCAGGAACTGGGCAATCTCGTGGTCATTTACGACGAGAACCACATTTCCATTGAAGATGACACGGACATTGCCTTCACCGAAGACGTCCTGAAGCGCTACGAAGCCTACGGCTGGCACACCCAGCGAGTGGACTGGACCAAGACCGGCGAGTACGTCGAAGACGTTCATGAGCTGTACAACGCCCTGATGGCGGCCAAGGCCGAAACCGGCAAGCCGTCCATCATTTCGCTGCGCACCATCATCGGCTGGCCCGCACCGAACAAGAAGAACACCGGCAAGATCCACGGCTCCGCACTGGGCAAGGATGAACTTGCCGCGCTGAAGGAAGTTATGGGCTTTGACCCGGACAAGACCTTCGACGTGGATCCCGAAGTCCTGGAGCACGCCCGCAAGGTGGTTTCCCGCGGGGCTGAAGCACACAGCGAGTGGAACAAGGGCTTTGAGGCGTGGAAGGCAGCAAACGCCGACGGCGCCGCCCTCCTGGAGCGCATCAGCAACGGCACGCTTCCCGAAGGCTGGGAAAAGTCGCTGCCCGAGTTCGAGGCCGGCAAGGAAATGTCCACCCGCGCCGCTTCCGGCAAGGTGCTCTCCGCCATCGGCCCCGTACTGCCCGAACTGTGGGGCGGCTCTGCGGACCTCGCCGAGTCCAACAACACCACCATCGAGGGCTCCCCGTCCTTTATCCCGGCCGGGAAGCAGACCAGCGCCTGGTCCGGAAACCCGTACGGCCGCGTGCTGCACTTCGGTATCCGTGAACATGCTGCGGCGTCGATCGTCAACGGCATCACGATGCACAGCAACACCCGCGCCTTCTCCGGTACGTTCCTGATCTTCAGCGACTACCAGCGTCCGGCCATCCGGCTTGGTGCCCTGATGGGTGTTCCGTCCATCTACGTGTGGACCCACGACTCCATCGGCCTGGGCGAAGACGGCCCCACCCACCAGCCGGTGGAGCAGCTCGCTTCGCTGCGGGCGATTCCGGGCCTGGATGTTGTGCGCCCCGGTGACGCCAACGAGGTTGCCGTGGCCTGGAAGACCATCCTGGAAAACACGGAAAACCCGGCCGGCATCGTGCTGACCCGCCAGAACATTCCCACCTATGAGCGCGGCGACGGCGCTGCCACCGCTGAGTCCTTCGGCTCCGCCGAGGGCGTGTCCCGCGGCGGCTACGTCCTGGCCGAAGCGGTCCGCGACGGCTCCGTTGTTACTCCGGACGTCATCCTGATCGGCACCGGTTCCGAGGTCCAGCTGGCTGTTGAGGCCCGCGAGGCCCTCGCCGCCGAGGGAATCGCGGCGCGCGTGGTTTCCATGCCCAGCATCGAGTGGTTCAACAAGCAGGATGCACAGTACCGCGAGTCGGTTATGCCCAAGGAGATCAGGGCCCGCGTTTCGGTGGAAGCCGGAATTGCCCAGGGCTGGCGTGAACTTGTGGGGGACGCCGGACGCAGCGTGTCCCTTGAGCACTTCGGTGCCTCCGCGGACTACAAGACCCTCTACCGCGAGTTCGGCATCACCGCCGACGCCGTCGCCCAGGCCGCGCGCGACTCGCTCGCGGCAGCGAACGGTTCGGACACCCCGCCGTCGGGCACCACTGCCGCTCCGTCAGGCGAGCCGTCCACCGAAACAGGCGACCAGAAGTAATTCCAGCAACAAGGAGACTATTCATGACTTCCACACCCACCGCACGGCTTTCCGAAGCCGGCGTATCCATCTGGCTGGACGACCTGTCCCGCGAACGCATCGTGTCGGGATCCCTCAAGGACCTGATCGACAACAAGAACGTCGTTGGCGTCACCACGAACCCGAGCATCTTCGCCGCAGCCCTGGCCAACGGCGAGTCCTACGCCGCCCAGGTGCAGCAGCTCGCCCGCTCCGGGGCCGACGTGGACAAGGCAGTCTTCGAAATCACCACCGATGACGTCCTCCAAGCCTGCGACGTCTTTGCACCCGTGGCCGAAGCCACGCACGGCGTGGACGGCCGCGTGTCCATCGAGGTTGACCCGCGCCTCTCGCGCGACACCGAGGGCACCATCAAGGAAGCCCAGGAGCTGTTCGACAAGGTTGGCCGCTACAACGTGCTGATCAAGATCCCGGCCACCAAGGAAGGCCTGCCGGCCATCACTGCCACGCTGGCCGCGGGCATCAGCGTCAACGTCACCCTGATCTTCTCGCTCGAGCGCTACCGCGAGGTCATCAATGCCTACATGGCCGGCATTGAACAGGCCCGGGAAAACGGACATGACCTGTCCAAGATCCACTCTGTTGCCTCCTTCTTTGTGTCCCGCGTGGATGCAGAGATCGACAAGCGCCTGGACGCCGTTGGCACCGACGAGGCCAAGGCCCTGAAGGGCAAGGCCGGCCTGGCCAACGCCCGTCTGGCCTACCAGGTCTTCGAGGAGCAGTTCGCCACCGAGCGCTGGCAAGTCCTGGCAGCAGCCGGAGCAAACGCGCAGCGTCCGCTCTGGGCCTCCACCGGCGTCAAGGACCCGGCACTGCCGGACACCCTCTACGTCACGGGACTGGTGGCACCGCACACGGTGAACACCATGCCGGAGAAGACCCTGAACGCCACGGCGGACCACGGAGAGGTCACCGGCGACACCGTCACCGGTACCTACGAGGAGTCCGGTGCCGTCCTGGATTCGCTGGACGGTCTCGGCATCTCCTACAGCGACGTTGTGGAGCAGCTGGAAACTGAAGGCCTGGACAAGTTTGTGGTCAGCTGGGGAGAACTCCTCGAGACCGTAAACACCGCACTGGAAACCGCAAAAGAGGCATAAAACAATGACCACACTGTCCTTCGAAGCAGCCGGAGCTGCGCTGGCCGCCGTCGAAAAGAACGTTCCCGTACTGGTTCGTGACGACGTCGCCGCCCGCCTCCTCGCCCAGGATCCCACGCTGTGGGGACCGGACGCAGAGGCGGAGGCTTCCATCCGGCTCGGATGGCTGAATCCTTCACAGGCCTCCCGGCCGCTCGTTGGACAGATCCGCGGGCTCCGGGAAGAACTGGCCGCCGAGGGAGTGACCCGCGTGGTCCTCGCCGGCATGGGCGGTTCTTCCCTGGCCCCGGAGGTCATCACCCGCACAGCTGGCGTGGACCTGACAGTCCTGGACTCCACGGACCCCGACGTCGTCCGCGCCGCCCTGGCAACCGGACTGGAGGAGACCGTCATTGTGGTCTCCTCCAAGTCGGGCTCCACTGTGGAAACCGACTCCCAGCGCCGCGTCTTTGAGCAGGCTTTCACCGACGCCGGGATTGACGCCAAGTCCCGCATCGTCGTCGTCACCGATCCGGGTTCACCCTTGGACGGTGCCGCCCGCGAAGCCGGCTACCGCGCCGTCTTCAACGCCGACCCGAACGTTGGCGGCCGGTATTCCGCCCTGACCGCTTTTGGGCTGGTTCCCTCCGGCCTGGCCGGAGCCGACATTGAAGCACTGCTGGACGATGCCGAAGACGCCCTGGAAATCCTCAGCGACAACGCTGCGGACAACATCGGCCTGCAGCTCGGTGCCGCCCTGGGCGGAACGGACCCGCTGCGCAACAAGGTGGTCATTGTGGACGAAGGATCCGGCCTGGCCGGCTTCCCCGACTGGGCCGAACAGCTCATCGCCGAGTCCACCGGCAAGCTCGGCACCGGACTGCTGCCGGTCGTCGTCGAACCCGGCGCCCCCGAACTCACCTCCGGTGCAGCGGACGTCCTGACCGCACGCCTCGTGGCGGTGGACTCGGAGGCCGCACCCGAGGGCGATCAGGTGGTGGTGGCCGGAACCCTGGGCGGCTCCATGATGCTGTGGGAAATTGCCACTGCCGTGGCCGGCCGCCTGCTGGCCATCAATCCTTTCGACCAGCCGGACGTGGAAGCGGCCAAGAAGGCTGCGCGCGGCATGCTGGACGCACGCCCGGAACCCACCGAACCGTCCTTCACCGACGGCTCGGTGGAGGTCCGCGGACCGGCAGAAATGCTGGCCAACGTTGATACCCTTGCCGGCGCCCTGGCTGCCCTCACGGCACAGCTCGGCTCCGACGGCTACCTGAGCATTCAGGCCTACCTGGACCGGGACCGGCAGGCAGAGCTCGCCGGCATCCGTCCCGAGCTGGCCGCCGCCACCGGCCGTCCGGTCACCTTCGGCTGGGGCCCGCGCTTCCTGCACTCCACCGGACAGTTCCACAAGGGCGGCCCCGCCCAGGGCGTGTACCTTCAGATCACCGGTGTTCCGCAGCAGGACCAGGACGTCCCCGGCCGTCCCTTCTCCTTCGGCGAACTGATCACGGCGCAGGCCGCCGGCGACGCCTCCGTCCTGGCGGACCAGGGCCGGCCCGTGCTGCGCCTGAACCTGCTGAACCGGGAACAGGGCGTCCGGGAACTCGAAGCCGCCGTCCGGAGCCTCGCTGAAGGCGGTCGCGCATAAATGGCGCCTGATGAGAAGGCACTGCCGGCCAACCCGCTGCGGGACCCGCGTGACCGCAGGCTCTCCCGCATTGCCGGGCCGTCCTCCCTGGTGATCTTTGGGGTCACCGGGGATCTGGCGCGGAAGAAGCTCATTCCCGCCGTCTATGACCTCGCCAACCGCGGCCTGCTGCCTCCCAGTTTCTCGCTGGTGGGCTTTGGCCGCCGGCCGTGGAGCAATGAGGAATTCGCTGCCCAGGTGAAGGAATCCGTCCAGGCCAACGCCCGCACGGATTTCAACGAAAACGTCTGGAGGCAGCTTGCCGAGGGGATCCGGTTTGTGGAAGGCGGCTTTGACAGCGACGAAGCATTCGCCAAGCTCAAGGAAACCCTTGAGGAGCTGGATACCGACCGCGGCACCCGCGGCAACCACGCGTTCTATCTGTCCGTTCCGCCGAAGTCCTTTGAACAGGTCTGCCAGCAGCTCTCGAAGCATGGCCTGGCCACGCCGTCGGAGGGCAAGTGGCGCAGGGTGGTCATTGAGAAGCCCTTCGGCCACGATCTGCAGTCCGCGCGCGAGCTGAACGATGTGGTGGAGTCGGTGTTCCCTGCGGATTCCGTCTTCCGCATTGACCATTACCTCGGCAAGGAGACGGTCCAGAACATCCTGGCGCTGCGCTTTGCCAACCAGCTCTTTGAACCGATCTGGAATGCCAACTATGTGGACCATGTCCAGATCACCATGGCCGAGGACATCGGCATCGGCGGCCGCGCCGGATATTATGACGGCGTGGGTGCTGCCCGCGACGTCATCCAGAACCACCTCCTGCAGCTGCTGGCCCTGACGGCAATGGAGGAGCCCATCTCCTTCAACGCTGATGACCTGCGTGCTGAAAAGGAAAAGGTCCTGGCCGCAGTCCGGCTGCCGAAGGACCTGTCCAGGCACTCCGCCCGCGGACAGTACACCGGCGGCTGGCAGGGCGGGGAAAAGGTCACGGGCTTCCTGGAGGAAGAAGGCTTCAACCCGGACTCCACCACTGAAACGTTCGCCGCGATCCGCCTGGACATCAACACGCGGCGCTGGGCCGGGGTCCCGTTCTACCTGCGGGCCGGAAAGCGGCTGGGACGGCGGGTCACCGAGATCGCCGTCGTCTTCAAGCGCGCACCGAACCTGCTCTTCCGGGACCACAATGACCACGACTTCGGCCAGAACGCCGTGGTCATCCGCGTGCAGCCCGATGAAGGCGCGACCATCCGCTTCGGCTCCAAGGTTCCGGGCACCCAGATGGAGGTCCGGGACGTCTCCATGGACTTTGGCTACGGACACTCCTTCACGGAATCCAGCCCGGAGGCCTATGAACGGCTGATCCTGGACGTGCTGCTGGGAGAGCCTCCGCTGTTCCCCCGGCACCAGGAAGTCGAACTGTCCTGGAAGATCGTGGACCCGTTCGAAGAGTACTGGGCATCCCTGGACAGCCAGCCGGATCCCTACGCCCCCGGCAGCTGGGGTCCCGACTCCGCCGATGAACTGCTTGCACAAGACGGAAGGACCTGGAGAAGGCCGTGATTGTAGAACTGCCGGACACAACAACGTCCAAGGTGTCCAAGGAAATCGTGGCCATGCGGGAAAAGGGCGGCGTGGTCACTCTGGGCCGCGTGCTGACCCTCGTCGTGGACACCCAGCCCGGTTTCGTCGAGGAAGCCATTGCAGCAGCCAATGAGGCAAGCCGGGAGCACCCCTGCCGAATCATTGTGCTTGCCAACGGTTCACCGGAGGATGACACGCGCCTCGACGCCGAAATCCGCGTGGGCGGCGATGCCGGAGCCTCCGAAGTGGTGGTCCTCTACGGACACGGTGAGCTTGCCGGGGAAAGCGTGTCGCTTGTCTCGGCTCTGCTCCTGCCGGATGCCCCCATAGTTGTCTGGTGGCCGCACGGAGTGCCGGAGAACCCTGCGCAGACTCCCCTTGGCTGTATTGCCCACCGGCGGATCACCGACGCCGCCACCGAAGATGACCCCAAGAAGGCCCTGCTGTCCCTGGGCAGCGACTATGCCGACGGTGACACCGACCTGAGCTGGACCCGCCTGACCAATTGGCGGATCCAGCTGGCGGCCGTCCTGGAGGGCGCCGGCTCCGAGCCTGTCCGTGCCGTGACGGTGGCGGGTGCCTCGGACTCCGCCAGCACCTTCCTGCTTGCCGCCTGGCTCCACCACGCCCTGAAGGTTTCGGTGACCCTGGTTGAGGATGAGCCGGGTACGGGGATCCGGGAAGTGATTTTTGAACGGGACGGCGGCAACGTGGAACTGCACCGGCCGGACCAGGTGACGGCACATCTGACCCAGCCCGGCCAGCCGGAGCAGCAGATTGCCCTGCCGCGCCGCAACCTGCGCGATTGCCTGGCCGAGGAACTGCGCCGCCTGGACCCGGATGAAGTGTACGGCGAAGTACTGACTCAAGGACTGGCATCCTGCCTGTCCCAGAAAGGGGTAAACGCATGAGGCATTCTCCCAACGGAGTGAGCATCCATCCGGATGTTGCTGCTCTGACTGCGGCCACCGCCGCCCGGCTCATCACCAAGTTGGTGGACGTGCAGAGCCGGCGTGGAACGGCAACAGTGGTGCTCACCGGAGGAACCGTGGGAATTGCCGTGCTCGACGCCGTTGCCACCGCCCCGGCGCGGGTTGCCGTTGACTGGTCCCGCGTTAATTTCTGGTGGGGTGACGAGCGGTTCCTCCCTGCCGCCGACGCCGACCGCAACGCCGTGCAGGCCGCTGAGGCGCTGTTGACGCGGCTGCCCGTCGATCCCGCCAGGATTCATCCTGTGCCCGCGTCCGATGAGGTCGCCACGGTCGCGGATGCGGCGGCCGGCTATGCCCAGGCGCTGGCTGAGGCTGCCGCTGCAGAGGAACTGGCGCCGGGCTTTACCTCCGTCGATCCCAGGCTCCCCCGCTTCGATGTGCTGCTGCTCGGGGTTGGCCCCGACGCCCACGTCGCGTCCCTGTTCCCCGAAATGGCCGGTGTCCGCACCGAAGGCCAAACCGTGGTGGCCGTCAGCAACGCACCCAAGCCGCCGCCCGAGCGCGTATCGCTGTCCATGGAGGCCATTAACACGGCTGAGGAAGTCTGGCTGACGGTGGCCGGCGAAGACAAGGCTGCCGCAGTGGGCCTGGCGCTGGCCGGAGCGGGCTCCGTCCAGGTTCCCGCCGCCGGAGCACGGGGACGCACCAAGACCCGTTGGCTCATTGACCAGGCCGCCGCGTCCCAGCTTCCCGATCGCCTGCTGGACCCGGAAGGCACCGGTCCGGTCGACGACTAGGGACCGGAAGACCGGCAACATAAAGTCCGGAAACACAAAGAGGCCCCGGGATCCTTGCGGATCTCCGGGGCCTTGATGCTTTAAGCCGGCAGTAGCGTTTGCGCAGGCTCTCTTCGGTGCAGCCGGGAATCAGGCCTCGCCGGAGAACCGCTGGATCAAGCCCAGGGCAATGATGACCAGGCCCCAGGACAGTCCGAGGATCACGGTGAAGCGGTTCAGGTTGCGCTCGGCAACTCCGGATGAACCCATGCTGCTGGTCATGCCGCCGCCGAACATGTCCGACATGCCGCCGCCGCGTCCCTTGTGGAGCAGAATCAGCATGGTCAGCAGCAGGCTGGTGATGGCAAGAAGAACCAACAGGATAATCTTCAGAATTTCCACTTACGGCCTTTCAGGGGTGACTCACGGACCGGAGACTCTGCTGCGGTGCAGGTCAGCTGCAAATCAGTCGGTCACCAGATGATGTTCAAACCTGACAATATTAGCAAATTCGGTGACATCCAAACTGGCGCCTCCCACGAGCACGCCGTCGACGTCGCGTTCCTTCAAAATGCTTGCTGCGTTCTGCGCCTTGACGGAGCCGCCGTAGAGCAGGCGGGTCTTGGCGGCCACGGAATCGTCGTACAGGTTCGCGATTTCGCTGCGGATGGCTTCGCACATTTCCTGGGCGTCCTCGGGTCCGGCAACTTCCCCGGTACCGATGGCCCAGATGGGCTCATAGGCGATGACCAGGGCTGAGACCTGCTCTGCGTCCAGCCCGGCGAGGTCGTTGCGAACCTGCTCCAGGGTGTGCGCCACGTGCTGGCCCGACTTGCGGATTTCCAGCCCTTCGCCCACGCAGAGAACGGGGACCAGGTCATTGCGGTAAGCAGCCTTGAGCTTCTCGTTCAGCAGCTCGTCGCTTTCACCGTGCACAGTGCGCCGTTCGCTGTGGCCCACCAGGACGTACTTGCAGCCCAGCTTGGAGAGGAACTGGCCGGAGATGTCTCCGGTGTAAGCACCTGAATCCTTCGGCGAAAGGTCCTGTGCTCCGTATTCGAGGTCAAGCTTGTCGCCCTTGATCAGCGTCTGCACGCTGCGCAGGTCGGTGAAGGGCGGGAAGATTGCAACCTCCACGCGCTTGTAGTCATGCTGCGCGTCCTTGAGGGTCCAGGCAAGCTTCTGCAAAAGGGTGATGCCCTGGACATGGTCCATGTTCATCTTCCAGTTGCCCGCAATCAGCGGTGTCCGATCAAACTTGCCGTTGGTCGAGGTAGTCATCATCGCTCCGGTTTCATAATGGGGTTTGTGTTCAATAGTGCTTTGTCCGGGCGGAAAAGAGCGGACATGGAAGTGCGGACCCGCCGCCCAGACGGCAACGGGCCCGCACTTCGGTGTTACTGGTCCAGGACGGTCAGTCCCGGAAGTTTCTTGCCTTCGAGGTATTCCAGGGACGCGCCGCCACCGGTGGAAATGTGCCCGAAATCGCTGTCGCTGAAGCCAAGCTTCCGAACGGCGGCAGCGGAGTCTCCGCCGCCGACCACGGAAAAGCCGTCGGAGTCCTTCAGCGCCTGGGCAATGGTGCGGGTGCCGTTGGCGAACGCATCAAACTCGAAGACGCCCATCGGGCCGTTCCAGAAGATGGTCTTGCCGGTGCGGATTTTCTCGGCGAAGGCGGCCGCTGAATCCGGGCCAATGTCCAGGCCGATGCCGGAGGCGCCGAACCGGCTGTTCTCCATTGCATCGGCGGGGACCACCTCGGAGTCGGCGTCAGCGGCGAACTTGTCGGCCACTACGATATCGGTGGGCAGCACGAATTCGCAGCCCACTTCCTTCGCACGGCTAAGGTACCCCTTGACGTTCTCGATCTGGTCGGCTTCGAGCAGCGAAGCGCCCACGTTGTATCCCTGCGCAGCGAGGAACGTGAAGACCATGCCGCCGCCCACCAGAAGGTAGTCCGCCCGGTCCATCAGGTTCTCGATGACTGCCAGCTTGTCCGACACCTTGGAGCCGCCCAGCACCACCACGTAGGGCTGCTCCGGCTTCTCGGTGAGCCGCTTGAGCACCTCGACCTCGGTATGCACCAGGTCGCCCTCATAGGCGGGGAGGATCTCCGCGATGTCGTACACGCTGGCGTGCTTGCGGTGCACGGCACCGAAAGCGTCATCCACGTAGGCGCCCCTGTCTCCGGTGAGTCCGGCCAGGTCCCGTGCAAGGCCCAGGCGTTCGTCGTCGTTCTTGGAGGTCTCTCGCGGGTCGAACCGGATATTCTGCAGCACCAGGACGGAGCCGGCGGCAAGCGAGGCCGCCAGCTCATGCGCGCTGTCCCCCACCACGTCGGCGGCAAACTCCACCGCGAACGGTGCGAGCTCATCCAGCCGGTCAGCGGCAGGCTGCAGCGAGTACTTCTCGTCCGGGGTGCCCTTGGGACGTCCCAGGTGCGCCATGACGATCACCTTGGCGCCGTGCTCCACCAGTTTCTGAATGGTCGGGATTGACGCACGGATACGCCCGTCGTCGGCCACCTTGCCGTTGTCCAACGGCACATTCAGGTCCGAGCGGACCAGCACATACCGATCATCGACGCCGTCAACGATCAGTTCCTCAAGAGTTTTGACTGTCATGTTTACCTTTACGTCCCTTGCGGGCATTGGGGGTTGGGGGCTTGTTAAGCTGCTGCAGTACCGGCAGGCGGTCCTACAGCTTGGAGCCGACCAGCGTGGTCAGATCGACCAGGCGGCAGGAATAGCCCCACTCGTTGTCGTACCAGCCGACCACCTTGACCTCGTTGCCCATGACGCGGGTCAGCCCCGAGTCGAAAATGCACGACGCCGGATCCGTCACGATGTCCGAGGACACCAGCGGCTCGTCGGTGTAGCGCAGGATGCCGTTCAGCGGTCCGTCCGAGGCTGTCTTGTAGACGTCGTTGATCTCCTCAACGCTGGCTTCGCGGCCTACGGTGACGGTGAGGTCGGTGACCGAGCCGGTGGGCACGGGCACGCGCAGGGCAAAGCCGTCCAGCTTGCCGTCCAGTTCGGGCAGCACCAGGCCGATGGCCTTGGCGGCACCGGTGGAGGTCGGCACAATGTTCAGGGCTGCGGCACGGGCACGGCGCAGGTCGCGGTGCGGGCCGTCCTGGAGGTTCTGGTCCGCTGTATAGGCGTGGACCGTGGTCATCAGGCCGCGTTCAATGCCGAAGGCCTGGTGCAGGACCATGGCCAGCGGGCCCAGGCAGTTGGTGGTGCAGGAGGCATTGGACACGATGTTGTCGGTGGCCGGATTGTATTCGCTGTCATTGACGCCCATCACGATGGTCCGGTCCGCGCCCTTGCCCGGAGCGGAGATCAGGACCTTCTTGGCGCCGGCGTCGAGGTGCTTCCTGGCATCTTCCGCCTTGGTGAAGAACCCGGTCGATTCAATGACCACGTCAACGCCGAGGTCCTTCCAGGGCAGGTTCGAGGGATCGCGTTCAGCGAGGACCTTGATGTTCTTTCCGCCAACCACCAGATCGCCGTTGCGTACTTCCACGTCAACGCCGATTCGGCCGGTGACCGAGTCGTACTTCAGGAGGTGGGCAAGAGTTTCGGGGCTGGTGAGGTCATTGACTGCGACGATTTCCAGGTCCGCGTTCCGCTCCAGTGCTGCGCGGAAGTAGTTACGTCCGATGCGTCCGAAGCCGTTGATACCAACACGAGTAGTCACTTTTCTGTCTCCTTGATTGCAGGTGTACCGAAGAAGCGTGACCTTGTACGTGCGCAGGCCACTGATCTGACTGGAGAAGCTTCCGGAGGTTCCCGCCGGGCACTGCGGCGGGGCGGGAACCCTCGGACTCATCCTACGCGCCGGGCCTCTCCGGCGAACCGGTAAGGCCGCAGAAACGCAGGCCGAAGACCTGATTTACACAGACCTGATTTATGCGGGCAGGACCAGGCTGTGCGCACCCGCGCGGGCTGCATCGAACCGGGTGGCGACATCTGCCCAGTTGACGATGTTCCAGAAGGCCTTCACATAGTCGGCCTTCACGTTGACGTAGTCCAGGTAGAAGGCGTGCTCCCACATGTCCAGCATCAGCAGCGGGATGGTGCCCACGGGAACGTTGCCCTGCTGATCGTAGAGCTGTTCGATGACAAGGTTCTTGCCGAGGGGCTCGTAGGCCAGCAGCGCCCAGCCGGAACCCTGCAGAGAGGTTGCCGCCGCAGTGAACTGGCCGCGGAAGGCATCGAAGGAACCAAAGAAGTCATCGATGGCTGCTGCGAGCTCGCCGACCGGCTTGTCGCCGCCCTCGGGGGAAAGGTTGTTCCAGAAGATGCTGTGGTTGACGTGGCCGCCCAGGTGGAAGGCCAGATCCTTGGAGAGCTTCGGAATGGTGGCGAAGTCGCCCTTTTCGCGTGCTTCGGCCATCTGGGCCAGAGCCGTGTTTGCGCCGGCAACGTACGTGGCGTGGTGCTTGTCGTGGTGCAGCTCCATGATGCGGGCGGAGATGTTCGGCTCAAGCGCGGCGTAGTCGTAGGGCAGTTCCGGCAGTGTGTATTCGTTCACAAAATCCTCCAGTAAAAAGTCGGATCGGTTATCCGGACGGCGTTTCCACCCGGAAACTTAGGTGCTGCCTAAAGGCAGCATGCTTAGTCCATCTTATGCTTCAACGCTACTCGTCAAGCATCTCAGGAGTCACATTGGCCTCAGTGCCGGGAATGCCCAGCTCGGCGGCGCGCTTGTCCGCCATCGCCAGCAGGCGGCGGATGCGCCCGGCGATGGCGTCTTTGGTCATGGGCGGCTCGGCGAGGTGACCCAGTTCGTCCAGGGACGCCTGCTTATGGGCCACGCGAAGCTCACCGGCATAGCGGAGGTGCTCCGGAACGTCCTCACCGAGGATGTCCAGGGCGCGGTCCACCCGCGCTCCGGCGGCAACCGCCGCCTGGGCGGAGCGGCGCAGGTTCGCGTCATCGAAGTTCGCCAGCCGGTTTGCCGTGGCGCGGACTTCCTTGCGCATCCGGCGCTCTTCCCAGACCATCAGGGCGTCGTGGGCCCCCATCCGCGTGAGGAGGGCGGCGATGGTATCCCCGTCGCGGATGACAACGCGGTCGATCCCCCGCACTTCGCGTGCCTTGGCGGCAATGCCGATCCGGCGGGCAGCGCCCACCAGGGCCAGGGCCGCTTCGGATCCCGGGCAGGTGACCTCAAGCGAGGACGACCGCCCCGGCTCGGTCAGGGAGCCGTGGGCCAGGAATGCTCCGCGCCACACCGCTTCCGCGTCTGCAGCGGAACCATTGACCACCACGGAGGGCAGTCCCCTGACGGGACGTCCGCGGGCGTCCAGGAGCCCGGTCTGGCGTGCCAGCGATTCGCCGTCTTTCACAACGCGCACCACGTACCGGTTGCCGCGGCGCAGTCCGCCGCCGGAGACAACAATGATCTCGGACGCGTGTCCGTACACTTCGGCGATGGCGGCGCGCAGCCGCCGGGCCGTGGAGGCCAGGTCAACTTCAGCTTCGATAACTATGCGTCCGGAGATGATGTGCAGTCCTCCGGCAAAGCGCAGCAAGGCTGATACTTCCGCTTTGCGGACTGAGGACTTTTTCACGTCGAGCCGTGAAAGTTCCTCTTTTACTGCTGCGGTCAACGCCACAAATACACTCCTAATTTTCCCCAAAGATGTCGTGGTAGGCCGTAGCCAGGCGCAGCGGATCATGGATCGGGCGCCCGGTCGCTGCCCCCACCTTACCGAAGACGGCCCTTCCGCCCATTCCGGCGACGGCGTCGCTGAAGGCCGGGGGGTCCTCGATGACGGCGGGATCGGCCAGCACGGCGTCCACCTTGAGGTCGGGGGCGTACCGCCGGATCTGGGCCAGATGGTCCACTGCGGACATGCCGGCCGTTTCCTTGGTCTCGTTGCTGAGGTTCATGGTCAGGCACACCTTGGCGCTGGTCCGGCACAGGGCGCTGCGCAGGTCCGGCAGCATCAGGTGCGGGATGACCGAGGTGTACCAGGACCCCGGGCCCAGGATGATCCAGTCCGCGCGCTCGATGGCGGCCAGCGCCTCGGGGCAGGCGGGGGCGTCGGCAGGTTCCAGCCGCACTTCGCTGACCCTCCCGGAGGTTCCGGCTGCCGCCAGGCGGGCCTGTCCGCTGACCAGTTCCAGGTGCTCACCGGTCTCGGTGCGGCGCAGCACGTCACCCTCGATCGTCAGCGGCTGGGTGGCCATGGGCAGGACCTGGCCGCGGGCGCCGAGCAGCGCTCCCGCCCACTGCAGGCCGGCCACCGGATCACCCAGCAGCTCCCACAGGGTCACGATGAGCAGGTTGCCCAGGGCATGGTTGTCCAGCGATCCGGTAACGCCGGGCCGGGACTGGAAGCGGTGCTGCATGACGTCCCGCCAGGTGCGCCCCCAGTCGGTGTCGTCGCACAGGGCAGCCAGGGCCATGCGCAGGTCTCCGGGCGGCAGCACGTCCAGCTCGTCGCGCAGGCGCCCGGAGGAACCGCCGTCGTCGGCCACGGTGACAACCGCGGTGAGGTCCGTAGTGAGCAGGCGCAGGGCGGAGAGCGAGGCAGAGAGGCCGTGGCCGCCGCCAAGGGCGACGACGGCGAGGGCGGCGTCGGAGCCGCCCGCTCCCCGGTCCGCCACGCTCTGGGGCAGCACCGGAAGCGAACCGGTCAGAAAACTCATTTACTCGCGCCCGAGGTCGCGGTGGTGGGCGCTGACGGTGACGTGGGGCAGCTGGGCAAGCCGCTTGGCCAGCTCCTCCGTCACGGCCACCGAGCGGTGCTTGCCGCCGGTGCAGCCGACGGCGATGGTGGCGTAGTGCTTGTTCTCTCGGCGGTAACCGTCAATCACCGGTTCCAGGGCTTCCACGTATCGGTCGAGGAAGTCGCGCGTGCCCTTGGCGTCCAGGACGTATTCGCGGACATCGGTGTCCAGGCCGGTGTGGGGGCGAAGCTGCGGCACCCAGTGGGGGTTGGGAATGAAGCGGACGTCCGCCACATAGTTGGCATCAACGGGCAGCCCGTATTTGAAGCCGAAGCTCATCACGTTCAGCCGCAGCACAATGGGACCGGATTCGGTGAAGAGTTCAGTGATGGTGGTGGCCAGGGCATGGACGTTGAGCTTGGAGGTATCCACGACGACGTCGGAGGCCTCGCGCAGCTCCTTCAGCACGTCCCGCTCGGCGGCGATTCCGTCAAGGATGCTGCCGTCCTCCTGCAGCGGGTGCGGGCGGCGTCCCTGCTCGAAGCGGCGGACCAGCGTGTCATCTTCCGCGTCGAGGAACAGGAGGCGGTAGGTGACGCCCGCGGCGCGGAGTCCACTCAGGGCTTCCCGGATGTCCTGGAACAGCTCCTTGCTGCGGACATCAACCACCACGGCAAGCTTGGGGATCGACTGCGGCATCCGCGACACCAGTTCGGTCAGGGTCCCGAGCATCAGCGGCGGGAGGTTTTCCACCACGTACCAGCCGTGGTCCTCCAACGCGTTGGCGGCCGTGCTGCGTCCGGCGCCGGACATGCCGGTGACCACCAGCAGCTCCGACTCGGCGGGCTTGACCGGGGTCAGCGCGTCCTGTTCATTCATTTCGGTTGTCCTGTCCTAACTGGTTTCGTCCGGCCGCTGCCGGGGAATAGGCCGATTACCCAGCCTAGCTAAGTTTCCAGGATTTCGCCGGTGGTCATGTTGACGGCCGGTGCAACCGATTCCGAAGACTTCGAGGCGAGCTGCGCGTGCACTGACGCGGCAAGTGACGGGCCGATTCCGGGAACGCGCTGCAGGTCCTGCACGGAGGCAGCCCGAAGTTTCTTGACCGACCCGAATTCCTTGAGCAGGGCCGTGCGCTTGGCCGGGCCCAGCCCGGAAATCTCGTCCAGCAGCGAGGCTGTCATGGACTTGGCGCGCTTCTGCCGGTGGAACGTGATGGCAAAACGGTGTGCTTCGTCGCGGATGCGCTGGAGCAGGAACAGGGCCTCGGAGGCGCGGGGCAGGATGACCGGGAAGTCGCTGTCCGGCAGCCAGACCTCCTCGAGCCGCTTGGCCAGGCCCACCACGTAGATGTCCGTGATGCCCAGGTCCGCCAGGGCGCGGGAGGCCGCAGCAACCTGGGGCTGGCCGCCGTCGACCACCACCAGGTTGGGCGGATAGGCGAACTTGGTCCGCGGCGCGGCGGTGAGCGTATTAGTCAGGGGCTGGACGTCGGTGTCGGTGCGTTCATCCGGCAGCCCGGCCGGCTGGTCGGGGTCCGCTGCGGGATCCGCATTCTCGGCGAGGTAGTTCCGGAACCGGCGGGAGATGACGTCGTACATGGCCGAGGTGTCATCCCGGGCAGCCTCGCCGGTAATGGAGAACTTGCGGTAGTCCGACTTCTTGGGCAACCCGTCCTCGGCCACCACCATGGAGGCCACTACGTTGGTGCCGGAGACATGCGAGATGTCGTAGCATTCGATGCGCAGCAGGGCCACGGGAAGGTCCAGTGCCTCCTGCAGTTCCTGCAGTGCGGCGGAGCGCGTGGTGATGTCGCCGGCCCGGCGGCTCTTGTGCAGGCGCAGGGCGTCCGACGCGTTGCGGGCCACCGTCTCCATCAGGGCCTTCTTGTCCCCGCGCATGGGAACGCGGATATCCACCCGGCTCCCCCGCAGGCCGTGGAGCCATTCGGCGAGTTCCTCGGCATTGGGCGGCAGGACGGGCACCAGGACCTGGCGCGGAATGCTGTCCCCGGCGGCGGATTCGCCGTAGACCTGCTGGATCAGGTGTTCCACCAAATCCGCGGTGTCGTTGTCTTCGACCTTTTCCACCACCCACCCGCGCTGTCCGCGGATGCGCCCGCCGCGCACGTGGAAGACCTGGGCGGAGGCTTCCAGCTCATCCTCTTCCAGGGCGAAGATGTCCGCATCGGTGTCTTCGCTGAGCACCACGTTGTTGCGTTCAAAGACCTTCCGCAGGGCGGAGATGTCATCACGGAGCCGGGCGGCGGTTTCGTAGTCCAGCTCGGCCACGGCGGCCTGCATCTCCTTTTCCAGGCTGGAGATGAAGCGCTTGCCCTCGCCGGACATGAAGTCGCACAGCTCGGCGGCCAGCTGCCGGTGGTCCTCGGGACTGATCCGTCCCACGCACGGTGCCGAGCACTTGTCGATGTACCCGAGCAGGCAGGGCCGTCCGGTGCGTTCGGCACGCTTGAAGACCCCGGAACTGCAGGTGCGCACGGGGAAGACCCGCAGCAGGGTGTCCAGCGTTTCCCGGATGGCCTTGGCCGGGTAGAAAGGCCCGAAGTAGCGGGTGTCCTTCCGCCGGTCTCCGCGCATGACCTGTGCACGCGGGTACTTCTCCCCCATCGTGACGGCGAGGTAGGGGTAGGACTTGTCATCCCGGAACATGATGTTGAACCGGGGATTGAATTCCTTGATCCAGGTGTACTCAAGCTGCAGGGCTTCAAGCTCAGTCCCCACCACGGTCCACTCGACGCTCGCGGCGGTGTGGACCATGGCCCGGGTCTTGGGCAGCAGCCCGGCGGGGTTGGCGAAGTAGGAGTTCAGGCGGGAGCGGAGGTTCTTCGCCTTGCCCACATAGACCACCCGGCGGTGCTCATCACGGAAACGGTATACGCCGGGGGCGGTGGGGATTTCCCCTGTTTTCGGCCGGTAAGTTGCTGGATCTGCCACTGTTCCATCCTACGGTTGCCGCGGCGGCGGCCTTGGACCCGGAGGCGCGCTTTTCGCGCCGCGCTGAACTGCCGGCCGGCGGATGCCGGGCAGCAGCTGCCGGCACCGCCCGCGGACGGATCGCGGGCCTAGCCTTCGGCTTTGTTCTGGTTGTAGCTGCCGGCGCGTTCCTGTCCGGACAACTCGGCAATTGCGTCCATGACCCGGTCCGTGGCCTGCCGGCGGGCGGGCAGGGCGTGGTCCGGGCCGGTCTTGGAGAAGTACAGCGGCCGTCCCACCTTCATGGTGAAGTGCTGGGGCTTGATCCACTTCTTGCCCGCCGGCTGGAGGTTTTCGGTGCCCATCAGGCCCACGGGCACCACGGGTGCGCCGGAGGTCAGGGCCAACCAGCCAACGCCGGTCCGCCCGCGGTACAGCAGGCCGTCCCGTGACCTGGTTCCCTCCGGATAGATGCCAATGCCGCTGCCCTGCTCCAGGCGGTCCAGCAGCGTCTTCAGCGCAGCAACGGAGGCGGCCTGCTGGCCGCGCTCCACGGGAATGGAACCCACTCCCTCAAAGAACGTGCGCATGGCGGCACCCTTGACTCCGGTGCCCGTGAAATATTCAGCCTTCGCGAAGAAGGCCACCGGGCGGGGCATCAGTGCCTGGGTCAGGACGCTGTCCAGGAAGGACAGGTGGTTTGCCGCCACAATGAAGGCCCCCGTTTTCGGTACATTCTCCAAGCCGATGACGGTGGGCCGGCAAAGCGAGGCAATCAGGCCGCGGGTGGATGCGCGGGTGAGGTCATAGACGCCCATGTGCGCAGGTCCTCTCCTGCGCCCGGAAGCGCTCCAGTTCCGCCAGCAGTTCTTCCGCTGTGCGCACGACGGCGGAAGCACCGGCCGCTTCAAGCTCACCGTCCGCTGCGAAGCCCCAGGAAACGCCGATGCAGTCCAGGGCGTTGTCCGCTGCGCCCTCGACGTCGTGCCGGCGGTCCCCCACCATGACGGCCCGGGCGCTGCTGCCCGCGTGGCGCCGGAGGGCAGCGCCGATGATGGTTTTCTTGCCATCGAGCGCGGCGGCGGCCTGCTCATCGGCCGATGAGCCGTGAACGGAATCAAAGAGGTCAAAAAGGCCCTGGACGCGGAGCAGTTCCCCGGCCAGCGGTTCGGGCTTTTGGGTGGCTACGGCCAGCACGGCGCCTTCTGCGCGCAGCCGGCCGAGGAGCTGCCTGATCCCGGGATAGGGGCGGCTCTGTGCCATTCCGGCGGCCCGGTAGCCCTCACGGTATGTTGCGATGACCTCGGGCACACGGTCTTCGGGAACACCGGCAATGTCCTTCAGGGAGGTCACCAGTGCCGGGCCGACCATGCGCTGCAGGTCTGCGTCGGCGGGAACAGGCAGGCCGCACGCTGCCAGGGCTGCACTAATGCCGCCGGTGATGCTGCCTGCCGGATCCACGAGGGTTCCGTCCAGGTCAAAGAGCACTAAGAGCCGGGATTCTTTCACCGGGACAGTTTCCCACACGTTTCCCCGGGTACGGAAAAAGGTATTCCCCAAAGGGAATACCTTTTTCCGGAATATGCCGGTCAGCCGCTCTTAGGCCTGCTGGTTCTGCTTGGCGAACATTTCTGCCAGGAAGTGCCCGGTGTAGCTGACGTCGGACTTGGCCACCTTCTCCGGAGTTCCGGTGGCGATCACCTGTCCGCCGCCGTTTCCACCCTCAGGACCCATGTCGATGATCCAGTCGGCGCTCTTGATGACGTCCAGGTTGTGCTCGATGGTGATCACCGTGTTGCCCTTGTCCACCAGGCCCTGGAGGACCAAAAGCAGCTTCCGGACATCCTCGAAGTGCAGGCCGGTGGTGGGTTCGTCCAGGACGTACACGCTGCGGCCGTTGGAACGCTTCTGCAGTTCCGCTGCCAGCTTCACGCGCTGCGCTTCGCCGCCGGACAGCGTGGTGGCAGGCTGGCCCAGCCGGACGTAGCCCAGCCCGACGTCCACGAGCGTGTTCAGGTGGCGCGAGATCGGCGAGAATGCGGCGAAGAACTCCGCAGCCTCCTCAATGGACATGGCCAGGACCTCGGCGATGTTCTTGCCCTTGTAGTTCACCTCAAGGGTTTCGCGGTTGAAGCGTCCGCCGTGGCAGACCTCACAGGGAACGTAGACGTCCGGCAGGAAGTTCATTTCGATCTTCAGGGTGCCGTCACCGTGGCAGGCCTCGCAGCGTCCGCCCTTCACATTGAAGGAGAACCGCCCGGGGAGGTAGCCGCGGACCTTGGACTCCGTGGTCTCCGCGAAGAGCTTCCGGATGTGGTCCCAGACGCCGGTATACGTGGCCGGGTTGGACCGCGGAGTGCGCCCGATCGGGCTCTGGTCCACATGGATGACCTTGTCCAGGTTCTCCAGGCCGTCGATGCGCAGGTGCCGTCCCGCCACATGCTTGGCGCCGTTGAGCTTGGCGGCCAGCGTCTTGTAAAGGATGTCGTTGATCAGGGTGGACTTGCCGGAACCGCTGACGCCGGTCACCGCGGTAAAGACGCCCAGCGGTATGGTGACGTCGATGTTGCGCAGGTTGTTTTCCCGGGCGCCCACAATCTTCAGCTGGCGCGTCTTGTCCACCTTGCGCCGCTTGGCCGGAATCTCGATTTTCCGGCGTCCGGAGAGGTAGTCGCCGGTCAGGGAACGCTTGTTCTGCAGCAGTCCTTCCAGGGACCCGGAATGGACTACTTCACCGCCGCGCTCACCGGCACCCGGACCGATGTCCACCACCCAGTCGGCCTCATAGATGGTGTCTTCATCGTGCTCCACCACAATCAGGGTGTTGCCGAGGTTCCGCAGCCGGGTCAGGGTTTCGATCAGGCGGCGGTTGTCCTTCTGGTGCAGGCCGATGGACGGCTCATCCAGGACGTACAGCACGCCCACCAGGCCGGAACCGATCTGGGTGGCCAGGCGGATGCGCTGGGCTTCACCGCCGGAAAGCGTGGCGGCGGGCCGGTCCAGGCTCAGGTACTCCAGTCCGACGTCGAGCAGGAAGGTCAGGCGGGCCAGGATTTCCTTCAGGACCTGGTCGCCGATCTTTGCTTCGCGCACCGTCAGCTCGAGTCCGCCGAAGAACTCAGCAGCCTCGCGCAGGGGAAGCGCGCCTGCCTCGGCGATATTGCGGCCGTTGATGAGCACTGACAGGGATGCCGGGTTCAGCCGGGCTCCTCCGCATTCGGGGCAGGGGATTTCCCGCATGTACTCCTCGTACCGGTCCCGGGCGCTGTCCGATTCGGTTTCAAGGTGCTTGCGGTGGATGTACTGGATGACCCCTTCAAAGCCGGTGCTGTATTTGCGCTCCCGGCCGAAGCGGTTCTTGTACTGGACCACCACTTTGTGGTCCTTGCCGTTGAGGATGGCTTCGCGTGCCTTGGCCGGAAGTTTCTTCCACGGTACGTCCATGGAGAAGCCCAGTTCCTTGGCCAGGCCGGCCAGCAGCCGGTTCCAGTACTCCAGGGTGGCATTACCCAGCGCCCACGGAGCCACGGCGCCGGCGGCCAGGCTCAGGTTCGGGTTGGGAATGACCAGCTCCTCGTCCACCTCCAGGCGGCTGCCGATGCCGGTGCAGACCGGGCAGGCGCCGAAGGGGTTGTTGAAGGAGAAGGACCGGGGCTCGATTTCATCGATGGCCAGCGGGTGCTCGTTAGGGCACGCCAGGTGTTCGGAGAAGGCGCGGATCCGGTCTTCGCTCTTTTCATCCACGTCCACGAAGTCGGCCAGGACGCGGCCCTCGGCCAAACCGAGTGCGGTTTCCACCGAGTCGGTCAGGCGCTGGCGAATACCGTCCTTGGCGACGAGCCGGTCCACCACCACTTCGATGGTGTGCTTGTACTGCTTGCCCAGCTTGGGCGGATCGGAGAGCTGGATCTGCTTGCCGTCAACCCTGGCGCGGGAGTAGCCCTTGGCGGCCAGCTCCTTGAAGAGGTCCACGAACTCGCCCTTGCGGCCGCGCACCACGGGAGCCAGGATCTGGAACCGGGTGCCCTCTTCGAGCTCCAGCAGCTGGTCGACAATCTGCTGCGGGGTCTGGCGCGAAACGGGTTCTCCGCAGACGGGGCAGAACGGGGTGCCCACGCGCGCCCAGAGCAGGCGCATGTAGTCGTAGATCTCGGTGATGGTACCCACCGTGGAGCGCGGGTTCTTGGAAGTGGACTTCTGGTCGATGGAGACTGCCGGGGAGAGTCCCTCGATGAAGTCGACGTCCGGCTTGTCCACCTGTCCCAGGAACATGCGGGCGTAGGAGGACAGGGATTCCACGTAGCGCCGCTGTCCCTCGGCAAAGATGGTGTCGAAGGCCAGGGAGGACTTTCCTGATCCGGAAAGACCGGTAAAGACAATCATCGCGTCGCGCGGCAGATCCAGGTCCACGTTGCGCAGGTTGTGCTCCCGGGCGCCCTTGACGATCAGGCGGGAAAGATCATTGCCGCTGTGCGGCTCGTTGGCACTGTCGGCCATCAAAGAGGTAGCTGTAGACACATTTTCCACTGTAGTTCACCGTTTGGTTCGAAGATGTATTCGACACCGCAGTGTTCACCGCAGGCGAAGAGCCGTCTCGACGTAGGTCAGGGCTTCCTTCGGATCCAGCCCGTTGGCCCGGACGGAGTCGGCAAAAATCCGGGCCGCTTCCGCCACCCGCCGCTTGCCGTTGTCTCCTGCTGCAGCAATCACGGTGCCTGCCCGCGAGCGCGTTGTCACCACTTCTGCCTGTTCGAGTTCGCGGTAGGCCCGCGCCACGGTGTTGACCGCGAGTCCCATCCGGGCGGCGAGCGCGCGTACCGGCGGGAGCCGGGTTCCGACGGCGAGGCGCCCTTCATTGGCGGCATCCAGGATCTGGACGCGCAGCTGCTCGAAGGGAGGTACCGAGCTGGCGGCGTCGATGCGGACCCAGGACAGGACGTCGTCACTCATGGGACCGCCTTCAGGTTGGGGAGATTCGGAAATTTGCACTGTTTCCAGTTTGCCATGCCGGAACGGGCGGCGCCGTCAGACAGGTCACAGCGGGGTGCCGGCCTCCCCCGCCGTTTCCTCCTCAACCGCGGGTTCGGCGAACTGGGAACGGTACAGCTCGGCATAGAAGCCCTCCAGGGCCAGCAGCGCGTCGTGGGTCCCCTGTTCCACGATCTCCCCGTGGCGCACCACCAGGATGACGTCCGCATCCCGGATGGTGGATAAGCGGTGGGCAATCACAAAGCTGGTCCGGGCTTCCCGGAGGGCGCTCATGGCCAGCCGGATGGAGATTTCGGTGCGGGTGTCCACCGAGCTCGTTGCCTCATCCAGGACGAGGATGGAGGGATCCGCCAGCCAGGCCCGGGCGATGGTGATGAGCTGGCGCTGTCCCTGGCTCAGGGATCCGCCGTCGTATCCCAGCACCGTGTCATAGCCTTCGGGCAGCGAGCGCACAAAGTGGTCCACATGGGTGGCGCGGGCTGCCGCAATGATTTGCTCCTCCGTGGCATCGGGCGCTCCGTAGGCGAGGTTCTCCCGGATGGTCCCTTCAAACAGCCAGGCATCCTGGAGCACCATGCCGATCAGCCGGCGGACGTCGTCGCGCCTCATCCGGGCAATATCGGTTCCGTCAATGGTGATTCGGCCGGCGTCCACGTCATAGAAGCGCATCAGCAGGTTGACCAGGGTGGTCTTGCCCGCCCCCGTGGGTCCCACAATCGCGACGGTTTGACCGGGCTCCGCCGTAAAGGACAGGTCCTTGATCAGCGGTGCTTCCGGGGAATAGCTGAAATCCACGCGGTCAAAGGCCACCCGCCCCTGCACGTTGGTGATGGTGAGCGGATCCGCGGGATCCCGGTCCTGTTCCCGGCCGTCAAGCAATTCGAACACACGTTCGGCTGATGCCACGCCCGACTGGAGCATGTTGATCAGTGAGCCGATCTGCCCCAGCGGCTGGGAGAACTGCCGGCTGTACTGGATAAAGGCCTGCACCCCTCCGATGGAGAGGCGACCGTTCGCCACCAGGATGCCGCCCACCACGGCGACCGCCACATAGTTCAGGTTGGAGATGAACTGCATGGTGGGCATGATGATGCCGGACACGAACTGGGCCCGGAAAGATGAGCGGTACAGGGTTTCATTGGCCGGCCGGAATCCTTCCACGACGCGTTCCTGCTGCCCGAAGGCCTTGACCACGTCCTGTGCGCTGAACATTTCCTCGATGTAGCCGTTGACTTCACCCGTGGATTTCCACTGCTGCATGAACTGCACCTGCGAGCGCCGGGCAATAAGCACGGTGACGACGGCGGAAACCGGCACCGTAATAACGGCAATCAGTGCCAGCAGCGGAGACAGCCACAGCATCATGCCCAGCACCCCCACGATGGTGAGGGCCGAGGTAATGATCTGGGTCAGCGTCTGGGAGAGGGTCTGGGCCAGGTTATCGATGTCATTGGTGACGCGGCTCAGCACATCCCCCCGGGATTCACGCTGAAAATGGGACATCGGCAGGCGGAAGAGCTTCGCGTCCACCTGCCGGCGCAGCCGGTACATGGCATTTTGCACCACCCGTGCGGTGACCCGTGCCTGCAGCCACCCAAAGAAGAACGCTGCCACGTAGATCGCGAGCACCCCCAGCACCAGGACCGCGAGCCGGCCGAAGTCCATGCCGGCTCCCGGAACCACGTCCATGGCGGCAAGCATGTCCGCCAGCTGGTCCTGCCCGGAGGAGCGCAGTGCCTGCACCTGGTCCGCCTTGCTGATCCCCGGCTGCAGCCGTGAGCTGATGACTCCGTTGAAGATCACGTTGGTTGCTTCCCCCAGGATGCGGGGAGCAGTGACGGCGAGCGCCACGGAGACGACGGCGGCCACTATGACCAGCGCCGCCCGCATCCGGTCCGGGCGCATCAGGGACAGGATGCGCCGGACGCTGGAGCGGAAGTTCAGCGGCTTCGCGGCGGGTGCACGTCCGCCGGGGCCGTGTGCGGCAGCGGCGGGTCCGGGCCGCGGCCCCCCGCGCATCCCGCTCACTGCACTTCCTCCGCCGTGAGCTGGGATTCGACAATCTCCCGGTAGGTGGGCGAGGAGGACAGCAGATCCTCGTGGGTTCCCTGTCCGGCTACCCGCCCTTCCTCCAGCACCACAATCCGGGAAGCGTCGGCAATGGTGTTCACGCGCTGGGCCACAATCAGCACCGTGGAGGACCGGGTGCGCTGTTTCAGGGCGGCCCGCAGCCTGGCATCCGTGGCAAAGTCCAGGGCGGAGAAGCTGTCATCGAAAAGGTAGATCGAGGGGCGGACCACCAGCGCCCGGGCAATGGCGAGCCGCTGCCGCTGCCCGCCGGAGAAGTTTCCCCCTCCCTGCTCCACGCGGTGCTCCAGCGCTCCCTCGGATTCACGGACGAAATCCGCCGCCTGGGCAATCTCCAATGCCTCCCAGATTTCCGCATCCGTGGCATCGGGCTTGCCGAAGCGGAGGTTGGACGCGATGGTGCCGGCAAACAGGTAGGCCTTCTGCGGCACCAGGCCGATGCCGCTGCGCAGGGAGTGGAGGGTGACGGCCTCAATGTCCTGCCCGTCAATGGAGATTCCTCCGGACGTGGCATCGAGCAGCCGCGGCACCAAATTGAGCAGGGTGGACTTGCCCGACCCCGTGGATCCGATGATCGCCGTGGTCTCGCCCGACTGCGCCGTGAAGCTCACCCCGTGAAGTACGGGAGCCTCCGCCCCGGGATAGGTGTAACCCACGTTGTCGAAGGCCACCGTCCCGCCGTCGTACACCAGCGGAACCGCATCCTCACTGTCATGCACGGTGCTCTCGGTATCCAGGACCTCATAAATCCGTTCCGCGCAGACGGCGGCACGCGGCAGCATCATGATCATGAACATGGACATCATGACGGCCATCAGGATTTGCATGATGTAGGCGATGAACGCCGTAAGCGCGCCGATTTGCATCTGCCCGGCATCGATCCGGTAGGCGCCGAACCAGACCACCGCCACGGAAGCGAGGTTGGCCACCAGCATGGCTGCCGGAAACAGCAGCGCCATGTACTGCGCGGTCCGCAGCTGCGTGCCGGTGAGCTCGGAGTTGGCGGCGTCGAAGCGGGCTTCCTCCGTGCGCTCACGAACAAAGGCCCGGATGACCGCCACCCCCATGATCTGCTCACGGAGCACCGAATTGACCCGGTCAATCTGCTTCTGCGCCCGGCGGAACAGCGGAATCAGGCGGCGGAGCACCAGGCCGATCACCACGAACAGCACCGGAAGGATGAGCAGGAGGATGCCGGAGAGCGGCACGTCCTGGTTCAGGGCCAGCAGCACCCCGCCCACGCCCATGATCGGCGCGGACACCATCACGGTGAAGGTCATCAGCAGGGCCATTTGCACCTGCTGGACATCATTGGTGGTGCGGGTAATCAGGGACGGGGCGCCAAAGACGCCCACCTCGCGGGAGGAGAAGGACTCCACCCGGGTGAACAGGTCATCCCTGATATTCCGGCCCACGCTCATGGCCACGCGGGCAGCGAAGAACGTGGCGGCCACCGCGCACACCACCTGCCCGCCCGTGATGGCCAGCATCCAGCCGCCCAGATTCAGGATCACCCCGGTGTCCGCTGCCACCACGCCGCGGTCAATGATGTCCGCGTTCAGGGTGGGAAGAAACAGTGTCGCAGCGGTTTGCAGGAACTGCAGGATCACGACGGCGGCAACGGCGCCTTTGTAGGGGGCCAGGTTCTGCCGGACAAGCCTTAGGAGCACGCTTCCTCCAGGACGGGCCGGATTCCATGCCCGGCACCATCTGAACGTACGCCCGGCACCCCGGGCAGGCAAGACCTTCCCGGCCGGGGGCCCGCACCTGCGAGCGCCGAACTAGACTGGCGCCATGTTTGATTTGAAGAATGTGACCATCCGCAGCCGGTCCGTGAGCAGCATGGACAACAATGTCTACGTCATCACCGCGAAAGACACCGGGGAACAGGTCCTCATCGACGCCGCTGACGACTTTCCGGCCGTCCGGGAGCTGCTCTCCGAAGCGGCAGCCGACGCTTCCGTTCCCGCGCACGTGGCACTGATTATCACCACGCACAGCCACTGGGACCATGTCCGGGCGCTCGCCGATGCTGTGCAGGCCACAGGTGCCCGCACAGCCGCCGGCAGCGAGGATGCACCGGACATCGAGGTACCCACTGACGTCCCGCTGGAGCACGGCGACATGGGACGTTTTAACGGATTTGAACTCGAAGCCATCAAGCTCCGCGGCCACACCCCCGGCTCCGTGGCCCTGCTGTACCGGGACCCCAACGGGCCGGCCCACCTGTTCACGGGGGATTCCCTCTTTCCCGGCGGCTTGGGCAACACGCAGCAGGATCCTGAGCGGTTCGCCTCCCTCTATCGGGACGTTGTCGAACGCGTGTTCGAATATCTGCCGGATGACACCATCGTCCATCCCGGCCACGGTGCCGGAACCACCCTCGGGGCCGAGCGCCCGCACCTGCAGGAATGGAAGGAACGCGGCTGGTAGGCCTGCCCGACGCCCTGTTCCGGCTCATTACGGTCCGTTCCGGCCCGTTCCGTTGACCCGCTTTCGCCGCGGGACCTAGGCTCCAAGGTGATAAGCCGGAACGGATGAGAGCGGGCACCTGTGGCCACTGCAGCGTCGTCGTCGCCACAAGCCTCCCGGCCGAAAGCCCAGATCGGGCTCATCTCCTGCGTGGCCTTCGGTGTTGGCACCACGGTGGGCGGCGGCGTCTTCACCCTCTCGGGAACGGCCATCAACATCGCCGGCTCCGGCGCCGTGCTGAGCTACATCATTGCCGGCCTCGTGATGGCGCTGTGCGCACTGTCCTTCATCGTGGTGTCCACCCGCGCCAAGGACGGGGAATCCGGCTACGGGCCCGTTGGTGACATCCTCAGCCCGTTCTGGCGGTTCGTGGTGATGTGGGCGTTCTACCTGAACGGGGCCACCATCATCGCCTATCTGGTGGACTCCTTCGGAGACTACCTTGGTGAGTACTTCCTTCCCGCCATCGGAACCCTGACCCTGGCGCTGGTGGCCACCGTCGTCGTGACGGCGCTGAACCTGGGTCCGACGGCGCTGGTGGCCAAGGCCGAAACGTGGATTGTGGGAATCAAGCTGGCCCTTCTGGTCCTCTTTGCCGTCTGGGGCATCACCGAACTGAAACCGGCAGAGCTGGAGCGTCCGCTGCCGGAAGGAACCGGGGGGATCTTCTCGGCAGCCGCCCTGCTGTTCACCGCATACACCGGCTTCAACGTCATTACGAACATGGCGGGCTCCGTGAAGAATCCGCGCAAAACGGTGCCGCGTGCCATCCTCCTGACCCTGCTGGTGTCAGGAGTCATCTATCTGGGCACGGTGCTGGCCATGACGGCCAGCGGCATCACCGCCTTTTCGGCAACCGGCGTCTCCCAGGCCGCAGAAATTGTCATGGGGTCCTGGGGCGGCCCGCTCGTGGCCTTCGCTGCCTGCCTGTCCACTCTGTCCGGAGCCAACGCCAACGTACTCGGAGCTTCCGAAATCATGCTGCGGATGGTGGCCCGCGGTGATGTCCCGCCGGCCCTGGGGCGGCAAACGAACCACAACCACCCCTACGTGAGCGTGCTGCTGCTGGGCGTCATCACGGTGGTCCTGGTGTTCCTCAATGACACGACCTTTGTGGTCTCCATCGCCAATGTGGCCGCCATCCTGGCCATGATCATCGTGAGCGTGGCCGCGGCCGTACTGGGCTTTCGCAAATGGCCCGGCAAGGGCGCCAGGCTGCCGCTGGGTCCGGTGATTCCGATCCTCGCCGTCCTGGCCGCCGCAAGCCAGCTGGTGTCCCTGGCCCCGGCCGCACTCATCACCGGCTTCCTGCTCACCGGCCTGGGCGGAGCCCTCTATCTGGCCCGGCACAACCAGCGCGGCGGCGCCGGCGACCGGGCGGATGCCAACCGCCAGATTGATGACCTGAACACCCCGCTGATGAGGGCAGCCAAAACCCGGCGGGCCGGCCGCACGGCCGGAGCCCACCGGTTCCCGTCCCGCCCGGCCGGCTCATAGGGGCGCGGGACAGGAACACGGGACAAACGGCAGGGCGCCGCCGGATCCCGGGGATCCTGGATCCCGGGCATCTTTCCTCAGCCCTTCTTGCGTCCCACCATAAAGAGCCGCCGGAAGGGAAAAACGGTTCCCCAAGCCTGCTGCGGATAGGCCGCCCGCAGGAGGGCTGCATATTCGGCTTCAAAAACTGCGAAGTCTTCGGGCTCCAGCGCCGCAATAACCGGCCGCAGAGCCGTTCCGCGAACCCACTCCAGCACCGGATCCTCTCCGTGCAGCACCTGCTGGTAACTCGTCTCCCAAACATCGGCGTCGAATCCTGCTTCTGTCAGCAGGCCCAGGTAGTCCCGGGGTTCGTCCACGGCATCGGCGTGGCGCAGCACCCCGTCCAGCTTCGGAGACCAGGCCGGGCTCGCCGCCAACTCGCGCATCAGCACATGCGAGGGAGCGGAGAAGTTGCCCGGCACCTGCACGGCCAGCCAGGCACCGGCATCGAGCTGCTTCGCCCAGCGGCGCATCAGGTCCTGGTGGCCGGGAACCCACTGCAGTGCAGCATTGGAGACCACCACGTCCGTTCCCGGGCCGGGTTCCCAGTCCTCGATTCCCGCACGGACAAATTCCAGATTCGGGGGAGCACCCTCGAGGGTTTCCGCTTGCTCCACCATGTCAGCGGACGAATCAATGCCGCTCACCTGTGCCCGGGGCCAGCGGGCGGCGAGCGCCGCGGTCAGGGTTCCCGGTCCGCAGCCGAGGTCGACGACGCGGCGCGGCGCGTCGGCGGCGATCCGGGCGGTGAGGTCGAAGAAGGGCCGGTCCCGGTGCGAGGAGAACTGTGTGTATTTCCGGGGATCCCATGTCATGCCGCCGAGCCTACCGTCCGTCGGCAACCTGCTGCCGCGCCCGATACTCTGGTAGTGACATGAAACTTCTTGAACAGCTTCCTTCCGGTCCCTCCGCCACCGCCGCCATCGACCCCGATGAGACCTATACGTCATTCCTGGAATGGGTCGAGAGCCGGGGCATGTCGCTGTATCCGGCGCAGGATGAAGCGGTGATGGAGCTGGTGACCGGCAACAACGTCATCCTGGCCACCCCCACCGGGTCCGGTAAGTCCATGGTGGCCATTGCCGCACACTTCTATGCCATGGCCCACGATGAGCGCAGCTATTACACGGCGCCCATCAAGGCCCTGGTCTCGGAGAAGTTCTTCGCCCTCTGTGAAATCTTCGGCGCCGAGAACGTAGGCATGGTCACCGGTGACTCCTCGGTGAACAAGGACGCCCCCATCATCTGCTGCACCGCGGAAATCCTGGCCAACATTGCGCTGCGCGAAGGTCCGGACGCGGACCTGGGCACCGTCATCATGGACGAGTTCCACTTCTATTCCGATCCGCAGCGCGGCTGGGCCTGGCAGGTCCCCCTGCTGGAGCTGCCGCAGGCCCAGTTCCTGCTGATGTCCGCCACCCTGGGCGACATGACCCGGATCGCCAACGAACTCAGTGAGCTCACCAACCGGGACACCGTGACCGTGTCCTCCGTGCAGCGGCCCATCCCCCTGCACTACTACTACGTGGAGACCCCGGTCCAGGAATCCCTCGAGGAGCTGCTGGCCACCAAGCAGGTTCCGGTCTATGTGGTGCACTTCTCCCAGATCGAAGCGATCGACCGGGCGCAGGCCCTGATGAGCATCAACGTGTGCACCCGCGAGGAAAAGGACAAGATTGCCGAGCTGATTGCCGGGTTCCGGTTCGCCCCCGGCTTCGGCAAGACCCTGAACCGGCTGGTCCGCCACGGCATCGGCGTGCACCACGCCGGCATGCTGCCCAAGTACCGCCGCCTGGTGGAACAGCTGGCGCAGGCCGGACTGCTGAAAGTCATCTGCGGCACCGACACCCTCGGCGTCGGCATCAACGTGCCCATCCGCACCGTGCTGATCACCGCCCTGTCCAAGTACGACGGCACCCGCACCCGCCCGCTGAAAGTCCGCGAATTCCACCAGATCGCCGGACGGGCCGGACGGGCCGGTTACGACACCGCCGGCACCGTCGTCGTGCAGGCACCGGAACACGTGATCGAGAACGTCAAGGCCATGGCCAAGGCCCACGCCAAGTTCGGCGACGACCAGAAGAAGCTGCGCCAGGTCGTGAAGAAGAAGCCGCAGGCCGGCTTTGTGTCCTGGGGCAAGCCCACCTTCGAGAAGCTCGTGGACGGCA
This sequence comes from Arthrobacter sp. NPDC097144, assembly GCF_044762205.1. Lineage (NCBI taxonomy): Bacteria > Bacillati > Actinomycetota > Actinomycetes > Micrococcales > Micrococcaceae > Arthrobacter > Arthrobacter sp. NPDC097144. Next base: position 515,358 of record NZ_JBIWDW010000002.1, on the reverse strand, counting down.
CCCCGGAACCGCTGACCTCCAGTTTCAACATCACCCACTCCATGCTGCTGAACCTGCTCGAGCGCCCGGGGGATCCCTTCGCCGCGGCCAAGAAACTGCTCACGCACAACCATGAGACCCGGTCCTCGCAGCTGGCGCTGATGAAGAAGGCCCTGAGCATCTACCGGGAGCTGAAGACCGCGGGCATCGTGGAGGTCCTCCCGGAACCCGACGCCGACGGCCGCACCGTCCGGTTGAAGGTGCACCTGCAGCCGAACTTCGCCCTGAACCAGCCGCTGTCCCCGTTTGCCATGGCTTCCCTGGAGATCCTGGACCCGGACAGCCCCTCCTACGCCTTGGACGTGGTGTCCGTGATCGAGGCCATCATGGAGAAACCGCGCCAGGTCCTCTCCGCCCAGGAAAAGAAGGCCCGCGGCGAGGCCATTGCGGCCATGAAATCCCAGGGCATCGAATACGACGAGCGCATGGCCCTGCTCGAAGAGGTCACCTATCCGCAGCCGCTGGCTGAACTGCTGGAGCAGTCCTTCGAGGTATACCGCTCCGGTGCCCCGTGGCTGGGCGAGTTTGAGCTGAGCCCGAAGTCGATTGTGCGCGACATGTACGAACGCGCCATGAGCTTCGGCGAGTATGTGCAGTTCTACTCCCTGGCCCGCTCCGAAGGCGTGCTGCTGCGCTACCTCTCGGACACCTACAAGGCCCTGCTGCATACGGTTCCGCCGGAGCGGCTGCGTGAGGACCTGGAGGACATCATCGAGTGGCTCGGCGAGCTGGTCCGCCAGACCGACTCCTCGCTGCTGGACGAATGGGAGGAGCTCACCAACGGCATCAATCCGGAGGCCGGGGCCGAGCCGGTCCTGCCGCCGGTTCCGGACAAGCTCACCGCCAATGTCCGCGCGTTCCGCGTCATGGTCCGCAACGAAATGTTCCAGCGGGTGAAGCTCTTCGCGGATGAGGATGACCGCGCCCTGGGCGAGCTCGACGGCGGCTCCGGCTGGGATGCCGACCGCTGGGCGGACGTGCTGGACGCGTACTTCGAAGAGCACGAGGACATTGACGACGGCCCCGACGGACGCGGCCCGAACCTGCTGATCATCAAGGAACTGCCCGGCAAATGGGAAGTCCGGCAGATCTTCAAGGACCCGGCCAACCACCTGGACTGGGGAATCACGGCCGAGGTGGACCTGGCTGCCTCGGATGAAGCAGGCTCCCCCGTCATCAAGGTCATTTCGGCGGGCCGGCTGGACTAGGCTGGAGGGCATGCAGATCCGCCCCGCCCGCCCGGAAGATGCCCCGGTCATCCTTGAACTCATCCATGACCTGGCGATCTATGAAAAAGAGCCGCACGCCGTCAAGAACACTGTGCAGGCGCTGGAACAGAACCTCTTCGGAGAGAACCCCGCTATTTTTGCCCACGTGGCAGTGGATGCCGGAGCTGTCCAGGGCTTTGCCCTCTGGTTCCTGAACTACTCCACGTGGGAGGGTGTGCACGGCATCTATCTGGAGGACCTGTACGTCCGGCCCGAGGCGCGGGGCAAAGGCTATGGCAAGGCCCTGCTGCGCACCCTGGCCGAAATCGCCGTCGAGCGCGGCTACGCACGGGTGGAATGGTGCGTGCTGAACTGGAATGAACCCTCCATCCGTTTCTACAAGGCGCTCGGTGCCGTGCCGCAGGATGAATGGACCACGTTCCGGCTTACCGGTGACGCCCTGACCGCGTTTGGCGGTGCTGCCGCATGAGCGTTCCCCACACAGCCTCCGCCCCCTATGAGGTCCGCGGCATGCGCGTCACGGACCACCGCTTCACCGTTCCGCTGGACCATTCGGCGCCCGACGGCGAAACCATCACCGTCTTTGCCCGCGAATACTCGGATGCAGAACTGCCGCAGGCCGAAGCGGAACAGCTGCCCTGGCTGCTCTACCTGCAGGGCGGCCCCGGCGGAAAGGGCCCCCGGCTGCTGTCCTTTGGCGGTTGGACAAAGGCGGCCTCCCGGCACTTCCGTATCCTGATGCTGGACCAGCGGGGCACCGGACTGTCCACCCCCGCGAACCGGCAGACCCTTGCCCTGCGCGGCGACGCGGCAGCCCAGGCAGGTTATCTGACCCATTTCCGGGCAGACTCGATCGTGGCCGACGCCGAACTGATCCGTGCGGCCCTGGGCTCGGAGCCCTGGACCACGTATGGCCAGAGCTACGGCGGCTTCTGCACGCTGACCTATCTGTCCTTCGCTCCGCACGGATTGCGCGAATCCCTGATCACCGGCGGCCTCGCCCCGCTGACGGGGCCGGCCGACCGGGTCTACCGGGCAACGTTCTCCCGCGTAGCTGCGCGCAACGCGGAATACTTCGCGAAGTATCCGCAGGACCGCGCCCTCACCACCCGGATCGCCCGGCATCTGGAGACCGAGGCGGAATACCTGCCCTCAGGCGAGCGGCTCACTGTCCGGCGCTTCCAGATGGTTGGCTCCTTCCTTGGCGGCAACACCCGGGTCGACGGCCTGCACCTGCTGCTCCAGGAGGCATTTGTGCCAACCCCCGGCGGTGACCGGCTCTCGGATACCTTCCTGGAATCCGTCCACGGGCTCGTCAGCCGTGCCGGGAACCCGCTTTATGCCCTGGTTCATGAATCCATCTACGGGCAGGGCGAAGCGACCCGCTGGGCGGCCCAGCGGATCTTGAACGAATATCCGCAGTTCCGGCCCGAGGCTGAAGAGCCGCTGTACACGGGGGAGATGGTCTATCCCTGGTACTTCGAAGAGGATCCGGCGCTGGTACCGCTGAAGGAAACGGCTGACCTGCTGGCGGCAAAGGCCGACTGGCCTGCGCTCTACGATCCGGAGCAGCTGTCCCGGAACACCGTTCCCGTGGCCGCCGCCGTGTACACGGACGATATTTACGTGGACCGCAACCTGTCGCTGGAAACAGCGGCAGCGGTCCGCGGCCTTCAGGTCTGGGAAAGCGCCGATTTCCACCATGACGGCATCGCCGACGACGGCGAAGGAATTTTCAACCGGCTGCTGGGCATGGTGCGGACTGAGCCGGATCCGGACTCCGCCGCCTGACATTTGCCCGGATCCCAAACCGGAGCAAAAGGCCGAACGCCGCCCTTCCCCCAGGGAAGAGCGGCGTTCGGCTGCCGGTGCTCTGCCGCGCCGGCTTGCTGTAATCGGGTGTTACTTTTCGGTCTGGTCCGCAGAGGTGTCCCGGTCAGAGCCCGAACGGCCGGAACGAGGGTCGGTGGCACGGAAGTGCGCACGGGCCTCGTCGGAGATCTCGGGCAGGTCGACGTCGTCACGGTCCTTCGCCGCAGTGGTGGCCGCACTGTAGGTTTCGGTGACCTTCTCGTAGGCTTCCACGCGTTCTTCGTGCGGGGCATCCTCTTCGAGGTTCCGGTAGACCTTCAGCGCGTTCTCCAGCGAGGCGACGGCCTGGACAGCCTTGGCCTTGGGGCTGAGCAGCGACGCGACGGTGGCGACGATGATGGTGCCCAGGATGACAGCCAGGGAAACAAAGGTGGGGATTTCCGGAGCCCAGCCAACGTGCTCGCCGCCGTTGATGAACGGCAGCTCGTTCACGTGCAGTGCATGGAGGATCAGCTTCACGCCAATGAAGGCCAGGATGACGGACAGGCCGTGCTTGAGGTAGATCAGACGGTCCATCAGGCCGCCCAGCAGGAAGTAGAGCTGGCGCAGGCCCATAAGGGCGAAGATGTTGGCGGTGAAGACAATGAAGGCGCTCTGGGTCAGGCCGAAGATGGCCGGAATGGAGTCAACCGCAAACATCAGGTCGGTGACGCCGATGGTGATGAAGACGATCAGCATCGGGGTGAAGACCTTCTTGCCGTCCACCGTCGTGCGGATCTTGCCCTGGTCGAACTTGTCGGTCATCGGCAGGACGTTGCGCAGCTTGCCGATCAGCTTGTTGTCACTGCCTTCGTCTTCGTCCTCGCCGTTGTCCGTGGCCTGCTTGTAGGCAGTCCACAGCAGGAACGCACCGAAGATGAAGAAGACCCAGCTGAAGTTCTCAATGATTGCGGCACCCAGGATGATGAAGATGCCGCGCAGGATGAGCGCAATGATAATGCCGAACATCAGCACTTCCTGCTGGTACTTACGAGGTACCGAGAAGCGGGCCATGATGATGATGAAGACAAAGAGGTTGTCCACGCTGAGGCTGTATTCAGTGACCCAGCCGGCAACAAACTGGCTGCCGTACTCCGGGCCGGTGAAGACAAACATGGCACCGGCGAAGACCAGCGCAAGCCCGATGTAGAAGCCGACCCACAGGCCGGCCTCCTTCATCGACGGCTCGTGGGGACGCTTGACGACGAGGAGCAGGTCGAAAAGCAGGACGACTCCGAGGGCGACAAAGGTGCCGACCTCGAAGACAACGGGTAACTCGGGCATGGGGATAAACCTTTCGGGCACGGCCAGAGGCGCAGGTCTCTCCGGCAGCCGTGGAGGTCATCTCACACGGGTGCCCGCTGCACCCGGCGGGACGACGTCGCCCTGCGTGCTGACGGGTGCAGCGACAAAGGATACTCCCCTACGCTGCCTAGAAGTCTATCGCAGCACCGGCGGCTTACGCGTGCCCCGCGTTCTGCATCTGGCGCAGTTCTTTCTTCAAATCGCCCACTTCGTCGCGGAGCCGGGCCGCCAGTTCAAACTGCAGTTCCGCTGCCGCAGCATGCATCTGCTCCGTCATCGAAGCGATCAGTCCGGCCAGGTCCTCGGCCGGAGCAGCGGCGAGGCCGTCCTTGCGGACGCCGCCCTTGCCCTTGCCCGTGGTCTTGCGGTTCTTCTTTTCGGCCGCCTCGGCCAGCAGGGCACGGGTGTCCGCGTCCTCCCGGGCCAGCGAATCGGTAATGTCCGCAATTTTCTTCCGCAGCGGCTGCGGATCCACGCCGTGGTCCTCGTTGTACTTCACCTGGATGGCGCGGCGGCGGTTGGTCTCGTCGATGGCCTTGGCCATGGAATCCGTGATCCGGTCGGCGTACATGTGCACTTCACCGGAGACGTTGCGGGCGGCACGGCCAATGGTCTGGATCAGTGAGGTGGACGAGCGCAGGAAGCCTTCCTTGTCCGCGTCGAGTATGGACACCAGCGACACTTCGGGAAGGTCAAGGCCTTCACGGAGCAGGTTGATGCCCACCAGCACGTCGAAGGTGCCCATCCGCAGTTCGCGGAGCAGCTCCACGCGGCGCAGGGTGTCGACGTCGGAGTGCAAATATTCGACCTTGACCCCGTGCTCCATCAGGTAGCCCGTCAGGTCCTCCGCCATGCGCTTGGTCAGCGTGGTGACCAGCACGCGCTCGTTCCGCTCGGTGCGGGTGCGGATCTCGCCCAGCAGGTCATCGATCTGGCCCTTGCTCGGCTTCACGATCACCTGCGGGTCCACCAGGCCGGTGGGGCGGATGATCTGCTCCACGTAGCCGTCGGATTTGGAGAGTTCATATTTGCCCGGCGTCGCGGACATGTACACGGTCTGGCCGATGCGTTCGAGGAACTCGTCCCATTTCAGCGGCCGGTTGTCCATGGCAGAGGGCAGCCGGAAGCCGTGGTCCACCAGGGTCCGCTTACGGGACATGTCCCCCTCGTACATGGCACCTATCTGCGGGATGGTCACGTGGGACTCATCCACCACCAGCAGGAAATCATCCGGGAAGTAGTCCAGCAGGCAGTGCGGGGCGGTGCCCGGTCCGCGGCCGTCAATGTGCCTGGAATAGTTTTCAATGCCGTTGCAGAAGCCCATCTGCTGCATCATTTCCAGGTCATAGGTAGTGCGCATCCGCAGCCGCTGGGCTTCCACCAGCTTGTTCTGCGACTCCAGCTCGGCCAGCCGCACCTGCAGCTCATCTTCAATCTGGCGGATGGCACGGTGCATGCGGTCTTCACCGGCCACGTAGTGCGAGGCCGGGAAGACGTACATTTCCGTTTCCTCGCGGATCACGTCCCCGGTGAGCGGATGCAGGGTGTAGATGTTCTCGATCTCGTCGCCGAAGAACTCAATCCGGAGCGCGTTTTCCTCGTACATCGGAATGATCTCGACGGTGTCGCCGCGGACGCGGAAGGTGCCGCGGTGGAAGTCCATATCATTGCGGGCGTACTGCATGTTCACGAACCGGCGCAGCAGGTCGTCACGGTTCATCTGCTGGCCCTTGCGCAGGGTGACCATGGCCTCGATGTACTCTTCGGGCGTGCCCAGACCGTAGATGCAGGACACAGTGGCCACCACAATGACGTCGCGGCGGGTCAGCAGCGCGTTGGTGGCGGAGTGGCGCAGCCGTTCCACTTCCTCGTTGATCGAGGAGTCCTTCTCGATGAAGGTGTCCGTCTGCGGGACGTACGCTTCGGGCTGGTAATAGTCATAGTAGGAGACGAAGTATTCCACCGCGTTGTTGGGCAGCAGTTCGCGGAATTCGTTGGCCAGCTGCGCGGCAAGCGTCTTGTTCTGGACCATGACGAGCGTGGGCCGCTGGACCTGCTCCACCAGCCAGGCCGCCGTCGCACTCTTACCGGTACCGGTGGCACCGAGGAGGACCACGTCCTTTTCGCCGGCCTTGATGCGGTCGGCAAGTTCTTTGATGGCGGTGGGCTGGTCACCCGCCGGTGAATAATCACTGATGACTTCGAAGGGGGCAACGACTCTCTTGATGTCCTGCGCAAGACTCATGATTAAAAGCTACTCCGCACTGCGGTCAGGTCCGGTCCGCAGGGCTGTCGGTTAGCTGAGGGCTGAACCCCGGTTAAGGGGGACCAGCCGGGTTTCCCACAGCTCCCGTACGGCGGCCGCCAGCTCTTCAGGGGTGCCGGTGTTGTGCAGTACGACGTCGGCTGCCGCGGCACGCTGCTCGGCCGTAGCCTGAGCGGCGATACGGGCCCGGGCAGCGTCCGGCCCCATCCCGCGGTCGCGGACCATCCGGTCCAGCCGCACGTCCTCGGGTGCCTCGACCACCAGGACGAAGTCAAAGTTCGGCGCCTGGCCGGTCTCCACCAGCAGCGGGATGTCCTGCACGAGGATGGCGTCCGCGGGTGCTTCCGCTGCCAGCTGCGCAGCACGGGCACGCACCAGCGGATGAATGATGCCGTTGAGCACCTTCCTGCGGTCCTCGTCCCCGAAGATCACCGCCGCCAGTGCCGGGCGGTCCAAGGAACCGTCCGGAGCCAGGATCCCGGGACCGAAGGCGTCGACGACGGCGGCAAGTCCGTCAGTGCCGGGGGCCACAACCTCGCGGGCCAGGGCATCGGCGTCGATGAGTACCGCGCCGCAGTCCACCAGCGTCCGGGCCACCACGGATTTTCCGGCGGCGATCCCGCCGGTGAGTCCAACTTTGAGCATGCTGCCCAGCCTACCGCCGCCGGGGACCACCCAGCTTCAGGCGCCCCGGACGGCCACTAGACTGGAGGGGTGAGTGACATCGACGCGGCGGCGGGGCGCTACACCACCCTTGCCGGGGAACACCGCACGGAACTCGAGATCCGGCGCTCACGTTTCATTACGGTGCTGCGGCGCACCGAAACCGAAGAACAGGCCCGCGCGCTGGTCGCTGATCTGCGGCGCGAGTTCCACGATGCCCGGCACCACTGCAGCGCCTTTGTCCTGGGCACCGTGCGTGAAGTGCAGCGTTCCAGTGACGACGGCGAACCCTCCGGCACGGCCGGCATCCCCATGCTGGAAGCCCTGACCAAGCGGGAAACCTTTGACGGTGCCACCGACCTCAGCGACATCACCGCTGTGACCGTCCGCTATTTCGGGGGGATCCTGCTGGGCGCCGGCGGTCTGGTGCGCGCCTACTCCGAATCCGTGTCCGCGGCCCTGTCCACCGCTCCCCTGCTCCGCCGCCGCCGGATGCAGCTCTACTCCATACCGGCAGGCCACGCCGAAGCCGGCCGGTTGGAGAATGACCTCCGGACCGCCGGCATCAGCGTCACCGGCACGGAGTACGGTGCGGCCGGGGCAAACATCACCGTGGCGCTGCCGGACATCCCCGGCAGTGCCGGCACCTTCCGCGAACGTCTTGCCGCCTTCACCGCGGGCGGCAGCACCCCCGAACCGCTGAACACAGAATGGATCGACCTTTGACGCACTCCCCCGACCAGGTGTCCCCGGACGCACCGGACTTTTCCTTTGAGTCCCTGAGCCGCCGGCCGGACGTTGAGGCGGAGAACCTGCAGGCCCATGACGCTGCCGACAGGCTGCTGCTGGACACCGCGGCGGACCGGCTGCGTGAGGATCCTGCCGGCGTCGTCGTCATCGGTGATTCCTACGGTGCGCTGACCCTCGGCGCCGCCGCGCTGCACGGCGTGCGGGACCTGCGGGTGCATCAGGATCCGTACTCGGGCGAGCTGGCGCTGGAGCGCAACGCCCGTGCCGCGGGACTCGCGCAGACCTACGGTTCGCTGCCGCTGGACGCAGACCTGCTGGCGGGGGCACGCACGGTGCTGCTGCGCCTGCCGCGCTCGCTGGATGCCCTTGAGGAGATTGCGGCGCTGATCGCTGCGCACGCCGCACCTGACGTGGTGGTGTACGCCGGCGGAAGGCTCAAGCACATGACCACAGCCATGAACGACGTCCTGGCGCGCTGGTTCGGCTCGGTTCAGGCAGGGCTGGCCCGGCAGAAGTCCCGGGTGCTGACCGTCTCCGGGCCGCTGCCCGCCGCGGTGCAGCCCGCCAGCCGTTTTCCGCTGGCCCAGCAGCACGACGTCGGACTGGCGGTGCCGCTTCAGCTGCGGGCCCACGGTGCGGCCTTTGCCGGAGCAGCACTGGATATTGGGACCCGGTTCCTGCTGCCGCACCTTGCCGGGGCCCGGCAGGCGAACACCGCGGTGGACCTGGGCTGCGGAACGGGGGCCATTGCCGCGTACCTCGCACTGGCCCGTCCGTCGCTTCAGGTCACGGCGACCGATCAGTCAGCGGCCGCCGTCGCTTCCGCAACGGCGACGATGGACGCCAACGGCGTTGCGGACCGGGTGCAGGTTCGCCGCGGCGACGCCCTGGCCGGGTTCCCCGACCGTTCCGCGGAGCTGATCGTGCTGAACCCGCCGTTCCATATCGGCGCCAGTGTCCACGCCGGAATAGCCCTGAAACTCTTCGCCGATGCCGGGCGGGTCCTGGCACCGGGCGGCGAGCTGTGGACCGTGTGGAACAGCCACCTGACCTACAAGTCCGCTTTGACCCGGTTGGTGGGACCCACCCGTGAAGTGGCCCGTAATCCGAAGTTCACGGTGACCGTCAGCACCCGCCGCTAGGTCCGCTTCACCAGCCGCCACACCCGAGGCAGCACCAGAACGGTACCGACGGCGAGCAGCGTCAGCCCCAGGAGCCAGACCAGCCAGAGGTTGGCACCCGTGTCCGCCAGCGGACCGACCACCTGCAGCGGGGCCTGCGCCTCCTGTCCGGATGCCAGCCCGCTGACGCGGATGGAATGGGAGCCCAAATCGGTGTCAGCCGGAATGGTCACCTGCACTGTGACGGAACCCTTCGCATCCGCCGTCCGCGCCGCCAGCAGCTTCGGAGCGGACTCCAGCCAGACCTGCACTGTTTCCCCGGCGTCGAAGCCGGCACCGGTGACCGTGAGAGTGTCGCCGGGACGGATGGTTCCTGCACTCAGCGTCACCGAGGCGTCCGGGTTCGCGGGATCGGTCGGGGCGTCCGGGTTCGCGGGATCGGTCGGGGCGTCCGGGTTCGCGGGATCGGTCGGGCCGGGGGTACCGGGGTTGCCCGGATTGCCCGGTCCCCCGGGCTCTTCGCCCTGGGGGTCCAGGAGCACCGCAACGCTGCGGCCGGGGACGCTCACCGTGCCGGTGTCCGGCTGCCAGCTGCTCTGCTTCACCACGGGATCCGTTCCGTCCTGCTGCACCTTGGACAGCGCATAGTCGCGGCCGGCCAGTTCCGGGATTGTCTGCACGGCAGCCGCCGGCGCAGCATTGAAGACCACCAGTGCGCCGTCGAGGGCAGGATCAGTGTCCGCTCCCGCGAGGTCATCAATGCTCATCACAATGAGGCCGGCGGTTGCCCCCGGGCCGCTTCCGGGGAAGGTCACCTTCTGTTCAATGAGATCGGCAGAGCCGAGCCGCAGCAGGTCCACGCCTGAGCGCAGGCGCAACAGGTCCAGTGCTCCGGCCTCCGCCGAGGCGATGTCCGATGCAGCCGGCTTGAGTGCCGGGTCCGCCAGCAGCGGAGCCATGAGAGGCCACTTTTCCTCGTTGTCCGCCGCGGGCGGCAAGCCGGAGCCGAATGTTGATTCGGAACCGGTCCAGTCAATGCGGTTGAACCAGTCGCCGGAGTTGTAGCTGTTCCGGTCCAGCGACTTCGAGCGCAGCAGCTCGGTTCCCGCGTGCCAGAACGACGGCGACTGCGAGAGGGTCACCGTGGCCAGCGACAGGGTGTTCATCCGCACCCGGTCCGCCATCGGCGTCGTCGTCGGCAGTTTCAGCACTCCCAGGTCGTAAAGCGTCTCGTTGTCGTGGGCGTCCACATAGTTGATGGTCTCCTGCGGCTCATCGGAGTAGCCGGCCGCCTGCCCGTTGTAGTCGATCGCTTCCCCGCGCTTCACGCTTCCGTCCGCCGTCTCAAAGGAATAGTCCTTCAGGTTGCCGGCCAGGCCGAGCTTCACGAGGTCGGTCTGCTTCGCCAGGGCCGCGGCTGCGGCTTCGGGGGTTCCGTTGATCGCGTCCCCGTTCGGGTCGGTGGCCAGGCCGGTGCCGTAACCCTGGGCATAGGTGGTTCCCGCGTCAACCGGACTGCCGCCGTGCACGGCATCGCGCAGCCGGTCATTGAAGGTTCCAATGCCGGTTCCCGCGAGATTTCCCTGCGTCGCCTGCTCAAACAAGGCGTTGTCGGCCACTTCGCCGAAGTTCCAGCCTTCCCCGTACAGGTAGACGGCTTTTCCGTCGACGCCGTCCGCAGCGAGGGTCAGCTCGTCCAGTGCCGCGCGGACGGCAAGCATGTTGGCCTTGGAGTGGTGGCCCATCAGGTCAAAGCGGAAGCCGTCCACTTTGTAGGCCTTGGCCCAGAGCACCACGGAGTCCACCATCAGCTTTTCCGCTGCCGAGTGTTCGGTGGCGACATTCTGGCAGCAGCTGGAGGTCTCCACATTTCCGGCCGCATTCAGGCGCTGGTAGTAGCCCGGCACCACCCGGTCAAGCACGCTCTTGGTGCCCTGGCCGGCCTCGGCTGTGTGGTTGAACACCTCATCGAGCACCACCTGCAAGCCGGTGGCATGCAGCGCCCCCACCATGTCCCGGAACTCGGCAACCCTCGCGCCGCCGTCCGGGTCAACGGCATAAGACCCTTCCGGCACCGAGTAATGCAGCGGATCGTAGCCCCAGTTGAAGGCGTCGGCGTCGGCAGCGGCAGCAACGCAGGCCTGCTGCTCGGAGGAGGCCGGTCCGTAGCCGGCGAGGTCGCAGTCCGGCTCCCGGCGGGCCTGCGGGTCCTCGTTAATGGACGCGATATCGAAGGTGGGCAGCAGGTGCACCGTGTTGATGCCGGCCTCCGCCAGCTGGCGCAGCTGCCGGGTTCCCGCGCTGTCCCGGGTGAAGGCGCGGTAGGTTCCGCGCTCTTCAGCCGGAACCTCCGGGTCGCCCACCGAGAAGTCACGCACGTGCAGTTCGTAGATGGAACGGTCGGCGGGCTTGTCGATGACCGGTGCCTCGGTGTCGTCCCAGAGCTGCGGCTTCCAGCGGTCCGAGTCCAGGTCGACGGCAACCGAGCGTTCCGAGTTGCGGGTCAGGCCCGCTGAATACGGATCAGTGACCGAGTTGGTTTCGACGGCGCCGGTTGAGGGCGCGTAGACACGCACCGACCAGCGGTACTCCATTCCTTCGGAAAGTGCCGGATCGGTGACCGACCACGTTCCGTCGGTGCCGTTCCATGCAGCGGGCAGCACTTTCGGTGCACCCGGTTCGCCGGCGGGGAAGACTTCCAGGGACACGTCCTGTGCGGTGGGCGCCCAGAGCCGCAGGGTGGGAATGCTGTTCTGCCAGCTCACCCCAAGCGTGGCGGAGCCCAGATTGGCAGCGTAAAGGTCATCCAGCACCCCGGGTATCTGCACTCCGGTCAAGGCCGTCAGCTCGGTGCCGGTGGACTGGGAGACCTGGAGCTGCTCAGTCACAAGGTCCTGCACCGCGGCGCGGTCCAGACCCTCCGGGCGCAGGGCCACGTAGCTGGCCAGCGCCGGAAACGCTGCCTTCTCATCGGCCGAGAGTCCGGCCGGGTCGTAGGTTAGTTCCACCTTCTCCCCGCCGGATACGCCGCCTTCCGCTGATGCATCAGGTGCGATGCCGGCGTCAGCGGAGTGGTGCAGCATCCAGCTGGCTGCCGCCGGGTCCGTGTCCCCCAGCAGCGAGACCGGCCAGGCGATCGTGTCTGCACTGACCCAGTGGGCGCGCAGTTCACCGGTGCCGGCCACCGGCGGGTCGGCGAGCACAATCTCGAATTCGTGCGTGGCCAGCGTATAGCGGAAGGTGACGAGCTTGCCTTCCGCCGCGGTGAAGGCATAGTTGGCTCCGCCGGGGACGCCTCCGACGCCGTAGTTCTCATCCCATGAAAGACCGTGGGCGGGTTTGACCTCGTAGCTGCCTGCGGGGATCCGGTCGCTGGACCACTCGTAGACGCCGTCGCCGTCGCCGTCCTGCAGCCAGCTGGCCAGGCAGTCCGGCTGCCAGTCACCGGGGCAGCCGATCTCGCTCTGGAAGCTGCCCGGGGCCGTGACCACGGGACCCTGGGCGGTGTTCTGTACCTGGTGAGTGGCGGGGTCGAAATAGAACGTCACCGGACCGCCCGGCGCAGTATAGGCAATGTTGGGACCGTCTGCAGCGCCGTTGGCGCCGTAACTGAGGTCCCAGGAACCGTTGATGGCAACCTTGTATTCGTAATCCCCTGCCGGCAGGTCGAAGGTGCCCGCGTAGATTCCATCGGCGCGCTTGGTGAGTTTTGCCGCTTCGCAGGCGGGCGTCCAATCCCCCGCGCAGCCCATCTCGCTGTTGTGGCTGCCCGGAACGGTGACCAGGTTCAGTTCCTGTTCCGGCGGATCCACGACGACGGTGGTCACTGCATTGCCCACCGAAGCATAGGTGGAGGCCGCCGCGTGCCGGCCGGCAGCGTCGGTCGTCACTGCACGGTACTCGATCAGGGTGCCGGCCTGCAGTGCATCCACGTCGTGGAAGATGCGCGGCGCGGTTGTCTCCGCGGTGCCCAGACCGGTCCACTGGGTGCCGCCCACCTCCCGCCAGGCGAAGCTGGTCTGCTGCCAGGTGCTGTCAGGAACGTCGGCTGCCACGGCGCTGGCACCGCTGAGGCCGGCGCCGGCGGTCGGCACGCTGACGGTCACGGCCTCCGGAGCCGCAGGGGCTGCCACAGTTGTGCCGGCTTCGAACACCACCGATCCCAGGGCCGGAACGGTGACGGAGGCGACGCCGTCGGCATCGGATACCAGGGCTGTTTCCGTGCCGTACAGCGGTGCGAAGGCCGCCTGCTTGGTCAGCGTTGGAACATTGACCGTTTTGGCCTCCGCGGAATTATTCACTGCCACGAGGTATTCCGTCTTTTCCGCCTGGTCCACGCGGGAGAAGGCGTAGACACCGGGACCGTCGTCGGCGTACCGCTCGATCTGGGCTCCGGAGGAGAGCGCCGGGTGCGCTTCACGGAGGGCTGCCAGTCCGGCAATATGCGTATAAAGCGGCGCGGCGGTGTCAAAGCGGTCACCGGATCCCAGCTGCTCGCCCGTGATGAGCAACTGGTCGGTGTACTCGCTCACCCGGCTGCCAAACATCGACTGGCGCGCGGCACGGTCATTGCCCTGGCCGGCGCCGGCGAAGCCCTGCTCGTCACCGTAGTAGACCACCGGCTGGCCGCGGGTGAGGAACATCAGTTCGTGGGCAAGTTCGTCACGCTGCAGGGCATCGCCGGTGTTTTGCAGGAAATAGCCCACACGGCCCATGTCGTGGTTGCCCAGGAAGGTCGGCAGCGCGGTCGCTGAGCTGTGCGGGGTGGTGTAGTAGTCGTCACCAGCAAACAAATTGGAAAGGCCCCGTGCCGAATTTCCCGAGGCGTAGCCCACGGCCTGTGACTGGAAGGTGAAATCAAGTACTGAATTCATATCGGTGTTGCGCACATAAGGGGAGGTTTTCTTGGGATCGGCGTCATAAACCTCACCAAACATAAAGAAATCCGGCTTGCCGACGGAGGCCGCATAGTCCTTAACCTGCGTGGTCCACTTTTCCCAGAATTCGAAATTCACGTGCTTGACCGTGTCAATGCGGAACCCGTCGATGCCGCGGTCAATCCACTGGTTATAAACGTCGGCAAACCCGTCCACCACCGAAGGGTTTTCAGTCATCAGGTCATCGAGGCCGGAGAAATCTCCCAACGTGGTGGACTCCCCTTCGAAGGTCGAGTCGCCGCGGTTGTGATAAATGGCGGGGTCGTTGAGCCAGCCGGGAACCTTGGCGTCCTTTTCGGCGTCGGCAATCTCCGGAACATAGGGAAAGCTCGTCGCCGGGTCCAGCTCCGGGAAGTTCCCGGTGCCCGCGTAGTCGGCCGGATCAAATGCCGTTCCGGCGGCGTCCTTGTATGGCACAGTTTCCTGGTTGATGTAGGAATACTGGCCGCCCTGATAGGAAATGACATCCGCGGTGTGGTTGGTGATGATGTCGAAGTAGACCTTCATGCCCTTGGCATGCGCCTCGTCAATGAGGGCTTCCAGTTCTGCGTTGGTCCCAAGGTGCGGGTCGATCTGCGTAAAGTCGGTGATCCAGTAACCGTGGTAGCCGGCTGAAGCATCCGCCCCGGAACCCTGAACGGGCTTGTTCTTGAAGCTTGGTGTCAGCCAGATGGCCGTTGTCCCGAGGTCCTGGATGTAATCCAGCTGTGAGCGCAGGCCGGCAAGGTCACCGCCGTTGTAAAAGCCCGTATTGGTGGGGTCGTAGCCGGTGGCGAGGCGGTCACCGGCGAGGCCCCCGGTGTCATTGGACGGATCGGCATTCTCAAAACGGTCGGTCAGCGCAAAGTAGAAGACGTTGTCCGCTCCGGCCTGTCGCACCGGCGGAGCCACGAGGGCGTCGTCATCCGCAGAGTAGGCGTCGCGCAGATCCAGCGGTGTGAGGCCCACGCGGTGCGTGTTGTCGTCGAAGACGAAGCGGATGCGGGAACCCCCGGCGATCGAAAGCGGAATGTTGTCCGCCCCGCCGTCCAGCCCATAAGCCTCGTCCCAGCCGTCATTCACTGCGACCTTGTACTCGTAGCTGCCGGCGGGCAGGGTGAACTCCGCCGCATAAACGCCGGGAATGTCGGTGGGTGCCAGCTCGGTCATGCCGCATTCGGGGGCCCAGTCCGCGTCGCAGCCGAGCTCGGACTGGAGGCTGCCGGTGAGCGCAAAAGTGCGCGGGTCTTCAGCGGTTGCAGAGCTAACGGGGCCCGCCAGCAGCCCGGCCGCGGCAAGCGCCACAATAAGCCCCCGCGTTATCCCCCGTTTTGTCCCCAAAGTTCTCCTCCGGGCGACCCAGCCGCGCGTACTTGTACCCCTAGTCATCATTGACTCCCGTTTTAGGACGCGGCACAGTGCCATCGACATTGCGAGGAACACTAACAACGCACGGGCTCGCGTGCAAACGCTTTCAAGGATCTTTTTCTTGCGGGGACCCGATAAGCGCCCCTGTTCCACGGCTGCACTTTCCCGATTCCCCGTTCCGTGCAAACGCTTCCTGCGACAGACCAGAGATATACCGGAAATCTGAGAGAGCGCTCTCTTGACAGTGACCGCTATCACTCCTATGGTGAAGTCCAAGTCAAGAGAGCGCTCTCTGGAAATCATTGAATTTCTTCGGGGCGCATGGCTCCATTCGAAGTCCTCATCCCTTCCCGCCTCCGTCGATTACGCCTGTCCGTCTCCAACGGACACGGTCCGCCAGCTTCGGGAAATGTTTTTGCACCACCCACACACAAAGGAGTGACAGTGAAGAATTTCAGACGCCCCGCCGCAGCCGTTGCAGGCGCTGCGATCGTGGCCATGCTGGCAGTTGGCTGCGGCGGCGGTGACACCGAAGCGGCAAGCGAGGACAACCCCGTTGAGCTGAGCGTTACCACCTTCGGAACCTTCGGCTATGACGAGCTGTACGCCGAGTACGAGGAAGCCAATCCCGGCATCGAGATCAAGCCGACCAACATCGACACCGGCGGCAACGCCCGCACGGATCTGTTCACCAAGCTCGGAGCCGGTTCCGGCGTCAGCGACGTGGTGGCCATCGAAGAGGGCTGGCTCGGCGCAATCATGGAGGTGTCCGACAAGTTCGTGGACCTCAATGAGTACGGCGCAGAAGACATCAAGGACAACTGGGTCGACTGGAAGTATAAGCAGGGCACCGACGCCGACGGCCGCGTGATTGGCTACGGCACCGACATCGGCCCGCAGGGCCTGTGCTACAACGGAAAGCTGTTCGAAGCCGCCGGCCTTCCGAGCGACCGCGCAGCAGTAGCCGAACTCTTCGGCGGGGACGACGCCAGCTGGGACAAGTACTTCGAGCTTGGCCGCGCCTACCACGAAAAGACCGGCAAGGCCTGGTACGACCAGTCAGGATTCGTCTGGAACTCCATGGTCAACCAGATGGAGGAAGGCTATTACACCGCCGACGGCGAGCTGAACATTGACGGTAACGACGCCATGAAGAAGCAGTTCTCCCAGCTGGCCGACGCCACCTCCGACGGCCTGTCCGGCAACCAGACGGAATGGGACTGGGGCAAGGGCCAGGCTTTCCTGGACGGCTCATTCGCCACGTTCGTCTGCCCGGGATGGATGCTCGGCACCATTCAGGGTTCGATCGAATCCGCAGGCGGCGGAACTGACAGCGGCTGGGACTTTGCCGATGTCTTCCCCGGCGGCGCATCGAACTGGGGCGGAGCCTTCCTCTCGGTTCCCGAAACCTCCAAGCACCCCGAAGAAGCAGCCAAGCTTGCAGCATGGCTGACCGATCCGGAGCAGCAGGTCAAGCAGAGCGCTGCGGCCAACAACTTCCCCAGCACCGTAAAGGCGCAGGAGGAACTCGCGGCGGCTGCCACCCCGAACGAGTACTTCAATGACGCACCCACCGGGTCCATCCTCGCTTCGCGCGCCGAAGGCGTAGTTGCCCAGTTCAAGGGCCCGGACGACTCCGTCATTCAGGAGAACGTCTTTGGTCCGGCGCTGGACATGCTGGACAACGGCAGCGGCGACACCGATAAGGCCTGGGCCGAAGCGCTCAAGCTCCTCAACGAGCTGGTTGTCAACAACTAGCAACACCGGCAGCGGGGCCTCCGGCTACCACCGGAGGCCCCCCTATGGAGTGCGAGAAACCCCATGACCACCACACTGACCCGTCCGCAGACGCACAACGCGGCCAAGCCGAAGCCCACCTTCCGGCAGCGCCTCAGCTTCTGGGACCTCAAGGCCTCCCCCTACCTGTACATCTCCCCCTTCTTCATCGTCTTTGCCGTCGTGGGGCTGTTCCCGCTCCTTTACACGTTCTACGTTTCCCTGCACGAGTGGCACCTGCTCAAAGGCCAGGGCGAATTTGTGGGACTGGCGAACTTCACCGGTGTGCTGGGTGACCGGTTCTTCTGGAACTCTCTGTTCAACACCTTCAGCATCTTCCTGCTCTCCGCCATCCCCCAGCTGGCAGTGGCCCTGTTCCTCGCCGCCGTCCTGGACCAGAACCTGCGCGCCAAAACCTTCTGGCGGATGAGTGTCCTGCTGCCCTACGTCGTCACTCCGGTAGCGGTCGCCCTGATCTTCACCAATATGTTCGATGAGCAGTACGGACTCATCAACACCATGCTGGGCAACGTGGGGATCGATCCGGTGCTCTGGAAGACGGACACCCTGCCCAGCCACCTTGCCCTGGCCACCATGGTCAACTGGCGGTGGACGGGCTACAACGCCCTGATCCTGCTGGCGGCAATGCAGGCTGTTCCCCGCGACATTTACGAATCCGCGGCGATCGACGGCGCCGGCCCCTTCCGGCGTTTCTTCAGCATCACGCTGCCGAGCATCCGCCCCACCATGATTTTCGTCGTCATCACCTCCACCATCGGCGGCCTTCAGATCTTTGCCGAGCCGCGGCTCTTCGATTCCGTGACGGCCGGCGGCAGCCAGCGCCAGTTCCAAACCACCGTTCTCTACCTCTGGGAAATGGCTTTCCAGCGGCAGAACTTTGGC
Organism: Arthrobacter sp. NPDC097144; assembly: GCF_044762205.1. Taxonomy (NCBI): domain Bacteria; kingdom Bacillati; phylum Actinomycetota; class Actinomycetes; order Micrococcales; family Micrococcaceae; genus Arthrobacter; species Arthrobacter sp. NPDC097144. Next base: position 497,171 of record NZ_JBIWDW010000002.1, on the reverse strand, counting down.
CGGGCCTCCGCCATCGCCTGGATCCTTTTCCTGATCATCGTGCTGGTGGGCATAGTCAACTTCCTGATCTCCAAGAAAATCGCCACGGCGGACAGCAAGCCCCGCCGGGTTAGGAGCAAGCGATGAGCGTCCTTCAAAAGGCCGGTGCCGTACCCGGAACCGGAATTGATTCCGGCTCGGGCAAACCGGCACGTCCCGGATGGCGCCGGCAGTTCTTCGGCAACACCCGGGGACCCGGTTTCCTCACCTACGGCATCCTCCTGGCCTTCCTGATCGGATCGGCGTATCCGCTGTGGTGGTCGGCTGTGGTGGGTTCGCGCGGCAACGAGGCCCTCGGGTCGGACTGGCCTCCGCTGTGGCCCGGAGGGAACTTCTGGCACAACGTCGATGAAGTCATGAACACTGTGCCGTTCTGGAAGGCGCTGGGCAACAGCCTGCTCATTTCCGGAACCATCACCGTTTCCGTCGTCGTGTTCTCCACCCTCGCCGGCTACGCCTTCGCCAAACTCAAGTTCCGCGGCCGCGGATTCCTCATGGTCGCCGTTATTGCCACCATGGCCATCCCCACCCAGCTCGGCATCATCCCGCTGTTCATGGTGATGCAGGAACTGGGCTGGACCGGCAAGGTCGGCGCCGTCATCGTGCCGAGCCTGGTCACGGCGTTCGGGGTGTTCTTTATGCGCCAGTACCTGGTGGACGTGATCCCGGACGAGCTGATTGAGTCCGCCCGCATGGACGGTGCCAACATGATCCGCACCTTCCGTCACGTAGCACTGCCGGCCGCCAAGCCGGCCATGGCCATCCTGTCACTGTTCACCTTCATGATGGCGTGGACCGACTTTATGTGGCCGCTGCTGGTCCTGGGCCCCGACAATCCCACGCTGCAGACCGCACTCAGCCAGCTGCAGTCGGCGCGGTACGTGGATTACTCCATCGTGCTGACCGGTGCCGTGCTGGCCACCATCCCCCTGCTGATCCTCTTTGTGGCAGCAGGCAAACAACTTATATCCGGAATTATGCAGGGAGCAGTGAAGGGCTAATGAACAACGAAAACCCCCAGTGGAACAACTGGCCGGACGGCTTCATCTGGGGATCGGCAACAGCTGCAGCCCAAGTTGAAGGCGCCGCCTGGGAAGACGGCAAGCAGGACTCCATTTGGGATGCCTTTGCCCGCACACCGGGAAACACGCTGAACGGCGACACCCCCGAAACGGCCGTGGACCACTATCACCGCATGCCTGCGGACGTCGCCCTGATGAAGGAACTGGGGCTGGACTCGTACCGGTTCTCCACCAGCTGGGCCCGCGTCCGTCCCGGCGGCGGACCCGCCAATGCCAAGGGCCTGGACTTCTACTCCCGCCTCGTGGACGAGCTCCTCGAAGCAGGCATCCTGCCCTGGCTCACGCTTTACCACTGGGACCTGCCGCAGGCCCTGGAGGAAACCGGCGGCTGGACGAACAGGGATACCGCGTACCGGTTCGCAGAGTACGCAAATGACGTCTACACGGCGCTCGGTGACCGGGTACAGCACTGGACCACCTTCAATGAGCCCTTCTGCTCCTCGCTGCTGGGTTATGCCTCCGGCGTGCATGCCCCTGGCCGCCACGAGCCCCGGGCAGCGGTTGCCGCCGTCCACCACCAGCACCTTGCCCACGGCCTTGCCGTGACGCAGCTGCGTGAGCGCGGTGCGCAGCAGCTGGGCATCACCCTGAACCTGAGCAATTCCATCCCGAGGGATCCCTCCGACCCGGTGGACCTGGAAGCAGCCCGGCTCTTTGACTCGCTGCAGAACCGGATCTTCCTTGACCCCATCCTGCTGGGCGCCTACCCGCAGGACACGCTGCAGGACCTGGAACAGTTCGGCCTGAGCGACGTTATCCAGGACGGGGACCTGGGCCTCATCGGGGCACCGATCGACTTCCTGGGCGTCAACCATTACCACGATGACCTCATCAGCGGCCATCCTGACACCACGGGGGCCGACGGCCACTCGGGCGGGTCGGGGCGCCCGGCGATCTCACCGTTTATCGGCGCGGAGCACATCACTTTCCCGAGCCGCGGACTGCCGCGCACCGCGATGGACTGGGAGGTCAATCCGGACGGCCTGCGCAAGCTGCTGGTTCGCCTGGGCGAGGAGTATCCCATGCTGCCTCCGCTGTACGTCACCGAAAACGGCGCAGCCTACGACGACGTCGTCAGCGCCGACGGAAGCGTGCCCGACCCCGAGCGCACGCAGTTCATCCTGGACCACATTGCCGCGGTGGGCCGGGCCATTGAAGCGGGCGCAGATGTCCGCGGCTACTTTGTCTGGTCACTGCTGGACAACTTCGAGTGGTCCTGGGGCTACAGCCGGCGCTTCGGAATTGTCCGCGTGGACTATGACACCCAGGCGCGGACGGTCAAGGACAGCGGCCATGCCTACAGCCGCTGCATTGCGGCCAGCCGGGCTGCCGGGCGCGTCGTCCAGGGCGGCGAGCCCTTGGCTCCTGCGGTGTGAGTACCCGTAACATGGGAATCCAGCCGCGACCCCGGCTTCACGGTGCAGGGAGAACTATCGGTGCAGAGAGAAACATCATTGAGTGCTGATACCAGCCCGGCCAGGCCCGCCCCCACACTGGAAATGGTGGCGGCCCTGGCCGGAGTTTCCCGCGCCACGGTCTCACGCGTGGTGAACGGCTCCCCGTCTGTTGACCCGGACCTCGTCCACTCCGTGGAAAAGGCCGTCCGCACGCTGAACTACGTCCCCAACCGCGCGGCCAGAACCCTGGCCAGCCGCCGCACCTACACCGTGACGCTGCTGGTGCCCGAGTCCACGTCCAAAGTCTTCGCCGACCCGTTTTTCGCCACGGTCGTGGAAGGCGTCGCCCGGTACCTGAACACCACCGAGTACATGCTGAACATGGTCACGTCTTCCGAGGCAAATCCGGAGAAGACCCGGCGGTATCTGCTGGGCGGCAACGTGGACGGCGTCCTCGTCGTCTCCCACCACACCGGGGATGATTCCTGGGCGCGGCTGGACGGATCCCTGCCGCTGGTCTTTGCCGGCCGCCCGCTCGTGAACGCCGATGACAGCTACTTCGTGGAAGTGGACAACGAGGAGGGCGCCGCCGCCGCCACGGCCCGGCTGGTGGAGGCCGGACGGCGCCGCATCGCCACCATCGCCGGACCGCAGGACATGCCTCCCGGCGTCGACCGCCTCGCCGGTTGGCGAACAACGCTCCTGAAGGCCGGCCTGGATGACGCCCTGGTGGAAACCGGCGATTTCACCGTCACCTCCGGCGCGGCAGCCATGCGGCGCCTGCTGGACCGGGAGAAACCGCTGGACGGCCTCTTTGTGGCCAATGACCAGATGGCGGCCGGCGCGTACTCCGTCATCAAGGAACGCGGACTGCGCATTCCCGAGGACATCGCCGTCGTCGGCTTTGATGACGATTACTATGCCACCAGCCTGAGCCCGGCCCTGACCACCATCCACCACCCCATTGCGGCGCTGGGTGAGAAAATGGCCGAGCTCCTGGTGGAGCTGATCGAGGGGCGGCCCGCTGAACGCGTTCACCGCCTGCCCACATCCCTTGTTGTCCGAGAATCCGCATAGGAGCTGACTCTTCCATGTCCCTTAGCACTGCCCCCCGGCGCGTTGTCCGCCCACCCTGCGCGGAAGAAGGCGCACCCTCGCCCCTGGCAGCAACCGGCGCGCCGCTGAACTGGGCCGTAGTGGCCACCGGCGGCATCGCCGGCACCGTCACCGCAGACATCGCCCTGCTCGAGGACGCCGTCCTGTACGCGGTTTCCTCGCGCAGCGGCGCCAAGGCCGCCGATTTCGCTGAACGGTTTGGTTTTGAGACCTCGTATTCCGATGCCGACGGCGGTCCCTCCGGCTTTGAGGCGATGTTCTCCGACCCCGCCGTCGACGTCGTGTACATTGCCACTCCGCATGCCCAGCACTATGCCGTGGCTAAGAGCGCGCTTGAGCACGGCAAGCACGTGCTCTGCGAAAAGCCCTTCACGGTCAACGCTGCTGAAGCAACCGAGCTGGTTCAGCTGGCCCGGGAGCGGAACCTGTTCCTGATGGAAGCGCTGTGGACGCGTTTCCTTCCCAGCACCAACCGTGCCTGGGACATCCTCGCCTCGGGCGAGCTCGGAACCCCCTCCTGGGTCCAGGCGGACCTTGGCTTCACCGCTCCCGAGGATCCCTCCTCCCGGATGTGGGACCCGGCCGCCGGCGGCGGGGCACTGCTGGACCTGTCCGTCTACACCCTGACCTGGGCCCTTGGCGCCCTGGGCCACCCGGACAGCATTGATGCCTCCGGCATCCTGAACAATGACGGCGTGGACATCCAGAACGCGCTGACGCTGCGTTACGACGACGGCCGCCACGCCCAGCTCACGTCCTCCCTCGCGGCCTCTGGTCCGGGCGCAGCCACGATTGCCTGCAGCTCCGGCTGGCTGAGGACCGGCGGCGGGAACATCCCGAACCCCCGCGAACTGCACGTGCACGGCCCCGGCGGAGCACGGGTGGAGACCTTTGAGCACGCGGGTTCCGGCTACACCTACCAGCTGCGCGAGGTGACGCGCTGCATCCAGGAGGGTTTGACGGAAAGCCCCACCATGCCGCTGGAAGAGACGCTGCGCACCATGGAACTGCTCGACGGCGTCCGCGCCCAGCTGGGCCTGCGCTACGCCAACGACGCACGGAACTAACCGCACTGCGCAACAGCAAAGCGGGCCCCCACCGAAGTGGGGGCCCGCTTTTTTGGAGCTAATACCGACCGGCCAACTCAACCGGTCAGTCAGCGCACCGGGAAATTAGTTGCCCGTGAGCTTCTCGCGCAGAGCGGCGAGTGCTTCATCGGAAGCCAGCGTGCCGGCACCCGTCTCAGCAACGGCCGGCTCGGAGGAGTAGCTCGTGGTGCCGGATTCGGAAGACTCCGAAGCAGCTGCGATGTCCTCGGAAGCGTGCTGTGCAACCTGCTTCTTGTGGGCTTCCCAGCGGGCCTGGGCGTCAGCGTACTGCTGCTCCCAAGCGGCGCGCTGGGTCTCGTAGCCTTCGAGCCATTCGTTGGACTCGGGGTCGAAGCCCTCCGGGTACTTGTAGTTGCCGGCTTCGTCGTACTCTGCGGCCATGCCGTACAGAGCCGGGTCGAACTCGGTGCCTTCGGGGTCTACGCCCTCGTTGGCCTGCTTCAGCGACAGGCTGATGCGGCGACGCTCGAGGTCGATGTCGATGACCTTGACGAACAGTTCGTCTCCAACGGAAACAACCTGCTCGGCCAGCTCTACGTGGCGGACAGCCAGCTCGGAGATGTGGACCAGGCCTTCGATGCCGTCTTCAACGCGAACGAACGCACCGAACGGAACCAGCTTGGTGACCTTACCCGGCACAACCTGGCCCAGGGCGTGGGTGCGGGCGAAGGTCTGCCACGGATCTTCCTGCGTAGCCTTCAGCGACAGGGAGACACGCTCGCGGTCGAGGTCAACTTCCAGAACCTCAACGGTGACTTCCTGGCCAACTTCAACGACCTCGGAGGGGTGGTCGATGTGCTTCCAGGACAGCTCGGAAACGTGGACGAGACCGTCTACGCCGCCAAGGTCCACGAATGCACCGAAGTTGACGATGGAGGAAACAACGCCCGGACGAACCTGGCCCTTTTCCAGCTTGTTGAGGAACGTGGAACGAACCTCGGACTGCGTCTGCTCGAGCCATGCACGGCGGGACAGAACAACGTTGTTGCGGTTCTTGTCCAGTTCGATGATCTTGGCTTCGATCTGCTGGCCGATGTACGGAGCCAGGTCGCGGACACGACGCATCTCGACGAGGGAGGCCGGCAGGAAGCCGCGCAGGCCGATGTCCAGGATGAGACCACCCTTGACAACCTCGATGACGGTACCGGTAACGACGCCGTCTTCTTCCTTGACCTTCTCGATGTCGCCCCAGGCGCGCTCGTACTGTGCGCGCTTCTTGGAGAGAATCAGGCGGCCTTCTTTGTCTTCCTTGGTGAGGACCAAAGCTTCAACCTGATCGCCAACGGAGACAACGTCTCCGGGATCAACGTCATGCTTGATGGAAAGCTCACGGGAAGGGATGACACCCTCGGTCTTGTAACCGATGTCGAGCAGGACCTCGTCGCGGTCAACCTTGACGACGGTACCTTCGACGAGATCTCCGTCGTTGAAGTACTTGATGGTTGCGTCAATGGCGGCGAGGAAGTCCTCGGCAGTACCGATGTCGTTGATAGCGACCTGCGGGGTACTGGACTTCTCGGTGGTGGTGATGGTCATGTAGTTGGGACTCCGATGTGGAAGTTGTTTTGTATTCCGGATGCGCTCCCACCGAACTCAGAGCAGCCGATCAGGGCCTGCCGCAAGACAGTGCTTGTTTGTCCGGAGATGGACAGAATTGGTAACTTACTGCGCAATTACGCGCCAGATCAGTCTAGCCGCAGCTTGCAACTCAGGTCAAAGCACCCAGAGTACTTTCAGGAAAGTAGTTCTGCATCAGCTAGAACATAGTGCTGCAGTAGGGTGCCGGACCTGCTGTGAAGAGTGCATCAGTGAGGTCCAACGCAGCACGGCTGCCGCGTATTCCGCCCGCTGCAGCCAGGGTGGGCGCGCTGACTCCGCCCAGATACAGGGACCCCAAGGCGGCAATGTCAATGTCGACGGCCTCTGCGCCCGCAGGAACGGTCCCTCCCTCCGCCGGGTGGACAATGCCGGTTCCGCCGTGTGCGTCCAGCTGCCACACGCCGTTGGCCATTCCCAGCGGATCCCGGACGGTCAGGACAAGGGTGCCTGACCCGGAGTAGCGGCGGCGGTCGGCCAGCATCCACGGCAGCGGATCGGCTACCGGTGCCACGTCGAAGGTCAGCCGTTCCACCAGGTCGATGGAGCCGAGGTAGCGCCACAGTTCGCGGTAGGCCTCGTCGCTGGCCGCCACGAGGTCCGTGATCTTGACGGTATGCGGATCGGTTTGCCAGCCGAGGGATTTGTACGTTACGTAGCCGTCGGGAATACCGTCCTGGTTGTAGCGGATCACCCCGCGGAGGGCTTTGTCCGGCTCGGAGGTTTCCTCGCTCCAAGCTCCGGATGCGCGCATCCAGTAGCCGTGCTGCCGCCCAAGGGCGCCGAAGGTTCCCTGCAGGTGGGCACGGTAGATTTCCGGTGCGACCGACAGGAGCTTGGAGTTGTCCGCGACGGCGATGCTCCCGGCAGGAGAAGCCGTGAACTCCAGCCCGCCGCGGGAATCCACTCTGGTTTCCGCGGCGGAGGTGGCCGCGCCGAACCCGAAGCGTCCGTAGATGGTGGCCTCCGACGCCGTCAGCCCGGCCAGCGCCAGCCCTGCGTCCTTGGCCCGGCGCAGGTCGCGCGTCATCATGGCGCGCAGGACGCCGCGGCGGCGGTGCGTGGGGCGCACCGTCACAGCAGTCACCAAATGTGCGGGAAGCAAACGTCCGCCGCCTACATTCAGGGAGTCAACCATGGTGGCGTAGGTGGCCACCGGGACGGCCGCGTCCCAGGCGAACTCCGGTGCTGCGTCATCATAGTCAGGAGGCGCCGGTCCCGGAGGTATCCGTCCACCAGCCCGGGCAAAGGTTTGGAGTCCGCCCGTTGCTCATGGAATCCGAGTTTGACGGCCTCGAACCAGTTGGCGGTGCGGGTATCCGCCGCCGTGCCGGCGTCGTCGTACCCCGGCGCGAACGAGTCGAACCGCAGCCCCGCAACCTCATCCGTTCCCGGTGAACCCGCCATGCCCTTAGTGCCCGGCCTCGTGCCAGCTGACGCCCACGCCCACGGAGACATCCAGCGGAACCGACAGGTCCGCAGCGGAGCCCATCTGCTCACGCACCAGCTTTTCCACCGCCTCGCGTTCGCCGGGGGCGACTTCAAGCACAAGTTCGTCATGGACCTGCAGCAGCATCCGGGACTTCAGGTTCTGCGCCTTCAGCTCCGCGTCAACGCCCAGCATGGCCTTTTTGATGATGTCCGCGGCTGAGCCCTGGATCGGGGCGTTCAGTGCGGCACGTTCAGCCATTTCACGCAGCTGCCGGTTGTCGCTGGACAGGTCCGGCAGATACCGCCGGCGGCCTTCGATGGTGGAGGTGAAGCCGTCCTTCCGGGCCTGCTCGACTACGCCGCGCAGGTAATCGCGCACCGCACCGAAGCGGCTGAAGTAGTCCCGCATCAAGGTTCGTGCCTCGTCCACCGGAATGGCCAGCTGCTTGGACAGGCCGAAGGAGCTCAGACCGTAGACCAGGCCGTAGGACATCGCCTTGACCTTTGAGCGCATGGCGCTGGTGACTTCTTCCGGCGGAACCCCGAAGATGTGCGAGCCGACAAACCGGTGCAGGTCCTCCCCCGCCCGGAACGCGGCAATCAGGCCCTCATCCCCGGAGAGGTGCGCCATGATCCGCATTTCCACCTGGGAGTAATCCGCGGTGAGGAGGGTTTCATACCCCTCGCCCACGGTGAACACTTCCCGGATGCGCCGGCCTTCTTCGGACCGGATGGGGATGTTCTGCAGGTTCGGATTGGTGGAGGACAAGCGTCCGGTGGCTGCCGCCGTCTGGACGTACGTGGTGTGCACGCGGCCGTCATCGGACACTGCCTTGCGCAGGCCTTCAACGGTCTGGCGCAGCTTGGTTGCATCCCGGTACGCCATCAGGTTGGCCAGGAACGGATGTCCACCGGTCTTGATGATGAGGTCCGAAAGGGCGTCGGCGTCCGTGGAGTAGCCCGTCTTGATTTTCTTGGTCTTGGGCAGGCCCAGCTCATCAAAGAGCACCACCTGCAGCTGCTTGGGCGAACCGAGGTTGATTTCCTTGCCGATGATGCTGAAGGCTTCGCTGCTGGCCTGGGCGATGGTGGCGCTGAAGTCATCCAGCAGCCGGTCCAGTTTTTCAGTGGACACCGCGATGCCGGCCAGTTCCATTTCGGCCAGGACCTCGGACAGCGGCAGTTCCAATCCGCCCAGGAGCTGGTTGGCGCCGCGGTCCACGAGCTGTCCCGCGAAATGCTCGCTCAGCTGCAGCGCGGCGAAAGCCTGCATCACCGCCGGCGATGCGACGTCTTCTTCTTCAAGCTGCAGCTGGAGCTGGTTGGATCCGGGAGCGGACGGAGTCAGGGACATCCGGAGGTGGTGCTGGCTCAGGTCCGCGAGATCGTAGCTGCGGCGGTCCGGCTGGATGAGGTAACCGGAAATAGCGGTGTCATCAACTTCGCCGGCCAGGTGCAGGCCGCGCGCCGCCAGTGCCTTATAGGCCTCCTTGAAATCGTGGACGACCTTCGGCGCGTCCAGGTCCGCCAGCCAGGCCGCGAGCACCTGCTCGGTGTCGGCGTCGATCTCGGTCAGCCGAACATACGCCGCCGCCGAGGCAGTCACCAGAGCCAGCCCGACGACGTCGCGCCCTGCCGCTGCCCCTTCCGTCACCAGCTGCACTGCAGTCTTGGCTTGGTTGGTGGAGTCAATCCAGTTCTTCAGTGCCGCGGCGTCCGTGATGGTGACGTGTTCCGGCGGCAGGAGTTCGTGCCCGGTGGTCGCAGTTTCCTCTTCGCCGTAGACGTCGAACAGACGCTTGCGCAGCGCGTTGAACTGCAGGGCGTCAAAGAGCTCTTCTATGGCTTCACGGTCGGGGCGCCGGGCAGCCATGGCATCCAGGTCAACCGGCAGGTCAAGGTCCCGCAGCAGGCGGTTCAGGCGGCGGTTGCGCTTAACGTCCTCGATGTTGGCACGGAGGGAGTCCCCCACCTTGCCCTTGATGTTGTCCAGGTTCTCGAGGATGCCCTCAAGCCCGCCGTACTGCTTGATCCATTTGGCAGCGGTTTTGGGGCCCACGCCGGGCACCCCCGGCAGGTTGTCCGCGGATTCGCCCACCAGGGCGGCGAGGTCCGAATATTTGTCCGGCGGAACCAGATACTTCGCCTCAACCGCTGCGGCGTCCATGCGCGGCAGGTCGGACACGCCCTTCTTGGGATAGAAGACGGTGACCCGGTCATCCACAAGCTGGAAGGCATCGCGGTCGCCGGATACGACCATGACATCCCAGTTCCGGGCCGAGGCCTTTTCGGCCAGCGTGGCCAGAATGTCATCCGCCTCAAAGCCGTCCATGGAGATCGTGGGGATGCGCATGGCTTCCATCACCTTGATGATGAGGTCGATCTGCCCGTGGAACTCCTCGGGCGTCTTGTTGCGTCCGCCCTTGTACTCCGTGTACTCCTCCGACCGGAAGGTGGGAGTGTCAAGGTCAAAGGCCACCGCTACGTGGGTGGGCTTCTCCTCCTTGATGAGGTTGATGAGCATGGAAGTGAATCCGTAAACCGCGTTGGTGTGCTGCCCGGTGTCCGTGGAAAAGTTTTCCGCCGGCAGGGCATAGAAGGCACGGAAGGCCATGGAGTGGCCGTCAATCACCAGCAGCCGGCTGTGTCCTCCTGCTGAAACGGTTCCAAGCGCCTCGGGGGCGGCTGCGGCGTCGGGCCCAGCGGTCTCCTCAACAACGGTTCCGGCAGGGGTTTCTGCTTGAATATCGGCCAGTTTGGTAGATTCACTCACAGATGTAAGCCTAGTTGGCATGAGCGACATTTTCACGCCGGGCACCGGGGCCTCCTCCGAGACAGCCCGCGACTACACCGACGAATTGAACGAAGCCGGGATCCCGCCGGAGATGCACGGCTGGCTCAGTGCGCACGGGGTTGGCCCGCTGGTGGTGAAGATGGGCATTCGTTTCTCGGAGATGAGTGCGGAACGGCTGGTGGCCACGATGCCTGTGGCCGGAAACGAGCAGGTGGCAGGCATTCTGCACGGAGGCGCCCATCTGGTGCTCGCGGAAACCCTGGGCTCTTTTGGTGCAGCCATTCATGCTGGGCCGGGCCGGCAGGCACTGGGCATTGAGATCGGAGCCAGTCATCACCGCGCCGCACCATCGGGGATTGTCACCGGCACCGCAACGGCCATCCACTTGGGCAGTACCCTGGTGACGCACGAAGTGATCATGACCGATGAACAGGGCCGACGGCTCAGCACCGCCCGCATCACCAACATGATCCGCGACGAGCGTTAGGCCCGGGCCCGGAGCATTCGTCACCGCTCAGGCCGCCCTGGAGCGGGTGCCGGGAGGAGCCGGTGCGGCGGACCTGTAGCGGTGCCCCGTGGGTGTGACTGTTTCCACGGTATGGCGTGCATCCGCCGGATTGCCGTCAGCTCCGGCGGTCCCGCCCAGCGGCACGACTGATGAGCTGCTCCATCCGGGTGCTTCCTTGGCCTGATTGCAGGCTTCACACAGTCCCTGCACGTTGTCGGCATTGGTGGGTCCACCCCTGCTGTGGGGCTGTATATGGTCAAAGTGCCTCAGCGGTGCCCCGCACCACGGCATTCGGCAGGTTTGGTCCCTCGCTGCTATGAACCGCGCCATGCCTGCAGGCACCAGCCGTGCCTTCGAATCCATGGCCACGAGCTGACCGGTTGAGGGTGCGGTGTACAGCCGCCGCAACCATACTTCTGCTGCCTCGTCCTGCTTGCTGCCGACTTTGCGTCTCCTGGCTTCCTCCGAACCTGCAGCGGGAAGCGGGGCAGCACCCGGTTCCACCTCCCCGAAAGAACCAACGCTCCGGCGGACCAGATCCCGTGCAAACTGTGCCGGAACCACACCGTAACCGGCCAGCGCGGCTGGTTCCGACGACGATGCCAGCAGCGAGCCCTCGGTCATGATGAGTTGAACTTCAATCCGCACGGCTCCTGCTTCGGAGCGTCCCGTGATGCGTTCCACCAGTGTGTCGGCCATGATTTGTCCGCGTCCCCGCGCATCCCCGGCGGCGCGAAGACGGTCCGCTTCCCGGGAAAGAGTCGCATAGACCTCCACTCCCTGGGCCACTGGAAGCAAGCCGGTGAGGTACGTCATGGTGTCCGGTGCCGGACGGCAGGACACAAACCTGTCTGAAACAGCTTTCGCCGCACGGTTTACAACGGAGGCCGGATCCATCCCATAGGCCAGGGCTTTCACCCGTGCGATCAGCTGCCTGTCCCCCAGGCTTTGCAGCTCTCCCGGATTGCCGGCCACTAACTGGTCGATCCGCAACCGGGCCTCCAATGCCAGACAGGCGGTTTCCCGCACCAGGATTGTGGCCCGCCATTCACTGATAATTCCAGCGCTCAGAGCATGCAACGTGTGCGGCATCTCCTGCGTCAGGATCCGCGCCAAGCCAAGCAGCCGGGTGCCCCGGTGCGGGGATTCGCGCCGCGCGAACCCGATCTGCGCCCCAATACCCTTGCCCTGTTGATCTCTTGCGACTCCGGCCGCCGCTTGATGCTCTCGCATGGCACTGTCGAATGCCGCGGCAGCTCGAGCCTGAGCAGCAGATGCGGCAGCCTTGAGCTCCTCCAAGGCCCGAATTTGATCAATCAGTAGCGCGGGGGCAGTTCTGGCGCCCGTTGCCGCGCGGGCAACGGCAGTTTCAGGTCCCGCGCGGGCAGTTGCAGTTGCAGAGACGAATTCTCCGGCTTCTCCAGCTCGGCCGGTTTTATCCTCCGAGTCCCTTGGGAGGGGAGCCACAAGGGCCAGTTCCTCCAACCACGCGCCGATGGGCAAGCAACCTGGCTCGGAGGAAAGCGGAGCCGGGTTGTCGGCAGGCGAGGGAAGCGGAGGAATCGAGGCGGGCATTCCTCCGGCTCGCCTCTCACTGTCATCGCTCCCCTGATATTCGAACATGTTTACTATTTTAGGTCTCAGGAGCTCATAAATGGCTGCAAATCTCTTGACGACGTTACTGGAGGACTACGCATATTTCTGAGGCCCGAGCCATTTCCCCGGGCCAAAGCATGACCGCAGACAGCGTCGACCCAGAGAGCCTCGGTCCAACACGCCTCGATCCAGAGAGAGTCAGTCCTGAAAGCGATAGTGCAGCCGCACCACTCCCTGACCCATTGACCGCCCCTCCACCAAGGAGGCATGACCCGTCGCTTTCCGAACAGGCAGCACGGGCCGTCCGCTGCCCAGGGCCACCGGAAGAACCATCAGCACCATTTCATCCACCAGTCCGGACTCCATGAACTGGGCGGCAAGATTCCCGCCGCCGCACAGTGCGACGCCGTGCCCTCCAGCGTCCAGTTGAAGGTCGGCATGGAATTCGGCCACCTCACCGCGCACAAAAGTAATGTCCGCTCCCGGAATTGCCGCAAGCTCATGGTGGGTAAATACCCAGGCGGGAAGAGTTCCGTAAGGCCATGACTTCGGTGAGCCTTCAAAGGAGCGGTAAGTTTCAGCACCCATTGCCACCACTCCGAATCCAGAACCGGCCCCGGCGCTCCCCGCCCCGGCACTCCCGGTGAACTGCTTGAACAGCTCCCCCGAATTCCGCGCGTCGACAATGAACCCGTCCAAAGACGCAGCAACGAAATAGACAGTTCCGGCCATGCCGCCCATGCTAGTCCGGCAGATGTGCTGCGTCCCATGGAATACCTCGGCCGGTTTGCCGGTTGGCCCAACTGGACAGAACATAAGCGCCGCGCCGGAAACCGTCCGCGGTGCGCTCTACAGAAAGACTCCTGTGAATCTCTTTTCTCCGTTGACCCTCGGCAGCATTGAACTGCCCAACCGCCTGATCATGGCACCGTTGACCCGCACCCGCAGCGGCCGCGACGGCGTCCCCACAGCGCTGATGGCGGAGCATTACAGCCAGCGGGCCTCGTTGGGCCTCATTGTGAGTGAAGGAACCTACCCGTCCTTCGCGGGCCAGGGTTTCACCGGCCAGCCAGGGCTGGTCACCGACGAGCAGATTGCCGGCTGGAAGAACGTCACCGACGCCGTCCACGCAGCCGGCGGGCGGATTGTCGCGCAGGTGATGCACGCCGGCCGGGTCACCCACTCCGGAACCAACGGCGGCCGCGAAGTGGTGGCGCCCAGCGCCATCGCAATCGACGGCGTGACCCGCACCTATGAGGGCAAGCAGCCCTTCCCCGTGCCCCACGCCCTCACCACCGCCGAGCTGCCCGGAATCATCGAAGAGTTCGTTGCCGGTTCCCGTGCAGCCATGAAGGCCGGGTTCGACGGCGTGGAACTGCACAGCGCCAACGGTTACCTGCTGCACGAATTCCTGGCCGCCGGAGCCAACCAGCGCACTGACATCTACGGCGGTTCGCCCGAGAACCGCGCGCGGTTTGTCATTGAGGTCTACCGTGCCGTGGCTGAAGCCATTGGCGCAGACCGCACGGGCATCCGGATCTCCCCGGAGCACAACGTCCAGGGCGCGCTGGAGACCAATCCGGCCGAGACCCTGGCCACGTACACCGCGCTGGTCAACGGAATTTCTCCGCTGAAGCCTGCATTCCTCAGCATCCTGCACAAGGATCCCTCGGACATCCTCGTCCAGGAACTGCGCCGCAGCTTTGACGGCCCGGTACTGCTGAACTCAGGCTTCGGGGTCATCACTACGCGTGAAGAAGCCATCGGCATGATGGCGAACGAACTGTGCGACGGTGTGGTTGTTGGCCGCCCGGCCATCGCCAACCCGGACCTGGTGCGCCGCTGGCAGGAAGATCTGCCGCTGAACACCCCGGACCCGTCCACGTTCTACTCCGACGGTTCCGATTCGGCTGCCGGCTACACGGACTACCCGGCCTACGCTGACGCCTCGTAAGGACCCTGCAGCTGGGGGATCCCCCAGCGGGGCTACAGTCCCCACGCAAAAGCCCGGCGCCGGCAACCACGAAAGTGGCTGCCGGCGCCGGGCTTTTGCATGCCCCGGGACTAACCGTGCAGGGCGGGAACAATCAGGTAGATGCCGAAGAGGACGCAAGCGGCGCAGACAGTGAAGCAGGCGTAGGCGCCGAACTTCACGAGGCCGAGCCGGCCGCGGGCCGCGGGCCCCGGCTGCGGATCACAGGCCACGGCGTAAAGCCGCACACCGGTTGAATACAGGCCGACGACGACGAGCGCGGAGACCAGGGTAACCAAAGCCACCACGAGGTAGGCGAGCCAGTTGATGCTCATTTTGCTGATTCCTTGACCTTGGTGCGAGCTGATGCGGAGCTCTTGGAACGGGACTTGCGCTTCTTGATGCGCACGGCAGCGCCGGCGTTGTCGATGTTGCTGACGGCGTTGTCATGGCCCACCTTGTTGCGGCGGGACCAGAGGAAGATGAAGGCAATGATGGCCACGCCGAGGATCGCGTCAATGGTGACTCCGACCATTCCCGTGCTGGCCAGTGCCGCGGCAGCAGCACCCATCACGGCGGCGGCGGGCAGGGTCAGCAGCCAGCCCCCCGCGATCCGGCGCGCAGTTCCCCAGCGCACTTCGGCACCCTTGCGGCCGAGGCCGGAGCCGATCACCGAGCCCGAAGCCACCTGCGTGGTGGAAAGGGCCATGCCCAGGTGTGTCGAGGCCAGGATGGCGGCAGCGGTACTGGTTTCAGCGGCAAAGCCCTGGGCCGGCTTGACGTCAGTCAGGCCGGTGCCCATGGTGCGGATGATGCGCCAGCCGCCGGCGTAGGTGCCTGCAGCAATGGCGATGGCGCAGGAGGCAACCACCCAGAAGGCGGGGCCGGTGCCGGCTTCCTGGAAGCTGCCGGAAATCAACACCAGAGTGATGACACCCATGGTCTTCTGCGCGTCATTGGTTCCGTGTGCAAGAGCCACCAGGGACGAAGAGAAGATCTGCGCGTAGCGGAAGCCGCCGCGCTTGCGGGGCAGCTTGTCCCCCGAATCAGGATCGTGCCTGCGGGTGATGGAGTAGGCGAGCTTAGTAGCCAGATAGGCCACGGACAGCGCGATTGCCGGGGCGATGAACGCCGGCAGGATCACCTTGGACATCAGCACGGAGTAGTCCACGGAGCCGAAGCCGGCGCCAACAATGGCGGCGCCGATCAGTCCGCCGAAGAGTGCGTGCGAGGAGCTGGACGGAAGTCCCAGCAGCCAGGTAATAAGGTTCCAAATCACGGCACCCAGCAGGCCGGCGAAAATCATCACCGGCGTGATCTGGATGCCTCCGTCGCCTTCCCTGATGATTCCGCCGGAAATGGTCTTTGCAACCTCAGTGGACAGGAAAGCTCCCACCAGGTTAAGTACCGCAGCCAGGGCTACGGCGGTCTTCGGCTTGATGGCACCTGTTGCAATAGGAGTTGCCATTGCATTGGCTGTGTCGTGAAAGCCGTTGGTGAAGTCGAAGAATAATGCGAGCGCGATCACCAGCGCCACCATGAGGGTGAAATCCACCACGTACCCTAACTAAAAGACTGAAGGAAAAGGAGTCTGTCTAACCGGCGTGTAAAACATCGGTGCTGTACAACATCGGTGCTGCGGCGGGGAACGAGCCCTCGCGCCGGCCCACCCGGGACCATAGACACTTTACGCCTGGTCGATCTTATGCCTTGAATCAAGTACGGAGCAAAGACAGAGGTGTGGGCTTTCTCTCCTCGGTGCTGCGTCCTATATGCGCAAGCCCGTGGTGGGGGCGGCGCCGCCAAGTTCCACGTCGATGACAGTGTTGGGCGCCGGAAGGGTGACGCGCCGCGTGTGGGTGGTGACGCCGTCGGGCTCCACGACAGTGAGTACATACGTTCCGGACAGGGGCAGCGGGAGCTCATAGTTGCCGCTGGTGTCCGACACCGCGGACACCGTTTTTTGGCTGGAGGTTTGAACCAGGATCACCAGCGCCCCGGAAACCGGACGGCGGCCGTGGGTAACCGTGCCGGTCAGGACCAGACGGGCGGCAAAGCGGACGTCATGGCTGCGGGGCACTCCGGGAAATGCGAGGGTTTCCGCTACCGGCCGCCACTGGTGCTGCGTGGCCACCAGAACGTAGCGTCCGTTCCCCGGAAGTACGACGGCGTAGCGGCCGCCGTCATCGGCGCGGTCCCAGTCCACCGGGTCCCCGCGCAGGTCCATGACGGTCACCACGCCTCCCGGGACCGGGGTGCTGCCGTCGTCGGCCAGCATGGTTCCCTTGACCATGATCTCCTGCCTGGCATCCACAGAATCCGTAGGCTGCTGTGCAGGTTCCGCGTGCAGTTGCGGGTGGGTGGCCTCCCGGCGCGGGGACTTGGGAATGAAGCAGGAAATGCCGGTTGCTATGAGGGCGGCAGCGCATGCCATCGCAAAGATGCCGCGGAAAGCGTCCACACTCGGAAAGACTTCTCCGCCCGCACGGATGGTGATCGACGCCAGGAGTGTTGCGACGGCGGCGCTGCAGGTTGAGGTTCCCACGGATCGCAGGAGGGTGTTGACCCCGTTGGCGGCGGCCGTATCGGTCAGCGGGACATTGCTCATGATCAGCGTCGGCATGGCTGACATCGCCACGGCGGTTCCCACGGAGACGATGACCGCTCCAATAATGATGCCGGTGACCGTGTGCACCAGCATCACGCGCGACATGTAGCCCAGTGCCATGATGGAGCAGCCAACCACCATGGTGACCTTTGCACCGAACGCATTCGTTACGCGGGCGGACAGGGGTGCAGCTGCCACCATCGCCAGACCCGCGGGAATCATGGTCAGTCCGGCTACCAGCACGCTGAGGCCGAAGCCGTAGCCGGTTTCCTTGGACAGCTGCAGCTGCTGCGTGGTCACCAGCATGTTGGCGTACATGGAGAACCCCACCAGGACAGTGGCTGCGTTGGTCAGCAGCACCGGGCGGCGTGCCGAGGTGCGCAGGTCCACCAGCGGCTCGCCCTGCCGCAGCTCCAGTGGAAACCAGAGCGCCAGGAGCACCGCTGCGGCAGCAAAGAGTCCCAGGATCGGATCACTGGTCCACCCCCACACTCCGCCTTTACTGATGGCCAGCAGCAGTGCCGTCATGGCCGCCGAGAGCACTACGGCCCCCCTGTAGTCGAACCGGCCCGGTGTGCGCACCTGCGACTCGGGAACAAAGATCACGACGCCGGCAACCAGGACCAGGGCAATCACCCCGACAACCCAGAAGGTTGCCTCCCAGCCCAGCTGCTGATAAATCAGCCCTGAGAGGGGCAGGCCGAGCGCGCTGCCGATGCCGAAGCTGGCACTCATCAAAGACACGGCGCCGGCGATTTTACGCTGCGGCAGGGCGTCCCGCAGGATACTGATTCCCACCGGGATCACCGCCCCGGAGAACCCCTGGAGTGCCCGTCCGACAAGAGCCCAGAAAAAGGTACCCCCAAGGGAGGCCGTGAAGGCGCCAATGACCATCATGGACATGGCAACCAGCAGCATCCGCTTTTTCCCGAACATGTCAGCCAGCCGGGAGACGATGGGAGTGGCTACGGCCGCGGTGAGCAGCGTAACCGTGACCATCCAGGAAACATCGTCACTCGTGACCCCGAAGATCCGGGGATACTCCGGCAGCAGGGGAACCACCGCCGTTTTTTCCAGGGACACAACAACTCCGCCGCATCCCAGGGTCGCAATGACCACCCAGTCCGGAAATCTGCGGCGGCGGGCTGTGCGGGTCTCCGGTGCTGGGTTGCTCATCGGGTCCTTCCGGCCAAAGCGGTGACCAGTTCGGTTGTGCCTGCCTGCCGGCTAACCCCGCGAAATGGGCACCTTCGTGGAGGAGGAGCCTGCTTCCGGCACGGGAACCCGGATTTCCAGGACACCGTCGTTGTAGGAAGCCGTGACGTTGTCCTGGCTGGACCCGGCCGGCAGCGGAATGTCGCGGGTGAAGGAGCCGTAGCGGAACTCGCTGCGATAGCCGGACTTGTCCTTCTGTTCGCTGCTTTCACGGCGCTCGCCCTTGATGCGAAGGACGCCGTCACTCACGGACACGTCCAGATCCTTGTCCGGATCGATGTTGGGCAGCTCAGCCTTCACCACCATGGTGGCGCCGTCACGGTATTCCTCCACCGGGAAGGCCGGGACTTCCCAGTCGCCTTCAAAGAATTTGCGGACGGGTTCTGGCAGTTCGAACCGGTCACGCCGCGCAAGTCCAGCCATAAAAGTCTCCTTGAAGAAGGCCCCGGCGGTCTCCCGGCTGAACCGGGCAGCCTGGCCCTGGGGCTTAGTTGGGTGGTTCACACGGTACGCGTCCCGTTCCTCGGGCCTCAACGGTTCCGCCCCGTCCAGACGCCGAAAAACCTCAATCCGGGATACTTTCCGCCCCGGAACTCCGCGGCGGCGGTCGACCCTAGTAACCCATTTTGGCCGCGCGTAGAGTTTTGACCGCACCCGCTAGGGGATTTCATGACCGCCGTTCACTACGGCCCGGTGTCGGTACGACACCGCCGATGAAAGGTCGAAATTATGCCGAAGCAACGGGACAAGAACGCCCTCACAGTTAATCCACTCTTTGCCCGTCCGGGTGAGGAAACAGTGGCACTCAAAACGAAGCTCGCCGACGGGCAGATGTTGCCGGAAACGGCTTATCAGATTGTCCACGATGAAACCATGCTGGACGGTAACGCCCGCTTGAACCTGGCGACATTTGTCAGCACATGGATGGATGAGCACGCCAACAAGCTGTACGCCGAGACGTACGACAAGAACATGATCGACAAGGACGAGTATCCGCAGACCGCCCGGATCGAGCAGAACTGCTGGAAGATCCTCGCGGATCTGTGGCACTCCCCTGATCCGGAGGGTGCTATTGGGACGTCCACGGTGGGTTCCTCTGAGGCCTGCATGCTTGGCGGCCTGGCACTGAAACGCCTCTGGCAGAGTGCCCGCAGGGCAGATGGGAAACCCACGGACAAACCGAACCTGATCATGAGTTCGGCCGTCCAGGTCTGCTGGGAAAAGTTCTGCAACTATTTCGACGTCGAGGCCCGGCTGGTTCCCATCAGTGAGGAACACAAATGCCTGGACGGTTTTGAGCTGGAAAAGTACGTTGACGAAAACACCATTGGCGTGGTGGCCATCATGGGGGTCACTTATACGGGCATGTACGAGCCCGTGAAGCAGATCGCGGCCAAGTTGGATGAGATCCACGCTTCGACCGGACTGGATATCAACATCCATGTGGATGCCGCCTCGGGCGGCATGATTGCGCCGTTCATCCAGCAGGACCTGGAATGGGACTTTAAAATTGAGCGGGTGCACTCCATCAGCACCTCGGGGCATAAATACGGGCTCGTGTACCCGGGACTTGGCTGGGTGGTCTGGCGGGAACGCCAGTGGCTGCCGGAAGACCTCATCTTCTACGTGAGCTACCTCGGCGGCGACATGCCCACCTTTGCACTGAACTTCTCACGGCCCGGTGCCCAGGTTGTCCTGCAGTTCTACCTGTTCCTGCGGCTGGGCCGCGAGGGATATGCCAAGGTCCAGCAGGCCTGCCAGGACGTGGCCGTTTATCTCTCCTCGGGTATCAGTGAAATCGGCCCGTTTGAGCTGTGGAACGACGGCACCGACATTCCGGTGTTCGCCTGGCGGCTGAAAGAGGGCTATACGGACAAATGGACGCTGTACGACCTGGCCGAACGGCTGCGGACAAAGGGATGGCTGGTACCGGCTTATCCCATGCCCAGCAACCTGGAAAACCTCACAGTGGAACGAATCGTGGTCCGCAACGGTCTCAGCATGGATCTTGCGGACGATCTTCTGGAGGACATCCGGAAGCAGACCGAGTACCTCGATCGTCTTGAGTCGCCGATGCCGCAGGAATCGGCACAGCCCGGCTTCCACCACTAACCCGAGGAGGTGAGTGGAATGAGTGATTCCACTGCATCGAGCGGTTCCACAGCCGCGGGGAGTCCGGGCGCAGGCAGCCCGAAGACTCCTGCACCGGATCAGGCATCAAGAGCGAAATCCAAGCAAACCGCCACCATCACCATTGGAGCCCTGGCGGTCATGAACATCGTGGCCGTGGTCAGCCTTCGAGGTTTGCCTTCAGAAGCCGAATACGGATTGAGTTCGATCTTCTACTACGTGTTCGCCGCCCTTGTGTTCCTGGTGCCGGTCTCGCTGGTGGCCGCCGAGCTGGCCAC
Organism: Arthrobacter sp. NPDC097144; assembly: GCF_044762205.1. Classification (NCBI taxonomy): domain Bacteria; kingdom Bacillati; phylum Actinomycetota; class Actinomycetes; order Micrococcales; family Micrococcaceae; genus Arthrobacter; species Arthrobacter sp. NPDC097144. The sequence goes on along the minus strand of NZ_JBIWDW010000002.1, from coordinate 476,300 downwards.
CGGATGGCCGGAGACCGGCGGCGTCTTCCGGTGGGTTGGTGAAGCCTTCGGACCGCGCTGGGCCTTCCTGGCCATGTTTATGCTGTTCATTGAAGTCACCATCTGGTTCCCCACCGTTCTGACCTTTGGTGCGGTTTCACTGGCTTATACCGGCGACAACCGGAACCTCGATGCGCAGCTGGCAGGCAACAAAGTCTTTGTCCTTGCCGTGGTGCTGGTGGTGTACTGGCTCGCCACGTTCATTGCTTTCCGCGGAGCGGCAGCCTTCTCCAAGGTGAGTCAGTGGGGCGGGATCATCGGCACCATTATTCCGGCGATCATTCTCATCGTTCTCGGGTTCTCCTATTACTTCGCCGGAAATACCCCGCAGATCCAGATGGGGTGGGGTGAGCTCATTCCCGATTTCTCCAACTTTTCCAACGTGGTGCTGGCAGCGAGCATCTTCCTGTTCTATGCCGGCATGGAGATGAATGCCATCCACGTCAAGGAGGTCAAGAATCCTACCCGTGATTATCCGATTGCCGTCCTGATCGCGGCGGCCGGAACGGTGATCATCTTTGTCCTGGGCACGCTCGCCATTGCGTTTGTGGTCCCCCAGGCCGACATCAACCTGACCCAGAGCCTTCTGACCTCCTACAACGACATGTTCGAGTGGGCCGGTATCGGATGGGCCGGTCCGATTGTCGCCTTCATGCTCCTGATCGGTGTATTGGCCGGCGTCGTCACGTGGGTGGCAGGTCCCTCCACCGGACTGCTCACTGTCGCACGGGCAGGCTACCTGCCTCGCTTCTGGCAGCACACGAACAAGCATGGAATGGGTACCCACATCCTGTTCTTCCAGGCTTTTGCCGTGACCGGCCTGGGCATTATCTACGTGGTGCTGCCGTCGGTGCAGGCCGCCTATCAAATCCTGAGCCAGCTGACGGTGATTCTCTACCTGATCATGTACATGCTGATGTTCGCCGGCGCCATTTACCTGAGGTTCAGCCAGCCAAACCGCCCACGGCCCTACCGGGTGCCGGGCGGCAACGTCGGGATGTGGCTCATTGGCGGCGTCGGCTTCCTGGGTGCACTGGTGGCCTTTGCCTTCAGTTTCATTCCTCCCGACCAGATTGCCGTCGGCTCTCCCACGGTCTACGTGGGCATCCTGGTTGGCGGGGCGGCAATCTTCGTCATCCTGCCGCTGGTAATTTACGCCTTGCGCAAGCCCCACTGGCGGGATCCTGAAAGCCGGTTTGAACCGTTCACCTGGCAGATAGAGCACACCCATCCGGGAACGGTGTCCACCTCCTCCGTTCCCACCGCGGTCCTCGTCGAGCAGGCGCTCAGCGGCGCGTCCGGCGGGGAAGCCGCGTCCGGATCGGGCGCAGCGGGAGAGGAATCGGCGCAGCCGGGCAGGACCACCGACAATGACAAACCAACCCCCAGGCCCCGGCCCGGGCATGCGGTAGGCGGGAGCGCAGCCTTATGATGCCGGACAAATCAGCAATTACCCAAGCCGTCCAAACGGCTTACAAGGACCATGCCAAGGACACCGGCGGAGCCAATGCCAGTTACATTCCGTTCCTGGCGTCCGTGGATCCGGCCTTGTTTGGCGTCTGCGTGGTAACGGCCGACGGCGACGTGTTCGAGGCCGGCGACACCGGGTTCGAGTTTGCCCTGGAATCTATTTCCAAGGTGTTCTCCATGACCCTGGCGATGCAGGATGTGGGGCTGCCGGAATTCCATGACAAAGTGGGCGCGGATCCAACCGGTGAACCGTTCAATTCAGTTATTGCGCTGACCCTGCATGATGACAAGCCTCTGTCACCGCTGGTCAATGCCGGAGCCATGTCCACGGTGTCACTCATTCCGGCGGACTCCCCGGATGAGCGGTGGGACAAAATCCTGGATATGCAAAGTGCGTTTGCCGGAAGGAAAATCCGCCTCAGCGACGTCGTCAATGATTCCGAGCAGTCCACCAACTTCCACAACCGTGCCATTGCCTGGCTGATGTATTCGGGCGGAACAATGTATTCGGACCCGATGGAAGCGTGTGAGGTGTACACCCGGCAGTGTTCCACTCTTGTGACCACCCGGGATCTGGCAACCATGGGAGCCACCATAGCGGCCAGGGGCCGGAATCCAGTCACGGGAAAGCAGGTGTTCGATTCCTCCCTGGTCCCGCCGATTCTGGCGGAAATGACCATGGAAGGCATGTATACCGCTTCCGGAGACTGGGCCTACCGGGTGGGTCTGCCGGGCAAGAGCGGAGTGGGCGGCGGCATCTTGGCGGTCATGCCGGGAACGCTGGCCATCGCCGCCTTCTCGCCGCCGCTGGACCCGGTGGGCAACAGCGTGCGCGGTCAGAAGGCGGCGGCACAAGTTGCAGCAGCGCTGAATCTGAACATTTACAACTCCACGGACTACGCACAGTAACTCCGTGACGCAAAGCCGGGGCCGGCAAGCGATTCGCTGCCGGCCCCGGCTTTCGCTGAGTGTTGAGGGGGTTCGAAGGACGGTTCCGGGGATTAGCCGCGCAGGCGCTGCTTGCGCGCGGTCCAGGCCAGATAGCCGCCCAAGGCTCCGGTGGAGGCCAGGCCGGCGGTCATCAGCGGAGCCTGCCAGGACTTCCAGCGTTCACTGTCCCCCAGGGCCAGCTCCCCCACCCCGCGGATGAAGGCCGCAGCAAAAATAGCAGCAACCATGCGGTTGCCCACCTTCTCCAGCCGCACCACCAGCGGAGCGAGTTCTTCGGCCCGCAAGTGCACTTCGAAACCCTCGAAGTCCAGCGTGTTCAGTACCCGGCGCACCTGGTCCGGAAGCTCCGCACCAAGCTCCAGTGTTTCCACTCCGGCCTGGCCCAGCCGCCGGACAAAGGCCACCGGATTCAACTGCTCCATGGTCATTCGCTTGGCGTAGGGCGCCAGCGTTTTACCCATGCTGAAATTCGGATCCAGAACCTCGCCCATGCCCTCCGTCATGATCAGCATGCGCAACAGCAGGGCCATTTCACGCGGCAGCTGCAGGTGGTGGATGCGAATAATGCCCAGGGCTCCGCTGATGATGCGGCCCACGGGAGCGTCCCCCAGCGTCCGGCCCTGGTAGAGGCGGATCAGCTGCTGCAAATCCATCCGCAGACGGTACCGGTCCACCCGTCGGGCCGTCAGGCACATCCGGAGCAGGGCGGACGCCATTCTTTCCGGGTCATTGCGGAGGATCGCCACAAACAGTGCCGCAAGCTGGGACTGGAGCTTGTCATCCACCTCTCCCACCATGCCGAAATCGATCAGCCCGATCCGTCCGCCGCGTTCAACGAAGATATTGCCCGGATGCGGGTCCGCGTGAAAAAAGCCGTCCTCGAAGACCATTTTCATCTCAGCATCGGCAGCTGCTGCTGCGAGCGCGCTGCGGTCGATTCCCGCCGCATCTATGGCTGCAGTGTCCGTCACCTTCAGCCCGTACAGCCGCTGCTGGGTCAGGACCTTGGAGGTGCTGAACTTGGTGTACAGCACGGGAATCTGGACAACCGGGTCATCCTGGAAATTCGCCGCAAAGCGGAGGGTGTTGCCGGCCTCCTGCGTGTAGTCCAACTCGTTCCGGAGAGTCTCGGCAAACTCGTCCATCAGGGCCTTGACGTCATAGTCGCGGGCCGCTTCCCAGTGCTTGGCGGCATAGCCGGCCAGACTCTGCAGGATGTCCAGATCCTCGTTCACTTCATCCTCGACCCCGGGGCGGCGGACTTTCACCACGACCTCGGTGCCGTTCGGCAACCGCGCCGCATAAACCTGGCCAATGGAAGCGCTGGCCAGAGGATTAGTATCAAACGCAGCAAACCGCGTCAGCACATCTGTTCCCAGCTCTGCCTCCAGCACCGGAAGGATCTGCTCCCACGGCACCGGTTCCGCGTTGTCCTGGAGCTTAGCCAGCTCCTGCTGGTACCTGGGCGGCAGCAAATCCTGACGCGTGGACAGCAGCTGCCCCAGCTTGATGAACGTGGGCCCCAGCTCTTCAAGTGCCCGGCGCAGGTATTCGGGGGTGGCGGCCCGCTGCTGGGGGCGGTCGCCGGACTGCGGTTTGCGCCGGAAAGGAATCCGGGTTTCGAGGCCCGAGGCAGCCACCAGATAGCCGAGCCCGTTGCGGTACAGGATTTCCGCCATCTGCCGGTAGCGGTCGAGGTGGGTTTTCACAGAGTGCTCCGTTCCGGCGGCAGTCCTTTGGCACGCTGCAGCCGTACCTGAACCCTACGGTTGTCCACGGACGTTGGAACAGAGGCGGGCACCCTTTCACGGGCCCGGAGCGCGCCATAGACTCGGAGCCCACTGACAAGGGAGACGCCCGTGGCTATTCCAGCCGTACCCCAGGACCTGACACTGCAGGAAAAAATCATGCTGCTCTCCGGGGCAGGATTTTGGGAAACCGCAGCCCTGCCCCACCACGGAATTCGGGCCCTGGTCCTCTCCGACGGTCCGCACGGCGTCCGGCGTCCCTCCGGGAGCTCCACCCTGGGGCTCGGCGACTCGGTTCCCGCCACCTGCTTTCCCGCCGAATGCGCCACGGCCTGCTCCTGGGACCGCAGCCTGCTTGCGGAGCTGGGCACCGCCGTCGCCCGCGAGGCCCGCGCCCAGGGCGTGGACATCCTGCTGGGCCCCGGACTGAACATCAAGCGCACTCCCCTGTGCGGGCGGAACTTCGAGTACTTTTCCGAAGACCCGCTGCTCGCCGGTGAGCTGGGCGCGGCCTGGACCGCTGCCGTCCAGGCCGCCGGCGTTGGCACGAGCCCCAAGCACTTCGCGGCCAACAACCAGGAAGCCGACCGGATGCGCGTGGACGCGGTGGTTGATGAGCGCACCCTGCGGGAGATCTATCTGCGTGCCTTCGAGATTGTGGTCCGTACGGCCAAACCGTGGACCGTCATGGCCGCCTACAACAAGGTCAACGGGATGCATGCCGCAGAGAACCCCTATCTGCTCAGGTCGGTCCTGCGTGAAGCCTGGGGCTACGAGGGCGCGGTGATATCCGACTGGGGAGCGGTCACCGACCGGGTTGCCGCGCTCGCTGCCGGCCTTGATCTGGAAATGCCCGCCAGCGGCGGCATCGGTGCAGATGAACTAGCAGCAGGACTGGATGCCGGGACCATTACGGAGGCGCAGCTCGATGCGTCGGTTTCCCGGCTTCTCGGCCTGGTGGACCGGGCCGCCGAGCACCTCCCGGAAAGTGGGCACCTCCCGGAAAGTGGGCACCTGTCCGAAGGCGGCGGCAAGGAACTTGGACAGGACGACGGCGGAGCGCTCTACGCAGCCAGTCATGAGCTGGCCCGGCGGGCAGCGGCCGCTTCCATGGTGCTGCTCAAGAACGACGGCGGGCTGCTTCCGCTGGCGGCCGGCGGTACGGTTGCCGTGATCGGTGAGCTGGCGCGGACGCCCCGCTATCAGGGCAGCGGTTCCTCCCGGGTGAATCCCGTGCATCTGGTCAGTCCCCTCGACGCGCTGCAGGAAGAGCTGCCCGAACTCCTCTTCGAGCCGGGCTACTCGCTGGCCGTGCCCGATCCGCCGGCCGGGGAGGCCGCGGCTTCCCGGCCTGAGGCGGTACCTGTGGACCTCGTGGAAACCGCGGCGGCTGCTGCTGCGGCCGCGGACACCGCCGTCGTCTTCCTCGGGTTGCCGGACGATGCGGAGTCCGAAGGATTCGACCGCACCACGCTGGACTTGCCCGATGCCCAGCTGGAGCTCCTGGCCGCCGTAGTCGAGGCGAACCCGCGCACCGCCGTCGTGCTCTTCAACGGAGGGGTGGTGACTACGTCCTGGGCGGCTGCCGTGCCTGCTGTCCTTGAAGCGTGGCTGCCGGGCGAGGCGGGCGGCAGCGCTGTGGCTGATGTGCTGCTGGGCCGCTCTGACCCCGGCGGAAGGCTGGCTGAGACCATTCCCCACCGGTTGCAGGACACCGCCGCCTTCGGCAACTATCCGGGCGAGGGCGGCAGCGTCCGCTACGGTGAAGGCCTGCTGGTGGGGTACCGGTGGTACGACACCCGCGGCATCGACGTCGCTTTCCCCTTTGGCCACGGTCTGTCCTACACCGGTTTCGCTTACACGGATCTACAGGTCCGCAGCAGCGGAACCGGGCCCGGGCAATCCATCACCGTGGAACTGACCCTCACCAACACCGGCACGCGCAGCGGCCGGGAAGTGGTGCAGCTTTACGTTGGCGCGCCGGAGGACGACGGCGCCCAGCAACGGCCGCTGCATCCGCGCCGCGAACTGCGCGGCTTCGAAAAGCTCCAGCTGGGACCGGGCGAATCCCGGCACGTGGAGTTCCGCCTGGAAATCCGGGACCTGTCCAGGTGGGATCCCGAAGCGCAGTCGTGGGTGGCGGACGCCGGCGAGTACCGCGTTGAAGTGGGGTCATCTTCCCGCGACCTTCGCCTCGCAGGGGTTGCGGCGGTGGACGGAACGGTGCCCGCCCCGTTGCTGACCACCGATTCCTCCATCCAGGAATGGCTGGCAGACCCTGAAGCGGCGGCCCAACTGGTGGCTGCGCTGTCCGCCGGAGCAGGAGGAGTTGACGGCGGAGCAGGAGGAGCAGCTGCTTCTGCCGGGCTGGCCGCCTCACTTGCCCTGGTGGGCAATATGCCGCTGCGGCGCATGGCCCGGTTTCCCGGCACCCCGGTGACCGCCGAACTCCTGCATCAGCTTCAGGACTGGCTGCGGGCCGGCCGCGGGGGACACTGATATGCAGCGGCCGCTAGGCCACGCCCCAGCCTTCGTCAGCCGGCATGATCGCCCCGGTGACGTTGGCGGCGTCGTCGCTGAGCAGGTAGGCCATGGGCGAGGCGATTTGGGCCGACTCGATTTCGGGTGACGTCAGCGTGGGTGAGGGCAGCGGGCCGGCGCCGCCGAGGGAGCCGTAGTTGGACTCCAGGGCGGACCGGGTGGGCCGCGGGATGACGGCGTTTACACGGATGCCGCGCGGACTGTAGATGAACGCTGCGCTGCGCGTCAGGCCGATCACCGCATGCTTGGACGCCGTGTAGGCGGCTCCGGCGATGGAGCCGCGCAGGCCGGCCTGGGAGGAAACGTTCACAATGGATCCGGTGCCGCGGGAGAGCATCAGCGGAATCAGGGCGCGTGAGAGCCGGAAGGGGCCGTCCACATTGATGCGGAAGACGCTCTCCCAGAGTTCGTCCTCCACTTCATGCAGGGCCACCATGTTGTCCGCGATCCCTGCCACAACTGCCAGCCCGTCCACGCGGCCCTGAGCCATGACGGCAATTTTGTTGACGTCGGACTGGTTGGAAATGTCGGCAACTACTCCGGAGATGTCCAGATCCGTGTCGGTTTCGAGGAGCGCTTCCATGCGCAGCGTACTAAGGTCCACGGCAATCACGTGGCCGCCCTCGCGCGCCACGCGCAGGGCTGTGGCCCGGCCAATGCCCGACGCTGCACCGGACACCACCACTGTCTTACCGTCAAAACGGCCCTCCACCAGCGGCTCCACCCAATCGTTCGGAGCCGGGGGCGGAGCTGAAGGGAAGAGATGGGCCGTGGCCGGCTGGACTGATTCATCCATCAGGCGGTTGGCTGCCTCCACCATCAGGTCCAAATAATCCGTGGTCACCACACCGTTGCTGAGCGTGACCAGCGAGGAGAGCGGCAGCTTGCGGACCGCATACAGCGCACGGGCGTCAGGACTCCGGCGGGCCAGCAGGTCAATCATGACCGTATGACCGGCGGGATGGTCCAGCCAGTCCCCTATCAGGGAGTCAATGGTCAGGGGCTGTACGGGATGCGGCATGCACGCTCCGTTCCGGGCAACTGCGTCAGCTGCCCGGAACGGTTCCTGCGGGTACGCCGGCGCAGCCGCACCTTATCTCCAAGGGCTTTGCTGCTCTGTCGAGTATGGCACGCAGAAGCGGCCCCTGACTGCCTTGGGGGCCGGCCAGGAGGCACGCTGCGCCAAAAATCAGCTGCGGCGCCGGTCAAGCCTTTTGGGGGTTTTTCCGGTTTTAGGAATCGACCTCAATGGGAGCGATGTGTTCGGCGGGAAGCCGGTCCCGGTCATAGGTGATCTCGGTATAGCCGTGCGGCATCGGGTGCCCGTGGGAGTCGAGGCTGACGAAAACGATCCGGTCGATCGTCAGGATGCTGCGGCGGGTGACCATGTTGCGCACTTCGGCGCGCATCGTCAGGGAGGTCCGGCCAAATTTGGTGGCGCGCAGTCCCATTTCGATCATGTCGCCCTGCTGGGCGGAGCTGACGAAGTTGATCTCCGACATCAGCTTGGTGACCACACGGCCGTTGCCCATCTGCAAAATGGCGTAGATTGTTGCTTCTTCATCGATCCATCGCAGAAGGCTGCCGCCGAACAGGGTTCCGTTAGCGTTAAGGTCTTCGGGACGGACCCACTTCCGGGTGTGGAAATTAATGTTTTCGAGGTCCATATTTCAAGATTACCGAGGCACGCGGTGCCTGAATGACGGCTGTGACGCACCTGACGGATCTCCGTCACATCTGCCGTCCCCGGGCCGAAGGAGCGCCCCGGCCCCGCGCGTCCGGGCGCTGCCCGCGGTGAGGGAAAACACCTGCCGTGTCCGGGCGGCGGCTGCAGCTCCGGGGTATTGACCCGGAAGCTCTGCCCGGCAGGGTGTGTTAGGTTCAGCGTGCCGTGTGAGCCACTCTCACCGGAGCCGGACACCACAGGCAGTTTCCTTCAGCCAGGAGCCATCTTGACCAGCAGATTTGCTTCGCTTGCCCTTGACGCCGTTGATGTCCGCCGTTTGGCGGACTTTTGGACCCGGGCACTTGATTACCGCATCGAGGAGGAAGCCGACGGCATCATCAGTCTTGCCCCCGTTGACGGCTACGGCCCGCCCATCGACATCCTGCCCGTACCGGAGCACAAATCCGTGAAGAACCGGCTGCACCTGGACCTGCGGGCGGACGGCTGCACGGGCGAGGAGGAAGTGCAGCGGCTGCTGGCGCTGGGCGCCGTCCTGGCAGACGTGGGCCAGGAACCCGATGTCACCTGGACCGTGCTGGCGGATCCCGAAGGCAACGAGTTCTGCATCCTCGGGACCTCCGCCTAGCCGGATCCGGGTCCCGGACGGCCGATTCCTGCGGCCTCGTCCCTGCGGTCCGCCGGACCCTGGTCCAGGCGGAAGGGCGGATACTCGTCCCGCATCAGCGCACCGTAGGCCAGCACGCGGTAAGACCACCGGTTCAGACCCATGATCAGGTCAAAGAGGTGGCGCGGGTACCGGCCGCTGAACAACAAGATGACAGCGGCAATGAGGACCAGCAGCACCAGCAGGGACAGGCCCAGCCGGCTGACCACGGCCGGCGCTCCTTCCCATCCGTCAGCCCACCCGTCAGTCCACATCCGGCCCGGGACCATCCGGGTCCAGCCGCCGGCGTCGTCCTGGCTGCTGACGGGATAGAACCGGTTGACGACCACGGAGGCCTGTGTGAAGGCTGCTACCACCAGTGCCTGCGGAAGAATCAGCAGCCACCACTTCACCAGCACCAGCCAGCGGGAGAGCTCCCGGGGATACTCAACACTGAAATCCGCCGGGTAGTCGGTGCGCTCCAAGGTGAACGGCGGATACCGGTCCGTCCCCAGCGCATGCGTGGCGTAAAACGTCACCCGCCAGCTCCAGCGGACCACTCCCACATTGAATTCAAACAGTCCCCGCGGATACCGTCCGGTGAAGAGGATGACGATCCCGGCAATCACCGTGGTGACGAAGAAGGCGATCCACAGGAAGAACAGCACAACGTAGTGCGGTATTGCCAGGAACCATTTGACCAGCCACATCCAGCGGGAAAGATTGGGATCTATGTCGCCGTAGAGCCGCGCGGGATAGCGCGGTCCGGCCAGTTCCGGGTCCCGCAGGCCGACGGCGGAGCCTCCTCCGTGAGCTTCTGCGGAACCCGCGGCACCCGCGGTTGCCGCTGCCGATCCGTACGGTCCGGGACGTCCGTACCGGTCCTGCATCTGCCCATAGGTCTGAGGCACTGCGGCCGCCTCGGCGGGCTGGCCCGGATCACCGGATTGGCCCGGTTGACCGGATTGCCCCGGTTCACCGGAGCCCGCAGGACGGGTGCCGCCGCCGGCGTCGCGGTGCCGAAGCCCGGAAGCTCCGATAACCACCAGGGCAATCCCGGCAATGAGGAAGACGATGCTGGAGATCAGCAGGGTCCATGTCAGCGGGCCAAGGAAATCAGCCCGCACCCCCGCCTGTAAGTCCGCGGCAACCGACCGGCTCCCGTCTGCGTTCATGACCACAACCGACCAGTCCCCGCCGTCCAGGTTCCATTCCAGGGACTGTTCACCGCTCCCGCTGGAGCTCTCTGCCCAGAAGTCCTGGCTGTTCGGAGGGGCGGGGGCCCGGGTGCCCTGGACGTCCAGGTAGTCGACACGGAAGGGGGCGAAGGAAACGTCCTGCAGCTCGCTGCGCGGTACGTCCCGGAGGTAGCGGTCCACCTCGGCGCTTGGGCCGATGCCGATGAAGAGGTCCCGGCCCTGTACCGACTGGCCTTGAAGCTGCAGCGTTGCAGCGGAGTCTTCCGCCCGCACCCCGCCGTCTACGCTCACCTCCGGCAGGGTCAGCGCATATGAATCAACCTCATAGGTCTCTTGCGGAAGCGAAAGGAAGCGGTCATCACTTTGCCCCGCGTTGAACACCCCTGCAACAGCGGCGCCCGCCGCCAATCCCAAGCCCATCAGGATCAGCAGGCTTCCAAGGACGAGCAGAACTACTCTGCCGGTTCTCAGCGTTTTGCCGGTTTGCACGGTTTTGCCGGTTTGCACGATGCAGACCTCCCCGGACCGCCCCCTACTGCAAAGGGTTCTCCGGGTCCGGGAGCCGTGTCAAGATTCCGGCTCCCGCCCGGGCGGGCTAGAAGTTGATCATGTGTCCGGTGAGTCCGTGGAACGCCTCCTGCAGCGCCTCGCTGAGCGTGGGGTGCGTATGTACGTTCCGCGCCAGCTCATAGGCGGTCAGGTCCCATTTCTGGGCCAGGGTCAGTTCGGGCAGCAGCTCGGAAACGTCCGGGCCGATGAGGTGGCCGCCGAGGAGTTCCAGGTGTTCCTTGTCCGCCACCAGCTTCACGAACCCCACCGGTTCACCCAGTCCGTGGGCCTTGCCGTTGGCCGTGAACGGGAACATGCTCACCACCACGTCGTGGCCTGCGTCGCGGGCCTGCTGCTCGGTCAGCCCAAAGCTGGCCACCTGGGGCTGGCAGAAGGTGGCCCGGGGCATCATCCGGTAGTCCCCCAGGGGCATGGTTTCGGCCTTGCCGATGGTCTCGGCGGCCACGACGCCCATGGCTTCGGCCACGTGGGCCAGCTGCAGCTTGGCCGTGACGTCGCCGATGGCGTAGATGTGCGGGACATTGGTGCGCATGAACTCGTCAATGGCAATCGCCCCGCGGTCAGTGAGCTGAACGCCGGTCTTCTCCAGGCCGTATCCCTCAGTGCGCGGCGCAAAGCCGATGGACATCATCACACGGTCCGCTTCAATGGAACCGTCCTTGCCGTTCTTGTCCTTATAGGTCACGGTCACCGAGGAACCGTTGTCCGTCACCGTCTCCACCTTCGTGGAGGTCATGATGGGGATGCCCAGCTTCTTGTACTGCTTGGCGATCTCCTTGGAGACGTCTGCGTCCTCATTGGGCAGGGCCCGGTCCAGGAATTCAATAATGGTCACGTCCACGCCGTAGCTGCGGTGCACATACGCGAATTCCATGCCGATGGCGCCGGCACCCACAATCACGATCTTCTTCGGCAGGTCCCGGTCCATGATCTGGGCCTCATACGTCACCACATTCTCGGAGAGTTCGACACCCGGCAGCAGGCGCACGTACGTTCCCGTGGCAATGATGGCGTTGTCGAACGTGACGGTCTCGCTGCCGCCCTTCGAGAGCGAGACTTCAAGGGTGTGGTCGTCTGTGAACACCCCGTGGCCGTCATACTCGGTGATCTTGTTTTTCTTCATCAGGAAGTGGACGCCCTTGACCCTGCCGTCCGCGACCTGCCGGCTGCGGTCGAATGCGGCGCCGAAATCGAAACTGACGTCACCGCTCATGCCGAACGTCTTCGCCTGATGGGTAAAAATCTGGGCGAGCTCAGCGTTGCGCAGCAATGCCTTGGAGGGAATGCAGCCGACGTTCAGGCACACCCCGCCCCAGTACTTCTCCTCCACCACTGCCACGCTCAAACCGAGCTGGGCCGCCCGAATAGCCGCCACATAGCCGCCCGGTCCGGCTCCCAGAATCACGACGTCGTAATGTTCACTCATGCTGGCCAACTCTCCTTTTGCACGCTGCCTGTTGTACCGCGTAGGGGCAAGAATTCCATAGCTGGGGTTAACACTCCCACAGCCTGTCTGTTGACTCCATCACAAATACCCCCGGTATCCCGCCCAGGCACGGCGCCGCTCCGGGAACGGATCCAGCTCTATCCGGTCTTCGACGTCGAAAATCCGGGTCCGGCGCTCAACCGGTTCATAGCGCGGCCAGTCCGGGCCCGGGCAACCGGTTTTCGCCAGGCTCAGCAGGGTGCCCTGGAAACGCGCCGAGAGTTCTTTCAGGGCCGCAGCCCCTCCCAGCAGGGACAGGGCGCGGGTTATGGGCTCGCGGGTTTCACCGAACATCACGGGGACGTCCATGGCATGGGTCGCGCCGAAACCGAGCAGGTTCATCATGGGCGTGGCGAAGTCGTACCGGTAAGACCAGGTGGGTGCCACCAGAGAATGGGATTCGGCCACCACAGTGGAGGGGTACCAGAAGACCAGGTCGCCGCTGATTTCCACCGATTGTTCCCGGGAGGGATACCCGGGGTAGGCGGCCAGCACTCGGGACTGGGCCTCCGGATCGGTGCCGGCAAACATCTTTTCAATCCGGTCCGGCGTGGACGGGAGGATATCCACAATCCGGGCGAACAGCGCCCCTTCCCGGGCCATGGTGCCGAGTACCAGCGGCACCGGAGCCGAATTCCCCTTCATGAAGGTGTCGAAGGGATGCTCGGGCAGGAAGTCGCCGTCGATCACCGGCGAGACGCTCAGCGAGCCCGGCTTGGCAGCCGGTCCAATCTTGGACGTCAGCTCACTGGTGGCGCGCACCAGTGTGGAGGCCGGAAGGGTGGACAGGGCGTCGGCGGCATCGGACAGCGGCACTTTGAGGATCGCCAGCAGATCCCGTGCCCAGGACGCGTGGAGCTGCCTGGAATAGGCGCTGGACGGGGCGGCACTCTGGGCATAGGCCTGGTGGAAGAGCCCCCTGGCGGCCGGGATGCACATCAGCGATGTCACGGAGATCCCGCCGGCAGACTCCCCGAAGATGGTCACATTTGCCGGGTCCCCGCCGAACGCTTCGATGTTGTCCCGGACCCATTCCAGGGCCGCCACCTGGTCGCGGAGTCCAAGATTCGAGTCGAAGATCCGGCCGGGGCCGGAAAAGGAACTAAAATCCATGAACCCCAATGCTCCAATCCGGTAGTTCAGGGAGACGTACACCGCTTCCCCGGCCCGGACCAAATTGGAGCCGCGGTAGGTCTTCACGGTGGAAGACCCGGAACTGAAGGCACCACCGTAGAAGTAGACCAACACGGGGAGCCGGTCGAACTCGGGTTCCAGGGGCGCCGAAATATTCAGCGTGAGGCAGTCCTCATCCATGGGTGCCCGCCGGCGGGATCCGGTCAGGGACGGATTGCGGGACTGCGGAGGCGCTGCGCCAAAAACGCTTCCGTCCAGCACACCGCTCCAACGCTCCGGCCGCTGCGGAGAACGCAGCCGCAGGTCTCCCACCGGCGGCGCAGCAAAGGGAATACCCCGCCACGTGCGCACGCCGTCGGCCACGGTTCCGCGAACCAGCCCTTGTTCCGTGGGGACCAGCAGGGAAGTCACGGTTGAGGTCATGAGCTGCTCGATTCCTGGAAGGAGTCAGGTGCGACCTTTCACGTTAGACCTGTCCCCCGCCCGCCTCCTAGAGCCCGGCAGCACCCCGGGGCCGCGAATCATCAACTGCTCAACGCCCCGAACAAGCCTAGGCTGCAGCCACCGCGTGAGGGTATTGGGCGGAACGGCCCTGGAAAGCCAGGACCGCCGGATTCAGGATCCGTCCATCCCGAATTTCAATCGCCCGCCGCACGCTGGACTCCTCGTCCCAGGCGCCAGGTCCGGACATCACCGTACGGATGAACGGCAGCACGGCTTCGCTGATCTCCCACGTTGCCGAATCCCACAAGTGTGACGGGCTGTGGTCCACGGAGTAATAACGGATGCCGTTTCCCACCTCGAACATGGGCTCAGCAAACGTGGTGGGCTTAGCCCAGGAGAAACCCATGCCCTCGTCACATGAAACGTCGATGATCAGGCTGCCCGGAGCAAAGGCAGCCAAATCGTCTTCCTGCAGATAGGTCAGCGGGGCGTTGGGATCCTGCAGGGTGCAGTTGACCACCAGATCGAAACCTGCGAGGTACGGCGCCAGCGCTTCGCGGCCGTCCTCAGTGATCACGTGGCTGAGATGGGGCAGGACGGCGTCGCGCTCAAAGTGCAGGATCCGGGCCGAGTGGATGGGCGAGCCCACAGCAGCGGTGTCCCGGTTGGTGAGCACCTGCACATCATGGATGCCCAGGGCGTTCAGGGCGGTGACGGCACCGCGGGCGGTGGCGCCGAAACCGATAACGACGGCGCTGAGCCTGCGGCCGTAGTCTCCGGTGGCTCCGGCAAGCCCCAGGGCGTGAAGGACCGAGCTGTAGCCCGCCAGTTCATTGTTCTTGTGGAATACATGCAGCCCGAATCCGCCGTCCGGGTTCCAATGGTTCATGGCTTCAAAGGCAATGAGTGTCAGCGACTTATCCACGGCCAATTGGGTGATGACCCTGTCCTGGACACAGTGCGGCCAGCCCCACAGCACCTGACCGTCGGAGAGTTCACGCAGGTCCTGCGCCTGCGGCTTGGGCAGCAGGACCACATCCGAGGCCGCGATGACTTCCCCGCGGGGGGCCATCCGGCTCACCAGGGGAGCCAGCTGATCATCACCAAGGCCAAAGCGCTCACCGTAGCCCTGTTCAAGGATGATCCGGGCCCGCAGATCGGCGTCGATCCGTTCCAGATGGCGCGGATGCAGAGGAAGGCGCCGTTCATCAGTCTTGCGTGAGGTCGCGATGACTCCCAGAGTCCTCAACGAGCTGTCCGTAGCTGTGCTGCTCATGCGTACTCCCAAGTTTCACCCGGCAAGATGCCGGGGCTACTGAGACTACGCCCTGCGCCGCATGAGCCGGCGGTACAGCTAGGCGGCGGCGAAAGCCAGTTCCCGCGAACGGGCTGTGGCCGGCTGCGCCGGGGCGGCGGCCGCGCGCTGCAACCGGCGATGCACCCGGAACTCCTTCAGGCACAAAAGGGCCACGGCAGCCACGTTGAGGGCGGCTTTGGTGCCCGTTGACCAGTCAGTTGTTACGCACAGGACCCAGACGCTCAGCAGGACGGGCACGTCCATGACGCGCAGGCCCTTCACCGGTCAGTCCTTCCAAGCAGTTGCTGCAGTGAAGCCATGATAACTACTCCCCCCAAAAAGACTGAGACTAAAAACCGAGACTAAAAACCGAAACTATGCAATTGCGCCACATCGAATGCGTCGCATTTAATGGGGGCCTTTGAGCCGTAAAGCGTGAGTAATTTTTACCACATCCCGGGCAGCCAACGGTACTCAGGGCATCCTCACTGAATAGTGACGGAACCCCCGTCCACATTCCAGCGGGCATCAAGGCGGACGTTTTCCAGCATCCGCCGGTCATGTGAGACGAGCAGCAGGGCCCCCTCGTAGCTTTCCAGCGCCTCCTCCAACTGCTCGATCGCAGGCAGGTCAAGGTGGTTGGTGGGCTCGTCCAGCACCAGCAGGTTCACTCCCCGGGCCTGCAGCAGCGCCAGGGACGCCCGGGTGCGCTCACCCGGGGACAGGGACTGCACGCGGCTGGTCACCTGATCGGCTTTAAGTCCGAATTTAGCCAGCAGGGTACGTACTTCGGCACTGTTCATCTCCGGAACAGCCGCCTCAAAAGCGTCTCCCAGCGCCACGGCGTGGTCCAGCTGGCCGCGGGACTGGTCGATTTCCCCCACGGCCACGGATGATCCCAGGGAAGCGCTGCCGCCGCTGGGCTCCAGGCGTCCCAGCAGAAGCGCCAGCAGCGTGGATTTTCCGGCGCCGTTAGGGCCGGTGATGCCAATCCGCTCGCCGGCATTGATCTGTACCGAGACCGGTCCAAGGGTGAACGAACCGCGCTGTGCCACGGCGGAATTCAGGGTGGCCACGACAGAGCTGGAGCGGGGTGCGGATCCAATGGTGAACTGCAGCTGCCATTCCTTGCGCGGTTCTTCCACTTCATCCAGGCGGGCAATCCGGGATTCCATCTGCCGCACTTTCTGCGCTTGTTTCTCCGAGGATTCCATTGATGCCCGGCGCCGGATCTTGTCATTGTCCGGGGATTTCTTCATGGCATTGCGGACGCCCTGCGAGCTCCATTCCCGCGTGGTCCGGGCACGCGAGACCAGGTCCGCCTTCTTATCGGCAAATTCCTCGTAGGCTTCGCGGGCGTGCCGGCGCGAGACGTCGCGCTCCTCCAGGAATGCGTCATAGCCGCCGTCGTAGACGGCCACCTTGTTCTGGGCCAGGTCAAGCTCCACCACAGTGGTCACACAGCGGGCGAGGAATTCGCGGTCGTGGGAAACAAGGACGACGCCGCCGCGCAGTCCCTGGACAAATTCCTCCAGCCGGGCCAGACCGGCCAGGTCCAGGTCGTTGGTGGGCTCGTCGAGGAGCACAATGTCGAAGCGGCTCAGCAGCAGGGCGGCCAGGGCCACGCGGGCGGCCTGCCCGCCGGAGAGCGAAGTCATCAGGGCTTCGGCGCCTACCTCCAGTCCCAGCTCGGCAAGGACCGCCGGAATGCGGTCCTCCAGATCGGCGGCACCGCTGGCCAGCCAGTGGTCCAGCGCGACGGCGTAGGCGTCGTCGGCCCCCTTGGCTCCGGACCCCAGTCCCTCCGCCGTGGCCTCCATGGCTTCGGTGGCTGCTGCCGCACCGGTGCGGCGTGCAATATATCCGGCCACGGTTTCACCCTCGATGCGTTCATGTTCCTGCGGAAGCCACCCAATGAAGGCATCGGCGGGAGCGGTGGACACAGTGCCGGCGAGCGGCTCGGCCGCACCGGCGAGCAGGCGGAGGAGGGTCGATTTTCCGGCGCCGTTGGAGCCCACCACACCAACGACGTCGCCCGGCGCGACCGTCAGGTTGAGATGGGAAAAAAGGGTGCGGTGGGCGTAGCCGCCGGAGAGGTCCCGGGCTACGAGTGTTGCAGTCATGCTTCCATCCTATTTTGTTTGCGGCCACGGGTTTTTCGGGTCCCGGCCCGATGCCGGGACCCCCTGCCCTTATCCCGGCCGGCCCCGCGGCGTAAATTGGGGCCATGACCCAGAGCTCCCCCACCGGTCCCGGCGCACTGCGCCTGATCTTTCCGCAATGGCAGGGCGCTTCCGGGCCCTCGACCCACCAGCTGCATCCGGGGGTGGATGCGCACGACAGCCAGCTTTCGTTCAATCTTGGACCGGCACTGCTGGAACTGCTGTCCCCGGACCATGACGGCCCCACTGCATATGTGCCCGTCAGCACCGACACGAGCGACGAAGCGCTCGCCACCGTGGACGGCATTTACGCCCGGGACGCCGTGGTGCGGCAGCTGACCGATGCGCTGGCGATCCTTCGGGAGGCCGCGCCCGAATCCGTGGTCACCTTCGGCGGGGATTGTTCGGTGAGTGTGGCACCCTTCAGCCATCTCGCCTCCGTCTACGGCGATGACCTTGCGGTGCTCTGGGTCGATGCCCACCCGGACACCGGGGTCCCCGGGGATTCATACACCGGGTTCCATTCCATGGCCCTGGCCACCCTTGCGGGAGAGGGCGACGCCGGCATCCTCGCCGCGCTTCCGGCACTGATTCCGCCGGCGAAGATTTTGCAGGTGGGGCTGAGGCAGTGGGACGCCGAAGGGATAGCCGTCAAGGAACGGCTGGGCATCAAGAGCGTGGGCATCACCGACACGTCCGCAGACAGCCGCAGGATCCTGGACTGGATTGCCGGCACCGGTGCCGCACAGCTGGCGGTCCATATCGATCTGGACATCCTGGACCGGCGTGACTTCACCAATCTCCCGGGCAACGGCAGTGACGGGATGCGGATTGCCGATCTCGTGCGGCTGGTGGCAGATGTGTCCACCGTGGCCAACATCGCCGGGCTCAGCCTGACGGAGCACATTCCGGTGGAGCTGATGCGGCTGGCCGGTCTGCTGCGGGACCTGCCGATCTGACGTATTCCCGAAATCTCCGTGATATTCCGCCGCTTAGCCGTTAGCGGAACGGGTAGGTACTTCAACCGTAAGCGTGCTTATGGTGGCGGGGACACTGATCCCCACGAAAGGACTCACCATGTCACGCATTGCCATTATCGGAGGCCACGGCAAAGTCGCCCTTCACCTGGCCAAGGACCTCACGGCCAACGGCCACCAGGTCACGTCGCTGTTCCGCAATCCGGACCACGTCTCCGACGTTGAGGCCACGGGTGCTGCCGCCGTCGTTGCGGACGTCGAGAATCTCTCCACCGAAGAAATCGCACAGAAGCTTGCCGGCCAGGACGCTGTTGTCTGGTCCGCCGGTGCCGGCGGGGGAACCGCCGAGCGCACCTACGCGGTGGACCGTGACGCCGCCATCCGCTCCATGGACGCGGCCAAGTCGGCCGGTGTCTCCCGGTACGTGATGGTGTCCTACTTTGGCGCGGGCCCCAACCACGGTGTCCCCGAGGACGACGGCTTCTTCGCGTATGCCGAGTCCAAGGCCGCAGCCGATGAATACCTGCGCGGCAGCGGATTGGACTGGACCATTCTGGGGCCCAGCGCGCTGACCATGGATGCGGGCACCGGGAAGATCGAAACCGGTCCCGGCATCGAAGGCACCCAGGTGTCCCGCGAAGACGTTGCCCTTGTTGCCGCCGCAGTGCTGGACCGTCCCGCCACCATCGGGCAGACTATCGAATTCAACAACGGTTCGGTTCCCGTTGACGCCGCCCTTGATGCTTTGAAGGAGCAGAACTCATGAGTCTTGTTGTAGTAGCCACCATGGTGCCCAAGCCGGAGTTCCGGGACGAGGTCATTTCCGTGCTGGAAGAGTCGATTGCCCGGGTGCACGCCGAGGATGCCGGCTGCGAGGTGTACAGCCTCAACGAGGGACGCGACCGCCTGGTCATGATCGAAAAGTGGGCCAGCCCCGAGGATCTGCAGGCCCACTCGGCAAGCCCCGCCTTCAAGGCCCTGACCGCTGCCCTCGACGGCAAGCTCTCCGGCGAAATGGACGTTCAGGTTCTCCAGCCCCATCCCGCCGGCACCCCCGGCCAGGGACAGGTCTAGCAGCACAGGCTTAATCCGGCAGTTTCTGCCGAACCCGGGATAAGGTCCGTGCCGGTTGCTCTCCCTCAAGGGATGCAACCGGCACGGACCTTATCCCGTTAAGCGGATGCTGCCGCCGGTAACGGCCGTCAGCTTCGCAGGACAGTGTTCCTGGGCTCATGGTCCAGGGCAGCCGGAGCATCGATGGTCCGCAGGCCGGCCTCTTCCGCCAGAGCGGTGAAGCCGTCGACATCAATCCAGTGAAGCAGCCAGTTCCGTTTCAGCTGCTGAAGCATCCCGTTCCTTTCTCGTTCGTAGCGAAGGGCGGTGATCTGCGTGCGGGCACCTTCGTCGCGTTCCACGCTGAGTACGCGGCAGGCGATCCATCCGCTGGCTGTATCCCGCCGTGTCACACTGCCGATGTAATCGGCCGAGGGTGGCGCCGGAACAAAAAGCGGAACGATGGCAGTGCCGTTGGGAAGGAGGGCGCGTTTTATGCGGTGCAAAGTCTGCCGCATCGCGTCATCGGTGGGCAGGAGGTTAAGGGTGGGCCCCGCCAGGAAGACCGTCGCATACTGGCGCGACGGATTCATTGACTCCATTGACGCCACCCATGCGGTCACCTCGAGGTTGCGGGTTTCCGCCCGCCTGTGAAGTCTGGCGATCATGTCAGGGGATGAGTCCAGGCCATCAACGTCGATTCCGCTCTCCCGCAGATCCAGCAAGGGGTCCCCGTCGCCGCAGCCCAGCTCGAGGGCCGGTTCACCGTACTGTGCGATGAGGTCCCGGTATTGCAGGGAATCAAAGCTTGTGGACTTGAGCGGCTTGTAGAGATCCGCGACGAGCCCGGTGTAGAAGGACGCAGCTGACGTACCGGCCATGTGGGTTGCTCCCTGAAAGGCACCAACAGAATTGCATGCCATTATGCCGCAGACAGCCGCCGCGCCGGGCACAGGTCGCCCGCCGAAATCCCTGTGATCAACGCCTCCTGTCAGCGCGCACACCCGGACACATAAAATGGAGGGAAGATGAACTGTACCGACCTAATTCGACAGGAAAGTTAGGAGCCAGTGGACCTCACCACCACACTTCGCCGCATCGACTACGGCGAGCCGTCAGAGCACGGCGCCAAAACCTACATCCTGCACACGGCCGCAGGAACGTTTCGCACCCAGCCGGACAACATCCGCCCCCGATCCCTCGCCCTCGCAGTGCCTGTCAGTTCCAATCTTCCCGCCCGGCCCCGCCTCACGCTGGTCCTCGACGATGAACAGAGCGTGGTCGACTGGCGACCTGCCGCCGAAGTGGAGCAGCAGCCCGGAGAAGTGTCACTGCAAGGGGTGGAGTGGGACGGGCATTTCGGCTTGGCTGTGGACTACTACGACACCGCTGCCGCTGCCGCAGCCGCGCCGGACACCCGCTGGGCAGTCGTCCGGGGCGGCCCCGACCGCCGCTTCGTGATGGGCCCCACCGCCGACTACGCCGAGGCCTTCCGCACGGCCGTCAATCACAACCTGTCCGACGACTACCGCGCTGATACCTTCGATGACCGGTACATAGTGATTCAGGCCGCCCTCGACGAGTGGGCCTGCTACGCCGCCGAAGGCCCGCGCGCTGACAGCTGAAACTCAGCGAATGCTCTCGTATGCCTCCAGGGCGTTCCGGCGGGACTCCTTCAAATCCACGAGCGGCTCGGGATAGCCGGGGGTCAAGGCATCCGGCACCCAGCGGGAGATGTACTCACCGTCGGGGTCAAAACGCCTGGCCTGCGTCTGGGGATTGAAGATCCGGAAGAACGGGGCTGCGTCCGCTCCGGAACCGGCGACCCACTGCCAATTGGCGGGATTGCTCGCCGGGTCGGCGTCCACCAGCGTTTCCCAGAACCATTCCTCGCCCACACGCCAGTGGATGCCCAGGTTCTTGATGAGGAAGCTGGCAGTGACCATCCGCACCCGGTTGTGCATCCAGCCCATATTCCACAGCTGCCGCTGGCCGGCGTCGACCAGTGGAATCCCTGTTCTTCCGGCCTTCCACGCATCCAGGGCGGACAGGTCTTCCGGCCGGGATTCCGACGGCGGCTGCCCACCCTTCCCGCGCAGGATCGCCGGAGTCTGCGGTCCGGAGCCTTCCGGATGCTCCCACGGGAACCCGTCGAAGGCAGGCCGCAGGTTCTTCGTGGCCAAGTCCGGGTTGTGAAAAAGCTGGTGCCAGCAGAACTCACGCCAGCCGATTTCCGTGCCAAACACTGCCGGCCCCGGACCGTTCCCGCGGACGCGGGACAGCTCGTGCCAGACCTGGAACGGACTCACATGCCCCCACCGCAGGTACGGAGAGAGCCGGCTGGTTCCGGGCTTCGCCGGGCGGTCACGGCCATCGTCATAGTCCTGCACCGGGCCGGCCAGGAAGTCGCGAAGGGCGGAAAGCCCGGCTTCCTCGCCCGGCGTCCAGGCTTCGGCCAATCCTGCGGACCAGTCCGGATGCAGCGGCAGCAGGTTCCAGTCCGTCAGGTCTTCCCCGGCAGGGATACCGGCCGGAGGGGAGGCGGCCCGGTCCGGAGCCGAAAGCGGGGCGCGGAAATCCATAGCCGACACCGTGCGCCAGAAGGGGGTAAAGACGCGGTACGGTCCGCCGCCGCCCGTCCGCACGGTCCAGGGTTCATGCAACAGCGAAGCCTGGAAGCTTTCCGCCTCCACATCCGCGCCCGCGGCCCACTGCTTGACCGCGGTGTCCACCTCCCGCTCCGGCCCGCCGTAGCGACGGTTCCAAAAGATCCGCTCTGCCCCGGTGGTGTGCGCGAACGCAGGAACGACGTCGGCCGCCGGCCCCCGCTGCAGCACCAGCGGAATGCCCAGCGCGTCAAGGTCGTCCCGCAGGGTCTTCAGTGCATGGTGCAGCCACCACTTCGCAGCGGCACCCAGCGGCCGGATGCCCGGTGACTCCTCATCCAGGACGTAAAGGGCCACCGCGCCGCCGGCGGAGGCTGCAGCCAGAAGGGCAGGATTGTCAGCTGTGCGCAGGTCGTCGCGGAACCAGGCGATGGAGACCACGGGCAGGTCCTTTCCTCGGATACCACGACCCTACCCGCAGCCCGCGCCCGGCCGCTGAGCCCTCAAAACCGGACGCCCTACCCTGCAGACTCATCGAAATCTCCGGCCCGGCGCCGGAAGCGGGTCAGGATGTCCGTCAGGTCTGTGAGGTCCTGCTGCCCGAACCCCGGCCTGGAAAACACTTCCGCATTCAGGGCGGCGGCGGCCAGGGGCACCAGTTCCCTGCCGGCAGGCGTGATTCCCACCAGGACCGTCCGCCCGTCGGAAGGATGCGAGCGCCGCTCGGCCAGTCCCGCTTGTTCCAGCCGGTCCACGGTGTTGGTGACCGACGTCGGATGTACCTGGAGCCGGGCCCCCGCCTTGGCCATGGGCAGGGCTCCGCTGGCGGTAAAACTCAGCAGGGCCAGCAGTTCGAACCGGGAAAAGGTCAGCCCAAACGGCTTGAGCACGGTCTCCACCCGGGTGAACAGGATCTGCGAGGTCCGCATCACGGCAGTCACCGCAGCCATCCCGTCCGCGGCGTCCCCCCACCCGTGTTCGTCCCAGTGCCGCCTGGCCTGAGCGATGGGATCCTGTGCCAGCGGCTTGGCCGTCGCGGTCACCCCCGCAGCTCCGGAAACTCGTCATCGCGGAATTCGACGCCGGAGCGGACGGCCCCGCCGTCGTTCTCCAGTGCCCGCAGCTGGACCCGGCGGATCTTCCCGGACATCGTCTTGGGCAGGTCGTGGAACTCCAGCCGGCGCACCCGCAGATAAGGGGCCAAATGTTCACGGGCATACGCCAGGATCGACAGGGCTGTCTCCCGGTTGGGCTCCCACCCCTCGGCCAGGGCCACATAGGCTTTGGGCACCGCCAGCCGAAGTTCATCGGGAGCAGGAACGACGGCGGCCTCCGCCACCGCCGGGTGTTCTATCAGCACGCTCTCCAGTTCAAAGGGGCTGATCTTGTAGTCGGAGGCCTTGAAGACGTCATCGGTACGGCCGATATAGGTGATGTATCCCCCGGCATTCCGGGCGGCCATGTCCCCGGTGTGGAAGTAGCCGTCCTTCATGGCCGCTTCGGTGCGTTCCGGATCCCCCCGGTAGCCGGTCATCAGGTTCAGCGGCACTGCGGAGAGATCCAGGCAGATTTCGCCTTCCTCTCCCGGGAGTCCGGTGGCCGGGTCAATCAGGACCACCGGGACGCCGGGCAGCGGTCGGCCCATGGATCCGGGGTGCAGGTCAGCCCCGGGAGTGTTCCCCACCAGCGCCGTGGTTTCGGTTTGCCCGAACCCGTCGCGGATGGACAGTCCCCAGGCGTCCTGCACCTTGGAGATCACCTCGGGGTTCAGCGGCTCGCCCGCGCCGATCAATTCGCGCAGGTGTTCCGGGCGCTCCCCCAGGCTGGACTGGATCATCATCCGCCAGACAGTCGGCGGCGCACACAGGCTCGTGACCCCGGCACGGTGCATCTGCTCCAGCAGCGCCTCGGGCCGGAAGCGGGCGTAGTTGTAAATGAAAACCGTGGCCTCGGCGTTCCACGGGGCGAAGAAACTGCTCCAGGCATGCTTGGCCCAGCCGGGTGAGCTGATATTCAGGTGGATGTCTCCGGGCTGCAGTCCCAGGAAGTACATCGTTGACAGGTGGCCCACGGGGTAGGACACCTGCGTGTGTTCCACCAGTTTGGGCCGGCTGGTGGTTCCCGAGGTGAAGTAGAACAACAGCGGATCCGCCGCATCGGTTACGGTCTGCAGCGGGACCGGTTCAGCAGCGTAGGCCTGGTGATAGTCCAGCCAGCCGTCGGCCATGAGTCCCTCCACGCGTCCGCCGGCAGAGCTGTCTCCTCCAACGAGGATCCGCCCGTAGTCACCGGGGACGCCGTCAAACTTTGCAGCGTCGCCGGCGTTGGCGATAACCCAGCGCGCTCCCCCGCGGAGAATCCGGTCCGCGAGGTCGGCGCTTCCGGCGGCGGAAGCGGTGGGCATGATGACGGCGCCAAGCTTCATGGCGGCCAGCATGCTCTCCCACAGTTCCACCTGGTTGCCGAGCATCAGCATCACGGGATCCCCTTGCCGGACGCCGGACGCCGAAAGCCACGCAGCCACCTGGTCGGACCGGCGGGCCATGTCATCGAAGCTGTACTTCTGCTCCGATCCGTCCTCTTCCACGATCCACAGGGCGCAGGATGAGTTGCCGCGGGCCATCGCATCAAACCAGTCCACCGCCCAGTTGAATGATCCCTCCAGCCGGGGCCAGGCGAAGGTTTCCACTGCCTTTTCATAGCTGCCGGACAGGGCGAGCAGCTCGTCCCGGGCTGCCCGGAACAAAGTGGTGGCGCTGGTCTGGTTCATCATGCCTCTTCCTCGTGCTTGGTGTCGTCAGCGGGGGTGCCGGGCGCGGTTCCGTCCGGGAAAGCCGGTCCGGTCCAGGTGAAACGGGGATCTTCCTTGGCTAGGAAGGCGCGGACACCGATCCCCGGATCCGGTGCCGCGGCCATCTCGTGCTGCCACCGGCGGCTGGCCGCTTCCAGGCCGGGCAGTTCCACAGGAGACCCGCCGGCCGCAATAATGTCCACCAGTTCCTTCGCGGCCTGCAGCGAGAGCTGGGACCTGCCCGCGAGCCGGTGCGCAAAGGCAGCGACGTCGGCCCAGAAGTCCGCCTGCGGAATCACCCGTTCCACCAGGCCCAGACGCAGCGCCTGTTCGGCGGGAACAAAGTCGCCGCTGAACAGCAGGTACTTGGCAGCGCCGGGACCTGCCAGCCGGACCAGCCGCTCAATGCCGGAGAGCGGATACACAATCCCGATCTTGGCCGGCGTGATGCCGAATACGGCCCGGTCCGAGGCCAGCCGGATATCGCATGCCCCGGCCACCTGCCACGCCCCGCCCAGGCAGTACCCGTCCACGGCGGCAATGACCGGTTTGGGGAACGCGGCAATGGCCTCCTCCCCCGCAGTGACGTCGCCGCCGTCGTGCAGTCCGTTGTCCGGATTGTGCAGGATCGCCCTCAAATCGGAGATGTCCGCGCCGGCGGAGAAATCTTCGCCGTCGCCGCGGATGATCACCGCCTTGACGCCGGGATCCTCCGCAAGAGGAGCAAGCATGACGGCGAACTCCCGCCACATGTGCGCGGTCAGGGTATTGCGGCGGTCCGGGTTGGACAGCGTCAGCGTTGCCACCGGCCCGTCCCGGGTAAGGCGCAGGGTGCCTTTGCTCATGGATTCCTCAGCTGCCGGGCAGGGTTCAGCCGCGCAGCTTGACGTTGATCTGCTTGGTTTGGGTGAATCCGGCCAGCATGCCTTCGAGCGAAACTTCACGGCCGATCCCGCTCTGCTTGTAGCCGCCGTAGGACTGGCCCACCACCTGGCCGCCGCCCTGGTTGACCTGCACCCAGCCGGCGTCGACCCGGTGGGCGGTATTCAGTGCGTTGTCCAAGTTGTGGGACCAGACGTAGGCGGCCAGCCCGTAATGCGAGTCATTGGCCATGCGGATGACGTCTTCGGTGTCGCGCCATGGAATGGCAACGAGCACGGGTCCAAAGATTTCCTCCTGCGCCAGGCGGAAGTCGTTCCGTCCGCCGCCAAAGATCGTGGGCAGGTGGAAATAGCCGTCGGTCAGCGGGCCCTCGGCGGGAACACTGCCGCCCAGGATGGTGTCCATGGACCCGCGGCCGTCTTCAAGGTAGCCGCTGATGGAGGAGAACTGGCTGTTGTTGATAATCGCACCCATGTCCGTGGCCTCGTCCAGCGGATTGCCCACCTTCAGGGCGCCAAGCTTGGCCGCAAGCCGTTCCAGCACCTCGTCATAGATGTCCTCGTGCAGGAACAGTCGGGATCCCGCCGTGCAGCTCTGTCCCTGCCGGGTGAAGCGGGAGGCGAGCAGCAGGCCGTCAATCAGATCATCATCCACTGCATCCGGGAAAACGATGGACGGGTTCTTTCCGCCGAGTTCCAGGGACACATGGGCGAGCCGTTCCCCTGCGGTGCGGGCGACACCGCGGCCCACCTCCGTGGAGCCGGTGAAGGAAACCTTGTCCACGCCGGGATGTTCGGCCAGGGCAGCGCCGATGACGCTTCCGCGTCCGGTCAGGGCATTGACGGTTCCGGCCGGAAGATGGCGCGAGCAGATCTCGGCCAGCAGCAGGATGGTGAGCGGTGCGTCGTCGGCAGCCTTGAGGATCACCGTATTGCCGGCAGCCAGGGCCGCCGGCAGCTTGAAGCCGGCGATCATCAACGGAGAGTTCCAGGGCAGGATGCAGGCCACCACACCCAGCGGTTCCAGCCGCGTGTACTGCAGCTGACCGTCGCCGGCCGGCAGCGTCACGCCCTTGACCTCACCGGCAATCCCGGCGAAATAGCGGAACAACGCCACCAGCGTGGTGACCTCCGGGCGGGCCTGGGTACGCAGGGCGTTGCCGGTGTCCAGCGCCGTGAGCCGCGCAAAATCCTCTGCGCGCGACTCAATCTCATCCGCGATCAGGGCCAGGGCCCGGGCACGCACCGTGAAGTGGACACTGCGCCAGCCCGGGAACGCTTCCCGCGCAGCGGCAACCGCGCGGTCCACGTCCTCGGGGCCCGCCGCCGGAACCCGTGCAATCACGGTTTCCCGCTTCGCAGGATTCATGACATCCCGCCAGGAACCCGAGGCTGCCTCCACCGGTTCCCCGCCGATCCACATCGGCTGGTCCGTGCCGGAGAGAAACGAGCTGTAATCGGACGTTTCGGAAGCTCCGGCCGCGGGTTCCGCCGGAATATTGAGCTGGGTCATGATGCCTCGTTCTCTGGGGGGGAATGGGTGCAAGGGGTGAGAGGGCCCGGTGCTTAGCGGTGCTTGAAGTCCGGCTTGCGTTTTTCGATGAACGCAGCCATTCCTTCCTTCTGGTCTTCAAGGGCGAATACGGAGTGGAACACCCGCCGCTCCAGACGGATGCCGGAGTCCAGCGTTGTCTCAAAGGCGGCGTTCACGAGTTCCTTGCCGAGCATGGCCACGGGAGCGGACATGGAGGCAATGGTCTCTGCGGTGGAGCGGGCGTCGTCGAGCAGTTCCGCGGCGGGCACCACGCGGGAAACCATTCCCGACCGCTCGGCCTCCTCGGCGCCGATGGTCCGGCCGGTGAGGATCATTTCCATGGCTTTGGCCTTGCCCACGGCACGGGTCAATCGCTGCGAGCCGCCGATTCCGGGAATGACTCCAAGCTTGATTTCGGGCTGGCCGAACGTGGCCGTGTCCGCGGCAATGATGAAGTCGCACAGCAGGGCCAGCTCGCAGCCGCCGCCCAGGGCGTGCCCGGCGACGGCGGCGATCACCGGGGTGCGCACTGCCGCCAGGGTGTCCCAGCCACGGAACCAGTTCCCCAGATACATGTCCATGTAGGTCTTCTCGGACATCTCCTTGATGTCCGCGCCGGCGGCGAAGGCCCGTTCGGATCCGGTGATCACCACGGCGCCTATGTCCGGATCATTGTCCAGGTCAGTGGCTGCGGCCACCACGTCCTGCATCATCCCGAAGTTCAGCGCGTTCAGCGCCTTGGGCCGGTTCAGGGTGATGATGCCCACCCGGCCGCTGCGCTCCAGGAGGATGTTCTCGTACTCGCTCATACTGCTCCGCTCTTTCCTGCCGGCTGCTGCCCGGCAGTGTCACTGTTGTTGCTGTTGTCAGTGCTGCTGCTGTTGTCAGTGCTGCTGTCCGCTGCGGCGCCGGTGGCGGCGCGGATGGTCTTGATGACGGCGGAAAAATCCTCCCCGCCGCCGCCGGAATCCGTCAGGTTCCGAAAGATTTCCCCTGCCCGGCGGCCGAGTTCGGCCTGTACGCCGGTGGAGTCCAGGGCGTCGGCGGCCAGGCCCAGGTCCTTGGCCATGAGCGCTGCGGCGAATCCGGGCCGATAGTCCCGGTTGGCGGGGCTCGCGGGGACCGGCCCGGGGACCGGACAGTTGGTGGTCAGGGCCCAGCACTGCCCGGAAGCTGCCGAAGCGACGTTGAACAGCGCCTCATGCGTCAGGCCGAGCTCCTCGCCCAGGACAAAGGCCTCGCTGACGGCGATCATGGACACGCCCAGGATCATGTTGTTGCAGATTTTTGCCGCCTGTCCGGCTCCGGGCCCGCCGCAGTGCACCACGCGTCCGCCCATCACTTCAAGCACGGGCAGGGCCGAGGCAAAGTCCTCCTCCGCACCGCCCACCATGAAGGTCAGGGTTCCTGCTTCGGCTCCCACCACGCCTCCGGACACGGGTGCGTCCAGGCCGCGGTGTCCGGTTTCCAGCATGAGGGCGTGGGCGGTGTTGGCGTCATCCACCGAGATGGTGGAGCACTCGATGAAGAGGGTGTCGGGACCGGCGGCTGCGAGCAGCCCGAGGGTGTCTCCGTCACCGGAGAGGACGTTCAGCACGTGCGTTCCCGTGGGCAGCATGGTGATAACGACGTCGGTGTCGGCAACTGCCTGATCGGCGGTCTCCAGCATGCGCACTCCGGCGGCAGCGGCCCGCTCGGCCGCAGCCGGGACGGGGTCATACCCGGTGACGAAGTGGCCTGCGGCCACGAGATTTGCGGCCATGGGGCCGCCCATGTTGCCCAGGCCGATAAAGCCGATCCGGGCGCCTTGTTCGGATGTCATGAAAGCTCCTGGCTGGTTGATCCATTGGGGGTAAGTTGCAGTTCGGAGCCCTGCAGCGGCGCAAAGTAGGCCTGGACATCGGCCTGCCGCACCTCATCCAGCGTCGCCGGCTCCCACTGCGGGCTGCGGTCCTTGTCGATGACCTGGGCACGCACGCCTTCCGCGAAGTCGGGTGCGGCCAGGGCGCGGAGCGACACGCGGTACTCCTGTTCCAGGACGCTTGCCAGATCGGGCAGTTCCCGTGCCCGGCGCAGTGACGCCAGCGTCACCTTGAGCGCCGTCGGGGACTTGGCCTGCACGGCGGCAGCTGCCGCGTTCGCTTCCCCGGACTCCGACGCGAGCAGCGCGTCAACAATGCATTCCACGTCCTCATGTGCGTAGCACGCGTCGATCCAGCTGCGGGCTGCGGCGAGCGGGGCCTCGGGAGCCTCCGAGCCGAAGTCCTGCAGCACTTCTTCCACGGGTTTCTGTGCCAGTGCTGCAGCGAGCTCTTCCAGCCGGGAGCTGTCCACATAGATATCCGCCAGTCCAAGGAGCAGGGCATCGGCACCGGTCATGGTTCCCGCTGTCAGGGCCGCATGGGTGCCCAGCTCCCCGGGGGCCCGGGACAGCAGATAGGTACCGCCCACGTCCGGCACGAATCCGATGCCGGTTTCGGGCATGCCGACCTTGGTGCGCTCGGTGACGACGCGGTGCCGGGCGTGAGCGGAGACGCCGACGCCGCCGCCCAGGACAATGCCGTCCATCAGCGCCACGTACGGTTTGGGGTAAGTGCTGATGCGGGCGTTCAGCGCGTATTCTTCGGCCCAGAACCGGGCCGATTCGGCACCGCCGTTACCCGCATCGCGGTAGATGGCCACGATGTCGCCGCCCGCACACAGCCCCCGCTCCCCGGCACCGGAGAGCAGAACGGTGGCGACGCCGTCGTCGTGCTCCCATTCATCCAGGGCGCCGCTGATAAGGGAGACCATATTGGCAGTCAGCGCGTTGATCGCCCGGGGCCGGTTCAGGATGATGCGGCCCAAGTGTCCGGTTCGTTCGAGGCGGACCTCGGGCTCGGGAGCCTCGGTGGTACGAGTTGTCTCGATCATGTCAGGCCTCCGCCAGCGTCCGGCCCACAATGAGCTGCATGATCTCGTTGGAACCTTCCAGTATTTGGTGGACCCGCAGGTCCCGGACGATTTTTTCCAGCCCGTACTCGGAAAGGTAGCCGTAACCGCCGTGCAGCTGAAGGGCTTCATTGGCCACTTTGAAGGCGTTGTCCGTGGCCACGCGCTTGGCGATGGCGCAGAGCTTGACGACGTCGGGGGCGCCGCGGTCCAGCGCATCGGCACCGCGCCACAGCATGGTGCGGGCAGTCTGCAGGTCCATTTCCATGTCCGCCAGCCGGAACAGCAGAGAAGACTGTTCGATGAGCGGCTTGCCGAAAGCGGAGCGTTCCTTGAGGTATGCCACAGTCTTGTCCAGCGCTGCCTGGGCTCCGCCGAGGGAGCACGCCCCCATGTTGAGCCGTCCGCCGTTCAGGCCCTTCATCGCCATGCCGAAGCCGGCGCCTTCCTCGCCCAGGCGGTTGGCCACCGGAACCCGCAGGTCGGTGAAAACCACTTGGCCGGTGGGCTGGGCATTCCAGCCCATCTTGCGCTCGGCCGGGCCGAAGGAGAGCCCGGGGGTGTCCCCCGGTACCACGATGGCGCTGATTCCGCGTGGACCGGCACCGCTGGTGCGGGCCATGACGATGTAGTAACTGGAAGACCCTGCCCCGGAAATGAACTGCTTGACGCCGTTGAGCACATAGTCGTCGCCGTCGCGTTCAGCCTTGGTGACCAGGGCCGCAGCGTCCGACCCGGAGCCGGGTTCCGTCAGGCAGTAACTCCCCAGTGACTGCATGGTGGCCAGCTCCGGCACCCAGCGGGCACGCTGGTCCGGGCTGCCGAAGGTGTCGATCATCCACACCACCATGTTGTGAATGGAAATGTAGGCGGCAATGGAGGGATCCGCCTTGGAGAGTTCTTCAAAGATCAGCACAGCATCGGAACGGGAAAGACCCGAGCCGCCGTATTCTTCAGACGCGTAGATTGCCCCCATGCCAAGTTCTCCGGCCTGGGCCAGGACATCCACGGGAAAATGCTTTGTTTCATCCCATTTTGCGGCGTTGGGCGCCAAAGCATCGGAAGCGAACTCCGAAACCATATCCCTGATAGCGCGCTGGTCCTCGGTGAGTTCGAACATGCCCTGCCCTTCGTTGGTGCTGTGACGCCAAACATACTTGGACTCCCTAGTAATTACTAGGGGCGGGTTCGGGGCTTCCCGGCGGGGCAAATGCCGGCGGGGCGGCGGGCGGCCCTGTGCGTTGTCCGCCGGCGGAAAGGGGGCGCATTCCGCTGAGGCGCTCAACGTCCTTTTCATTGCAGATATTCCTGCTTGGTCACGGGGCTTCATCTGCGTTCACAGCGGGTTATTTTCTTTGGCCTGTGCGAACGCCGGGGTTTAGCGTTTCGAAGCTGCGGGTCATTTCTGCCCGCACCCTCATCCGCCTCAAAGGAGCACCCATGCTTATCTCCGGCCTTTTTGTGGGCATGGCCCTGGGCTTTGTCATGCAGCGCGGCCGCTTTTGCGTCACCGGAGCCTTCCGTGACATCTGGGTAACACGCAATACGCGGTGGCTGACCGCTTTCCTTGTGGTGGTTGCCATCCAGAGCGTGGGGGTGTTCGCGCTGGACGCCGCCGGCGTCATTACCCTTCAGTCCAGCGCCTTCCCGTGGCTGGCCACCATCATTGGCGGCTTCATTTTCGGATTCGCCATCATCCTGGCCGGCGGCTGCGCCACGGGCACCTACTACCGTGCCGGTGAGGGCCTGGTGGGCAGCTGGCTTGCCCTGATCACCTACGCCTTGTTTGCCGCAATCATGAAGACCGGCCCGCTGTCCGGTTTCAACACCTCCATGAGGTCCGTGACGGTGGAACAAAGCAATTTCTATTCGGTCCTGAACGTTTCGCCCTGGATTTTCGTGGCCCTGTTGGTTGTTGGCGTTGGACTGGCCGTACGCCATCACCTGAACAAGCCCCGGTTCACGATGGCAGCACCCCCGGCTGCCAAAACCGGTCTGGCGCATCTTCTCTTCGAAAAGCCCTGGCATGCCTTTGCCACCGCAGTGGTCATTGGCCTGATTGCCATCGCCGCATGGCCGCTGAGCTGGGCCACGGGACGCGAAGCCGGGCTAGGCATCACCACCCCGTCCTCCAACGCCGTGAACTACCTGGTCACCGGTGATCCCGAACTCGTGGACTGGGGTGTGCTCCTAGTAGCCGGAATCCTGCTCGGCTCCTACATTGCCGCCAAGGGCAGCGGTGAATTCCGTATCCGCGTTCCCGATGCCGCAACGGTGGTCAAGAGCCTCAGCGGCGGCGCCCTGATGGGTGTTGGCGCGGCTCTGGCCGGCGGCTGCACCATCGGCAACGCCATGGTGGAAACCGCTCAGTTCAGCTTCCAGGGCTGGACTGCCATGGTCTTCATGATCCTGGGCACCGGCCTGGGAGCCCGGCTCACGATCATGAACCGCCGGACCGCACGCGGGTCCGGTACAGGCGGGTCCGGTACAGGCGCTTCGGGTGCAGCCCGCAATGCCCATGTCTCCGCGGCAGCGCGCAGCTAGTTCCACCGCCGCTGCCCGCAGTTCCCCCCAACAGATCCAAGCAGTACTCCCGAAAGGACACTTTTCCCATGGCACAGGTAACCCTTGAAACCAACGGCCAGGTCTGCCCGTTTCCCCTCGTCGAAGCCAAGGACGCCATGACCACCATGGCGGCCGGCGATGAGCTGGTCATTCACTTCGACTGCACCCAGGCCACCGACGCCATCCCGCGCTGGGCCGCGGAGAACAACTACCCGGTGACGGATTTCTCCAAGATCGGTCCGGCTGAATGGTCCATTACGGTGCAGAAGGCCTAGGCAGTACGCACCGTCTTCCCACCGGCTTCCCGCCAGAGGTGTTCTCTAGCGGGAAGCCTTGGCCGCGAAAGCGGCAATCCGCTCCCGCGTATCCGCGGAACCGGCCATCGACGCAATGGTCGCCGCTTCTTCCTGCAGGTGCGCTTCGTAGCCGGCGATGCTGCGGGCGCGCAGCAGCCGCTTGGTGGGCCCCAGCACCGCAACCGCTCCCGCCGCCAGCTGCTCCCCCAACTGCTGAGCCCTGAGGGCAAGGTCCCCGGACGGCACCGTCTCGTTGATGAGCCCCCATTCCAGGGCATCGGCGTGGCTGGCCGTCCGTCCGGCCACGCACATCTCCGCTGCCCGCCGGGGACCGGCCAGTTCGGGCAGCAGGTACGAGACCCCGCAGTCGGGGGTTAGTCCCACTCCGGCGTAGGCGGCCAGGAACCGTGCCTTGGGTGAGGCCAGGATAAAGTCGGCGTTCAGCGCCAGGCCCAGGCCCGCGCCCGCAGCAGGCCCGTCCACCGCTGCGATGCTGATCAGCCGCGACTTCGCCAGGCCCAGCATCACTTCATGCAGCTTGCCGGCAAGTTCCTTGAGGAACCCGCCCTGATCCGCTGCCGCAGCCATGGCACCCACGTCGCCGCCGGCACTGAAGAAGCGTCCTGCGCCCTGCAGCACCAGGACATGGCAGTCCGGCCGCACTTCAGCCTCTGCGAGCGCGGCGCAGAGTTCCCCCGCCAGCTCCAGGTTCAGGGCGTTGGCCTGATGGGGGCGGTTCAGGGTCAGCCGCGCCAGTGCGCCGTCGTACTCCAGGGTGAGGTGGCGGAACGTCATTGGGTGGTTCTCCTTGTGCGTGGGCCGTGATCGGGACTGGCGGCCAGTCTAACCGGGCACTTCGATTCTTCCCCTGCGGGCGCCGGTGGGACAGAATGTGGCAACAGGTCCGCTGGCGCGCCGAAGGTGGGGCAGCGGCAAGCACTCAACTTCGGAGGTTCCGCGTGTCCGCAGCACCGCTTCTTGCACTGTCCCGCAGCCAGTCCCTGGGTGATCTTCCGCGGCGCAGCGCACTGCGCTTTCCGGACCGCACCGCCGTTGCGGACGGCCCCACCCGGCTGACCTTCGCCGAATTTGAGCAGGCGGTGGCCAACGCGGCGGCAGCTCTGTCCGCCCAGGGCATCGATCCGGGCGAACGGCTGGCCCTGCTCTCGCGGAACACCTGGCAGTACGCCGTCCTGGTTTTCGCCACCGCACGCGCCGGTGTGGTGCTGGTGCCGATCAACTTCATGCTCGGCGCCGATGAAATCGCCTACGTCCTGGACCACAGTGGAGCCACCGCTTTTGTGGCACAGGATGCGCTGGT
The DNA here is from genome assembly GCF_044762205.1 of Arthrobacter sp. NPDC097144. NCBI lineage: Bacteria > Bacillati > Actinomycetota > Actinomycetes > Micrococcales > Micrococcaceae > Arthrobacter > Arthrobacter sp. NPDC097144. The sequence goes on along the minus strand of NZ_JBIWDW010000002.1, from coordinate 441,974 downwards.
GCAGGTGGCCGAGGCGGCCATGGACGCTGCGGCGACGGACGCCGTCGTCGTGCGCTCCTGCATCTGCAGCGGTACCGGGGATGCTCCGGCCGGGTGGGGGAATGTGCAGGACTGGTGCGAGTACGACGGCGAGGCGCCGGCTGTCGCTGTGGCTGACGACGACCCGGTCCGGCTGATGTACACCTCCGGAACGGAGTCCCGGCCCAAGGGCGCGCTGATGTCCAGCCGGTCGCTGATGTGGGAATACGTCTCGGCTGTGGTGGACGGAAACATGTCTTCCGACGACGTCGACCTGCACACGCTGCCGCTGTACCACTGCGCCCAGCTGGATTGCTTCCTGGGCCCGGACATCTACCTTGGTGCCACCAGCATTCTCCTTCCGGCTCCGGATCCGGCGGCCGTCCTGGCAACGATCGAACGTGAACGGGTCACCAAATTCTTTGCCCCGCCCACGGTTTGGATCTCCCTGCTGCGCTCGCCGCACTTCGATTCCGCGGACCTGTCCTCCCTGCGCAAGGGCTATTACGGAGCCTCAGCCATGCCGGTGCAGGTGCTCAAGGAACTTCAGGACCGGCTTCCCAACGTCCGGTTCTGGAACTTTTACGGGCAGACTGAAATGGCTCCGGTGGCCACCATCCTGGGTCCGGAAGACCAGCTGACCCATGCCGGATCAGCGGGCCGTCCATCCCTGAATGTGGAAACGGCTGTGGTTGACGGCAATGACGTCCCTGTCCCTGCCGGGACGGTGGGAGAGATTGTGCACCGCAGTCCGCATGCGACCCTGGGCTACTACCGCGACCCTGAGCGCACCGCCGAGGCTTTCGCCAACGGCTGGTTCCATTCGGGAGACCTGGGCTATTTCGACGACGCCGGTTACCTCAGCGTTGTGGACCGCAAGAAGGACATGATCAAGACCGGCGGGGAAAACGTGGCCAGCCGTGAAGTGGAGGAGGCCATCTACCTGCTGGACGGCGTGGCCGAGGTTGCCGTCTTCGGGGTACCCCATCCGCATTGGGTGGAGGCCGTAGCCGCTGTGGTGGTGCCGCGGCCGGGAGCCGATCTGACGCCCGAGACGGTCATGGCCCACACCCGCAGCGTGCTCGCCGGCTACAAGACACCCAAATACGTAGTCATGGCCGATTCCCTGCCCAAGAACCCCAGCGGCAAAATCGTCAAACGCCAGTTGCGCGGGGAACATTCCGGGCTGGGGCAGGAGGAGGCTTCGGCTGCCGGCAACTGATGCCGGCGGACTTGTTGCTCCTCGTTGTCCCCGTTGCCTCCCTCTTGTCCCCCGTATCCCCGTGTGCCGCCTCGCCCGCCCTTTTGACGGAAAAGGAAAGCTGGCTTAGCTTTACAGCTGTACCAACGTGATTTAAGTCACTGACGATCATTGGCAAAGGAAGCGCAGCTATGGAACACAGATACCTCGGCAACAGCGGACTGAAGATCTCCGAAATCATCTACGGAAACTGGCTGACCCACGGGTCCCAGGTGGAGAACGACGTCGCCGCCGAGTGCGTGCGGGCTGCCCTGGATGCCGGCGTCAGCACCTTTGACACAGCGGACGCCTACGCCAACACCGCCGCGGAAACAGTCCTCGGGACCGCACTGAAGGGCGAGCGCCGGGAATCGCTGGAAATCCTCACGAAGGTGTACTGGCCCACGGGGCCGGCCGGGCACAATGACTCAGGCCTGTCCCGCAAGCACATCATGGAATCCATCAACGGCTCCCTGCAGCGTCTGCAGACCGACTACGTGGACCTCTACCAGGCCCACCGCTATGACACCGAAACCCCGCTGGAAGAAACCATGCAGGCCTTCGCGGACGTAGTCCGCCAGGGCAAGGCCCTCTACATCGGCGTCAGCGAATGGACGGCGGAGCAGCTCAAAGCGGGCCAGGCCCTGGCCCGGGAGATGGGATTCTCACTGATCTCCAACCAGCCGCAGTACAACATGCTCTGGCGCGTCATTGAGGCTGAGGTGGTTCCCGCATCGGAAGAGCTGGGTATTTCCCAGATTGTTTTCTCTCCCATGGCGCAGGGCATCCTCAGCGGCAAGTACAAGCCCGGGGCTGAACTGCCCGCGGGCAGCCGTGCCACCGATGAGAAGGGCGGGGCGAAGATGATCAGCCGCTGGATGCACGACGACGTCCTGGCCGGCGTGCAGAAGCTGCAGCCGATTGCCGAGGAGGCAGGGCTGACCATGGGCCAGCTGGCTGTTGCCTGGGTGCTGCAGAACCCGAACGTGTCCGGAGCCATCATCGGCGCGTCCCGTCCGGAGCAGGTCACCTCCAATGTGCAGGCCGCCGGCGTGGAGCTCAAGCCCGATGTCCTGGCCCGCATTGACGAGGCAGTTGGTTCCCTCGCCGAACGCGATCCGTCCAAGACCCAGACCCCCGAAAGCCGTCCTTCCTAGGGGGTTCAGCCCAAGCAACTCCACTTGAGGGGACCTCCCGCGATGCACCGCGGGAGGTCCCTTCAGAGGCTTCAGGCTGTTCTTCGGCTGCCTTGAGGCCCGGGTTCAGAGTTCAGGCCGCTGTCAGCGGGGACCTCGTTTCCACCAGGTCGCGGGCCAGAAAGAGGGCTCCCTGCACTCCGGCCTGGTCCCCCAGAGCCGGGGAGCAGACGTAGCCGCTGTCCGGCCGGGTCAGCGGATGCGCATCGAGCGCGCCGCCCACGAGGTGGGAGAGCTGGCTCCGGACGGCGTCGAGCAGTCCGGCGATCCGCAGGACGCCCCCGCCCAGGATAATGCGGTCCGGGGCCACCGCATAGGTCACCGCGGCGAGCAGCTGTGCCAGATAATAGGCCAACACAGGCACTGCCTCGGCTCTGGCAGAGGCATCCAGCAGCTCTCCGGGACGGCCCCACCTCCCCAGGACAGCCGGCCCGGAGGCCAGGCCTTCAGCACAGTCCCCGTGAAAGGGGCAGATTCCGGGAAAGTCATCTCCGGGAAAGCGCCGGAGAAGCTGGTGTCCCATTTCCGGATGGCTGCGTGTGAGGAACGGCAGGCCGTCCGAGGCGAAGCCCGCTCCAATTCCCGTTCCCACCGTCACATAGGCAACGTTGCGGAACCCGGCTCCTGCCCCGGCCCGCTGCTCCCCGATTGCTGCCCCCGTAACGTCCGTGACCACCTGCAGCGGCACCGTGTCTCCCAGTCCCAGCGCCCGGGGAACGTCGGTGTTGCGCCATCCGGGCTTGGGCGTGGACGTAATCCATCCGTAGGACGGCGAGGAACTGTCCACGATGACCGGGCCGAATGCAGCAAGACCGACGGCGTCCAGGGTGCCGCGGGCGGCATGCCGGTCCAGGAACGACCGCACCGTGCCCAGCGTTTCGGCGGGCGACGTAGTGGGGATCCGGATCCGCTCAATAATGTTCCCTGGGGCCGATGTTTCAGCGACGGCACAGATGACCTTGGTGCCTCCGGTCTCGATTCCGGCAATCACCTGTGCTCCCCTGCGGCTCCGGCAGGCTCAGCCAGGGCATTCGTACCGTGAGTGGCACGGGCAGAATGGGAGTCGACACAATGGGGATCGGCGGAATCGGCGGCTGCAGAATCTCCAATGCAGCGCAGCACCGGCCAGGAACCGGCAGACTCCGGTGCCGCAGACAGTTCCGCTCCGTCACGGCGGGAAACCGTGAAGGTGATGCTCTCCCCCGGCAGGACGGTGCGCATCATGTCGTCCACCTGCAGCAGGGATGCCGGCACGTCCAGTTCATCAGCCAGGCGGTCCGCAAAGAGGCAGACATCCCGCAGGAGGGTTCGGGCGGACACGGTTACCAGGAGATTGCCGCCGGTGAGCTTCACGGAGGATTCGAAGCGGGGTGCAGGAGCATCAAACACGGCATCGGGAACAAAGAACCACAGCGCCCGCTGTTCAGTGGCGGGTTTGCTGCCTGACCCTTCAGCGGACCCGTCGTCCGGCCCGTCACCGGGCACCGTGTAGTCGGCGACCAGGAACTCTTCGCTGCCGTGGACCGCTGACGCGAGTTCGTCGTCGAGCACCAGGCGGGACGTGGCATCAGGCGGCGTATCCAGCCGCAGGGAAGCGGACGACACCTCGGTGCCGTCCGTGCGCAGCCGCCGCACCCGCACCTCGGTGGACCAGGGAACCCATCCGTCATTGACGGCAACAAGCTCCAAACCGCCCGTTCCGGTGGGATCCTCCGTGCCGCCGGGAATCCGCGGAACGATGGTCAGCAGCTGCGGGGCGAAGGAGCGGCGCAGTCCAAACCAGACCGGTTTTTCAATGCCGGCATTGTCCACGGCGGACCAGCTGAGTACGGGCCAGCAGTCGTTGAGCTGCCAGATCACCACACCGGCACAGCGTTCGCGGGAGCGCAGCCATTCCGCTCCGGCGCTTTGGCTGCGGGCCTGGACCACCTGGGTCAGGTAGTGCCAGTCCTCGGCCGTCTCCGGCGTACCGAAGTACGGCGCCAAACCGCGGGCCAGTTTTTCCATTCCCCGATCCGCCCGCATATGGTGCTCCACCTGCGGGTTATCGGGCACCAGGTCCCCTTCGGTGACGGCTGCGCGCAGGGTGCTCCAGGCCGGCGGTGCGCACCAGCCCATTTCGGAGACAAAAGCCGGGTCAACATCGCGGTAGTGGACGTAGTCATCGTTGTTCCAGACGGTCCAGATATGCACCGGACCGCTTTCCGGGTTGTTGGGGTGCACGTCCAGGGATCCGGACCATGGACTGTTGGGGAGATAGGGGCGGCCGGGGTCCACCCGCTCGATGACGGCCGGAAGGACTTCAGTGTAGAACTGTGCACCCCAAGGGCGGCCCTGCAGGACCTCACGCCAGCCCCAGTCAAAGTCGCCCCAGACGCACTCGTTGCCTCCGCACCAGAGGACCAGGCTCGGATGGGCGGACAGCCTGGCCACGGCCTGCTCGGCTTCCCTGGTGACGCTGTCGATCATGTCCGGTGACTCGTCGTAGGCGCTGCAGGCAAAGAGAAAGTCATGCCACACCATGAGGCCGCGTTCGTCGCAGCCGTCCATGAACGCTTCAGTGGAGAAGTATCCGCCGCCCCAGACGCGCAGCAGGTTCGCTCCGCCGTCGACCGCTTGATCCAGCCGCTGGCCGAGCCGGTCCGCGGTGACTTCGGCAATAAACGGGTCCTCGGGAATCCAGTTGTAGCCGCGGACCCGGACCCGGCGGCCGTTGACCACGATGGCCCAGCCGGTACCGGCCTCGTCGGGGCTTTCGTCGATGCTGACCGTCCGCAGCCCCAGGCGGCGCCGGCTGGAAGCCAGCGTTTCGCCGTCGTGCTCCGCCTCAACCGTGAGCGTATACAACGGTTGGCCGCCCAGGCCCGCGGGCCACCACAGCCGGGGCTCGGGAACCGTCAACTCGATTGAGACGTCCCCTGTTGCCGCCAGCGGCACACTGGTGCGGGCGGCTTCATTGCCTTCCGGGTCGGTCAGCACAGCAGCCAGGGTGAGCCCCTCCGCCGCTTCGGTGAGTTCGACGCCGACGGTGACCTGCACTTCGGCCGTTTCAGTACCCTTCAACGCGACGCTGGGGCGAATGGAATCGATCCGTGCTGCGGACCAGGTTTCCAGGCGGATGGGCTGCCAGATTCCGGCGGTGATGTAATGCGGGCCCCAGTCCCAGCCAAAGTTGCAGGCGCTCTTGCGGAGGTAGGGATACGGTTCGGCATAGGGCCGCGGGAGCTCGCCGACAACGCTTTCGCACTCATGTGCAGCGTCCCAGGCTGACCCGAAGGTAATGTCCAGGACGTTTTCCCCCTCCACCAGCAGGTGGCCGACATCCCAGCGCCAGGCCACGTGCTGGTCCGCGGTCCGGGCAACTTCCTGTCCGTTCAGGCGAACGACGGCGATGGTGTCCAGTCCGTCGGCAACAAGCTCGGTGCGGGCACCGGAAGCGCGCGGGTCTGTGCTGGTCGGGTCTGTGCTGTTCCAGTCCGGGCTGGTCCAGGTGAAGGTCCGGGAATAGGTCCAGGTGGAATGCCCAATCCAGTACTGCTCGAGTTCACCGAAGCCGGCATCGGGATCCTGCAGCAGTCCTGCTGCCATCAGGTCTGTGTGCACCTGTCCCGGAACGGTGGCGGACAGCGGCTCATCCGAACGGGCGTAAGCCGGCGACTCGTCCGGGCCACCCTCCCAGGTGAGGCTCCACTGGCCGGTGAGGTCCAGTTGCTGCTGAATGCGTGCTGGTGTCATGGTCTTGTGTGCTCCAAAAGATAGAAAGTTGTGGGTGCAGGGCACGTTAGGGAACCCGGGCAAAATGGACCAGAGTTGCCTGCTCCGGGCGCATCGCGGGGACCTGAAGCCCGACGGTGGCCAGCATGCGTCCGGTGAGGACGGTCGGTGACAGTTGCCATTGAGGCACTTCATTTGCCTTGGATCCGGTGGTTAGGGGGCCGACAAGCTCCACCACGAAACGCGTATCCGGATCCAGCCCGGGGATGCGCACCAGTCCGGGAGGCCAGGTAGAGGGGCGTGCCAGCAGCGTCAGGGAGAACAGGGCTTCGGACCCGTCGGCGGCCACGGAACCTGAAACTGACAGTTCGGCGACCGGATGGTCGACTCTTACAGTTCTCCCGGTGTGGATCAGCGTCCTAAAACGCTTGTGCGTTTGGACCCATTCCGTTAACGAGGCAAGCTCTGCCGGATCCAGGTTGTTGATGTTCCACTCGATGCCGAAGTGACCGAACATTGCCGTTGCCGCCCGGAAGTCCAGGCTGTGGGTGCGGCCTGTCGTGTGGGAGACCGTACTGCCGATGTGGCTGCCGGTGAGCTCCGGAGGAACCAGCTGAGCGCTCCAGCGAAGAATCTGCTGGCGTTCCAGCGGGTCAATGCAGTCGCTGGCCCAAATGCGGTCCGTATGCTCCAGGATTCCCAAATCCACACGCGCGCCGCCGGATGAGCACGACTCGATCTCCAGCAGCGGATGCTTTTTTCTCAGTTCTGCCAGGATCCGGTATACCGCCAGGGTTTGTTCGTGGACCCCGGCCGCACCGGTGGCCGTGGACCCGGCATCGATCAGGTCCCGGTTATGGTCCCATTTGATGTAGTCCAGTGCGTATTCGTCCACAAGGTCGGAAATGGCGCTGAAGATGTAGTTGTAGGCGGCTGGAATCGCAAGGTTGAGGACCTGTTGCTGCCGTGCCTCCATTGGAAGGTCTCCACCGGTCTGCAGGATCCAGTCTGGGTGCCTGCGAGCGAGGTCGGAATCAGGGTTCACCATTTCCGGCTCGAACCAAAGCCCAAACTGCATTCCTTCCTGCCGCACGCGGTTAACGAGCGGGTGCAGCCCCTGGGGCCAAATCTGCTCATCCACCGTCCAGTCACCCAGTCCCGCGTTGTCACGGCGACGGCCGCGGAACCATCCGTCGTCAAGCACGTAACGTTCTACGCCTACCTTCGCTGCCCTGCCGACCAATTCCAGCAGCGGTTCAAGCTTGTGGTCGAAGTAGACCGCTTCCCAAACGTTGAGAGTCACCGGGCGATGAGATCGGGGATGGCCGGGACGCGCCCGCAGCCATTCATGGAAGCGGGAAGCCTGCTCGTCCAGCCCTTCGCCGTATGAGGCATATATCCAGGGTGTGGAATAGGAATCCCCTCTCTCGAGTGAAACTTCCCCGGGAAGGAGCAACTCTCCTCCCGCCAGGATGGTCCGCCCGCTGGTCATGCGCTCCACATAGGAGACGTGGTTGCCGCTGAACCCCACGTGCAGTCCCCAGTTTTCGCCCGTTCCAAAATTGAAGCCTGCTGCACCGGCAGTCAGTACCGTTGCCGCGTCGGCTCCAGTGCGTCCCCTCCGGGATTCACGCAAGTGCGTTCCCACGGTGATCTCCCGGCGCTGTGGAACGCGTTCCTTGGCCCATCGCCCGGCCAAGTCCAGGATCTCCGTGGCAACTGCAGGCACGGGCAGCGCCAGGACAAGGCGTTGGAGTTCGTACGCCGCCTCCACGGTGTTGGTCACCGTGGCGCGGCTCCGGAGCAGGCCGGACGGCGCAAGCTCCAGCACAATTTCCAGTGTCAGGCCAGCATTGGGATCCACTGCCCGGGCTGTGAGGGTAGTGGCTGTGCTTGTGTAACGGACGTTTCTAAAACGCGCAGACCACGCTTGGCCCCTGCGGTGTCCAATGAGCCCGGGTGCACCCATCCAGCCGGCACTGTGTTCGGGCACCAGGCTAAGACGCACCGGCAGATCGGTGGTGTTTTCCAGCAACGATCGGGATGCTCTGGCCAGCGTCCTCAGGTCCTCACCCGAACAGACTCCCAGATCTCTGCCCCAATGCAGGATCGAGGGGAGGCTGTTGGCAGGGCAGTCCACCAGGACACTGACACCGCCGTTCCGCAGATGCACAGGATCGTAATCATCTGTTTCTGCAGTCATGAGCGGACCCCCTTCCTCAGTGGTAATAGTCTTGGAACGGCTCAAAACGCTCATTGAATAGATTTCTGCATGGACTCGTCGGACCATTCACCGGTGTAGTGGTCAAAGGACCGCTTGTTGGTGATGTCTTTTCGCTCCACTGTGCCGCCAACCAGCACTCCGGCGCCGTCCGGATCCGGAGCTGATGCCTTAAGCAGCTGCGTATAGGGGTGCCGGGGATTGAGGATTACTTCATCCGCCGGCCCCCGCTCCACAATCCGGCCGTGGAGAAGCACGATGATGTCGTCCGAGAAATGCCGCGCTGTAGCCAGATCATGCGTGATGTAGAGAACCGCCAGGTTTTCCTCACGCTGTAGCCGGGCCAGGAGGTTCAGGACCCCCAGCCGAATGGAAACGTCAAGCATGGAAACCGGCTCATCAGCCACCAGGACCTGAGCTCCAGGGGCAAGCGCCCGCGCTATGGCTACGCGTTGGCGCTGCCCTCCTGATAGCTCGTGCGGGCGCCGTTTGGCGAAATTGTCCGCCGGAACAAGGTTGACCCGCTCAAGCATCTCCAGCACCCTCTCATAGGTGTCCCGGGAGCTTTTGGTCCGGCCGTGGATCCGCAGCGGGCGGGCTATGTGGTGTTCGATGGTGTGAAACGGGTTCAGGGAGGCAAACGGATCCTGAAACACCATCTGCACGTGGCGACGGTACATGGAGCCCAGAACAGGAGTGCCGTCGCCCAGCTCCAGGTTGATGGAGCCGGATGTGGGCGTCTCCAGCCGCATCAGCATTCTTGCGATCGTAGACTTTCCGGACCCGGATTCCCCCACCAGCGCAACGGTTCGACCGGGAAGCAGATCGAAGGAAACATCATCTACCGCGGTAAGAGTAGAGCGTTGCAGGCCTTTTCGGATCGTAAACTCCTTGGTTACGTTCCTGAGCTGAACCAGTGTCACATCGCCTCCCGGGCGTTTGCGCTCTCGCCTGTGCGGATAAAGTCTCCCCGTTCGCCCGTGAGGCTGGGGAAGGATTCACGGAGCTTCTGGGTATAGGGGTGGACGGGATTGTCCTTGATTTGCTGTGCCGTGCCGAGTTCGACAATTTCGCCCTCGCGCATGATCGCAATGCGGTCGCTGATTTCGAAAAGCAGGGGCAAATCGTGGGTGATGAAGATGACGGCGAAGTTCAAGCTGTCTCGCAGGCGCACGATCTCGCGGAGGATGTCCCGCTGCACGACGACGTCGAGGGCTGTGGTCGGTTCATCCATGATCATCAGCTGCGGCTGCAGGAGCAGTGCCATCGCGATCATCACCCGCTGCCGCATGCCTCCGGAAAGCTCATGCGGATAGCTGTTGAGCCGGGAGGGGTCCACCCCTACGAGTTCAAGGGCCTCACTGGCGAGCCTGCGCTTCTCTTCCCGTGAAAGTCCTTTGCGGTGTGTTGTGAAAACATCCTCAAGCTGATGACGGATTGCCACCACCGGGTTGAGCGCATTCATGGCACCTTGGAAAACCATCGAAAGCTTGGACCAACGGAAAACGCGCAGCTCCTTGTCGCTCAGGCCCAGCACATCGATGTCCGTGCCGTCCGCGTCATGGAATGTGACGCTTCCGCCTGAGATCCGGGCCGGAGGACGATGCAGACGGTTTACCGCGTAGGCAAGGGTGGTTTTGCCGCACCCGGACTCGCCGGCCAGCCCCAGAATCTCTCCGGCGGAGAGAACCAGGGTGACTTCTTTGACCTCCACAACCGGGTTTTCCACTTCGTACACAACACTCAGGTCGCTGATCGTCAGGACGGGCCTGGCGGCGTCCATTCCGCTGCTCATGCGTGCTTACCTGCTTTCCTTGCGTTTCTAGCTGCTTTTCGCTGTTGCTTGCGGTGAACGCGCACATTGCGGAGCTTCGGATTAATGACCTCATCGATGCTGAAATTGATCAGGGAAAGGCCGCAGCCGAAAAGGGCGATGATCAGTCCGGGCGGAGCAAACCACCACCATGCACCAAGCTGCAGGGCAAAGCCGTTCTGGGCGTAGAACAGCATGGTTCCCAGCGTTGACGTGCCCGATGCTCCCAGACCAATGAAGGAAAGCCCCGCTTCGCTGAGAATCGCAAAGATCACCGCGAAAACGAATTGTGAGGCCATGACCGGGAGCAGATTGGGCAGGATCTCCACTCCGATGACCCGCCAGGACCGCTCGCCGGCGACTCGGGCCGCGGCAACATAATCGCGGTTACGAATGGACAGTGTCTGTGCCCGCAAGACGCGGGAGGAAGCAGCCCAGCCCGTCACGGCCAGCACAATGGCTACCGTCCAGAGTCCCCGCGCCTCAGGCGGAACAAAAGCGGCAATCACGATAATGAGCGGCAGCCCGGGAATGACCAGGACGACGTTGGAGAAGAGAGAGAATGCTTCGTCCGTGGCGCCGCCGATGTAGGCACCGAGGATACCGAAGAAAGCCGAAAGTGCTGTTGCCAGGACGCCCACGATGAGGCCGATCTGGAGGGAGCCCCACGTGGAATGGGCAAGCTGGGCAAGAACGTCCTGCCCGGTCTGGGTGGTCCCGAGCAGGTGATCGGAACTCGGTGCGGTCAAACCAATGTTGCTCACGGCCCGCGGGTCCTGCCCGAAGAACGGGGCGATTATTCCAAAGAGCACAATCGCCAGGGTCATAGCCCCGCCGATAGCAAGGGATGGGGTGAGAGTCGGCAGCATGGGGCGTAAACCTGCCCGCTTGGGCCTGTTGGCGACCGGTTCCGGCGCTGCAAGGGATGGGACGGTTTCCTGGCTCAGGTTTGTCATTGGTGGGCTCCGGATCTCAGCTGCGTACCCGCGTCCGGGGATCGATGACCCCGTACAGCAAGTCGATAAGAAGGTTTGCCCCCAGGACAGTGAGGGTGATGACGAGGAAGATGCCCTGCATCAAGGCAAAGTCGTTGTTCTGGACTGCCTTCAGCAGGCTGGTGCCAATTCCCGGGTAGGAGAACACCAGCTCAGTCAGAATTGATCCGGACACGACGAATCCCAGTGAAATGGCGAAGCCGGCGACGGAGGGAAGAACTGCGTTGCGGGCGGCGTAGCGCATAATGACCCGGGAGCTCTTCAGCCCCTTCGCTTCGGCGGTAAGAACGTAATCCTCGGAGAGGGTGGACACCATCATGTTCCGCATGCCCAGAAGCCAACCTCCAATGGAGGAAATGACGATCGTCAGGGCCGGAAGAATGCCGTATTCAATGGCTGAAAAAATAAAGGCCGGATCCCACCCCGGAGTCAGGATGACGTCATACCCTCCCTGCAACGGCAGCCACTGAAGCGTTGATGCAATAAGGAACACGAGGATCAGGGCCAGCCAGAAATACGGGACGGCGGCCAGCAGCGTGGTGGCCGGAACGAGGGCGTCCACCCAGGTGCCTGGTTTCCAGCCGGCGAAGATACCCATGCCCACACCGACTACAAACGAAATCAGGGTAGCCAGGCCCACCAGCATTATGGTCCATGGAAGTGATTGCCCGATGACATCCGAAACGCTCGCGGGAAAAGAGCTGACGGAGATCCCCATGTCCCCTTTGAGCATATTCGCCAGATAGCTAAAATACTGGTTCCAAATAGGTTCTTCGGAATCGGTACCGAGGAGAAGCTCGTAGGAACGGCGCACTTCCGGTGTGACCGAGCCGCCGCGCTGCTGGAGCTTGGCCAGCAGGGTATCCACGGGATTGCCTGGCATGAAGCGCGGAATGAGAAAATTCAGGGTCAGCGCAGCCCACAATGCAACCGCATAGAAGCCTAGTTTTCGAACGAAATAATTCATTGGTTAGACTCCCTTGGAACGAAGTCCTCCTCGGTCCCGTTCATCTCCGCGTCACTCGCCTGCGGGCTTGAGCTTGTAGAAAATGCGGGCATTGTCCGGAGAGGCCCACACCGCCGGAATGGCGTACATATCTTCATCGGTTGGCCAGCCTTCAAACTTTTCCGCGTTGTATTCGCTGGTCGTGCCGCCGGTCAGGATTGGGATGTAGGGCATATCCTCGGCGACCGCGCCCTGGATGGCGTCATAGTGCGGCTGGCGCGCCGCTGAATCCTCCGGGTTCAGGGACCGAAGTGATTCCAGTGCGGCATCAACCTCCGGATTGCTGAACCGGGAATAATTGGGCGTTGCCGGTGTTCCTACTGGTTCCGTGTTGGCTGTCGCAAAGTGGTTTGCGTACATGTAATAGGGGTCAGGCGAGGCACCCTGGTTCAGGGCGTCAATAAGCAGCTGGAACTTGCCGTTGCCCCTCACCTCGCTCCATTCATTCCAGGACGACTGCTGCGACGTGATTTCAATGCCGGCGGCCCGTGCCTGCTCGGCAATGAGATCCAGGGCCGTGATGTAGTCGGTCCACCCGGTGGGAACCCGCACGCTCATTGCAAGGCGAACCCCGTCCTTGGCATAAATGCCGTCGCTCCCCTTCGCGTATCCCGCGCCCTCCAGCAGCGAGCTTGCCGTTTCAACGTCCGGCTTCATGGGGGCGACAGGCTCTTCCAGATCTTTCGAGAGGATCTCTGCATCTCGGTCTGTCAGTGCGAAACCGGGTGAAACCTCCGATGCAGTGTTTTGAAAGGCGAGGGCGTTGAGCTGCTCGCGGTCCATCGCGTAATACAGGGCTTTGCGTACTGCGGGGTCGGTCTGCGGGCCTTCACATCCGAGCGCGGCGTTGGAACACGTAAACAAAGCCATCTGGTTCATGTGGTAGGTGATGCCCTTATAGCCCGGGTATTTTCCCTCGATGTCATCCATGTTCGGCACCGGGCCGGTCTGCCAGTCGATGGAGCCGGCACTCAAGCCCTGCGCACCGGCCTGGTTACCTGAGAGGGAAAGGAAGCGGATGTTCTTGACTGCTGCTTCACCGCCCCAATAATCCGGATTGGCCGAGAAGGTGAAAGCCTGTGGTTTGAATTCCTTCAACATGAAGGGCCCGGTGCCAACCGGGTTTGGCTGCGTGTCCGTTGCCGGATCCAGATCGGCCCAGAGATGCTCCGGCACAATCGGTACGCCCAAGACCTCCGGTCCCTCGACAAAGGACACGACCGGGAATGTCAGCACCAGATGGTTGTCATCTACAAGCTCAACCTCGGCGTCGAATCCGATCTGATTTACGGCCGGATTTTCCTTCAGCATGTTCAAAGTGAAGGCGACGTCCTTGGCCGTGAAAGGTTCGCCGTCACTCCACGTCACCCCTTCGCGAGTGGTGACGGACAGTACCGTGCCCTCGTCGTTCCAGGAATACTCCGTACCAAGCAGTGGCTCGGGCTCGCCGGCGCGGAGCTGGTTGTAGAAAAACAGCGGCTCGAAAATGGTTCCGATCCCGCCGATTTGTGACGGTGAATATGGGTTGTAGTTGCTTTGGTAGTCGCCGGCCTGACCGGTGTAAGCGACCAGGGTTGTTTTCTCATCGGCTGTCTGCGTGTTTCCGCTGCCCCCTGTCGAACAGGCGGCAAGAGATAGTGCCCCCACTGCGGCCAAGGTAAGGAAGCGCTGCTTCTTGGTGTAACGGATCATCATTGATTCCCCTCCGGCCCACCGTCCTTGGTGGCCGATACTCCGCCCCGCCACTGTGGTCGGGCTCACAGTGGAATTGTTACCGACTAAAGTAAGTTGGTCAAGTAAGTTTTTCCAACTAAATAATTTCCTGTCGGACGGCAGGTAGAAGTAGTATCCGGAGTAACTTTGACGACTTTGATAAGTGGTCGTCCTAATCGGCGCCTGTGACTGTACTTAGGCCGCAGGCGGCCTCGTTTTTTACCGCATCGAAAACCCGGGAGAAACCATGGACCACGCTTTGCCCCGCACTTCCCGGCAGCGAATTGTCTTCACCGGCGACAGCGTCACCGACTGCGGGTGGCGCACTGACGGCGTCGACGGTCTGGGCGACGGGTACGTCCGCCTCCTGGCGGGCGGAGAACTCTTGGCCGAAGCCGACGTCGTCAACCGCGGCACCGGCGGAGACCGGATCGAAGACCTGGCCCGGCGTTGGGACGCCGACGTCCTGGCCGAACGCCCGCACCTGATTTCCGTGCTGATTGGCATTAACGACACGTGGCGGCGGTACGACGCCGGCCAGGAGACCGATCAGCACACCTTCATGGCCAGGTACCGTGCCCTGCTGGAGCGGGTGTCCCCTGATACAACTTTGGTGTTGATGGAGCCGTTTTTGTTGCCGGTGTCTGAGGATCAGCAGGCGTGGCGGACGGACCTGGATCCCAAGATTGCCGCAGTCCAGCGGCTGGCCAAAGAGTTTAATGCGGTTCTGGTGAGGACAGATTCCGTGCTGACGGCACTCGTTACGGACGGCACACCCCCGGAATCACTCGCGGAGGACGGCGTTCATCCCACCCCGCGCGGCCACGCCGTCATTGCCGAAGCCTGGGCAGAAGCGGTGCGGCTGGAACCCTAGCCCCCTCCCCGGCCCCGCCGCTCGCTCCGCAGTCCGCAACGGCTGCGGCACTCTCAAGCAGTTGTCCGTTAGGATCCCCGTGAAGCAAAATCAACGCCGCGAATCGTCCCGCGGGAAAATTCTGGACCTGATCCGTGTCTCCGGGCCGATCAGCCGCGTGGAGCTCGCGGAGATGACCGGCCTGACCCAGGCCACCATCTCCACTGCCGTGCGTTCGCTGCTGAATGACGGCGTCGTCCTGGAAACCGGACGTGGCGAATCCACCGGCGGAAAACCGCGGATGCTGCTCGAACTCAACCCCGCCTCCCGGCTAGGACTGGGCGTGCACATCGGTCAGGACTACATCACGTATGTGGTGGCCGACCTGAGCGGGCAGGTGGTTGGACGGCGCAGGGTCAGCTGGCCCGGTGACGCATCACCCATGACGGTGGTCAGCCGCATTACTGAGGACATCGAGCGTCTCTTCGACGCACTGGCGGTGGACCGGGAAACCGTAGTCGGCATGGGACTCGCTGCTCCCGGGCCGTTGGACCGGACGGAAGGAGCCATGATTGGAGCCCCTTCCTTCCGGGATTGGACCGGTTTTCCGCTGCGCCGTGCCCTGTCAACTACCACCGGGCTGCACTGCGAGTTCGACAATGATGCGACAGCCGCCGCTATCGGTGAATACTGGCTCGGCGCCACGGAGGGATATACCAGCTATGCCTCCGTGTACATGGGTTCGGGCATAGGCGCCGGCATCGTCATGGACGGAACCATTTATCAGGGTGTCAGCTCCAACGTGGGGGAAATAGGACACGTCAGCGTTGATGCAAACGGTCTGCCCTGCAGCTGCGGAAACATCGGGTGCCTCGAGCTCTATGCGAGTCCTCAGGTGGTGGTGGCCCAGGCTGCCGAAGCCGTTGCCCGCGGTGAACTCGAGGTTCCCCTGACAGGGATTGTCACCGAAGATTTCGCTGCGGTCGGCACGGCAGCGAATAACGGCGACCCTGTGGCCCTGCGGCTCATCAACAGGTCCGCAGAATATGTGGCGAGTGCTGTGATCTCCATGGTCAACCTTCTGGACCTGCAACTTGTTGTCCTGGCCGGCAGCGCATTCGCCACTGCAGGATCCTTCTACGTAGATACCATCGCCTCAGCCCTGGACAAACGCGCCATGGCGAGGGCTATCCATCGGGTCGAGGTACGGATGTCGGTCAACGGTAACGATGCCGCTGCATTGGGTGCCGCTACGCTGGTCCTCCAGGACAGGCTTTCTCCACGGACGCTGCGTTCCGTTTCAACGGCCTGAACAATCGAGTTTTCACGCATCCTTGAGAGGACTTCATGACTACCCCGCTACCACTTGCAGGCCGCACGGCAGTCATCACCGGTGTCAGCCGCTTTCAGGGCATTGGTTTTGCCGTCGCCTCGCGGTTAGCCCGGATGGGTGCAAGCCTGTTCCTGGCTCACTATTCCCCGCACGATGAGGACCAGCCGTGGGGCGCAGACCCGATCGACGACGTCGTCGGCAAGTTGCAGAGCCTCCTTGCCGACGGTGCGCGGCTGGCCCACGCGAGCATTGACCTGTCAGAAACCGACGGTGCCGGGCAGCTGATCCGCGACGCCGTAGGCGCTCTGGGGCATCTGGACATCCTGATCTGCAACCACGCCCGCAGCGGAAGTGACGGCCCTCTGGCGGAGATGACTGCCGAAAAGCTCGACGCTCATTGGCAGGTCAACACCCGGTCGACCCTTCTTGCCACCCGCGATTTTGCTCTGCAGCACAACGGACGAGCTGGTGGCCGGGTCATTTGGATGACCTCAGGGCAGATCAATAGAGGCGTCATGGAAAACGAAATTGCCTACGCAACCTCCAAGGCCGCGCTTGCCGGGATAACGCCGTCGGTCGCAGCTGATCTGATTCGCCGCGGAATCAACCTCAACACCGTGAACCCCGGCCCGGTCAACACCGGCTATCTGGACCTCGAAACTGCTGACCGTCCGCCGGAAGTTCTTGAAGAGGTGCTTTCGCACTTCCCCGGCGGCCGGTTCGGTGAGCCGGATGACCCAGCCAGGCTAATCGCCTGGCTGGTCAGCGATGAAGGACAGTGGATGGTGGGCCAGGTACTGAGCAGCGACGGCGGTTTCCGCTAGCCAAGCTTCCATCCGCACATGCCCTCAGAAGGGCGGCGGGTTGTCGCCGTAGTCGTATGGATCGGGGTCGTCGGGTGATCCCCAAAGCGACGACGACGGCGGCGACTCGCTGCCAGCACCCGAGGCAGCGTCTGGCACGCCCGTGGGTGCAGCGGAACCGGAGGCAAGATGAAGATGCGGTTCGGTGCGGTAAGTCCGGCCGCCCGGTGAAACCCACTCAATAATCCCGGGTGAATGCTGCCGGGCTTTCCAGAAGCCCCGGGTTTTGAACATGTGGTGGCGTCGGCACAGGTGTTCGAGGTTGTCATGATCCGTGACCCCGCCATGGGACCAGGGGGTGGTGTGGTCGATCTCGGAGATCAGGGCGTTGGTGCGGCAGCCCGGGAACCGGCAGGTACCGTCCCGTGCCCGCAGCCAGCGCTGGAGTCCGGGCGGGACTTTGCGGCGGCGGCCAACCCTCAGGATCTCTTCGGTGTGCGGGTTGCGTTCCACCGGGGTCCACCGGGCTGCCTGCCGGGCGAGTCTGCGGGCTGTTTCGGCGCTGATCGGCCCGTACCCGTGCAGTTCGGCAGGATCCTCGTCGGCTCCGAGCAGGGTTTCAGCGGTGATCAGGACCAGGATCTCGGTCCGGGCACCGGAACCATGCCTGATGGGACGGTCCTGGTCACTGGAACGGGTGCCCCTCGTGCCGCCGCCACCGCCTGCGTTGCTGACGCCGGTGCGGTTGATGTCCCGACCAAACCCGGCAAGCCCATCACCGCCACCCCTGCGGGTACTTTCACGACTGTCAACATTGTCCGGTTTGTCAGCATTGCCCGGACTGTCAGCGCTGTCAGTATTGTCCGGTTTGTCGGGACTGTGGGGGCTGTCGGTGGTCTCGTTCGCGCCCGGGACCCACACACCGTCACCATCACCGCCGGTGTTGCTGCCCGGGTCCCCGGTCCTGGCGCCGCTAACGAGCAGGTCCGCGAGGATGTCGGCACGCAGCTGATCCACGGGGCGGGGGTCTCCGGCAGCCTGCTCACCCCGGGCCGCAACACTGAGCTGCGTATAGATCGCCTGTGCCTGCTGCGCCGGAAGGAACGCCGACAACCACGACATCCCGTCCGTGTCCGGCTGCAAACAGACCCGGCGGGTTTCAAAAGCACTCTGATGCCGGACCGGAATGGTCTCCGGGTACCGGGTTTCCCGCAGCCGGCGGGCTTTGACCCGGAACTGCGCCAGGGTCAGACCCCCGTCATGCTGCCCGGCCGCAGTGAGCAGGTCCTGCTCGAACCCGGGCAGGTCAGCGGAAGGAATGTTCTGGGACTGCTCCAACACGGTTTGCACCTGCCCGTACCCGAGGGATCCTGTTTCCAGATGCTGCAGGGTGGCTGTGTGGGTGTGGCAGAGGGTTCCGGCGTCGATCATGAGCATCTTCGCGGTGCCGGTGGGCAGGTGCAGGATCGCTGCTGCTTCCTCCGCCGCGAGACTGAAAGCCAGCCCCGGATCCAGCTGCCGGTCTCCATCCGGTCCTGTTTCCGGAAGGAAGCCGTTCCGGAATATGTCTTCCATTCGGTTCAGGATTCTGGCCTGCTGGGCCTGAGCCCACCGGACAAGGTGATCCAACCGGGCCAGAACAGCACCGGCTTCATCCTGGTCAAAGACTTCAACACCCTGCAGAGCCAGGCTTCCGGTGAACCCGTCCCGGCAGGACAGACCGGAAGGAACAGTCTCAACAGTGCCGGGCTCGGCGGCGTACACGGACAGGCTACGCTCCGGCTCCGTCCGGCCGCCGCGGCTTCCGCCCTCACCGGCAGAAGCGTTCCCTGAAGAAGATCCGTGCTGATCCATGACCTCAGGCTTTCACCCGCCACTGACATTCCCGACCCGAAAACAGCTCCGAAAGACCCAAAATCGGCCTTTTTCATACGGGCCGGATACCCGTCTTTCTGACGGCCCTCTGGTGGCTTCCGAACCAGAGCTCCGTACTGCCTTCCTTCCATCCATTCTGCTTCCAGACGATGCCAAGACACGCACACCGCTCAACCACTGCCCCTTGAACAGCTGCCCCTTTAAACAACTGTGTGGATCTGCAGCGCATAAAGCGAAGCAGATCCACACAGAGAACTGACAGGTTGCCTGACTAGCCGACGTGGGCCACAGCCGGGACCTTCATCAAGTCCTCTTTGGCCGGACGGATCATGAAGAAACCGATCGGCGCGGCAAGGAACAGGGCGACGCCGGCCCAGATGAACGCCGTGGAGTAGCCGCTGACCAGCGCCTCCAGCTGTGCAGCCGGCCGGGTTGCGTTTTCGCTCAGGTAGGCGGTGATGGCCGCGGTGTAGATGGCTGTGAACAGTGCGGTGCCGATGGATCCGCCGATCTGCTGCGTGGCAGAGACAGCGGCACTGGCCACTCCGGCGTCGTGCTCATCAATGCCGGCCAGCGCCACGTTCTGCAGCGGAACAAAGATCATGGCCAGCCCGAAGCCCAGCAGAATCAAACCGGGCAGGACCTCTGCGGCGTAGTTGCCCTCCACAGAGATGAAGGACAACCACACCAGTCCGGCCGCACCCACAATGGGACCCAGGGTCATCGGCAGCCGGACGCCGGTGCGCGGCAGCAGGTTGGACAGCACGCCGGCGCCAACCATGATGGACAGGGTCATCGGCAGCGAAGCCAGACCGGACTTCAGCGGCGAGTATCCCAGCACAATCTGGAAGTAGAAGATCAGGAACAGGATGCCGCCCAGCAGGGCGGCGCCGGTGAGCGCAGAGGTCAGGAAGGCTCCGCCGCGGACGCGGTTGGCGAGCACACGCAGGGGCAGCAGCGGGTTCGAAACACGGCTCTCGACCCAGACAAACACAGCGAGGATGACGACGCCGGCAGCAAGGAAGGCGATGGTCTGCACCCGGCCCCAGCCGTTTTCGGCCTGTGAGAAGCCGTAGACCAGAGAAGCCAGCCCGGCCACGACCAGGACGGCACCGGGCAGGTCATAACGGGTGTTGCCGTGCGCCTTGCTCTCGCGGATCAGCGGCAGTCCGGCAATCATGGCGACGACGGCGATGGGTACGTTCACCAGCAGGCACCAGTTCCAGCTGGCGTACTGGGTCAGCACTCCGCCGAGAAGCAGCCCGATGGCTGCCCCGCCGCCGCCGATGGCGCCGTAGACGGCAAACGCCTTGATGCGGTCCTTGCCGGTGGGGAAGGTAATGGTCAGGATGGCCAGCGATGCGGGCGCAAGGAGAGCGGCAAAAGCGCCCTGCAGGCCGCGGGCGGCCAGCAGCATTTCAGTGGTCGTGGCAAAGCCGCCAATGGCGGAGGCGACGGCAAAGCCGGCCATACCCACCATGAAGGTGCGCTTGCGGCCCCAGTAATCGGCTATGCGTCCGCCGAGGAGCAGCAGGGATCCAAAGGCCAGCGCATAGATGGTGACCACCCAGGTGCGGTCGCCGTCGGACATGCCAAGCTCACGCTGGGCGTCGGGCAGGGCGATGTTGACGATGGTTCCGTCCAGGACCACCATCAGCTGGGCCAGGGCCAGCACGGCCAGCAGCAGCCAGCGGTGCGGATGCGCGGAATGATCGACGGCCGGAGGGGACCCGGCGGGGGTGGTGCGATCCATGTAGGGGAAATCCTCATCAAAACGAACTGGTTGGTTGGCTTAGCTATACTACAGGCATGAGAAGCGACGGCGAAGCAACGCGGGCACGAATCATGGCCGCAGCACGCAGGGAATTTGCCACCCACGGCCTGGCCGGCGCGCGCGTGGACCGGATTGCGTCCGAGGCACGGGCCAGCAAGGAGCGGTTGTACGCCTATTTTGGTGACAAACGTTCGCTCTTCGCTGCCGTCCTGACGGAAAACCTGCAGGAAACCACGGAACAGGTTCCCCGGGATGTCGAGGACCTGCCGGGTTTTGTGGGCGCAATGTTCGACCATGCGGTGGAAGAACCCGAGCACCTGCGCATGCTGGACTGGGCCCGCCTCGAGGAGGAACCCGATCTGCTGCCGCAGAGGCCCTGCGGCCGCCCGGGCCCCCGCAATGAAGACATCATCCGCGCCCAGGAAAAGGGAATCATCGACGGGCACTGGAACCCTGATGACTTAATGACGCTGCTCTTTTCCATGGCGACCGCCTGGACACAGTCCCCGGAAACCCTCTTCACGGGAAAGTCTGAGACCTGCGCGGAATCACGTGCCCGACGCCGGGCGGCCGCCATTGAGGCTGCCTGCCGGCTGCTGGAGCCAAGACCGCAGATTTAAGCACCCCGCAGGAGGCCGGGAACACCAGGGCTGCTGACATGGCTCGCGAAACACGGCGTCTTGATCCATTGGCGGATCCTCGGGGCGGGGCAATACTGGGAGGGTCCACCCCACCTGCCCGAAAGGCCTCCCGTGCCAGAGCCCGCACCAGAGCGAACCATCGTCATCACCGGAGCCAGCGACGGCATCGGAGCCGCCGCGGCCCGCAGCCTGCACAGCTTGGGCAACCGCGTCGTCGTCGTCGGCCGTTCCCCCGAAAAGACCGCAGCGGTGGCCCGGGAACTGGGCGCCGATTATCTGCTGGCGGATTTTGCCCGCCTCGACGACGTCCGCGCACTGGCACAGACCCTGCTGGAGCGCTATCCGCGCATCGATGTCCTGGCCAACAACGCCGGCGGCATCATGGCCCAGCGTGCAGACACCGTGGACGGGCATGAAAAGACGCTGCAGGTGAATCATTTGGCGCCGTTCCTGCTCACCAACCTGCTGTTGGACCGGCTCGTGGAATCACAGGCGTCGGTCATCAATACCTCAAGCGTGGCCAACAGCGTCTTTGCACGCTTCAGCATCGAAGACCTGGAAGCACACCGTAAATACACGCCGAACCGGGCCTACGGAAACGCGAAGCTGGCCAACATCCTGTTCACCCGGGAGCTGGACGCCCGGTTTGGGACCGCAGGCCTCTCCACCGCAGCCTTCCATCCCGGCGGCGTTGCCACGTCCTTTGCCTCCGAATCCACCAGCATGATGCGGCTTATGTACCGTTCGGTGCTGAACCGGTTTCTGATCTCCCCGGACGAGGGAGCGCGGACGCTGGTCTGGCTCGCCACCGCCGAACCCGGAACACAGTGGCAGTCCGGCAAGTACTACTACAAATGCCGGATCTCCACTGCCAACAAGGATGCCTATGACGCTGCCCTGTCCGCCCGGCTCTGGGAAGAGAGCGAACGGATGGTGGGGCTGGCTCCGGCTGCCCGCTGATAGGTCTTGGTGCCGGCCTGCAGATTCCCGTCTAAGGGATGCCGGCCCAAGGGATACCGGTCTTGTCTAAGGGGTGCCGGGGCGCCGGCCGATAAAGAACCAGGCAACGGGGCCGAGCACCGGAAACGCGAGCACGATCAGAACCCATACTGCTTTCGCAGTGGCTGTCAGCTGACCGGACCGGGCTATGCCTATCAATGCACCCACCAGGATCACCACCATCAACAGGCCGATACCCAGCACCAGAACATTCCAGGCCGACAAAACCGGATTCGCTCCCTCGGCAACCAACAGCACAGTAATCCCCCGTCTTCAATACCCGGCCTCCCCGGGCAAGCACCCACCCTAACAGTGCAGCTCCGTACCGGAGCTGAGCTGCCGGAGACTCATCCTCCCCCGGCATTCTCCCCCGGCATCCTTCACTGCTGCCTCTTTCACACCTTCTCACCGGTGGCTACCGTTGGAGGACACAGGGGGTGGCTCTGCCGAGGAGCAATTGACCATGTACGACTCATCCGGCATCAATGTTTCAGTACCGCCTTCCGGTCCTGGCTGCGTGGAGTGCACAGCGCAGGACGGCTGGTGGTTCCATCTGCGGCGCTGCGCCGAATGCGGCCATATCGGCTGTTGCGACAATTCGCCGGGACAGCATGCCACCGGCCATGAGGAGTCAACCGGACATCCCGTGATCCGCAGCTACGAGCCCGGCGAGGAATGGTTTTGGGACTACCGCACCAACTCGGTGTTTGAGGGTCCCCTCCTTGCCCCGCCGCAGAGCCATCCGGCAAACCAGGGCGTCCCCGGCCCCGCCGGACGCGTTCCCCCGAATTGGCCGGACGAACTGCACTAGGAGGCCCGATCATGCACTCGGAGCCGGGCTCGCCGCATTGGCCTGGAACGCAGGGTCGGCGCGGTCTTGGAGACAGTCTCCAAGAGCTTAAAACGGTGCGCCATGCAAATCAGCCGTCGCCCGCTGACCACCGCCGGCGGGCGTAACCTAAAGGCATGGCACGCACATACATAGTTACTGGATCAGGATCGGGAATCGGCGCCGCTACAGCCGAACTGCTGCGCGAGCGCGGCAACACCGTGGTGGGAGTGGACCTTCGCGGGGCCGAGGCCGAAGCGGACCTCAGCACGCCCGAGGGCCGCCGAGCAGCTGCGGACAAGGCGGTGGAGCTGGCCGGCGGCAAGGTGGACGCAGTTATCGCCTGCGCCGGAATCTCCGCACCGGCAGCCATCACCGTGTCAGTCAACTTCTTCGGCGTCACGGAGTTCCTCGAACTGCTGGCACCGACGCTGGCCAAGAGTGATGCTCCGCGTGCTGCTGTGGTCAGCTCCATGGCATCGCTGCAGCCGAACTCCCCGGAGCTCGTTGACGCAATGCTGGCGGGCGACGAAGCACTTGCACTGGAAATCGGCGGCAAGCTCGCCGCAAAGGGACCGGCTGAGGGATACCTCAACTACCCCTCCTCCAAGCGCGCCCTCAGCCGCTGGGTCCGCCGGGCAAGCATCACCGACACCTGGGCAGGCAACGGCATTCCGTTGAACGCCGTGGCCCCCGGCACGGTTATCTCGGCCATGACCAAGGATCTGCTGTCCACCCCCGAGGGACGCAAGATGGTGGATTCCTCGGTGCCCATGCCTCTGAACGGCCACTCCGAGGCTATTGTCATTGCGCGGCTGCTCGCCTGGCTCACCAGCGAAGAGAACACTCACACCACCGGCCAGACGATCTACACCGACGGCGGCGCTGACGCCACGCTGCGCGGAGACGACATCTGGGGCGCATAATCCCCTGAATCCCCGGCCCCGGGGCTAAGAACCCCCTGTGGCCACCGAAGCGGCTCCGGAACCCTTGTTCCGGGGCCGCTGGTGCGTGCGTGCCCGAAAACCCCGCCCCCCGGGCCAAAATGGCCGCGCGCCCCCGC